>JASLMK010000114.1 GCA_030746555.1 Planctomycetota bacterium | reverse complement strand
TATGGCGCCACGAGATCGGCTTCGACCCCGAGCGGATCGAGGGGACCTACAAGACCTTCCACCACCTGCTGGACGGTGAGACCGTCCTCACCAAGGGCCCCGGGGGCCTGTATCCCCACCATCGCGGCCTGTTCGTCGGTTGGTCGCAGACGCGCTCGGGCGGCGCGCGGCACAACTTCTGGTGGAACGCGGATGGGGCCGAGCACCACCAGCGCCACGCCGGTTTCGTGGAGGGGGAGGCGCTGGCCGGAACCGTCCGGGCGCGGTCGGTCTCGCGCGTGGAATGGACGAGCGGGGGGGATCCGATCGTGGTCGAGCGGCGCCGCGTCTCCACCTGGAGCTTGGGCGCGGGCCGATGGGCCCACGACTTCGACCTGACCTTACGCGGTGTTTCGGGCGAGGTGCGCCTGGATGGAGATCCCGCCCATGCGGGCTTCCAGTTTCGGGCGGCCCAGGAGGTCGCCGAGCGCGAGGACTGCACCTACGTCCTACCGGCGAGCGCCACGGGGGGCGAGAACGACACCTGGAGCGACTGCCCCTGGGCGGCGGGGCACATCTTCGTCGGGGGCCGGGCCTTCTGGATCGTCCACATGGACGCGCCCTCCAATCCTCGGCCGACGGTCTACAACACGCGGAGCTACGGACGCTTTGGAGCCTTCTTCCGCGCGACGATCCCATCAGGAGAGGAGCTGAGCCTGCGCTACCGCGTGCTCGTGATGGACGCGGGCCTCGCCGGCGAGCTGGAACGCGCCGACTTCGAACGGGCCTTCGCCGGCTTCGCCGCGCCCCTCTCCGTCGTGGTGAAGAACTCGTGACCTTCAACGTCTACACGCTCGTGATCCTCGGCGCCCTGGTCGGCGGCAACTTGCTGCAGCTCCTCGGCGATCTCCTCAACCTCAGGCATCTCGACCCGCAGCTTCCCGAGGAGTTTCGCGGCGACTGGGACGACGATGCCTACGCTCGCTCGCAGGCCTACACCAGGGAGTGCACGCGCTTCGGCCTGGTGCGCTCGGGGTTCGACCTGATCGTGCTCCTTTGCTTCTGGTTCGCCGGCGGCTTCGGATGGCTCGCCGCCTGGGCCCTGGGCCTGGGATGGGGGAGCGTGGGCACCGGCCTCGCGTTCATCGGCGCCCTCTCCCTGGGATCCAGGCTCCTCGCCCTGCCCTTCCAGCTCTACTCGATCTTCGTGATCGAAGAGCGCTTCGGCTTCAACCGCACCAGCGCCGCCACCTTCTGGAGCGATCAAGCCAAGGGCCTGGTCGTGACCCTGCTCCTGGCGGTGCCGCTCCTCGCCGCGATCCTGGCCTTCCTGGAGTCCGCCGGCCCGGCGGCCTGGTTGTGGTGCTGGTTCGCCACGACGGCGTTCCTACTCCTCGCCCTCGTCATCGGTCCGACCTGGATCATGCCGCTCTTCAACAAGTTCCGGCCCCTGGAGGAGGGCGAGCTCCGCGCGGCGCTCCTGGCCTACGCGCAATCGGCCCGCTTCCCCCTTGACGACGTCTACGTGATGGACGGGTCGAAACGCTCGACCAAGGCCAACGCCTTCTTCACGGGCTTCGGCCGCAACAAGCGCGTCGCCCTGTTCGACACGCTGATCGCCTCCCAGTCCACCGACGAGCTCGTCGCGGTGGTGGCCCACGAGGTCGGCCACTACAAGCGCCACCACATCCTGCTGCGGGCTCTGGTCTCCATCGCCCACTTCGGGCTGTTGTTCTGGCTGTTGTCGCTGTTTCTCGACCGCGTCGGCCTGTTTGCGGCGTTCGGCGTGGCCGAGCCGAGCGTCTGGGCCGGGCTCGTGTTCTTCATGATCCTCTACTCCCCGGTGGAGCTCGCCCTCTCGCTCGTGAGCAACGCCTTCTCGCGGCGCAACGAGCTCGAGGCTGACGAGTTCGCGGCGCGCACCACCGGCGGCGTCGAGCCGCTGATCTCGGCCTTGAAGAAGCTCTCGGCCGAGAACCTCTCCAACCTCACGCCGCACCCGCTGCATGTCCTCCTGCACCACTCCCACCCGCCCCTGTGGCGGCGCATCGCGGCGCTGCGTACGACGGCGGCGGCACAACCCTGAACCCCGACGCCCCCGAAAGCGCATGATCTCCAGACCCGACCGAACCTGGTGCCTGCTCCTGGCGCTCTGCGCCTGCGCGTCCTCCCCCCATGACGACGGCGAATTGTGGGTGCGGACCTTCCGCCGCCAGCGACTGAGCGAGACGTTCTTCTCGGAGGGCGCCACCTTCGGTGACCTCAACCGCGACGGGCACAACGACATCGTCTCCGGTCCGTATTGGTACGAGGGACCGGCCTTCGTCGAACGCCACGAGCTCTACGAGCCCGTGCCCTCCGACCCGCTCGCCTACTCCGACAGCTTCTTCGCGTTCATCGAGGACTTCGACGGCGACGGCTGGCTCGACGTCTTGGAGATCGGCTTCCCCGGGCGCCAGGCCCGCTGGTACGAGAACCCAGGAGAGTCCGGCGGGCCGTGGGAGAAGCACGTCGCCTTCGAGGGCGTGGACAACGAGGCGCCCGGCTTCGCGGACGTGACCGGGGACGGCACTCTCGAGCTGTACTTCCACACCGGCGGGCGCTTCGGCTGGGCCGGCCCCGCCGCGGGCCGCCCCGACGAGCCCTGGACCTTCCACCCGCTCTCCGACGATCTGGGCCTGTCGAACTTCGTGCACGGCCTGGGGATCGGCGACCTCAACGGCGACGACAGGCCCGACCTGGTCGAGAAGAACGGCTGGTGGCGGCAGCCCGCGGTGACCGAGCCGGGGATGACCTGGCAGCACTACCCCGTCCCCTTCAGCGCCGGCCGGCGCGGCGGCGCCCAGATGCTGGTCCATGACGTGGACGGCGACGGGGACAACGACGTGATCACGAGCCTCGACGGCCACGGCTGGGGCCTGTCGTGGTTCGAGCAGGTGCAGCGCTTCGGGTCCATCGAGTTTCAGGAGCACCGCATCATGGACTCGCGGCCCGACCACAACCGCTACGGCGTCGCCTTCTCCCAGCTCCACGCCCTGGCCCTCGCCGACGTCAACGGCGACGGTCTGCAGGACTTCGTGACCGGGAAGCGCTTCTGGGCTCACGGCCCCGAGGTGGACCCGGGAGCGCAGGAGGCGGCGGTCGTCTACTGGTTCGAGCTGGTCCGCGGGGAGGACGGGGTCGAGTTCATCCCCCACCTCGTCGACGATGACACCGGCGTGGGCGTCCAGGTGGTCGCCGGGGACGTGGACGGCGACGGCCTGTGCGACATCGTCGTCGGGAACAAGAAGGGCACGACGATCCTGTTCCAGCAGGCCCGGCGCGTGAGCCGGCGGGAGTGGCGCGAGGCCCGTCCCGCTCCGCGCCGTCCGGGCGGCGAGCTCCCCAAGGGCAGCGACGGCGAGCCCCTCGACCTGGGCTTCGAGTCGGGGACGCTGGAGCACTGGACCGCGACCGGCGATGCCTTCGAGGGCCAGCCGATCCGCGGCGACACCCTCGCTCCACGGGGTCTCGACGAGGGCACGCGCCACGCCGGCGAGTACTGGATCGGCGGCTATGAGCTCCACGGCGACGACCGGACCGGCTCCCTCACGTCCGAGCCCTTCGTGGCCTCGCACGCCTTCGGGAGCTTCCTCGCCGGTGGGGGCGCGCACGCGGCGACGCGCGTCGAGGTGATCGCCGAAGAGGACGGAGCCGTCCTGTACTCGGTCAGCGGCGCAAACCGCGAGCCGCTGCAGCGCTGCGTAGTCGATCTGCGCGGGCACCAGGGGGAGCTGTTGCGGGTGCGCATCACCGACGACCACACCGGCGGCTGGGGGCACGTGAACTTCGACGACTTCCTCCTGCACGACGAGCGACCGCGCTTCGCGCGCGACGGTGACCTCGCGCGGCTGCGAGAGCGCGTCCCCACCGAGCACTCCGGCCTGCCGCCGGTGGCCGCGGCACGGGCGATGACGGTTCCGGCGGGGTTCGCGGTGGACCTGGTCGCCGCCGAGCCGGACCTGCACCAGCCGATCGCCCTGGCCATCGACGCGCGCGGCCGCCTGTGGGTGGCCGAAGCCCTCTCCTACCCGAACCGCCGACCACCGGGCGAGGGACGGGACGCGATCGTCGTCTTCGAGGACGCCGACACAGACGGCACGTTCGAGCGGCGCACGGTCTTCGCCGAGGGATTGAACCTCGTGAGCGGCTTGCAGGTTGGGTTCGGCGGCGTGTGGGTCGGGGCCGCGCCGCAACTGATGTTCATCCCCGACGCCGATGGCGACCTGGTGCCCGACGGCGAGCCGCGCGTGCTGCTCGACGGCTGGGGGTACGAGGACACCCACGAGACCCTCAACACCTTCACCTGGGGACCCGACGGCTGGCTGTACGGCTGCCACGGGGTCTTCACCCACTCACGGGTCGGCGTGCCCGGCAGCGCCGATGACGAACGCACACCGCTCAACGCCGGGGTCTGGCGCTACCACCCCACGCGCCACGAGTTCGAGGTCTTCGCCTGGGGCACGAGCAACCCCTGGGGCATCGACTTCGACGAGCGCGGCCAGGCCCTGGTGACCGCCTGCGTGATCCCGCACCTCTTCCACGTCGCTCAGGGCGGCCGTTACCGGCGCCAGGCCGGCGAGCACTTCAACCCGCACGTCTACGAGGACATCGAGACGATCGCTGACCACCGCCACTACGCCGGCAACATCGGTGACCACGCCTGGTGGGGGCGCGAGGAGCCCGAGCACGGCAAGGGGACCCAGGAGGCGGGTGGCGGCCACGCGCACTGCGGCGCGCTGATCTACCTCGGCGGGTCTTTCCCGGACCGCTACGAGGGAACGGTCCTCTTCTCCAACATCCACGGGAACCGCTTCAACAACGACCGGCCCGAGCGCTCCGGTTCGGGGTTCGTCGGCCGCCACGGCGAGGACTTCCTGCTCGCCAACGACGCGTGGTTCCGCGGCATCAACCTGGAGACCGGCCCCGACGGCGCGGTCTACTTCATCGACTGGTACGACGCGACGGCCTGCCACCGCACGGACACGGAGCGCTGGGACCGCACCAACGGCAGGTTGTACCGTGTGCGCTACGGCGAGCTCGCCCCGCGGGCGGCGGCGGTTGCCGACCTCGACGACGACGGACTGCTCGAGGCGCTCGTCGACGAGAACGAGTGGTTCAGCCGTCAGGCGCGGCGCGTTTGGCAGGAGCGGGGCGAGCCCCTGACGGGGGCCGTCCGTCGCGAGCTCGAGGGGCTGCTCGCCAATGCGAGCGCCCGTGACCGCCTGCGGGCCCTGTGGGCGCTGCACGTCACCGGCAGCCTCGACGAGGAGGAGGCGGCGGCGCTGCTCGCCGACGAGACCCAGGACGAGGCCGTGCGCGCCTGGGCGGTGCAGTTGCTGCTCGAGGATCGCCGGCTCGAACCGGGCTCGGCGGAGCGACTGGCCCACGCCGCTCGAGTCGATCCCTCGCCCCTGGTGCGGCTCTACCTTGCCGCGGGCTTGCAGCGCATGGCGCTCGATGACCGTTGGGAGGTGGCGCGCGCTCTCGCGGACCACGGCGAGGATGCCGACGACCCGAACCTCCCCCTGATGCTGTGGTACGGCGTCGAGCCTCTCGCGGCCGAGGACCCCGTGGCGGCCCTGGAGTTGGCGAGCGGCGCTGCCATCGACCGCATCGCGCGGTTCATCGCCAGGCGCGTGGCGTCGGAGCCGGCGGGCCACCCGGCCCTGATCGCCGCCATGGCCGCGACCCACGACGACGCCTGGTTCGGCCTCCTCCTCGAGCAGCTCGCCCTGGCCATGGAGGGCGAGCGCGGCGCGACGATGCCGCCGGCCTGGCCCGCGGTCGGTGAGCGGGCCAGACGCTCGGCCGAGGCGTCGGTCCGCGACCAGGCCTTCTCCGTGTCGGTGGCCTACGGAGACTCGTCGGTCTTCCCGCGCCTGCGCGACATCCTCGCCAGCGGCGAGGAGTCCGCCGAGCGTCGCGAGAGGGCCGTCGACGTCCTCGTGCGCGGACGGGACGCCGAGGCGGTGGGCGTCATGCACGCCGTGCTCTCCGAGGGCGTCTTGCGCGGGCCCATCCTGCGCGGGCTGGCGCGCTTCGACCACCCCGCCACCCCGGAGGTCGTCCTCGCCCACTACCCGTCCCTGGGCGAGGGCGAGAAGCGGGATGCCCTGAACACGCTCGCCGCGCGCCCGGCCTACGCACGGGCCCTGCTGCGTGCGGTGGGGGACGGCGCCGTTGCGCCCGACGCCCTCGACGCGGTCCTCTTGCGGCAGCTTCGGACCCTGGGCGACGAGCAGGTCGAGCGGATGATCGAGGAGGTCTGGGGCGTCGCCCGCGAGGTGCCCGAGGACCGCCGTGCCCTGATCGCCGAGTGGGTCGAGCGGCTGGACGACGGCGTCCTGGCCGCCGCGGACCTTTCGGCGGGCCGCGAGGTCTACTCGCGGACCTGCGAGCAGTGCCACGTCCTCTTCGGCGAGGGGCGCGACGTCGGGCCCGAGCTCACCGGATCCAACCGAGCCGACAAGGAGTACGTCCTCACCAACATCATCGACCCCAACGCCTTGATCCCCGCCGAGTACCAGATCACGACCCTGCAGCTCGACGACGAGAGTGTCGTGAGCGGCATCCTGACCCGGGAGACCCCGACGGCGCTGACCCTGAAGACCCAGACCGAGACCATCGTCGTCGCCGCCGATGAGGTCGCGCTGCGTGTGGCCGGGGAGGTCTCGATGATGCCCGAGGGGCAGCTTCAGACCCTCACCGAGGACGAGGTGCGCGACCTCGTCGCCTACCTCGCGAGCGACGCCCAGGTGCCCCTGTTGGCCACCGACCACAATCGCTCGCGCTTCTTCGACGGCGAGTCCCTGGCCGGATGGCGCGGGGACCCGGCCGTGTGGAGCGTCGAGGAGGGGGAGCTCGTCGGGCGCACCGATGGCCTGGCCCGCAACGAGTTCCTCATCAGCGATCTCGCCCTCTCCGACTTCCGCCTGATCGTGGACGTGCGACTGGTGGGCGAGACCGGCAACAGCGGAATCCAGTTTCGCAGCGAGGCTCTGGCCGGCGGCGACGTCCGGGGATACCAGGCCGACGTCGGCCCGGGCTGGTGGGGCAAGCTCTACGAGGAGCACGGCCGCGCCCTGCTCGTCGCCACAAAGGGCGATGGATTCATCGCGGCGGACGGCTGGAACACCTACGAGATCCTGGCGGTCGGACACCACGTCCGGACCGCGATCAACGGCAATCCGTGCGTGGACCTCGTGGATCCCGACGGCGCCCTGGGCGGCGTCGTGGCCCTCCAGGTGCACTCCGGTGGCCCGACCGAGATCCGCTTCCGCAATCCGCGTCTCGAGCTCGACCCCGATCCTGAGCTGGTGACGGTGGGGGAGTGAGATGCAATCCCGCCGGGACCCGACCACCGGGCCCGGCCCGACCACGACAAGGAGCGAGACGTGATCACTCACATGGTCCTCTTGAAGATCCGCGCCGACGTGTCCGCAGAGCGGATCGACGCCGTGTTCACCGCCCTGGCTGCGCTCGGTGAGCGCATCGACGGCATCGAGTCGTTCAGCGGCGGACCGTACTCCTCCGACGAGGGCCTGCAGCGGGGGTTCACCCACGGCTTCTGCATGACGTTCACCGACGCGGCGGCCCGGGACGCCTACCTGCCCCACCCCGAGCACGAGCTCGTCAAGGCCATGGTGCTCGACGTGCTCGACGGCGGCCTCGACGGCGTCGTGGCCTTCGACTACGAGTCCTGAGCCGTGCAGCACGCGTCGACCGGTGACCGTCCCGTCGCCACCGGCCGCTGGTGGCGCATCGCGCTGGGACCCGCCCTGGCGGCGTCGCTCTGGGCCTTCGGCGCGGGAGACACGCCGACCGTCGCGGCCATGGCCGCCATCGCCGCCTGGATGGCGGCCTGGTGGGTCACCGAGGCCGTGCCGATTCCCGTCACGGCGCTCCTGCCCCTGGTCTTGGTCCCGCTGGCGGGGATCCAGCCGGTCACCGAGGTCGCTCCCAACTACGCGCGCTCGACTGTCTTCCTCTTCCTCGGCGGCTACATGCTGGCCATCGGCCTGCAGGAGTCGGGCGTCCACCGGCGCCTGGCCCTGTGGATCGTGCACACCGTCGGCGGATCTCCCTCGCGCGTCATCCTCGGCTTCATGATCGCCGCGGCCTTCCTGTCGATGTGGATCACCAACACCGCGACCGTCATGGTGCTGATGCCGATCGGACTCTCGGTGATCGAGGCGGCGCGAGACCGTGACGCGGACCCGCGCGAGCTGCGGACCTTCGCAGTGACGGTCATGCTCGCCATCGCCTACGCCGCGGACATGGGCGGCATGACCACGCTGGTCGGGACGGCACCCAACCTCTCCTACAAGGAGCAGCTCACGCGCCTGTTCCCCCAGGCGCCGGAGACCTCGTTCGTCGGCTGGATGGGGATCGGCTTGCCCCTGGCGGTCGTCTTCGTGTTCTGCGGGTGGTTGCTGCTGACGCGCCTGTTGTTCCGCGGTGGCGCCGCCGCCTTGCTCGGCAGCCGCGAGGCCGTAGCCCGCCTGCGCGGCGAGCTCGGCCCCCTGCGCCGCGACGAGCTCGTCTGCGGGCTCCTCTTCACCATCACGGCGGTCTTGTGGATCACCCGCCGGGACATCACCGTGGGCGACGTCGTCCTTCCCGGCTGGGGCTCGCTGCCGTGGATCGCGGGGAGCCTCATCGACGACTCGGTCGTCGCCGTGGGGATGGCGATCCTGCTCTTCTTGATCCCCTCACAGAGCCGGCCTGGCGAGCGCCTGCTCGAGTGGAGGATGTCCGACCGCATGCCTTGGGGGATGCTGCTCCTGTTCGGCGGCGGCTTCGCCCTCGCCGACGGCTTCGGTGCTTCGGGGCTCTCCCTGTGGATGGGCGGGCACTTCTCCGCCCTGGAGGGGGCGCCGCCCCTGCTGGTGATCCTGCTCGTGTGCACGGCCCTGACCTTCTTGACCGAGCTGACGAGCAACACCGCGACCACCGAGATGGCGCTGCCGATCCTGGGAGCCGCCGCGGTGGCGATGAACGCCGACCCGCGGGCCCTGATGATCCCCGCCACCCTCTCGGCGAGCTGCGCCTTCATGATGCCGGTGGCCTCGCCCACCCAGGCCATCGTCTTCGGCTCCGGCTGGGTGCCGATCCGGCAGATGGTTCGGGCGGGGATCTGGTTCAACCTGCTCGGGATCGGCCTGGTGACCGTGGTCTTCTGGGTCCTGTGCGGGCCCGTGGCGGGGATCGTGCCCGGCAGCGTGCCAGAGTGGGTCGCGCCTTGAGACCATCGAGCGGGAGCAGGGCTCTCTTTCTCGCCCGGGCGGGAAATACCGGCCGGCGGTGGGAGCAAGGGAGGACGCGCGAGCGGTCCGGCTCCGCGCACGAGCTCCGACGACGAACCGAGCAGGGATGACCGACCTTCACCAGCGCGCCGCCGACGAGCCCATCGGCACCGTGGATTGCCTGAGCCGCGGCTGGGAGCTCTGCAAGGGCCAGTACGGGCTCCTGGTCGTCATGGGCTTTCTGTTCATGACGATCGTGAACGCCCAGAGCGCCATCCTCCCCCTGCCGATCCTCGTCGGCCCCCTCACCTGCGGGTTCTTCCTGGCGCTCCGGACCCGCTCCGAGGGGCGGACGGCGACCTTGGGGCAGCTCTTCGACGGCTTCGCGCGCTTCAAGGCCGCCTTCTTCGCCTCGCTCCTGCACCTGGCGGCGCTCGTGGTGACCGCCCTGCCCTTCGGGATCGCCATGGGGCTCTGCGGCCTGCTCGCGGGCCTCGCGTTCGAGAGCGGCGCGAACGTGCTCGGCGGTTGCATCGCGACCTTGTGCGTCCTCACCGGGCTCCTCCTCGCCCTCGCGCTGCTCGTCGTCAATACGCTGGTCTGGTTCACCTACCCGCTGCTCGCCGAGCACGACCTCTCCGCCTCGGCCGCCATGGCCGCCAGCGCCCGGGGGGCGCGACGCCACATCACCTCTCTGATCGCCCTCAACGTCGCCCTGGCGCTGCTCACCTGCCTGGCCACCCTGTTCTTCGTCCTGCCCGGCCTCCTGCTGCTCCCGATCGTCATGGCGGCGACCTGGGAGGCCTACCGGCGGGTCTTCTCCGTCGACGAGCTCCCCCAGCCGCCCGTAGACCGTCCCGGCGTGGCGCCGATCGGCGGCCCGTAGGCTCCCCGCTAGACTCTCGGGGCGTCCCATGGCCCCGTTCCCCTCTTGCGACCCCTCCGCCCCCGCGGCGGAGCCCTGCTGAGCTCGCTCGTGCTGCGGACCATCCAGCGTCGCCTGCTCGGTGTGGAGCCCGGCGAGGGCGCCTGCGTGGCGTGGGCCGCCGCGACCTTCTTCTGCACCCTCTCGGGCTACTACGTCCTGCGACCTCTGCGGGACGCCTTCGGCATCGCCGAGGGGCTGCGGAACCTGAAGTGGCTCTACCTCCTGACGTTCGCCGTCATGCTCGTGGTGTCGCCGGTCTTCGTCCTGCTCGTGGCGCGCTTCCCTCGGCGCCGGGTCGTGCCCTGGGTCTGCCACTTCTTCGCCGCCAACCTCGTGCTCTTCTCGGTCGCGCTCGCAAGGCTGGGGGACGAGTGGAGAACCAAGGTCGGAAGCGTGTTCTTCAGTTGGACGAGCGTCTACAACCTGATCGTCGTCTCGGTGACCTGGAGCCTGGTCGTCGATCTGTTCTCGCGCACCCAGGGCCGGCGCTTGTTCGGACTCGTGATCGCCG
This sequence comes from Planctomycetota bacterium, assembly GCA_030746555.1. GTDB lineage: Bacteria > Planctomycetota > UBA1135 > UBA1135. The sequence goes on along the minus strand of JASLMK010000114.1, from coordinate 33,133 downwards.
GCGGGTCCCTCGGGGCGGTGTGCGGGGCAGCGGTGACGGCGAGCCTCGTGGACGCCCTCGGTCCCGCGCCGCTCCTGCTCGTGAGCGCGCTGTTGTTGGAGGTGCAGGCTGTGTGCATCGGCCGCCTGCGGCGGGCCTTCGCCTCGCCCCCAGACGAGGCGGACGAGACGATCGGAGCGAACGGGGCGGCCGAATCGCCCCTGGGGGGCGGCTGGGCGGAGGGCTGGCGGCGCATCCGACACTCTCCTTACATGAAGGCCATCTGCGGCTACATGCTCCTCACGAGCGTCTGCGCCTCGGTCGCCTACTACGAGCGCAGCGCCGTCGTCTCCGCCGCCTCCATGGACCCGGCCGAGCGCGCCCGCCTGTTCGCCTCGATGGACGTCGCGTCCAACGTGCTGATCCTGTGCCTGCAGGCCTTCGCCGCCCGCCGCCTGTTGGCCTGGCTCGGCGTCGGCGCGACCTTGTGCGTGCTGCCGGCCCTGTACCTGCTCGGCTTCTGCGCCGTCGGCGCGGTGCCGGTCCTGGCGGTCGTCGTCGTCTTCGAGGTGGCGCGGCGCTCGGTCGGCTACGGCGTGACCGCTCCGACCAAGGAAGTGCTGTACTCGCCGCTGCCTCCCGTGGAGCAGTACAAGGCCAAGCACTTCATCGACACCGCGGTGTGGCGCGGGGGCGATCTGCTCGGTGTCTGGCTGGCCTCGCTCGCAGATCTGCTCTCGGGTCTGGGAGCCCTAACCCTGGCGGCGGTGCCCTTCGCTGGAGCGTGGATCGCCGCCGGCAGGCGCATTGGCCGGGATCCGTGCCTTCGGCCGGGAGAGGCCGCCGATGCGGCCCCGGCCCGCCCGGATCGTGTCTGAGGAGCTCGGGGAGGGGGCCGGGAGCGCGGGGAAGCCGCGCAGGTTGCGGGGAGCGGTGCTTGGAATAGACTGAATCTGCGGGGTTTTCCCCCGTCATCCCCATTCCTGCCAGCACTTACCGAAGGTCCAGCATGCAGCTCCGAGCCCTCAGCCTCCTGGCTGCCGCCGCGCTCCTGCCGAGCGCGGTCGCCCAGACGGCGCCCAAGCAGAAGCCCGTCACCCCCAAGTCGGCGTCCACGCCGCCCGCTTCCGTCACCGTTCCCGCCCCCAACCCCGGCGGCTACCTCGGCGGAACCGACACCTGCGCCACGCCCACCCCGATCGCCGGCCAGGCGACCTTCCCGTTCGACACGAGCGCCGCCTCGACCGGCGCCGAAGGACAGAGCGAGTCCCTCTGCTTCGCCTTCGGGACCTCGGGGATCGACCTGGACGTGTGGTTCTGCTGGACGGCGGACGCCACCGGAACCGCCAGCATGACCATGTGCAACGGTGCCTCCCACGACACGAAGATCGCGGCCTACCCGGCGTGCGGCTGCCCCGCGGCCGGCTCGGCGCTGGCCTGCAACGACGACGCCTGCGGCTTCCAGTCGTCGATCCAGTTCGCCGTCACCAACCAGACGGTGTACACCCTGCAGGTCGGCTCCTTCCCCGGGGCCTCCCCGGGAGCGGGCTCCTTCGACCTCTCGATCTCCACCGGCGGCGGCTCGACGGGGTCGGACTCCTGTAGCACGCCGGACGCGATCTCCGGTGACGGCGTGTTCCAGTTCGACAACACCAGCGCCTCCACGGGCACGGAAGGTCAGAGCGAGAGCAACTGCTTCGCCTTCGGTACTTCGGGCATCGACGCCGACGTGTGGTTCGACTGGACCGCGGGCTGCTCGGGCACCACCGAGTACACCACCTGCGGCGGCGCGGGCAACGACACCAAGATCGCGGTCTACCCCGGCAGCGGCTGTCCCGCCTCGGGATCGTCCCTGGCCTGCAACGACGACACCTGCGGCCTGCAGTCCTCGGTGTCCTTCGCCTCGACCGCCGGTTCGACCTACACCCTCCAGCTGGGCTCCTTCCCCGGAGGCTCGGTCGGCTTCGGCACCTTCTCGCTGACGACCACCAACTGCGGTGGCGGCGGCGGCGGTCCGGGCACGGCCCTTTGCTTCGGTGACGGCTCCGGCTCCGCCTGCCCCTGCGGCAACGTGGGCGGCAGCGACGAGGGTTGCGGCAACTCCACCGGAGCCGGCTGCTCCCTCGACGGCACCGGGTCCAACTCCATTGCGAACGCGGACCTCGTGTTCGAGGCGGCCAATGCCCTTCCCGGCCAGCCCGGCTTGTTCTTCCAAGGGGACAACCAGGTCAACGGCGGCAACGGCATCGTCTTCGGCGACGGCCTGCGCTGCTGCGGCACCGGCGTCGTCCGGCTGCAGGTCGTGGTGCCCGATGGTAGCGGCGATGCCGCGACCTCGGTCGACATCGGCGCGGGCGGCAACGTGAGCGCCGGGGACGACCGGTGCTACCAGTACTGGTACCGCAACCCCGGCTCGGGTTCGCCCTGCGGATCGGGGTTCAACACCTCGAACGCCTACAGCGTGACCTGGACTCCCTGAGCGATCCGGTCACCTCCTAGCTACGGGGCGGCGTCGAGACATCGGCGCCGCCCCTTGCTTGTGGCAGGGAGTGACCAGCAGGCCTGACCGGCGAGCGAGACCTCGCTAGACTGGACCGCGCATGACCAACGAGACCCCCGCCGCCCACTTGGTCTGGATCGACATGGAGATGAGCGGCCTCGATCCCCGCCGGGACCGCGTCCTGGAGATCGCGACCCTGGTGACCGACAGCGAGCTGGAGATCGTGGCGGAGGGGCCGGAGCTGGTGATCCACCAGCCCGACAGCGTCCTGGAGGCGATGGACTCGTGGAATCGCACGCACCACGGTGAGTCGGGCCTGACGAGCCGCGTGCGGGAGTCGACCATCGACGAGGCCGAGGCCGAGCGCCTGACCCTGGCGTTCCTCGCCGAGCACTGTCCGCCCCAAACGGCGCCCTTGGCGGGGAACTCGGTCTGGCAGGACCGCCGCTTCCTGGTCGAGTACATGCCGGCGCTCGACGCCCACCTGCACTACCGCATCGTGGACGTGTCGAGTGTGAAGGAGCTGGTGCGTCGCTGGAGACCCGAGGTGCAGGCGGAGGCGCCGCGCAAGGTCGGCGCCCACCGGGCCCTGGAGGACATCCGCGAGTCCCTGGCCGAGCTGCGGTTCTACCGCGAGCGGCTCTTCTCTCCGGCCGCGGACTGAGCCCGCGCCGGTCTCAGGGAAGGGTCAGGCGCACGCTCGTCGTGGTCAGGGGGGCGACGTCGATCTCGGCGGTGACCTCCTGGGCGGCGACCACCCGACAGGTGTAGACGCCGCGCGGCAGGTGGCTGAGGAGCAGGGTGCCGTCCTCTCCGGTGACCAGCCCTCCCGTCGAGGCCTGAACGCGCCCGTCGTCCACCCAGGCCGAGACCGCCGTGTCGAACTCGCCCGAGTGCACCTCGAGGGCGATCCCGCCCAGGCTGGCACCGTCGGCGTCGGTGACCTCGACGGTGAGGTTCCCCAGGCGGCGCACCGGGATGTCGATGGAACCGGGGTCGCCGTCGAACTCGAAAGTCTCACTCACCTGCCAGCAACTCGCCGGTAGGGACTCGACGTGCCAGGTGCCGTGACCGACGCGCTCGAAGGTGGCGAGGCCGTCGCGGTCGGTCGTGCGGTTTCCCAGGATGGTGCGCGGCGCCGGCGAATAGAGCATCAGGGGCGCGCCGGCGATGGGCCGGGAGCCGTCGGTGAGGCGCAAGACGAGGTCGTCGTCGGGGTCGAACTCGAGCTCGACGACGGTGTCCTCGGTCCGCGAGAGCTCCACGACCTCGGGCGAGGAGAGGCCGAGGCGGTCGTGCTGCACGAACAGCCAGACGCGGTCGAAGAGCAGACCCCTGAAGGTCGCCGTTCCGTCGGAGCGCAGGAGCTCGCGCGCCCGCACGAGCCCGGCGGGTCCGATGGCGCTCACCTGGGCGTCGCGCACCGGCTTGCCGTCCCCGTCTACCACGGAGACTTCGAGCGAGGGGCCGTCGAGCGGAACCCGCACGACCCTGGGTTCGCCGGGCTCGAAGCGCTTGTGAACGCAGGCGTAGACCGTGTCTGGGTTCCATCCGTGCAGGACCTTGACGGTGACCTCGTCGGCGTCCACGAGCGGGACCTCGATCCGCTCGGGGTCGGTGATGTAGTGGCCGTCCACGATATCGTCCATGCTGATGCTGACGGGCTGGCCCTCCCTGTTCCGGTACCCCACGAAGAGCGCCGCATCCGGCGGCGGCTGTCGACCCTCTCCCGTGACGAGCTCCACGATGAGGGGCTCGGGAGTCTCGAAGGGAATCTGAACGACCCACTCGCGACCCGGCGCCAGGTTGACCAGGCTGACGGTCAACATGCCTCCCCCGTGCCAGCAGAGGCTCATGGCGTGCATCCCCGGTTGGACGTCCTCGAGCACGAGGACGCCGTCGGAGGGGAAGCGCGTCATCGGGATGTCGGTGTGTCCGTTCGCATCGGACGTGAGCCACACCCCGCGCTCGGGGAGCGGGCCGGGAGTGAGGAGCTCGACCCTCAGAGGCTGGGGCCGGGAGAGGGCGATGACGCCGAAGTCCACCTGCCCGTCGCGGAACGAGCCCTCGCGGGCGACCGCGGTGTAGCCGGGGGCGGAGGCCACGATCCGTCCCACTCCCGCCGCGAACCCGGTCACCTCGAAGGACCCGTCGGCGGCCACCGAAAAGGTCCGGCCCCGGGAACCCATCACCTTGGTCGCATGGAGGAGCTGGGGGTCCACGGTCGCGCCGGCCACGGGCTCGCCCGTGAGGGCGTCGAGGACGAGCCCCACGCCGACCGTGGGCTCGTTCAGGGTGAGGAGCACCTCGGTGTCGCCCTCGGCGCTGACCAGCGCCCCCGCGGAGGCGCTCTGGGCCAGGTCGTCCCCGGCGACGGCGACCAGGGTGACCTCGCCCAGCGGGGCGGAAGTGATCTCGAACGACCCGTCTTCGCGGTTGGAGAAGTGCGCCGTCTGGCGCGCTTGGAACAGCTCGTACCAGTAGATGATCCGGAAGTCCTCGACGGGCTCGCCCCCCCGCACGCAGCGCCCGTGCAGGCGGCCGGCCCGCTCCAGCTCGACCTCGAAGACCTTCCCCGGTGGCGTGCCCTTGGGGCACTGGATGTGGGTCTGGCTGCCCGTGACGAAGCCCTCGGCGCTCCCATGGATGTCCAGCCAGCTGAGGGTCGTCGGCGTGCCGTGGACCGTGGCCTCGCCCGCCTCGTCGGCCCAGGTGCGCACCTGGGGTCGCTCGTCCCCCTCGGCCCAGCTCCAGGTGACCGTGACCCGGCCGTGGGGCACGGGGACCTTGCCGGACGGGGTCTCCTCGACCAGGTGCACGAGCAGGTCCGTGCCGAGCTGGGGGCGGAACTCGATGGTCAGCGCCGAGCCCGCCGACGGGGGCTCGCGCAGCTCCTCGAGGGGCACGCAGTCGCCGCCCTCCAGGCGGAACACGAAGCGCACGGCGTCCTCGACGAGGGGCAGGTCGACCGGGCCCCAGGAGCCGTCCTCCGCCACCACCGACCAGCCCAGCTGCCGGCGCTCGCCGTTGGTGAGCTCGGCCAGGCCGAGCACGCGCGCCATGCCCAATGGCGCCTCGCTCCAGACCGTTCCGCGCGCCGTGAAGGTGTCGTCGAGGACGAGCACGAGGGCCTCGCCGTCGCGGGAGGGCCGGACCGGCGCCGAGCGGCGCTTGCCCGCACTCGCCGAGAGGACCGTCGGCAGGCGCGAGGGAAAGGCCGTAGCGCGGCCCGCCTCGTCGCTCGTCCAGCGCCGCTCCAGGCAGGCGAGGGCGCGGTCGTCGCGGCTGTCGGGCAGGGTCCCGCCCGTGCCGGGCAGGAGCGAGAAGACCTCGTCCGCCTCGCGCGCGGTGAGCCCGCGCTGCACGATCAGGGCGCCCTCGACCGGCTCGCCGGCGCGGTCGGTCACGAGCACCTCGAGAGGCGGCGCGTCCTCCAAGACCACCGCGCCCCCCGGCGTCCACTCGGGCTCCTCACCCGGCGCCACCCAGCGGGCGAGGTGCTCGGCGTCGGTGATCCACGCGACCGCTTCGCTCTCGGGCGTCTCGCCGACTCCCGGCGGCGAGACGTGGCCCATCTCGTCGCTGGGCACGAGGTGGACCGCAGCCTGGTGTTCCCGTTCGTGCTCGCCGTCGGCGGCGGGGGAGCACCAGGACACCCCGGCGCCCGCCACCGGAGCGCCCCGCCCGTCGACCAGGCGGAAGGCGCTCCTGCGTTCCTCGCGGGCCACGCGCGCACCTTCGGTCGGGTCCAGGGCGGGAGCGAGGGGCCCGGCCGTCCTCGCGTCGGGCGCGTCCGGCCGCTTCGCCGTGACGGTGGTTGCCGCCGTGTCCGTGGCTCGCCCGCCCCGACCGGCAGCAGGCTCCGAATCCCTCAGCGCCTCCTCGGACCCGGCTCCGAGGACGGTTCCGGGCTCCCCCGGGTTCTTCTCGATCACGCGCCAGGCGACGAGGCCCGCGATGGCGGCCAGGGCGATCCCGATCAGGACGGACGGCTTCATGGTGTCGGTCTCCTCATCTCTCCAACGGGAATGCGAACGGTGGAACTGCGGCATCTCCCTACCGGCGCTCTCGGCCCGCGACGGCGGGATCGCGCTGCTAGGTCTTGAGGTTATCCATGCGGGATCTCCAGGGGAGGTCCCCGCCACCCTGGGCGGCGGCGGGCGACCAGCTCGCCATCAGGCCGCACAGGAGAACCCCGGCCAACAGGGTACGGACGGTGCGGATGCCCAGCGCCGACCCCGCAAGCGGGGCGCGCACGGATCTAGGTGCTCTCGACAAGATCATTGGATTCAGTGTTGGGTTCAGTAGCCGTACAGAAAACACGCGTCATCTTCTCCCGCGCCCGCGGCGCTTCGTCGGTCAACTCACGGGCCAAGCTCGACGCCCCCCGCGTGGCGGTCCACATGCCGCGCCGCTGCTCTCGCGCACGGTTGGCCACCCAGGACTCCAGCGTCTCGGTGGGGTGGTCGCCGTGCAAGTCCTCGAAGCGCCGCGCCGCGGCCTGGGCTTGCTCGCGGTCGCCAAGCTGCAGCGACCAGGCGCACCAGCTCAGGGTGCTGTTGGCCGTGGCGCACTCAGAGCGCGCGGCGGCCCGATAGGCGTCTCGCGCGGCCGGCGGGCTGCCGGCGAGGCCGCAGACCGCGCCTTCCCAGCCCAGGCTCATCGTCGACAGGTGCGGATCGAGGGTGCGCGCGGCGATCTCGCCGAACGTGATCCGGGCGCTGTGGAGCTGGCGCGAGCGTGCTTGCTCCAACCCCACCAGGAATCGGTGGTGGTCGTCGGGGACGATGCGGAACAACGCCGCCGCCAGGCGGGCGAGGTGGCCGGGGCGTGCGGGGTGCTCGCGACCGACTTCCAAGAGAGCGAGGATCGCGACCCCGCCGCTGTCTCCGCCGAAGGAGCTGTCTCCGCCGAAGGACTCGTTCAGGGAGCGAGCCGTCTCCTCGATGCTCCCGCCTGGGGGTGTCGTCGGCCACGTTGCCTTCGGATACGTTGCCTTCGGACACGTTGCCTCCGCGTGGGCATCGGTGGCGAACCGGCGCACCGCGAGCAATTCCATGCGCTCGTCCTCGAGGAAGCGCTCCTGGAACAGGTCGCGCAACAGGGCGGCGGCCTCCTCGCGGTAGACGAGCAGCAGCTCGCGCTCCGCGGCGGTCAGGCCCGTAGCCCATGGGCTGAGGGCCTCCTCGTCCCAGCGGGCCGCGTCCACCGGCCGGGTGGCGCAGCGCAGGAGGTTGGAGGCGGGCTCGCTGGCGATCTCGTGCAACAGGCGCGCGACCTCGGGGTCGAGGGGCGCCCGCGGGGGGGTCTTGTGGTTCTCGTCGGTCTTCATGCTCTCGTCTCCTCGGTCGGGCGGGGCGGGTCGGCCTCGCCGAGCCTCCGCGCCGTGCTCTCTCCCGCACCGTCCCTCGCGCCGGCCGAGCCCAGGGCGGAGAACGCCCGGGCGAGGCGGCGCCAGACGGTCTCGTCGGCGTCCGCTCCGTTGGGTGACCGCACGTCGCTCGCGCAGCTCTCGATCGAGCGGCCCTCGATCACCGCCGCGAAGAACACCTGTCGCGTCGGCTCGGCCAGGGTGTTGAAGGCGGCGGCGGCGCGCGGCACCGCCGCGGGCTCGATGCCCAGGGTGTCGCACAGGATCGCGGCCAGGAGGGCGCCGGCCTCCGGCGCCGCCGGATCCCCGGTCGCGCTGGATGCCGTCGTGCACGCGTCCGCCCGCAGGAGGTCGTCGATCGCACCGTCGACGCCGGCGGCGATCCCGAGCCCGGCGTCCTCTCCCTCACGGGCCGCCGCGATGGTCGAGGCGAGGGCGAGGCGCGCCCGCGCCCGGTGCTCGACCCGCGTAGGCTCCAGGAGCAGGGCGCGCTCGCTCAAGCGCCGGGAGCAGCGCCGACCGAGGTCGAGGGGGTCGCCCTCCCACAGCCGACGCAAGAGGTCGCGGGCCGGCGCGCTCTCCTCGCTGCACTCCCGCGCCCACTGCGCCAGTCGTGCGTCGGCCGCGGCGAGCGACGCCTCCTCGCGGGGGCGGTCGGACCAGGCGTCGTGAGCGGTGGAGGTGTCCATGGGCGAGCGCGCTGCGGCGCGAAGCCGAGGGTCCGGCGGCGATCGCAGACCGTCAACGCGAGATCCCCCGGTGCACCCCGAACCGTGCTCCACGGCGCCGCGGAGGCCGTTCCCGTCTCCGGGGCGCGGTGCGGGAGAAGGCGGATTCCCCAGTTCGTGATCCGCCGAACACCCCCGGGCCGAGGGTGGGGACCGCCGACAGGCGGGCGGTGAGGCGGTAGAATCGGCCGCGATGCGACCCCTCTTCCTCGTGCCCCCGGCCCTGGCCCTGGCGGCCTGCGGCTCCCAGACGATGACCGACCTCCCCGCCTCCCCGCCGCCGTCCGAGCCGGCCGACGCCGCCACCCCCGTCTCCACCCTGGCCACCTTCGGCGCCGGCTGTTTCTGGTGCATCGAGGCCGTCCTCGAACGCGTGGAGGGCGTCGAGTCCGTCGACTCGGGCTACATGGGCGGCCACGTCGAGGACCCGACCTACCGCCAGGTCTGCGACGGGGACACGGGCCACGCCGAAGTCGTCCAGGTGCGCTACGATCCCGAGCGCATCACCTACGAGCACCTGTTGGCTTGGTTCTGGCGCCTGCACGATCCGACCACCCTCAACCGCCAGGGCGCGGACGAGGGGACCCAGTACCGCTCGGCGATCTTCTACCACTCCGAGGCCCAGCGCTTGGCGGCCGAGGCCTCCCGCGCCGAGGCGGACGCCTCGGGGGACTTCGCCGACCCGATCGTGACCGAGATCACCGCCGCGGAGACCTTCTACACGGCCGAGGGCTACCACCAGGACTACTACGAGCTGAACAAGCGCCAGCCCTACTGCCGCCTGGTCATCGCGCCCAAGCTAGACAAGCTGGGGCTCAAGGAGTGAGCACGGGCCGCGTCCGGTCGATCACCTGCGCCCTCGCCCTGCTGGGCGCGCCCGCGGCGGCGGGCGACTGGCCCATGTACCGCGCCGACGCCGAGCGCAGCGCCCACACCGCCGAGGCCCTGCCCGCCGACCTGGCCCGCGCCTGGACCTTCGTCCCCGACCACGCCCCCGCGCCCGCCTGGCCGAACCTGGCGCGCATGCGCTTCGACCGCGCCCACCACGTCGCCGTCGCCGAGGGGATCGTCGTCTTCGGCGGCTCGGTGGACGGCCGGGTCGTCGCCCTCGACGCCGCCGACGGCCGCCCGCGCTGGACGGCCTTCTGCGAGGGACCCGTGCGCTTCGCCCCGGCCATCGCCGAGGGCCTGGCCCTGGTCGCCTCCGACGACGGCTTCCTGCGCGCCTTCGACCTGCGAAGCGGCGAGATCCGCTGGCAGCGCCGCGGCGGCCCCGACGGTCGGCGCGTGCTGGGCAACGGGCGCGTCATCTCCCGCTGGCCCGCCCGCGGCGGGCCGGTCGTGCGCGACGGCGTCGTCTACTTCACCGCCGGCATCTGGCCTTCCGACGGCGTCTTCGTGCTCGCCCTGGAGGTCGCCACCGGCCGCACCCTGTGGGTCGAGGACGAGTCCGGCGCCCTGCGCATGGCCCAGCCCCACGGCGGCGCGGAGGCCGAGAGCGGCGTCGCCGCCCAGGGGCACCTCGTAGCGACCGGCGAGCGGCTGTTGGTGCCCACCGGCCGCGCCGTTCCGGCCGCCTTCGCCCGCGCCGACGGCGCCTTCGAGTACTACCACCTCCAGTCCCAGAGCCCGCGCGGCGGGACGGCGACCATGGCCTCGGGGAAGCTGTTCTTCAACAGCGGGCGCTTCTTCGACGCCAAGACCGGCGCCGCCGCCGGCTCGGCGGGGAGCGCGGGGTCGGCCGTCGCCGGCCTGCCCGAGGGGCTGGTCACGACCTCGCCCAAGGGGCTCACCCTCTACCGCTGGCGAGCTCTCGAGGACGGCACGCGCGCCCTGCGCCCGGCACTCGAGGTGCCCGCGGTCACCGCCGATCGCTCCCTGATCGTCTGCGGCGAGGAGGCCTTCGCCGGCGGGGCCGGCGGCGTCGCGCGCGTCGAGTGCGACGGTGGCGAGGTGGTCTGGCGCGCCTCCGACATGGGCGCCGCCGTCGAGGGCCTCGCCGCGGCCGACGGCCGCCTCTTCGCGAGCCTCGCCGACGGCCGCCTGGTCGCCTTCGCGTCCGGCGCGGCCGAGGGGGGAGAGCGCAGCGTGCCGCGCGGGGCGCCGCCGATCCCCGACCCGGCCGTCGAAGACGCCGCGCGGGAGATCCTCGCGCGCACCGGCGCGAGCGCGGGCTACTGCGTGGACCTCGAGGCCGGCGACGGCGCCCTGGCCGCCGCCCTCGCCCGGCACAGCGACCTGTTCGTGATCGCCCTGGTGGCGGACGCCGACCAGGCCCGCACGACCCGCGCGCAGCTCGCCGCGCAGGGCCTGCTCGGCAGCCGGGTGGGCGTGCACACCGCCGGCGCCTCCGACGCCGTCGACTTCCCCGCCTGGATCGCCGACCTCGTCGTGAGCGCCGCGTCCCTGTCGGGCGCACGGGTCGACCGCGAGGCGGCGCGCCGCCTCCAGCGCCCCGAGGGCGGCGTCACGTGCTTCGGGCCCATCGACGACCTCGACCTCGACCGGCGCGCAGCACTCCCCGGCGCCGGCTCTTGGACCCACCAGTACGCCGACGCGGCCAACACGGTCTGCTCGAACGACACGGTCGGCGGGCCCCTGGGGATGCGTTGGTTCGCGGAGGTGGACCAGCGCATCACCCAGCGCCACGGCCGCGGTCCCGCGCCCCTGGTGCACGGCGGCCGGATCTTCTCCCTCGGCCAGGACTCACTCGTGGCGGTGGACGCCTACAACGGTCGCGTCCTGTGGGAGATCGCCCTGCCGGGCATCCTCGCCGGCTACGAGGGCGACCACCTGATGGGCACGGCCGGCGTCGGCGGCCTGGCGTGTGTGACCGCCGACGCCCTGTTCCTGCGGCGCGAGGGCCACTGCCTGCGCCTGGACACGGCCACGGGCGAGGAGACGGCGCGCTGGGTCGCGCCGCCGCCGCGCGGCGGCGGCGAGCCGATCTGGGGCGCGATCGCCACCGACGGCGAGCGCTTGTTCGGGAGCCTCGCCGACCCCGACCACGTCGTGACCTATCGCTACGTGAACAGCGGCGACCTCGCCGTGCAGCTGACCGAGTCGACGGCGCTCTTCGCCCTCGACGCCGCCGATGGAACACAGCTCTGGCGCTACGACGCCGACCACTCCCTGCGCCACAACGCGATCGCCCTCGGCGCCGGCCGTGTGTTCCTCGTCGACCGTCCCCAGGCGGAGGCCGACCGCACGCGGGAGCCGGTCGAGGGCGCGGTCCATGCTCCCGGAGTCCTGCGCGCCCTCGATGCCGCCGACGGTTCGCTGGTCTGGGAGCAGGACGAGGTTTGGGGGACCCTGCTCGCCTTCGGCGCGACCGCCGACGCCGTGTTGATGGCCTACCAGCCCACGCGCTTCCGCCTGGGCTCGGAGGTCGGCGGGCGCCTGGCGGCCTTCGCCGCCGCCGACGGGAGCGAGCTGTGGTCGGAGGAGGCGTCCTACGCGTCGCGTCCGGTGATCGTGGGCGGGACGATCTACGCCCAGGGCGGCGCCTGGGACCTCGCGACCGGTGCGGCCGCGGACTTCCCCTTCTCGCGCTCCTACGGCTGCGGCGTCCTGGCCTGCGGGGAGAACCTGGCGGTCTTCCGCTCGGCGACCCTGGGCTACACCGAGCTCACCGAGCCCGCCCGCGTCCACAACTTCGGCGGCCTGCGCCCGGGGTGTTGGATCAACGCCATCCCCGCCGCGGGTCTGGTGCTGGTGCCCGACGGTTCCGCCGGTTGCGTCTGCTCCTACCAGAACCGCTCCTGGGTGGCGCTGCACGGCGAGGACGTCGCCCCGCCGCGCATCGAGCCCCCCGGCGGCGTCTTCGAGGCGCCGGTCGAGGTGGTCCTGGAGGTGCGCGGCGCGAGGCCCGGCGCGGTGCGCTACACCCTCGACGGCTCCCGGCCGAGCGCCGCCTCGCCCCTGGCGGCGGGGCCGGTGACGATCGACGCCGACGCCCGCCTGCGGGCGGCGGTCTTCGTGCCAGGCGCCCACCCCAGCGCGCCGGTGGGCGCGGACTTCCGCTTCGAGTCGCCCGCGGACAGCGATGGCTGAGGCGCTCGCGCCCCGACTGGAGGAGTTCGAGGCGGCCGCGCGTCTGGCCGAGGGCGTCCTCGCGCCCACGGCGCTGGTGCCCTTCGACGAGGGCACGGGCGCGGTCTCCCTGAAGGTCGAGCTCGACCAGCCGACCGGGTCGTTCAAGCCGCGCGGCGTCTTCCACGCCGTGGCGCGGATGGACCCACGGGCGCGCGCGCGGGGCATCAGCACGGTCAGCGCCGGGAACACGGCCAAGGCCCTGGCCTGGGCCGGGAGCCGCTTCGGCGTGGCGGCGCGCAGCCTGATGCCGGTGGGCGCCCCCCGGACCAAGATCGAGGCCGTGAGGGAGCTGGGCGGGACGCCGGTCCTGGTCGAGAGAGACGAGCTGTTCCGTTTCCTGCGCGAGGCCGGCTGGGAGGACGAGCCCTACGCCTTCGTCCATCCCTGGACCGACCGCGACGTGCTCGTCGGCCACGGGACCCTGGGGCTGGAGATCGCCGAGCAGGCCCCCGACGTCGAGACGGTCTTCGTCCCCGTCGGCGGCGGGGGCCTGTTGGGCGGGGTCGGCAGCGCCCTGCGGGCGGCGTTGGGGGGCGTGCGCCTGGTCGCCGTCGAGCCGGCGGGTTGCCCGTCGCTCTCCGCCGCCTTGGCGGCTGGGGAGCCGGTGGAGGTGGGTTGCGAGACGATCTGCGACGGCGTCGCGGTGCCGGCCATCGCGGCGGCGGCCCTGCCGCTCTTGGCGCGACTGACCGACGAGGTCGTCGTGGTGGAAGAGGAGGAGGTGCGAGCGGCGATCCGCGCCCTGGCCGAGGAGGCGGGGTTGATCGTCGAGGGCGCCGGGGCCCTGGCCCTGGCCGCGGCGCGGCGCGTGGGTGCCGCCGGACGGGGCCGTGCCGTGTGCCTGGTGACCGGCGGCGCGATCGACGAGGAGTTGTTGGAGGAGATCCTGGGGGTCGGGCGGGCCTGAGGCGGGGGTCGGGCGGCCGGCGGCCGGCGCGGGCGTTGTGCCCGACGGGTGCGACGGTAGCATCGGGGCGTCGAGCGGTGGCGCGAAGTGCCGCCCTCCGCCTTCCAACGATCCAGAAGAGGCCCACCCCATGCCCTCCGCCACCCTGACCGCCTTCGCCGCGACCTGCGCCCTCATCGCGTCGCCCGCCCTCGCCCTGGCCCAGGACGAAGCTCCGCCCGAGGAGCCGGTCGAAGAGGTGGAAGAGGTGGAAGAGGTCGAGCCCGTCGAGGAGCCGGTCGAACGGGCCGAGCCGGCGGTCGCGCCCGAGCCCGCCCCCGACGCCGAGCCCGAGCCGGAGGTCGCGCCGGAGCCGGTGCCGGAGGTCACGGCCGCGCCGCAGCCCGAGCCCACGCCGCCCGCGGTCCCAAGCGACGACGAATCGGTCGACCTCGGCGAGGTGGTCGTCACCGCGCGCAAGTGGGAGGAGGGCCTGGCGGGGCTCTCCCAGTCGGCGACGGTGCTGGGCGCCGAGGACCTCGACCGCGCGGGAGCGACGAGCGTCCGCGACGCCGCCGCCCAGGTCCCCAACCTCCTCGTCCCCGAGTTCACCGCGCGGCGGCTGTCCTTCCCCTTCGTGCGCGGCGTCGGCTCGGGCCAGGGCGAGCCGGCGGTGACGACGGTCATCGACGGCGTTCCCCAGCTCGCCACGGGCGGAGCCAACCTGCGCCTGATGGGCCTGGAGCGCGTCGAGTTCCTGCGCGGGCCCCAGCCGATGATCGGTCGCAACTCCCTCGGCGGCGCAATCCACCTCGTCACGGCACTCCCGGCTGACGAGCCCTCCTCCAGCCACGAGCTCACCGCCGGCGAGCACGGCCTGTTGGAGTACCGCGCCGGCTACTCCGGGCCCGTGGCGGGCGAGGGCTTCGGCTTCGGCATCGAGGGCCTGCGCTCGGTGCGCGACGGCTTCTCGCGCAACGCTCTGACCGGCAACCTCGTCGACTCCCGCGACCTGTACTTCGGCCGCGCCCAGCTCCACGTCGCCCCGACCGACGACTCCGAGCTGCGCGTCACCCTGCACGCGGAGCGCTCGCGGGACGGCGGCTTCGCCCTCGCCGACCTCGGCGGCCTGCGCGCCGCGCCGCACACCCTCGCCGCGGACTTCGAGGGCGAGGTGCACCGCGACATCGTCGCGCCCGCGGCGACGTGGACCAGCCGCGGGGAGACCCTCGACTTCACCTCGATCACCGCCTTCGCGCGCCACGACCTCGCGGAGACGAGCGACCTCGACTTCACGCCCCTCGACCTGGTGCGCCGCAGCGCGAGCGAGTCCCTCGACCACTTCAACCAGGAGTTCCGCCTGTCCTCGTCGGAGGGTTCGCCGCTCGCCGCGGGGGCGGGGGGTGAGCTGGCCTGGATGGTCGGCGCCCACCTGTTCGTGGCCGACGCCGACCGCGGCTCGACCAACACCTTCGGCGCCGACAGCGACCCGGCGTTCGGCCTGCCTCCGGCGGGGACGATCGGCACCGACACCGGCCGCTTCGAGGACGTGGGCGTGGGCCTCTTCGCCCAGGCGACCCTGACGCTCCACGAGCGCCTCGCCCTCACGGCGGGCTTGCGCTACGACCGCGAGGAGCGCGAGGCGGACCTGGCGAGCTCCATGGAGCTCGGCGGCGTGCCGATCGCTCCCTCGGTGGAGGCGAGCCTGGCGGAGGACTTCGATCAGCTCTCGCCCCACGTGGGCGCCTCCTACGCCCTGGACAACGGCGTGAGCCTGTTCGCGTCGCTCTCGGAGGGGTTCAAGCCCGGCGGGTTCAACCTGACCTCACCGAGCGGACCCGGCTCCTTCGATCCCGAGACCAGCAGCTCGGTCGAGGTCGGCATGCGGCGCAGCTGGGAGCGCGCCAGCGTGCAGCTGGCCTTCTTCGACATCGCCTGGGACGACCTGCAGATCTCTCTCTTCGATCCGGCGACGGGGGCGGGCTTCGTGGACAACGCCGGCGAGGCGAAGAGTCGCGGGATGGAGATCGAGCTCGACGTCGAGGTCTGCGAGGGCTTCAGCCTGGTGAGCGGCCTGGGGTTGGTGGAGACCGAGCTTGAGGAGTTCGTGGACTCCTTCGGCCAGGACAACGCGGGCAACGCCCTGCCGTTCGCTCCGGATCAGACGTCGCACCTGGGGGCGCGCTTCGACGGGTCGCTGCCGCGCGACGCGCGCTGGTTCGCCAGCGCCGACCTCGTCGGCGTGGGGGACTTCTTCTACGACGCGGGGAACCTCGAGGGTGACGCCTACCAGCTCCTCAACCTGCGCGCGGGGATCGAGCACGGCGCGTGGCGCGTGACGCTGTGGGCGCGCAACGCCCTCGACGAGGACTACGTCCCGATCGCGTTCCAATCCAACCCCCTCGACCCGAGCCAGTTCGTGGGCGAGAGCGGCGCGCCCCGTCAGGTGGGCGTGTCGGTGAGCGTCAGCTTCTAGGAGAGGCGAGCAGATGTCGCAGCGCGCGAGGGTGAAGACGATCGTCGCGGGCGCCGTCCTCGCTTCGTGCCTGGGCGCCTGCCGGCTCCTGTCGACCGACGCCCGCGGGCCTGTCGCTACCGAGGGCTCCTGGCTCTCCTGGCGCGGTCCCTGGCAGAACGGCACCTCTTCGGAGACCGACCTCTTCGAGGCCGTCGTCCTCGACGGCGAGCACCACCTGTGGACCCTGCCGCTGGCCGGGCGCGGGACGCCGGTCGTCGCCGAGGGGCGCGTCTACGCATTGGGCTACGACGGGGAGGGGACCGAGCTCGAGGAGCTGTTGGTCTGCGTCGAGGCGGCCACCGGCGAGGTGCTCTGGGAGCGGCGCTGGAACGACCACCTCTCCGACTCGATCTACAGCCGCTACGCGATCGGTAGCCCCACGATCGACCCGGCGACGGGCGACGTCTTCGCCATGAGCACGGCGGGCGAGCTGATGGCCTTCACCGCCGACGGGAAGGAGCGCTGGCGGCACTCGCTGATGGCCGAGTTCGGGCGGCTGACCTTCCCCAACGGGCGCACGGGCGCGCCGCTGGTGGACGGGAGGTTGGTGATCGTGCGCGGGATCACCTCGCACTGGGGCCCGCAAGGGCCGGCTCGGGACCGCTTCTACGCCTTCGAGGCGGAGACGGGCCGTCACGTGTGGACCTCGACGCCCGGCGTGCGGCCGGTGGACAGCTCGTTCTCGATGCCGGTCTTGGAGTGGCGCGACGGCCGGCGCGTGCTCTACGCGACGACCGGCTGCGGCAACGTCGTCGCCGTCGACGCGCGCAGCGGGGACCCGCTGTGGCGCTTCCAACTCGGCTCGGCGGGGCTGAACTCCGCTCCGCTGCTCGATGGGGAGCGGTTGATCGCGGTCAACGGCAAGGAGAACTTCGACAACTCGACCATCGGGCGGATGATGGCCCTGAGCCTGGAAGGCTTGCCCGCGGGCGGCGCCGCCGGGGTCCTCGAGGCGTCCTGCGAGCTGTGGCGCAACGAGCTGATCGCCTTCACCAGCTCGCCGGTGCTGGCCGAGGGAGCGATCTACCTGACGACGGCGGAGGGGTTGTTGTGTCGCGTCGATCCGGAGAGCGGCGAGGTCCACTGGCGCGAGAAGCTCGCCCCCGACCAGATCCACGCCTCACCGGCGTGGGCGGACGGGAAGCTGTACGTGCCGATGAACGACGGCTCCTTCCATGTCGTGCGCCCGAGCGAGCAGACCGCGGAGGTGTTGTCGACGGTGCAGCTCTCCGGGAACTGTCTGGGTGCTCCGGCAATCGCCAACGGCCGCGTCTATGTCCACACGACCGCAGCCCTGTACTGCTTCGGGAGCGACGAAGACCGCGCGGGCGCGGTGCCCGAGCCGGTGGCCGCGCCCGCTCCTGGCGAGGCCGTGCGCCTGCAGGTCGTTCCCGCCGACGTGTTGTTGCGTCCGGGAGAGCACGTCGATCTCGACGTCCGGAGCCTCGACGCGCACGGTGGGACGGTCGCGCGCGGGATCGACCCGGTCGATGTCGAGTGGAGCGAGCGGCGGGAGTGGGACCAACCGGCGCTGGTGGACTTCGACAGCCTCGGGCTGACCGCGGAGCGGGGCGTCGCCGGGACGCGGGTGGTGACCGCGAGCTTCGAGGGCCTCTCCGGCAGCGTGCGCGTGCGCGTCGTGCCCTCGATCCCCTTCGCCGAGGACTTCGAGGGGATCGAGCTCTCGACGCCCCACGCCGCCGAGGCGGGCGTCGTCTTCGCCCGTCCGCCGAGTGAGTGGTTGGGGATCACCAAGAAGTGGGAGGTGCGCTCGCTGGAGGGGAACAAGGTGCTCGCCAAGACCCTCGACGTGCCGCTCTTCCAGCGTTCGATGGGCTTCGTCGGCCATCCGGCGATGCGCGACTACACGATGCGCGTGGACGTCATGAGCGAGGGCAACCGCCGTTCGATGTCGAGCGCGGGGGTCGTGCATCAGCGCTACCTCGTCCAGCTCAAGGGCAACCACCAACAGCTCGAGGTGAGCTCGAACGTCGAGCGCCTCAAGGTGTCGGTGCCGTTCCGGTGGAAGCCGGGAGTCTGGTACGCCCTCGAGACGCGCGTGGACGTGGCGGCCGACGGTTCGGGCGTCGTGCACGCCCGGGTCTGGCCCCGCGATGAGCCGGCGCCCGAGGCGTGGACGATCGAGGTGCCTCACGCGCGCGCCCACGCCAACGGCTCGCCGGGCCTCTTCGGCTTCGCGCCTCAGAGCCGCTTCCGCGTCTACCTCGACAACCTCTCGGTGACCGCCAATGAATGAAAGAGTGACCCATGCGCGCCACGCGGCGCTGTGTCTGGCTTCCGTGTTGGTCGCGCCTGCGGCCGTGGCGTTACCGGCGGGGGACTGGCCCCAGTGGGGGAAGACCCAGAGTCGCAACATGGCCTGCGACGAGGCGGGGCTGCCGACCGACTTCGCGGCCGGGGAGTTCGTGGGGGCGACCGACGAGATCGACCTGTCGACCACACGCAACGTGAAGTGGATCGCCAAGCTCGGCTCCCAGAGCTACGGGAACCCGACGGTGGCGCGGGGGCGGGTGTTCGTGGGCACGAACAACGACTCGTCCCGGGACCAGCGCTTCAAGGGGGACCGCAGCAACGTCTACTGCCTGGACGAGGAGACGGGCGAGCTCGTGTGGCAGCTCAGCATCCCGAAGTTGGGCACGGGCAAGGTGAGCGACTGGGAGTACCTCGGCATCTGCTCCTCGCCGGCGGTGGACGGCGATCGGGTGTACCTAGTGACGAACCGTTGCGAGGTGATGTGTCTGGACTTCGACGGGATGGCGGACGGCAACGACGGCGACACCGACGAGGGCGCCTACCTCGCCGGGCCGGGCAAGCCGCCGATGGAGGTCAAGGCGACCGACGCCGACATCATCTGGCGCATGAACATGATCGACGCCTGCGGCGTGTTCCCCCACAACGTGACCTCCAGCTCCGTGCTGGTCGCCGGGGATCGTCTGTGGGTGACGACCTCCAACGGGGTGGACTACGGCCACGTGGAGACGCCGGCGCCGTTCGCTCCGAGTCTGATCTTGGTGGACAAGAACACGGGTGAGCTGTTGGGGGAGGAGGCCTCGGGTCTCAGCCAGCGCATCTTCCACTGCAACTGGACGTCTCCGACGTACTTGAAGACGGACGAGCTCGAGCTGGCGCTCTTCGGAGGCCCCGACGGCTTCTGCTACGCCTTCGAGCCCGAGCCGAAGCCCGACGAGGACGGCTACCCGGTCCTGGTCGAGCGATGGCGCTTCGACTGCAACCTTCCCGAGTACCGCGAGAAGGACGGCAAGCGGTTGCGCTACGCGACCCACGACGGCCCGAGCGAGGTGTTGGGGACGGTCGTCGTCCACGACGGGCTGGTCTACGCGGTCATCGGCCAGGATCCCGAGCACGGCGATGGTCTGGGGAATCTCGTGTGCATCGATCCATCGGGCGAGGGGGACGTGACCGGGACGAAGCAGGTCTGGAACTACTCCAAGATCCACCGCTCGATCTCGACCCTCTCGATCGCGGGCGGGTTGTTGTTCGTGGCCGACTACGCGGGCTTCGTCTACTGCCTGGACGCGAAGACGGGCGAGGAGCAGTGGATCCACGACACGATGGGTCACATCTGGGGCTCGACGCTCGTTGCGGACGGCCGGGTCCACATCGGGAACGAGGACGGTTACCTGACGATGATCCCCGCCACCCGCGAGTACGCCAAGGAAGACGTCATCGAGGTCGACATGACCGCCCCGGTCTACTCCTCGCCCATCGCCGCCAACGGCGTCCTCTACGTCGCCACCCACACCCACCTCTTCGCCTTCGGGGAGGCCAGCGAGTGAACCGCCGCCCCGGCCCGGCCCTCACGCGGGCCGCCCGGACCACCGCCTGTCGCGTCGGCTCGGCCGTGCCCGCGGCGCCGAGGGCGCGGGCCTCTGGCCCGGTCCCCTCGCCCATTCGCGTCGTCGGGCCCGTCGGCCTGGGCATGGGCACCGCTGCCGTCGGGGGTGCCGCTTGAGGCGCTTCGTCTGGTTCTTGGTCGTGGTGCTCGCGATCGCGCACTGGGACTATTGGAACTGGAACGACCGCGGTCTCGTCGCGGGCTTCCTGCCGGTGGGGCTGGCCTACCACGCCGCCTTCTCGGTCGCCGCGGGCGCGACCTGGGCGCTGGTCGCCCGCTTCGCCTGGCCCGCGGGGATCGAGCGTTGGGCCTCCGAGGGCGACGGCGCCGGCGATGGTCGAGGTGCGGCGGAGTCGGACGAGGGGCCCGCGAACGCGGGAGGGGGCGCGGAGACATGATGCTCGCCCTCGCCGCGACCGATCCGACGCCGCTGTATGTGATCGGGGGCTACCTGCTCCTGCTCGTCGGTCTGGGCTTCGTGACCAAGGCGCTCTTCCGGGGGACGAGCAGCGACTACTTCGTGGCGACGCGTTCGATCGGTCCGTTCCTGTTGTTGATGAGCGTCTTCGGGACGACGATGACGGCCTTCGCCCTGGTCGGTTCGACGGGCAAGGCCTACGACTTGGGGATCGGCGTGTACGGCTTGATGGCGTCCTCCTCGGCGGTGGTGCACTCCTTGGTGTTCTTCCTGGTCGGCATGCGCCTGTGGGCGATCGGCAAGCGCCATGGCTACGTGACCCAGATTCAGTTCTTCCGCGACCGGTTCGAGTCGAGCTTCCTGGGTTCCTTGTTGTTCCCGATCCTGGTCGCCCTGGTGATCCCGTACTTGTTGATCGGCCTGCTCGGCGCGGGCGCGGTGATGTCGGGGGTGACGCGTGGGATGTTCCCCGACACCTTCGCCGGAGGTGCGGTGCCGTCGTGGTTGACCGGGATGGTGATCTGCGGCGTGGTGCTCTTCTACATCTTCTCCGCCGGGCTGCGTGGTGCCGCCTGGGCCAACGCCTTCCAGACGGTGGTGTTCATGATCACCGGGGTCGTCGCGTTCCTGCTCATCTCGAACGAGCTCGGGGGCCTCGCCGCCGCCAGCCATCGGGTCCTCGCCAACGCGCCGTCCCACCTCGCGCGCGAGGGCCTGATCGGTCACGGGCAGTTCCTCACCTACGGTCTGGTGCCGCTCTCGGTGGGGATGTTCCCGCACCTCTTCCAGCACTGGTTGACGGCTCGTTCCGCTCGCACGTTTCGCTTGTCGATCATCGCCCACCCGGTCTTCATCATGATCGTCTGGGTGCCGTGCATCCTGATTGGCATCTGGGCCCTCGGCGCTGGCATCGAGGCTCCCGGCGGCAACTCCAACGCCGTCCTCGGCAAGGCGGTGGCGGTGCTGTTGGCCAATCCCCTGCTCTCCGGCCTTCTGACCGCCGGCATCCTGGCGGCGATCATGTCGTCGCTCGACTCCCAGTTCGTCTGTCTGGGGACGATGTTCACCCACGACGTGGTCCTGCACCGCACGGGTCCCGACCGGTTCGACGACGCCGCCAAGGTCGCCCTTGGCCGTGGCTTCATCGTCTTCATCGTCGTCTTGACCTACCTCCTCTCCCTCTTCCCGCCGCCCCACATCTTCGACCTCGCGGTCTGGTGCTTCAGCGGTTTCGCTTCCCTGTTCCCCCTGGTCTTCGCGGCCCTCTACTGGCGCCGCGCGACCCGTGCGGGCGCCATCGCCTCGGTCTGCGTCATGGCCGCCACCTGGTCGGTGCTCTTCTACGACGGCCTGATCCGCCCCCGCGCCGTCGAGGGCGACTACCTCGTGCTCGGCCTGATGCCTGTCACCTTCATCTTCCTCGCCTCCGCCGCAACCCTGGTCGTCGTCTCGCTCCTGACCGCGCCGCCTTCACGCGCCACGGTGGACCGGTTCGTGTTCAGAGGCGGCTGACGTCCAACCCCCGCTGGAGTCTCGCCGTAGGTCCGTCAGGCCGCACCGCAGCCTCGACCACCGGACACCTGCGGAGTTCGAGGCCGGCTGTGCTTCCCCCGACTCCGGGTGCACGGTCCGTGCACTCGCCGCGCCTACCCGAAGGACGCCATTCGCTTCATGGCTTGACGCTCCCTCGGACTGGGGTAGGCGTCGCTTGAAGCCCACCTGGCTCCGTGACGGCGTCTCGGAGACGATCTCTGCGCGTCACTGGGCATGCGTGCGTGCAGGCAGACTCGGGTTTCTCCCACGTCCCCCTCGAAGTCAGACATCCTGCCCATGACGAGACGAGAACCCTCTTCCTCACCTGACTCTCATGAGGACTGGACCACTTCTCGGGGTCATGCCTGTGACCTCGTCGCTGGTCCCAGATAGACGCGAGGTCATCGCTTATCAGTCCAGAACAACACGAGGAAAGACCCATGCGACGACTTGACCGTCAGGCTATCCAAGATCAGAGGAGAGCTCAGGGATCGGAAGCAGATGTGCTTGCTTCCCCCATGAAGCACACCCTGGCACTTGCCGCGCTCCTGCTTGTACTGCCCCTTGCAGGCGCCGTATTCTCGTTGGGCGCGACGCTCACAACCGGCGACCAGCCCGAGGGAATCACAGCCTTCTCGCTCAACGGCGACGATCTTCCTGACGTCGCCGTCACAGGCTACCTCGAAGACACGCTGGCGACTCACGAGAACATCACGGCGCCCCGGTCACTTGGACTTGGCGGGGGCAGCACGACGGCACCCGAGGCCAAGCCAAAGCCTGTCAGCCCTGGAGGGATCGGCACGGGAACGGACAAGGATGACGACTTGATTGTGGGTGACAAAGACGGGGATGTCGGTAGACACAACGGTGATGGGTTGCTCATCGGTGCGCTGGCTGACTTCGCGGTCCTGGAGCGTAACGCCGACGCTGCACGACGCCTTGCCTCTGGTCAAAGGGAGGTGAAGCTGCTCGCCAACGACGGCGCATCGTATGATTACTTTGGCTACTCCGTCTCGGTCAGCGGCACGACCGCCATCGTCGGAGCCTCCGGAACCAGCGACATCGGATCGGCCTACCTCTACGACGCAGCGACGGGCACGGAGATCGGCAGACTGCGCGCCAGCGACGGTGCATTGTATGATGGTTTTGGCGGCTCCGTCGCGATCAGCGGCACAACCGCCATCGTCGGGGCTCCCTGGGACAACAGCAACGGCGACAATTCCGGATCGGCCTACCTCTTCGACACCACGACGGGCGCGGAGATCGCCAAGTTGCTCCCCAGCGACGACGAACTGCCTTTTGGTTTTGGCTCCTCCGTCGCGATCAGTGGCACGACCGCCATCGTCGGGGGCCGCATAAACGAAGGCAACGGCGCCACTTCTGGATCGGCCTACCTCTTCGACACCACGACGGGCACGGAGATCGCCAGGTTGCTCGCCAGCGACGGCGCACAGCACTTCGGTTTTGGCTCCTCCGTCGCGATCAGCGGCACGACCGCCATCGTCGGGGCCAATGGGTATGACCCCAACGGCTATGAAGCATCGGCCTACCTCTTCGACGCCACGACGGGCACGGAGATCGCCAGGTTGCTCGCCAGCGACGGCGCACAGCCGAATACTGGTTTCGGCGGGTCCGTTGCGATCAGCGGCACGACCGCCATCGTCGGGGCCCGGGGGGACGATGACAACGGTGTCGAATCCGGATCGGCCTACCTCTTCGACACCACGACGGGCACGCAGATCGCCAAGCTGCTCGCCAGCGACGGCGCACAGTTTGATAGGTTCGGCTGTTCCGTCGCGATCAGTGGCACGACCGCCATCGTTGGGGCCTATGAGGATGACGACAACGGCGTCATTTCCGGATCGGCCTACCTCTTCGACACCACGACGGGCACGGAGATCGCCAAGTTGGTCGCCAGCGACGGCGACGACCATGACCATGCTGGCGGGTCCGTTGCGATCAGCGGCACGACCGCCATCGTCGGGGCCTGGGGGGACGATGACAACGGTGTCGAATCCGGATCGGCCTACCTCCACTTCCTCGAGGGGGATGCGGGCCCGATTCCGTACTGCTTCGGCGACGGTGGAGGCACTCCTTGTCCGTGTGCGAACGGCGGCGAACCCGGCAACGGCTGCGCGAACCGCACGTTTTCGGCCGGCTGCAACCTGAGCGCCACGGGCGAGACGAACCCCGACACGCTGGTCCTGACCGCGAGCAACTCCACTCCCGGCGGGCTGGGCTTGTTCTTCCAGGGCGACGAAGTGATCGACGGCGGCAACGGCGCGCCGTTCGGCGACGGCCTGCGGTGTGCGGGGGGGAACGCCGTGCGTCTCGAAATCGTGGTGGCCGACGGCGAGGGTTCGGCGTCGTCCTCGGTGGCGATCGCGACCACCGGTGGGGTGTCGCCCGGCGAGACGGAGCACTACCAGTGGTCGTATCGCGACCCGAACGGGACACCGTGTGACTCGGGTTTCAACCTCTCGAACGGTCTGAAGGTGACCTGGTAGCGTGCCCGAAGTGTTGAGAGGGGTCGATGTCTTCACCATCGAAGATGGCGATGATGCTGGGTGCGGCCACACCGGTCCGGCGACCCGATCCCAACAGTTCTCTTCACAGGCGCTGGGGGTGTAGGGGTTTGTTATAACCACCGATCACTACGCCGCTTGGTGTCGCCCCGTTGGGCCTGAACACCGTTCGTCATGAATGAGGCGGGTTGACGGCCCATCGGCTTCCCCCTAGCATCGCCTTTGTGGAACGACCGCTCGCATCGTTCACTACGAAGGGGTCACCTGAAATCGCCCCGTCAGGCAGATCTGGCGATCGAAGGAGCGCACGCCATGTGCGGCGAACGTCGACGGGAGCTCGCTCGATCCCCAAGCGCACGGGCAATGCGGGTCGCGCCGCCGTCGCGTCGATGGGAGTCGCGTTGCTGCTCTGGGTCGTCGGGTTCCTCGTCTACCTCGCCTCCAAGCAAACGGCAGACACCCCCTACGACGGCGACGGTGTCCGAGGCGTGGAGGCTCATGAGCTGGGAGTCCCCCCGGCGGCAGAGTCCCTGAACACCTTGGCGGACGCTCTCCTGGACGGAACTGCCGATCTGGACCAGATCCTGTCCGCTCTCGGGACGACGGTGCATCGGGGTGTCCGAACCGACTGCATGGCAGTGGACGGACAGGGATGGGTGACCATTCCGGTAGAAACCGCCGCGCCGCTCCAATCCGCGAGCATCGTCCTGCGCTTGGAGGACGGGGTCCTTCGGCAGTGTGACTTCACCGCTTCGATCACCGTCGATGCACGAAGGGGATTCCCTGAGTCGAGGAGCACGGAGAAGAACCTCACCATCCAACTGGCGTTTGAGGATCTCCGACCTCGGTACTGCACGGCCCTGGCGCAGTTGCTCCTCCATCACACCAGTGCGGTCTTCGACCGCGTCGAGGGGATTGGATCCGTCGTCGTGGGAGGAGCGTGTCGCGTCTTCCCGGATGCGTTGTACAGGCAGCACCTGCTCCTCTCCGTTTCCAAGGATGCGGGCGGGATGGAGTCGTGGCGGACG
Source organism: Planctomycetota bacterium (assembly GCA_030746555.1). Taxonomy (GTDB): domain Bacteria; phylum Planctomycetota; class UBA1135; order UBA1135. The sequence goes on along the minus strand of JASLMK010000114.1, from coordinate 7,675 downwards.
CGACGAACCCCCGAGACTTCGGAGGTCGCCCCGTCCTTGGCGGACGGACGCATCGAGGCCTTGCTCCTCGCGCTGCAAGCGATGGTCGCATCCCATTCGGTTCCCGAAGGGTTGGAAGCTCTCCAGCCGCAGCAAGGAAGGAAGAAGACATGAGATCCCGAACGCGAATCGCCTTCGCGTTGCTCGCTCCGATCGTCATGACCGCGACCGCCGCAGGATCGTGGCTGCGCATCACCCGTGCCCCACCGGATCCGACCTGCTGCTACTGCAAGGCCGTCATCGTCGAGGGGTCCGTCCGGAAGACCTGTCCCTGTGATTCCCACACGGGAGGGAACACCTGTCGGATCCGAAACGACGACTGCATCGTAGCGGGCACGTGCCACTCCTGAGCGCCTCGCCGTGGCCCGCAGAGCAGCGATGCGCGAGTCGCCCGACTCGCGCTCCGTTCTCCCGTGGATTCGGGGGAGGGGAGGGGGAGAGCGGCCCGGGGTCCGGGCTGGGAGTGTGCGGAACCGGTGGCTGCTCCTGGTGACCGGCTCGCTCGTGCTGGCGCTGGTGGCCGCCCGCGCCTGGATCGGCGGCTCCGTGGTTCCCGTCGCCCTCCCCGAGACCGCGGGAGGGAAGACGCTCGATGCACGGGAGGGCGATGCTTCGCGCGGACCGTCGGGAGCCTCGAGGGACCGGGCGGTCGTGGCGACGGACACCCGGTCGGTAGAGCCGGGCCCGGGAGGGGACGACGCGTGGTCGGACGAGGGGGAGCGAGGAGTGCCCTCCCCGGCAGCGGGCGCGGAGTTGGACCGGCTCGCGGAGACCTTCTTGGGAGAGGAACCCGACTACGCGGGAGCGCTCCGCTTCCTCCACGACCTGGCCCTGGAGGTGGAGGTTTCATCGGAGACCGTGTTCCACGATCCTCGAACTGGGATGGTCGAGGGCGAGTTCCGGTCGGACGTCAACGGGATGGGAGGGGAGTTTCGGATCACGGGTGATCGCTACAAGGTCACCCTGCAGTCTCCAGCCGGCGAACTCAGGGAGAAGGGCCTCCTGCTCCGAACCGTCTCTCTGGGGTTTCGCGCGCCATCCGGGCGGGCGGAGGACTACGCAGCCACGATCCAGTTCCATGTCGACACGTCCAGAGGAGGAGCGCCCGACCTCGCGCCCGGCGAGGAGATGCGCGTGGGTTGGGTCGTGGCGATGGGCAGGGAGGAACCGGAGCTGCTCCCGCTCTCGGCGAGGCGCGACGAGACGACCGGTGGCTGGATCGTCGGCCATTCCGAGCAGTTGGCACCGCTCCCCCTCGGTCACAGCGACCCGACCGCCCACGATGCGTGGTTGCGTCTCCTCGAGCCGCACGCCAACCCCAGGTAGTCCCTCGGGCTCCAGGGCTCCAGGGGGCGGGCGGCCGGCACCCGCCGGACGGTCCGGTCGTCAGGCACGTCGCCTGTGAGGAGGTCCTTCGTCCCGCGGGGTGTGCCTTCGTCAGGCGCGGGAGGATCCCCGGTTCGGGCTCCCAATCCGTCTTCTCCCTCGGCTTCGACCGCCTCGCCGGCCGCCGCGATCCACGCGACCCCAAGACGCGCATCCGGCGGGATCGCAACCCGCGAGAGGCCACCCGCTCCAGGCACCCCTGAGGAAGGTGAACGGTCCTCCGCTGGGTCCGATCCGGGACGGGGTCCTTCCACATGGGCAGGGCCCCCGCCGCGCTCGGGGCGGCGGGGGCGTCCATCGGATCAGCTAGCAGGCATCACTCGATGCGCACGAGGTACGCCCCGTCCAGATAGAGGGCGGCGAGGACCAAGTCGTCGTCTCCATCGCCATCGATGTCGCCGCTCGCGCCGTCGTGGCACATCCCCGGCAGGGCCACGTAGGCCGCGCTGAACCCACCCTGGCCGTCGTTGAGCCACACCGGTTCGGTGCTGCTGTTGCTCTCGACGGCCAGATCCACATCGCCGTCAGCGTCGATGTCCACGGCGGTGATTCCATTCACCCAGGAGCCGCCGAAGGTGTCCACGGCGGGAGAGAGGTGGCCTGACCCCGGAAAGCGGTCCAGTCCTTATGAGAGCTGGGGAAGGAGGAGGGTAGCGTCCCGGAGGGACGCGGGACAGGTCCGCGGGCTGTGTGCCCGGAGACGGGTCTAGCCCGGTCCCTGGGTCCAGGCAGGACCCCCTGCGGGCTCGCCGCTGCCCGCTTGCGCTCGCCACCCGCACGCTCACGATTCCCCACCCACACCTCCGGCAATCCGTGCCAAGATGAATACATCGTAGTCATGGAGCATCGTGCGCAGAGCGCACGTTCCTCATCCCGGACCCCCAGCCCAACCCTTCTCGTGAAAACGACCCTCGCCCTCCTCGCGCTCGCGGCCCTCTCCGCCACCTCCTCGACGGCTCCCGGCCGGGATCCCGGCATCGCGGGGGCCACGCCTCCCGTCCAGTCGCCGAACGCCGTCGGGCTGCGAACGCACTTCGCATGGGCGGATTTCGACGCTGACGGAATCCTGGACGCCTTCGTGGTCGCTCCCGGCGGAGCGACGGCCCTGCTGCGCGGCAAGGGCGACGGGACCTTTGCGAACGTCAGCCACGCCTCGGGCTTCGGAGAGCTCGCACCAGCCCGTTTCGGCATGTGGGCCGACTTCGACGGTGACCAGCGGCTGGACCTCTACGTGGGGCTCTTCGATCGGGCGGGACAGCTCTACCGTAACGGCCCCGACGGTCTCTTCCGCGAAGTCGGTGCGGCCGCGGGCCTCAGCCACGGCGACGGAGACCTCTACGGAGAGTGGATCGATTTCGACGGAGACGGCGATGCGGATCTCCACCTCGAGACGAGTTCGGGACACCTGATCTACCGCAACACGCCGGGAGGCCGCTTCGAGCACGTCGACCTCGAACTCCCCTGGTCCACCGAGCTGGGCGGCTGGGTCACGACGGCTCCTGGGAGCTTCGTGCCCGTGGTCAACCCTGGAGCCCTCGGCGCCGGCGCCACCCCACCTGGGGCCGCCCCCGCGCCTCCTTCCACCGGGTCCTTCGACCAGCGAGCGGTCCTCCCCGGTACTTCCGGCTGCGCCCCGAGCATCGATGACCAGGCCCTTCCGGGCAACTGCCTGAGCGCCTCTTCCACTCCCTCTCTCGGGATGCTCTATCCGATCAGCGAGGCCTGGTTCGTGAGCGATGTGGGTGACGTCGGCCTGGGTACTACTTCTCCGCGGGCGAACCTGGACGTCCGCGGCGAGATCCTGGGCGAGAAGATCTTCCTCGGCCCGACGCCGACCGCGAAGGGCCTCATCCTGGGTTCGGGTTCGGGTGCCAACGGGGTCAAGTTCTTCGCGCTGGGCACCGAGCGCTCGGAGATTCGCCCCGGCCCACACGGCACGACCTGGAACCTGAACCAGACCAGCCTGTCCATCATCCGCGGTGATGTCGGGATAGGCGTCCTCTATCCCGAGCGCCCGCTAGATGTCGAGGGAGTCGTGCGCTCCCGCGCGGGCGGCTTCGAGTTCCCCGACGGCTCGCTCCAGGCCACTGCCACCCTGGAAGGACCTCAGGGTCCGACCGGACCCGCCGGCGCTGATGGCGCCGACGGTGCGCAAGGGCCGGCTGGAGCAGACGGAGCCCAAGGGCCGACCGGACCGGCCGGCGCTGACGGCAGCGACGGTGCGGACGGTGCCGAAGGACCGCAGGGGCCCACCGGGCCCGCCGGTGCCGACGGAGCCGACGGCAATGACGGCGCCCAGGGGCCGCAGGGCCCCACCGGACCGGCTGGAGCCGATGGCAACGATGGAATCCAGGGGCCGACAGGACCGACCGGACCCGGCGGCGCCGCCGGACCCACCGGGTCGGCCGGAGCCGACGGCGATGACGGCGCCCAGGGGCCGCAGGGGCCGCAGGGGCCCACCGGACCGGCCGGAGCCAATGGGAACGACGGCGCTCAGGGGCCGACGGGCCCGGCGGGAGCCCCGGGAGCGGGATTCTTCTCCAAGATGGTGGCGGGTGTCGCCCCCATCGGCGGCAGTGGAGGTGCGAACTACGTGGTGAAGTGGATTCCCTTCGACGAGCCCTTCGATGAGCCGCCGATCATCATCTGTACGGCATCGGATCGCGACAGCTACGACGACTCGTTCAACGTCACCACCAAGCACGTCCAGACCATCGGCTTCGACGTGATCGTGAGGAGACAGGACCAGTCAGCCTCCTGGGGTGCGTTCATCGAGGTGCACTGGCTCGCCATCCAGCCCTGATCCAGAACGGAAGGACGACCGGGCCATCGGGCCCCGACCCCAATGCCGTGCACGGAGATACCCAAACGGGCCGATCCGTCCGGCAGGGGTCGCGGCGTCAGGGACACCAGCGCACGTCCGGTCGTGGACGAAGTCGTACGACCACACGTGGTCCTTGTGCTGCGGGCGGAGCCGGATGCACGAGCTGTCGTTCCGCCACAGACGCCCGCACTTGGGCTATTTCCTCGGTACCTTCAGACCCTCCTGCTTCCAGATCCGCTCCACGCGCTTCTTGTTCACGCGCCGGCCCGAGAGCCGCGGTAGCCCCGTCACCATTCGATAGCCGTAGCGACCGAAACGGCTGGCGAGGTCGACGATCTCGCTCACGAGCTTCTCCTCGTCCTCCTTCGCCCGCAGCTCGCGACGCTGGGTCGTCCGGGCCTGCCCGATCACGCGACAGGTCCGGCGCTACGAGACGCGGAGACTTGCTCGCACGTGCAAGACCATCTCGCGTCGCCGCTGCGGGCTCAGGAGTTCCCCGACGCGGCCTCCCGCCGGATCGCGTTGTCGAACGCTTGGTCGGCGACGACTCGCTTCAGGCGTGTGTTCTCCTTCTCGAGCTCGCGAAGGCGCTTCGCCTGGTCCATGCGGAGCCCGCCCTACTCCTTCCGCCAGCGGTAGTAGGTCTGTTCGGTGACCTCGAGTTGCTTGCAGACCCTCTTCACGTTCGTGCCCTGTCCCAGGGCTACTTCGGCCTCACGAAGCTTGTGGATGATCTGCTCGGCCGTGTGTCGCTTCCGTTCCATTCCTGTCCTCCTCGGTTCGGGATCCTGACGATCCGGGTGGATCCGGATTCGGGGGGCAGGTCACATACAAGAGCCCGGCGTGCAGGGTGTCGCGCAGGCGGGTTCGCGCTGCCCCTCAGCCGGATACGACAGCCCTCCGCCTGACTTGCATCCGGCCCGCCATCCTGGGCCCGACCCCTCGAACCCGCCCCGAGGGGGCAACAGCGGCCCTACTGCTGCATGCGCGAGGGTTCTGCCGGGAGAACCGACCCCACGGCAGGCCTCGACGCCCACCTGTTTTCTGCCCTTTTTGGCCCCTGATGCCGGCCTCCAGCTGCTCTTGGAGTGGACAGGGGGAATGTGGCCGCGGTGGGCGACTGAGCATGCCGCGACAAATGGAACCGAGTGTCCAGAGAAGAGAAACGATGAGGAACACCAGGAACGGGATTCGAGGCGTCGGAATCGGGCTCATCACGCTCAATTGCATGATGGCTCCGATGGCTAGCGGTCACGAGGAGTTCACTTCAACGAGCGCCCAGAGCGCACACCTAGCCTATGAGCAGAGCCTCAGCGCAGTGAATCACGCTCTCGACTCTGCGAGGAGACGATGGGCGGCGGCGCTGGTCGATGGGCTGGTTGATGTCAGGTTCGGAGAATCGGAAGGAGCTCTCAGGGAATCTCGGCGCATGCAGGCGGCCCTGGATGATATCGCCGCAGGTTGGCCCCTGCCCGGCTCAGATCGGCACCAGGCCCTCATCGCCTCCTGGGAGTTCCAGCATCCGGATGCCCGGAGGGCCACCGCGGATTACCTGGATGCTGCGAAGCTCGCGGCGGACAGGACGGAATTCGCTGGGGAGAAGCTGGTGCTGGCATTGCGCGAGGCAATGGACGAGGCCCTGGCCGGGGGTGGTAGGTTAGACCTCGCCGAGGCGAATCGGATCTCCGTCTGGCTGGAATCCGGACTCGACAGAGGCACTCCACGAGGCTGGGAGATCTTGACGGCGGCAGAGGCCGAATCTCGCGACACTTGGAATTCATGGAAGAACCCTCCGGGCAGTGCGCGCGTCAACATCCTGTGGCGGAGTACATCGGCGAGCAGACAGAAATGCCACCGGATCCAGAGGGATGGAAGTGAGCATTCAGAGGCCTGGTCGTCCAGTGCCTCCGAGGGACACGCCTTCGTCATTCGTGGGAAGTCCGGCGACGTGATGTGTGTTCTGGTGACCGGTGAGGAGGATGCTGAAATCCACCTTGCCAGAGGTCGCATGCCGCGCATCAGGTCGGCCCTGCCGGGCCCTCCGGCGGCGCTTCCGTGGCCTCATCAGGTCCCTGCCGTTCGAGTGGTACAGGAGCGGATCCGCGACTACTGCGAGGTGCCCCCACGGCGTGCCCACGATCAGCCGCTTGGTCTCCGTCTCAGCTTGGAAGAGCCTCCCAGCGTCGCCACGAAGGTCGGCACTGTAGAAAGCGAGTTCCGGCGCGATCTGGTCGGGCTCCTTGAGGCAGCCCGGCGAGAGGCGATGAAGGAGGGAGAAGAGGGCGGGCTGGACACGGCCAACCGGATCCAAGCCACCATCGAGCTCATCGAGCAGGGTGATCAGCTCTGCGCTATCGCTGAGGAGTCGGCTGCCTCGGAGGAGGATGCCTCCGGGAAACCCGGGGACCACCCGAGCACGTCACTCCAGGAGGTCACGAAGAACGTCGTCGTCCACTCGGAGTTCCGTGCCCGCCAACGCGCGCTGAAGAGGCAAACCACCGTTCATCGAGGTCTCGCCTGGCTGGCGGACCACCAGGACAAGGACGGGAAGTGGGATAGCGACAAGTTCATGAAGCACGACGCGGCGACCCAGGAAGGGCGCGTGGGTGCCGGACAACCAGAGTTCGACGTGGGCGTCACAGCCCTGGCCCTGCTGGCGTTTCTGGAGAGCGGGGAGACGACCGAATCCCAGGTTTACGAGGGCGTCGTTGCGAAGGCCCGTGACTGGCTCCTAGGCCAGCAGGATCGAGCCACGGGCCTGATCGGCGAGAAGGTCGGGCACTCCTACCTGTACTGCCACGGTATCGCGACCCAGGCCCTGTGTAAGGTCATGCGCTCGACCGATGACCTGAGCCTCAAGGAGCCCTGCGAGCGAGCGGTCGGCTTCATCGCCTGGGCACGCAACGAGGGTGCGGGTTGGCGCTACGAGTCTCCGCCAGACGGGACCAACGACACCTCGGTCACCGGGTGGATGCTATTCGCTCTCTACGCCGCCAAGGAGGCAGGTATCTCCGTTCCCGAAGACGCGATCGAGGGTGGCCTCATTTGGATCGATCACGTTACGAATAAGGAGACCGGTAGAGTCGGCTACAACACGGTCGGGTCGCCCAGCTCTCGCATGTTGGACGTGAACGACCAGTATCCGACCGACAAGACCGAGTGCATGACGGCAATCGGACTGCACTGCAGGCTCTTGGGAGGCAAGGATGTCGAGGGGAGCTTCATTCGGCGCCAGCACGCCGATCTGCTCAAGAAGGCGCTGCCACCGGACGCCTGGGAGCCGAATACGGAGAAGGAGCTATCACACAACGACATGTACTACTGGTACCACTGGCCTGACCCCCGAGAACTGGTCCACGCCTTGTGAGAGTCCAACCGCCCGAGATCGGGCAGAATGGACCCCAGCATGGCACGACGACGACACAC
>JASLMK010000113.1 GCA_030746555.1 Planctomycetota bacterium | reverse complement strand
TTTGCGGGTTCTGGCGACGCAGGCGACCCTGAACGGGTCGTCGAGGAAGCCAGGTTCCGTAAAGCGCCGCCAGGGGCCGAGAGGCCGTCGAAGACGGCCGGTTGCGAAGTCTGGTGTGCGTGTTCATGAATCATCCGGGCTAGGCGCCGACGGCCCGGGCGGCTTCTGCGCGCGCCGCCAGAGTCCGGATCCGCTCCACCCACGGCTCGTCGGCCAGGGGCAGGGCGATGTGCCCCCCGCGGGGGATGATCTCCATGGTCGCGCCTTCGATCGCCGCGGCCATCTCGCGCGCTTGGGGGAGAGAGTCCACGATCCCGTCGCGCTCGGACGCGAACAGGGCGACCGGACAGCGGATCTCGCCCAGGCGCGGGCGCAGGTCGACCCCGCGCACCATGCGCGCTCGGCGGAGGTAGCCCTCGTCGAACACGAGACCCTCGACCTCGCGGAAGGCGCGCACCATCTCGGGGTCACGTCGCGGCCCCATCAGCATCGGCGGACCGACGTGACGGCGCACGAAGCGGGCCAGGCGGGGCGGGACGCGCGGCATGACCGTGTTCGTCAGGGCCAGCCGGGCGCGCATGCGGTAGTGGGAGAAGCTGTTGACGATGGCCAGGGCGGACACGCGCTCGGGATGGTCGAGGGCGATCTGCAGTCCCAGGGGGCCGCCGAAGGACTCGGCGAGCAGGATCGCGGAGCCGATGTCGCACTCATCGAGAGCGTCGACGACGCTGGAGGCGAGGTGGGGGTAGTCGTCCTCGCCGGGGGGCGCGCCGGGACCGAGCTCGTAGCGCAGGCGCACGAGGCGGAACTCGGCGGCGAAGCGCTCGCGGGCTCCGAGCAGCAGCTCGCCGGTCCCGTCGATGCCGGGCACGTAGACCAGCGGCTTCCCCGAGCCCGCGTCTTCCCTCACCCGCGCCAGCATGGCTCCAGGATAGCGTCCGGGGGCGATTGGGAAACGGCGACGCCGCCCGCCTTCTTCGCGAAGACGCCACCGCCTATCCTCGGTCCCCTCCGCGAGCGGGGACCCAGGCATGGAAGCCACGAAGACACGCAGCGAGGCGGGTGGGCGCCCGCCCACGCCGGCGGGCATGCGCCCCTCGCGGGTGGGGAAGTGGCGCGCCGCGGTCCTGATCGGCGTCCACCTCGCGATCGCGGCCCACGTCGTCCACTGGATGGTGAGCGGGACCACCCTCTCGCCTCTGGAGCCCTCCGAGGGCATGGAGTTCTTCAAGCACGGCGTCGTGAACGCGGGGCTGCTGTTCTTCGCGGCGACGGCGCTCTTGACGGGGGTCTTCGGGCGCTGGTTCTGCGGCTGGGGATGCCACCTCGTCGCTCTGCAGGACGCGAGTCGCTGGCTCTTGGGCAAGCTCGGCATCCGGCCGCGGCCCCTGAGGTCGCGCGTGCTGCTCGTCGTCCCCCTGGCCGCCTTCGTCTACATGTTCCTGTGGCCGCTCGCGGCCCGGTTGTGGATGGGAGACGACGTCGGCTACCACCGCACGGCCTTGGAGACCGAGGACTTCTGGGCGACCTTCCCCCCCTGGCCCGTCGCCGTGGCGACCCTGCTCGTGGCGGGCTGCGCGATCATCTACCTGTTGGGCTCGAAGGGCTTCTGCACCTACGCCTGTCCCTACGGAGCGCTCTACAGCGCCGTCGACCGCATCGCCCCCGGACGCATCCGGGTGAACGAGGACTGCGAGGGCTGCGGCCACTGCACGGCGGCCTGCACGTCCAACGTCGTGGTCCACGCCGAGGTGCGCGACTACGGCGCGGTGATCGATCCGGGCTGCATGAAGTGCCTGGACTGCGTCAGCGTCTGTCCCAACGACGCCCTCTACTTCGGCTTCGGGACGATCGGGGCCGCCACGAGCCTGCGCGAGACGCGCGGGCCCCGTGCGCCGGCCAAGTCGCTGGCCCGGGAGAAGCTCGCGCGCTGGAAGGAGCAGACCCTCAGCGAGGAGGCCCTGCTCGGCGTCACCTTCGTGCTCGCCTTCACGACCTTCCGCGGGCTCTACGGGCAGATCCCGTTCCTGTTCTCCCTGGCCATCGCCGGGATGCTGTCGTTCCTCTCGCTGCAAGCGGTGCGCCTGTTCACCAAGGACGGGGTGCGCATCCAGCGCACGACGCTCAAGCGCGACGGCAGGCTCACGGGAGCGGGACGGGCCTTCGCGGCGGCGATGGTCGTGGTCTCGGTGGCCTGGGCCCACAGCGGGGGCGTGCGCTGGCTCTCCTGGCGCGCGGAGTCGGGGTGGGAGCGCACCGCCGCCTTGCGCGAGGCGTGGTTCCTCGCGCCCACCGCGAGGGTCGAGGGCGACGATCGGCTCCTGGTCGATTCGGTGCTGCGCGACTCCGAGCGGCTCGAGCGCTGGAGCCCGTTCCCCGACGAGAGCAACACCCTGCGCATGGCGTGGATGCGCCTGCTGGCGGGCGACGGCGAGGCCTTCGAGGTCGCCTTGAGAGAGCGCATCGAGCGGGACCCCAAGAGCCTGGCCCTGCGCCTGAGCCTGGCGGAGTTCCACGCGGCCCGGGGAGAAGCGGAGGCGGCCTTCGCCCTGTTCGGGCAAGCCCTGGCCCTCGACCCGAGCTCGCCATCGACCTGTCGCCGGCTGGGGCTGGCCGCCGAGGCCCTGGGACGCATGGACCGGGCGGCCGAGCTCCTCGAGGGCCTCGCGGCGTCGGATCCCGGAAACGTCAGTGCGTTCCACCACCTGGGCATCGCTCGCGCCGCCGAGGCGGCGCACCTGCGGGCGCGCTGCTCCCGAGCCCGGGCGGAGGGCGACGAGGACGGCGCCGCGGCCCTCGAGGTCGAGGCCGGCGAGGCCCAGAGCGCCTCCCTGGCGGCCCTGCGCCGGGCCGTCGAGCTCGACGACGACCTCGTGGAGGCCCGGGAGGAGCTGGCCTTCGCTCTGTTTGCTTCCGGTGAAAGATCGGCCCTGCGCGAGAGCCTCGACCACTACGCGGTGCTGCTTGCGCACCGGCCGGCCGATCCCGGTCTGCACCTCGAGCGAGGCCAGGCCCACTTCGCCCTGGGCGAGTTGGAGGAGGCCGAAAGAGCCCTCAGGGAGGTCACCAGGTTGGCCGGGGACCTGCCCCAGGGCTGGTTCCTGTTGGGACAGATCCAGGCCGCCCGCGGCTTTCCCGACCGTGCCCGCGAGAGCCTCGAGAGGGGCCGCCGCCTGGCCTCCCCGGCCCCCATCGAATGACCCCCAGCGCTCTCGGGGGCCGTGGTAGACTTTTCCACGTAGGACCGTAGGCCCGCTACGACCGACGTCGTAGGGGTCGGTGTCCGTAGAAACGCACGTCCCAGCGCCCTGGAGGCCTGGAGGGAGCGGCCCCGGTCGTCCCACCACGGCGCGAGGGTCCCCGCGGACCCGCACCTGCGTGCCCGCGCCCTCCCCAGCTTCTCATCCCTCCCCGCAACACCATCTTTCACGGCACGAGAGAACAATGAACACGAAGAAGACCCTCCTGCTCTGCTTGGCGAGCGCCCTCTGCGGCGGATTCGCCATCGGCCAGTCCGGCGGCGCGATCACGACCATCAAGGTCGGCATCGACGGCGGCAACCAGCACGACTTCCACTATTACGGCCAGAGCGGCGGCATCGCGGCCTACTCCATGGCCACGACCTCCTGCAACCCGGGCACCGAGGTCGTCACCTGGACCAACAGCAACCACCCGGTGATCGGCCAGAACTTCTTCCGCCTCAAGGACGGGCGCTTCGAGCAGGTCGGTCAGAGCTGGCTCAAGCACGGCTTCTGCGCCGTGAACGAGAGCGGCTGTGGCTCGTGCCAGAGCACCTCCTGCAGCACCCTGGGCCTGGGATGCGCCGACACCTACTGGGCGACCCTCAACGACGGCGCCGGCGGCGGCCCGAAGTACCAGGTCAACGCCACCAACGGCGTGCACTCCCACCCCTACCCCAGCCCCAGCGGGCCCTCCGCCATCCGCGGCCGCCTGCAGGTGCAGGTGAGCGACATCGATCCCTCCCAGAACTCCGGCGCCGAGTACTTCGCCGAGGCGCAGTACGTCTCCGCCCACACGGCCCAGGACGGCAACGGCGGGATCTCCAACTCCTGGCGCAAGCTGAACGTCGTCTCGGTCAGCAACATCGACGGCGGCGGCCCCACCATGGTGGACCAGTGCGCCCCCTACGCCTGGGCGGCCGAGGACAGCTCGGTCAACGTCCAGGACGTGATGTACACCAACGAGGGCGGCTCGGGCGTCCACGGCCACTACACGATCGGCTACAAGGTCGAGGATCTCGGCGGCAGCAGTTGGCGCTACACCTACGTGGTCTACAACCGCACCTCCGACTCCAGCGCCGGCTCGCTGGCGATCCCCGTCGGTAACAGCGCGACGCTCTCGAACGTCTACTTCAACGACGTCCCCTACCACTCGGGCGAGCCCTACAACTCCAACGACTGGGTCACGAGCAACGTCGGTGGCATGTTCACCTGGCGTACGGACCAGACCTACAGCCAAAACCCCAACGCCAACGCCATCCGCTGGGGCACGATGTGGAGCTTCGGCTTCGACGCCGACGTCCCGCCGACGCAAGGCATCGCCGACCTGGGTATGTTCAAGGACAGCCACGTCATCCAGTTCGGCGTGGCCGCCCCCGGCGGCGACCCGCCGGCCGGCACGGTTTTCTGCCCCGGCGACGGCACCGGCACGTTCTGCCCGTGCTTCAACTTCGGCGTCCAGGACCACGGCTGCGAGAACGGCTCGTTCGGCCAGGGCTCGCGCCTGACGGCCTCGGGTGACCCCAGCGTCAGCGCCGACACGGTCGTCCTCAACTCCGCCTACGCCACGCCCGGCCAGCCCGGCCTGTACTTCCAGGGCGACACGGCCGTCAACGGCGGCAACGGCGTGCAGTTCGGTGACGGCCTGCGTTGCGCGGGCGGGAGCGTCATCCGCCTCGAGATCGTCACCTCCAACGGTTCCGGAGCGGGCTCCTCCAGCATCGGCATCGCCAACGCCGGCGGGGTGTCGCCCGGCCAGACGCGCTACTACCAGTGGTGGTTCCGCGACCCGGCCCTGTCGCTCTGCGGCTCGGGGTTCAACACCTCCAACGGCGTCGAGATCACCTGGAACCCCTAGGTTGACCTACGAAGCGGGCTTCTGCCCGCCCCAAGACGAGCGAGGCCGGCCCCAAGCGCCGGCCTCGCTTGTTTTTTGTGCCCATCCGACGGCACCTACCCCGGCGATTCCCCGTCCTGGGGTACAGTGCCCCCTGTGGGGCACCCACCCCAGACCCGCCCGAACCACCTCTCGAGACCCGGAGACGACCGATGTCAAGCGCCCGATTCCTGATCCACTCCCTCGCCGCCGGGATGCTGTTCGCCGGTATCGCCACCGCCCAGGGTTCCCAGGGGCCCGACATCACCACGATCAAGATCGGGGGCAGCAACAGCGACTTCGCCTACTACGGCCAGAGCGGCGGGATCGCCGCGTACTCGATGGGAACGACCTCCTGCAACCCCGGCACCCAGGTCGTGCAGTGGACGAACTCCGACCACCCGGTGATCGGCCAGAACTTCTACCGGCTGAAGGACGGGCGCTTCGAGCAGCTCGGCCAGAGCTGGCTGAAGCACGGCTTCTGCGCCGTGAACGAGTCGGGCTGCGGGAGCTGCCAGTCGACGAGCTGCGACACCCTGGGTCTGGGCTGCGCCGATACCTACTCCTCGGGGCTGAACGACGGCGCCGGCGGCGGGCCGAAGTACCTCGTCAACGCCCTCAACGGCGTGCACTCACACCCCTACCCCAGCCCGTCAGGGCCGAGCACGATCCGCGGGCGGCTGCAGGTGGCCGTGAGCGACATCGATCCCTCCCAGAACGCCGGCGCCGAGTACTTCGCCGAGGCGCAGTACGTCTCGGCCCACGTGGCGGGCGCGGGGAACTCCAAGCACAGCTACTCCTGGCGCAAGCTGAACGTCATCTCCGTCAGCAACGTGGATGGAAGCGGCCCCGCGACCACCGACCAGGCCGCGCCCTACGCCTGGCGCGCCGAGGATCCCTCGGTGACGGTCGTCGAAGTCACCAACACCAACGAGGGCGGGCCGGGGATCCACGGCCACTTCGTCGTCGCCTACTCGGTCACCGACCTGGGCGGCACCTGGCGCTACAACTACGTGGTCGAGAACCTCACCTCCGAGCAGAGCGGCGGCTCCTTCGCGGTGCCGGTGCCAGACGGGACGGTGATCTCCAACGTCTTCTTCAACGACGTCGCCTACCACTCCGGCGAGCCGTTCAGCGGCACGGACTGGACCACCTCGCACTCCGGCGGTCTCTTCTCCTGGACCTGCCCCCAGACCTACCAGCAGAACCCCAACGCCAACGCGATCCGCTGGGGAACGATGTATTCGTTCGGCTTCGACGCCGACGGCGCGCCGCTCTCGACCGTCGGTGAGGTCGGGCTCTTCGCGCCCGGAACCGGCAGCGTCATGACCGTCGCGCTCGACGGGCCCGCCGGCGGGCCCTCCGCGGGGACGGGCTTCTGCTTCGGTGACGCCTCGGGGACCTTCTGCCCGTGCTTCAACTTCGGCCTGCCCGGGCACGGCTGCGAGAACAGCGCCACCTCCGACGGCGCGCGCCTGAGCGGCACGGGGGACGCGAGCGTCTCCGCTGACACGCTGGTGCTCAACACGACCCAGGCCGTCCCCTCCCAACCCGGCCTGTTCTTCCAGGGCGACGCGGCCATCAACAACGGCAACGGCGTCTCCTTCGGTGACGGCCTGCGCTGCGCGGGCCAGAACGTGAGGCGCCTGCAGGTGACGACGGCGAGCCCCGGAGGCACGGCGGCCACCTCGATCGCGATCGGAGCCGCGGGGCAAGCGGCCGCCGGCGACACCCTGCGCTACCAGTACTGGTACCGGGATCCGGTCGGGAGCCCCTGTGGAAGCGGCTTCAACACGACCAACGGACTCGAGGTCGTCTGGCAGCCCTAGGCAGCCTGAGGCCGGGGCCCCGCGGCCCCTTACACAGTCATGACCCCCCGCCCCGGCCCCTCGGGGCCTCGCGCCACGGGCGCGCTTGACGGGCGGGAGGATTGGCACATCATGGAAGACCCCCACGGGCGCCGCTCGAGACGAGCGGCGTCTCTCGTGTCGCCCCAGTCCCCACCCCTTTCCACCGCCATGACGCAACCCCGATTGCTCTCGACGATCTTCTCCGGCGTGCTCCTGAGCATCTCAGCCTTCGCTCAGGGTCCCGACATCACGACCCTGAAGATCGGCCAGGAGGCCCACGACTTCCACTACTACGGGCAGTCGGGAGGCATCGCCGCCTACTCGATGGCGACGACCTCCTGCAACCCGGGCACGGTGCCGGTGGAGTGGACCAACCAGGACCACCCGGTGATCGGACAGAACATCTTCCGCCTCAAGGACGGCCGCTTCGAGCAGATCGGACAGAGCTGGCTCAAGCACGGGTTCTGCGCGGTGAACGAAGGCGGCTGCGGGAGCTGCCAGCAGACTAGCTGCGACACCCTCGGTATCGGTTGCGCAGACACCTACTGGGCGACGCTCAACGACGGCGCGGGCGGCGGGCCCAAGTACCTGGTCAACGCCACGACCGGGATCCACTCGCATCCCTACCCCAGCCCGAGCGGCCCGTCGGCCATCCGCGGGCGCCTGCAGGTCGCGGTCTCCGACATCGACCCGGCCCAGAACCCCGGCGCGATCTACTTCGCAGAGGCGCAGTACGTCTCGGCACACGACGCCGGCGCGGGCAACGCCTGGAACAACAACTCCTACCGGCGCCTGGACGTCGTCTCGGTCAGCGACATCAACGGCGGCGGTCCGACCAACGTGACCGCTCCGGCGGTCCTGGCCTGGCGCGAGATCGATCCGCTGGTCATGGTCACGACGGTGACGAACAGCAACGAGGGCGGCGCGGGGATGCACGGCATCTTCAACGTCGGCTCGCGCGTCACCAACCACAACAACACGTCGTGGACCTACGACTATGTGATCCACAACCTCACGTCCACGCAGTCGGCCGGCACGTTTTCGATCCCGATCCCGACCGGGATGACCGTGACCAACACCTACTTCCACGACGTCCCCTATCACTCCGGCGAGATCTACAACGGCACGGACTGGGTCTGGAACCAGCAGGGCAGCACGGCCTCCTGGGCCACGACCCAGACCTACCAGCAGAACCCCAACGCCAACGCGATCCGCTGGGGCACGATGTACACCTTCAGCTTCACCTGCGACTCCGCGCCCCAGACCGTGAGTGGGGAGATCGGACTCTTCGCGCCGGGCTCGGGCAGCGTGCTGACCTTCAACATGGTCGGTCCCGGTGGCGAGCCGCCGTTGGGCTCGTCGCTCTGCGCCGGCGACGGCAGCGGCACCTTCTGCCCGTGCTTGAACTTCGGCCTCTCTGACCGCGGCTGCGAGAACGGTTCCTACTGGCAGGGCTGCCAGCTCGACGGTGAGGGCTCCGCGAGCGTCGGGGCGGACGACGCGGTGCTGACGGCCGACCGAGCCGCCAAGAACCAGCCCGGGCTGTTCTTCCAGGGTGACCAGGAGGTCAACGCGGGCCGGGGCGTCATCTTCGGCGACGGCCTGCGCTGCGCGGGCGGCTTCGTGAAGCGGCTCGAGGTCATCACCACCGACGCGTTCGGCGACGGCGAGACGACCATCTCGCTCGCCGCCACCGGCGGCGTCTCCGGCGGCGACGTGCGCTACTACCAGTTCTGGTACCGCGACCCGGTCGAGTCTCCCTGCGGCGGCGGCTTCAACACCAGCAACGGCTTCCGGATCGTGTGGACGCCCTGAGGGCGGCCGCGACTCCACCGGCTTCCCGGCACGACGCATCCCGGCGCAGACGAACCGTGTCGCTTCCCTGCTACCTCCTCGCGCTGCTCCCGCTGGCCGGGGCGGCCCAGGAACCGGCCGAGGGCGTGGATGTACCTGCAGACCTGGGCGCGACGATTGCCCGCTGCGCCGAGCTGCTGGTCGACTACCAGGAGGACTACTCCAAGGGTGACGACCGCAGGACCCACCAAGCCAAGGCGCGGGGGGCGACCGAGTGGCCCTACGAGGGGGTCTACCGGGTCGGCGGCGACATCCCGATGGGCTATCGCATCGGCGGGACGTCCATCGTGGCCGGGGCGCTGCTCGAGGTCCCCGGCACGGACCGCCGGCGCAAGAAGGCCGT
Organism: Planctomycetota bacterium; assembly: GCA_030746555.1. Classification (GTDB taxonomy): domain Bacteria; phylum Planctomycetota; class UBA1135; order UBA1135. The sequence continues at coordinate 45,331 of JASLMK010000113.1, read as the reverse complement.
CGAGCGCGGTCTGGCCTTCGTCCTCGACGCGCTCGACGACGAGGACATGGCCGCCAGCTCCGACTACGGCTACGACGTGCGGGGCTGGGGCCACACCTACGCACTCGGCTTCCTCCTGCGGATGCGCGCGCTGGAACGGGTGCCGGCGAAGCAGAAGAAGGAGGTCGACCGGAAGATCACCTGGTTGACCCAGACCCTGCTGGAGACGGAGATTCCCGACTCGGGGGGCTGGAACTACTCGCGCAGCTCGGCGCGACGCCGGGGCCGCGGCGGCGGAGAGCCCAGGCCGTCGCCCGCATCCGCGTTCATGACCGCCCCGACGCTCCTCGCGCTCTTCGAGGCCCGCGCCCAGGGCGAGGAGGTCGACGAGGAGGTGGTTGAGCGGGCGCTCTCGGCGCTGGAGGGCTGCCGCAGCGAACAGGGCGCCTACCCCTACACGACCGGCGGCGGCAGGGACGCCATGCCCGGATGCACGGCGCGGACACCGGTGACCGAGGTCGTGCTGAGCCTGGCTGGCCGCGGGGATCCAAAGCGTCTGCTCCGAGCCGTGGAGGCCTTCCACGAACACTGGGACGAGTTGGAGGTGCGCCGCTGCCGCGGGGGCACGCACATCGGCGAGTTCGGGATCGCTCCCTACTACGTGATGTACGGCCATCGCTACGTGGCGCTCGCGATCGAGATGCTCCCCGAGCAACAGCGACCAGAACACCGGGCGCGTCTGCGGCAGCGGCTGTTCGAGATCCAGGGGCGCGAGAAGAACGGCGACGCGGGGGAGGGCGAACCCCCGCCCCCGTTCTTCGACGAGCCCGATCCGGGGAGCTGGAACGACCGGGTGTTCCCGCGCAGCCGCAACTACGGAACGGCCTGCGCCCTGCTGGCGCTGATGCAGCCGGACCTGCCGGCACCGGCAATGTGGGCCGTCCAGACGCCCAAGGACGAGTAGGGATCGTGCTCCTCGCTGCCGCGGGGCACGGCGGCTCGGCCGCGCAAGCCTGGATTCCACCGGGTACACTCCGCGGCTTCCAAGGCGGCTCTCGTCGGCGGGGCAACCCATAGCGACGCGCGCCAGCGCCTCCTGCCCCCCTCCTGATGCTCCCCTCGATCCTCGCCTGCGGCCTGTTCGTAGGATTCCAGGCCCAGCAACCCGCTCGAGAGGCCGTGGAACACGCTGCCTCCCCTCGGGCGGCCGACACGCCCGCTCCCGTGATCGACGGCCTCCTCGATGACGCCATCTGGGAGGCCTGCATGCCCCTCGAAGGCCTGCGTCAGGTAGAGCCCGTCGCCGGCGGGGAACCCAGCGAGACGACCGACGTGCGCATCGCCTACGACGCGCGCGCGCTCTACCTCGCCATCCGCTGCAACGACCGGGACCCGGCGGGGATCCGCGCCACCCAGCGCATGCGCGATGCGCGCCTCAATCCCGACGACCGCGTCGAGCTCCTCTTCGACACCTTCCACGACCGGCGCAACGCGTTTTGGTTCCAGGTCGGCGCCGGCGGCTCGATGGGCGACGCCCTGATCACCAAGAACGGGTCCAACTTCAACAAGGAGTGGGACGGCATCTGGGATGGGAGAGTGCGCGTGGACGAGGATGGGTGGACGGCCGAGATCGAGATCCCCGCGGCGTCGATCAACTTCGACCCCCTGGCGACGACTTGGGGTTTCAACTTCCGGCGCATGATCCGGCGCCGCTCCGAGTCCGTCCGCTGGGCGACCCCCGACCCCCGGTTCCGCTTCTTCTCCGTCGCCCACGCCGGGCGGTTGACCGGGATCGAGGGCCTCGAACAAGGCCTCGGGCTCGACCTCAAACCGTTCGCTACGGCTTCCGCCACCGACGACCGCACGACGAACGAGGACGATGCCACCGCCGACGCAGGTCTCGACCTGTTCTACCGCCTCTCGCCGAGCACCAAGCTGAGCGTCAGCGTGAACACGGACTTCGCCGAGACCGAGGTCGACGCGCGCCGGGTGAACCTCACCCGCTTCCCCCTGTTCTTCCCCGAGAAGCGCGACTTCTTCCTCGAGGATTCGGGCGTGTTCTTCTTCGGCCCCTCGATCGGGTTCCGTCGCCGTCCCGACGTCGTTCCCTTCTTCAGCCGTCGCATCGGGATTGACGATGATGGCGCCGAAGTCCCCCTGACCGCCTCCGCGAAGTTCACGGCCCAGACCGAGGGGTACAGCCTCGGTCTGCTCGATGTGCAGACCGGATCCACCGGCGAGCTCGATGAGCGCAACCTGTTCGTCGGACGCTTCTCGAAGAACATCCTCGAGCAGTCCGACGTCGGGGTGATCTGGACCCACGGCCACCCGACAGCCGACGTGCGCAGCGACACCGTCGGGGTTGACTTCAACTACCGGACGGATCGCTTCGCCGACGATCGCAACCTGCAGGTCTCGACCTACGCGCTGAAGTCCTCCACCGAGGGGTCGGCGGGAGACGACCTCGCCTACCACTTCGGCCTGCGCTACCCCAACGACGAGGTCCACGCGCGGCTCGGCTTCACGACCCTTGAGGAGAACTTCGACCCCGCCCTCGGCTTCGTGCGCCGCAAGGGCGTCCGGGCCTACGAGGGAGGGGTGAGCTACCGGCCGCGCATGCACAGCGACGTCCGCAGCCTGCGCTTCGGGCTCGAGCCCACCTGGATCACGGACATGGACGGTGACACCGAGTCCGCGGTGGTCTCCGTCACTCCGTTCGGGATCGAGTGGGAGAGCGGAGACGAGCTCGAGCTGACGGTCTCGCGGGAGACCGAGGACCTCGACGAGGGATTCGAGATCCACGACGGCGTCGTCATCCCCCAGGGCGACTACGACTTCACGCGCTACGGAATCGAGCTGGAGACCTCCTCCAAGCGCGACCTCTCCGCCGAGGTGGGGATCACCACCGGGGACTTTTTTGGCGGCCGTCGATCCGAGTACTCCCTCGAATTGGACTGGCGCGCCAGCGCCGCGACGCTCCTGGGCGTGGAGTACGAGCTCAACGACGTGGAGCTCGACGAGGGCGACTTCGCCGTCCACCTCGGTCGCCTGAAGGTAGACCTGCTCTTCAGCCCCCGGGTTACCTGGTCGAGCTTCGCCCAGTGGGACGACGTGAGCGAGGAGGTCTCCCTCAACAGCCGCTTCTGGTGGATCTTCTCCCCCGGGCGCGAGGCGTTCGTCGTCCTCAACCGCGGCTGGGATCTCGAGGACGACAGCCTGCGCCCCACCCGCCTCGACACCACGCTGAAGGTCGGCTACACCCTGCGCTTCTAGCTCAGGCGAGCAGCTCGTCCAAGATCCGCACGGAACTGTCGACGCCCGTCAGGCGCACGTCGAGACCTTGGTGCTTCACGGTGAGCCGCTCGTGGTCCATGCCGAGGCAGTGCAGGATCGTCGCGTTGAGGTCGTTGATGTGCACGGGATCGCGGGTGATGTTGTAGCTGAAGTCGTCGGTCTCCCCATGGACGACGCCCCCCTGGACACCTCCGCCCGCCATCCAGATCGTGAAGCAGCGGGGGTGATGGTCTCGTCCGTAGTTCTTGCGCGTCAGGGTTCCCTGGCAGTAGATCGTCCGCCCGAACTCGCCACCCCAAATCACGAGGGTGTCGTCGAGCAGCCCGCGGCGCTTGAGGTCGGCGACGAGCGCCGTCGCCCCCTGGTCGATGTCCCGGCACTGGTTGGGCAGGTCCGTCGGCAGATTCGCGTGCTGGTCCCAGCCGCGGTGGAAGACCTGTACGAAGCGCACGTCGCGCTCGACCATCCTACGCGCGAGCAGGCAGCTCGCGGCGAAGGTCCCCGGCTTGCGCGAGTCGGGGCCGTAGAGCTCGAAGGTGCTGTCCGGCTCGTCGGAGAGGTCGGTCAGCTCGGGGATCGAAGCCTGCATGCGAAACGCCATCTCGTACTGGGCGATGCGCGTTTGGATGTCCTCGTCACCGAGCTCGGCGTAGCGCCGCTCGTTCATGCGCCCCAGGGTGTCCAGCATCCTGCGCCGGGCGGCGGGGCTCACTCCGTCGGGGTTCTCCAGGAACAGCACCGGGTCACCCTGGGAGCGCAGGGCGACCCCCTGGTGGCGGCTGGGGAGCATTCCGCTCCCCCACAGTCGGTTGAACAGCGCCTGAGCCTCCTTGCGCCCGGTCCAGGTCGCGTTGAGGACCACGAACTCGGGCAGGTTCTCGTTGGCCGATCCCAGGCCGTAGCTCAGCCAAGAACCCAGGCTGGGCCAGCCGGGCTGCTCGCGGCCGGTGCAGATGAAGGTGATCGCCGGGTCGTGGTTGATGGCCTCGGTGTACATCGAGCGCACGATCGCGAGGTCCTTCACCATCGTCTTGGTGTAGGGGAGCAGCTCGCTCACCCATGCGCCGTCGCCTCCGTTGTCGACCTTCTCGAACTCGTAGATCGAAGGCGCGATCGGGAAGCGCTCCTGACCCGACGTCATGGTGGTCAAGCGCTGCCCCATGCGCGTCGACTCCGGGAGGTCCTGGTCGAACAGCGCGTCCATCTTCGGCTTGTAGTCGAAGGTGTCGATCTGCGACGGCGCCCCGGCGGCGAAGAGGTAGATCGCGCGTTTCGCCCGCGGTGCGAAGTGGTGCCCGCCGGCCAGGGGCGTCGCGGCCGCCGGAGCGCCCAGGGCGCGGGGCCCCAGCAGGGAGCTGAGCGCCGCACCTCCCAGGCCCAGCGCCGCCCGCCCGAAGAACTGGCGGCGGGTCTCCAACACGAGTGACTCTTCGCGGGGATCCATCGTCCGCTCAGCCTTTCACGATGACCTCGTCGAGGTTCAGGAGCAGGTTGGCGACCACCGTCCAGCCGGCGAGCAGCGCCGGGTCGGCACCCTCTTGCGCCTCGCCGCCTCCGTAGACGAGCAGCGCCCGCGCTGCGTTGGGATCCGTGCGGAACTCGGCCTCCTGCGCGGAGAGGAGCGCCAGCACATCCTCCACGTCCGCGCTCGCCGCCGGCCGGCAGGTCACCAGCTCCAGGGCGTACTTCGCGCGCTGCGCGGCCGTCTCGCCCCCCTCGTTCAGGATGCGGCGGGCCAGAGCCGAGGCGGCCTCCACGTACTGCGGGTCGTTCATCAACAACAACGCCTGCAGGGGCGTGTTCGTCCGCTCGCGGCGCACGCAGCTCGACTCGCGGCTGGGCGCGTCGAAGGTGCTCATCTGGGGCGGTGGAGAGGTGCGCTTGAGGAAGGTGTACAGGGTGCGGCGGTGCACGGCCTCGGGTCCTTCGTCCGCCTTGAAGCGCGCCGTGTTCGAGGAGGTGTACCCCACCGCGTACCACAGTCCGTCGGGCTGGGGCGGCTTGACGCTGGGGCCGCCGACCTTCTCCACCAACAGGCCGCTGAGAGCCAGGGCCTGGTCGCGCAGCACCTCGGCCCCGAGCCGAAAACGCGGGCCGCGCGAGAGCAGGCGGTTGTCGGGGTCAAGCTCGCGGGAGAGGACGTCGGGGTGAGCGGCCTGTCGGTAGGTCGCCGAGAGGACCATGCGCTTGAGCGTTCGCTTGACGTCCCAACCATCGGCGACGAAGCGCGTCGCCAGCCAGTCGAGGAGCCGGGGATGGCTAGGTCGGCTGCCCTGGTTGCCGAAGTCCTCGCTGGTCTCCACGAGGCCGACGCCGAAGAGCTGCTGCCAGAAGCGATTGACTGTCACCCTGGCGGTCAGGGGGTGCTCGGGATCCACGAGCCAGCGGCTGAACCCCAGTCGGTCGGCGGGAAGGGAAGGGTCCATCGGCGGGAGCATCGACGGCGTGGAGCGAGCGACCTCCTCCTTGCGCATGTCGTACTGCCCGCGATCGAGGAAGTAGGCGGGACGTACCTCGGAGCGCTCCTTCATCACCAGGGTCGTGGGGACCTGGGAGTCGATGCGCTCGCGTTCGGAGACGATCGAGGCACTCCTGTCGTTGAGCTCCGAGAACAGCTCCCGGGTCGGCGCGTGCACGTGGCGCAGGTAGTGGCCGCGCAGCACGTCCGCCTGCTCGGCGCTGCGCGCTTCGCGCACCACGCCCAGGGCGGCGCGCACGTCTTGGGGCAGCTTGCCGTCTGAGGCCGCCAGCGCCTCCCAGGCCCGCTGCGAGACCAGGTAGCGGTCGTTGGGAGGAGCCCAGGTCCTCACACCCGCCCGATCCCACCAGAGGGTCCCGCCGACTTGCGTGAAGGCCCAGCCGTTCAGCTTGTCACCGGGCTTTAGATCCACGGAAGCGATCGGCACCTCCAGGCGCACCCAGCTCCCCAGCGGCGGCAGGTCACCGGCGCGGTGGTCCGCCCCGCCCGTGGCTCCCTTGCCGTGGGCGGGCTCGCCCCAGCGGGCGCGGTGCCCCCAGGTGCCGTCGTTGAACTGCAGCTGCACCGAGCGGGGAGGATCCTGCGGGTCGAGCCAGACGTGGGCGTACAGCCGGTCCCCCGCCGCCAGAACCAGGGGGCGAGCGCCGGTGAAGTAGTCCTGGTTCAGCCCGTCTCCGCCGCTGCGACGCAGGCTGCGTTCTCCCGAGAGCACGGGGTGATCGCCCCCGCCGACCCAGCTCCACGTCGCGCCGTCGCCGGCCGACGAGGCACCCTCGGGCACACCGTCGTCGATCCAGTCGTGGTCCACCGGCTCCTGCTCGACGCCGGAGAGGATCCCGGCCTCGTCCCACCAGGCCGTCCCGTCGAACTGGGTGAAGGCCATGCCGTGCACGACGCTGCCGGGGGCGAGGCCGACGCTCTCGACGGGGACCTCGAGCTTCACCCAGCCGCCCGGGCTCGGCAGATCCCCCAGTCGGCGCCGCTCGCTCGTTCCGTCGGTGCCCCAGGGAATCAGGTTCTCCCCCCAGAACGCCCGGTGGCCCCAGTCCGCGCCGCCGTTGCCGTTGAACTGCAGCATGATCTCCCGCGGCGGGTCCTGGGGATCCAGGAAGACCGAGGCGAACAGAACGTCGCCCTCGCCGACGCGGAGCTTGTCGTCCCCGACGCGGAAGACGTGCTGGTGGCGTCCCGCGCCGCTGCGCTTCATCGACCGCCTGCCCCTCAGCACGGGGGCGTCGGGGGCCTCGGCCCACTCCAGGGGGCCGGATTCGGGGACGACACCCGCGGGAACGTCGTCGTCGACCCAGACCTTGGCGGTCTTGGGGAGAGCCTCGGCTCGCTCCGCACGGGGCGGTTCGGTGTAGTCGAGCCCCGCGAGCAGCTCGACGACCTCGCTCTGCAACGCGGAGTCCTGATCGTCCAGGGCGGCCAAGGCGGAGCACTGCTCCCTGTCGGGCACGCGCACGACGGGCGCGTGGACCTTGGCGTTGCCGTCCATCGGATTGGCGTCGAGGTTGTTGAAGAACCCGAACAGGCCGTAGTACTCGCGCTGGGTGATCGGGTCGAACTTGTGGTCGTGGCAGGCCGCGCAGCCGATGGTCATGCCCATGAAGACCGTCCCGATCGTGTTGACGCGGTCTACGACGTTGCGCACGTAGACCTCCTCCGCGATCGAGCCGCCCTCGTTGGTGGTCACGTGACAGCGGTTGAATCCGGTGGCGACCTGCTGGTCGAGATCCGCGTCGGGCAAGAGGTCTCCCGCGAGCTGCTCGATCGTGAACCGATCGAAGGGGAGGTTCTCGTTGAACGCCGCGATCACCCAGTCCCGGTAGGGCCACATCTCCCGGTAGTTGTCGAGGTGCAGGCCGTGGGTGTCTCCGTAGCGCGCCGCATCGAGCCAGAAGCGGGCGCTGTGCTCGCCGTATCGGGGCGAAGCGAGCAAGCGGTCCACGACGCGCTCGAACGCGCCGGGCTCGTCGTCGGCAACGAAGGCGGCGACCTCGTCGGACGTCGGCGGCAGGCCGGTCAGGTCCAGGGTTACTCGCCGTAGCAGCGTGTGCCCGTCGGCTTCGGGCGCGGGAGACAGGCCCGCGGCCTCGAGCCGGGCGAGGACGAAGCGATCGATCTCGTTGTCGGGCCAGTCCTGCTGTTCCACGGCGGGGGGCGTCGGGGCGCGTGGCGCCTGGAATGCCCAGTGTTCCTCCCACACCGCTCCCTCCGCGATCCAGCGCAGCAGGGTGGCGCGCTGCTCGTCGTCGAGGGCGCGGCCCGAGTCGGCCGGCGGCATGCGCTCGGCGGGGTCGGGGTGGATCAGGCGCTCGGGCAGCGAGCCCGCGTGGGCGTCCCCCGCAACGACGGCTGCCTCGCCTCCGAGCCCCGACGGCTCCAAGAGGCCCTCGGGGAGGTCCAGGCGCAGGCCTGCTTCACGCGACGCGCCGTCGGGTCCGTGGCACAGGAAGCAGTTCTCCGAGAGGATCGGCCGAACCTCGGAGTCGAAGTCGACCGGGGGAGCACCGGCGGATCCAGCGAGGAGCGCGTCCACGAGCGGGCCGACCTCCAGGCCGGCCAGCTCGGGCTCGGCGGGGGCCGCGACGGCCTCCCAATCTGCGCCCTCGGCAATCCAACGCCGCAAGAGCGCGATCTCCTCGGCCGTCAGCAACTCCCCCTTGGCGGGCATGACGTCGGGGTCGTCGGCGGGGAGGACGACGCGCTCGAGGAGCGTTCCGGCGTCGGGATCACCGGGGACGACGGGAACCCACTCGGGATCCTCGGACTCGAACAGGCCCGCGCGGGTGTCCAGGCGCAGGTCGCCCTTCTGCTTCTTCTCTCCGTGGCAGCGCAAGCAGTGATCCGCGAGGATCGGGTGGACGTCGCGGGCGTAGTCCACCTCCTCGACGGCTGCCCGAGCCGGGAGTGACGATGGGCTGGAGATCAGGCCGACGGCCAGGAGGCCTGCCGAGGGGAGCACTGAAGGGACGTGCATGGCGGAACAGGACGGGCACGAGCCTAGCACAGTTGCGAATCCGCGCGAGGGAGCACGGTTTACGCAAAATGCCCCAGATCGTCTCCGCGGGACGTGGTCAGGCGAGCTGCTCGGGATACATCCCCAGGCCCAGGCCGCCGCAGACGGGAATCGTCGCTCCGGTGACGTAGGAGGCCCGCGGCGAGGCCAAGAACGCGGCGGCGAAGGCGACCTCCTCGACGCTTCCCGCCCGTCCGACCGGCGTGTTGCGCTTGAAGTGCTCCTGCACCTCGGGGGCGATCGCTTCCGCCACGCGCTCTGTGTCGACCAGACCCAGCTCGAGCAGGTTGCAGGTGACGCCGAGCCGCGCGCTCTCGATGGCGACGCTGCGGGTCATGCCGACCAAGGCCGCCTTGGCCGTGGAGTAGGCCACCTGCCCCGTCGCCCCCAGGCTCGCGGCGACCGAGCCGACGTTGACGATGCGGCCGAAGCCGCGCTCCTTCATGCCGGGCAACACGTGACGCACCAGGCGCAGGGCCGAGCGCACGTTGGTGGTGAGCACGCGATCGATCTCGGCGGAAGCGACGCTCTCGACGGGACCGTAGGGCGCGAAGGCCGCGGCGTTGTTGACGAGGACATCGATCGTGGGTGCCACCCGGTCGAGGGCCTCGAGCCATGCTTCGCCGTCGATGTCCGCCTCGAGAGCCACGACGTCCAGGTCGGCCCGGACGAGCAGCTCGACCGCCTCGGCGAGGTGCTCGGCCGTGCGCGAGACGAGGACCGCCCGCGCCCCGCGCCGGGCGAGCTCCAAAGCGATCCCGCGGCCGATGCCACGCCCGGCGCCGGTGATCACGGCGGTCTTTCCCTCGAGCTCGCTCATCGCCAATCGCCCTGGCACGCCGCGGCGGCCCAGGCGCCGCAGATCATAGCCCGCGTTTGGGTGACGATGGACCCGGGGGCGCGCGAACCGACGCCTCGCCGGGTAGCGGGCGCCCTCCTCGGCTGCTGGGCGCGATCGCCCGGCCGAATCCGCCATTCGGTGTAGGGTGGAAGGGCTGTCGCACCACTTCTCCCAGCACACGACCCCGAAGGCCCTCAAGATGATCCTCCGCCCCGCCGCCCTGCTCGCCCTGTTCGCGTTCGCCCTGCCCTCGGCCGCCCAAGTCGCCAAGCCTGCCGCGACGGCCTTCTCCAGCGCCGCCGCACCGTCGGCTCCCGGAGGCTGGCTGGGCGGGACCGACGACTGCGCTACGCCCATGCCGATTGCCGGCCAGGGCACGTTCGCCTTCGACCTGAGCACGGCGACGACCGGGAGCGCGGGGCAGAGCGAGTCGCTGTGCCTTGCGTTCGGGACGAGCGGCATCGAGAACGACGTGTGGTATTGCTGGACCGCCGACGCCGACGGTTGCGCGGAGCTCTCCACCTGCGGCCTGACTGGTGTCGACACCAAGGTTGCCGCCTACCCCGGTTGCGGATGCCCGGCGTCGGGCTCGGCCCTGGCCTGCAACGACGACACCTGCGGTCTGCAGAGCACGATCGGATTCCCCGTCACCACCGGGACGACCTACACGCTGCAGGTGGGCACCTTCCCCGGCGCCGCCGCGGGGACGGGGTCGTTCGCGATCCAGATCCCGGCCTGCCCGACACCCGCCCCGATCCAACTCGTCGGCCACTATCGCCTCGACGAGACCTCCGGGACGAGTTGCGTGGACTCGTCGGGCAACGGCTTCGACGGCACGTTCCTAGGCGGGGTGACCTTGGGGCAACCCGGCGCGGCCGCGGGCACCAACCTCGCCGTGGACTTCGACCACACCCAGGCGGGTCATGCTTCGATCCCGACCAACCCCGTCTTCGACGGAATGCAGAGCGACTTGAGCGTCGCGGCCTGGATCCACCCGGAGTCCTTCGGCAGCAGCCCAGGAGGTCTCATGCGCATCTTCGGCAACAGTTGCTGCGGGGGGAGCTGGAGCTTCGGCGTCTCCAACTCCGGCCTGCGCTTCACGACGATCGGGGTCCAGGACTACGACATCGGCTTCTCGGTGCCCCTCAACGCCCCCTCCCACGTCGCGGTCGTCTTCGACCTCGCCTTCGACGCGCATTTCTTCGTCGACGGCGCCCTCGTCGGGACCGTCGGGGGTGGCGCCCCGGCCAACCTCGCCGGGCCGTCCTGGAACATCGGAACCTGGGACACGGCGATCGAGTTCTTCGACGGCCTGCTCGACGACATCCAGGTCTACTCCGGCTCGCTCGACGCCGGCGACGTCGCCTACCTGTTCGCCAACCCCGGTGCGACGGTCTCGGGGACCGTCGGCACCGCCTACTGCTTCGGTGACGGCGCGGGAACGGTCTGTCCCTGCGGCAACCCCGGTGGCGCTGGAGAGGGCTGCGCGAACTCCACGGGGGTCGGTGCCACCGCCCTCGCCGACGGCTCCACCAGCGTCGGCACCGACGACTTGACCTTCGACGGCCACGGCCTGTTGCCCTTGCAGCCGGCCCTCCTGTTCAGCGGCAACAGCGCGGTCAACGGCGGCGACGGCGTGATCTTCGGCGACGGCCTACGCTGCGCCGGGACCCAGGTAAAGCGCCTGGGCGTCAGGGTGCCCGATGCCGCGGGCGACGCGAACTGGGGTCCGGGCCTGGCGCCCATGGGCCAGTGGGTCGCGGGCGACACCCGTCGCTTCCAGGTCTGGTACCGCGATCCCAGCGGCAGTCCCTGCGGCAGCAACTTCAACCTCTCTCACGGCGTCGAGGTGACCTTCTCGCCGTGACGGCGACCGCTCGACCGAGCGGCTCCCCGCCGGCCTGGGCTACTCGACGGGCGTCAGCCAGCCGAAGCGGTCGTCGGTGCGGCCCTGCACGATCTCGAAGAACGCCTCTTGGAGGCGAGTCGTCATCGGACCACGACTGCCGGCGCCGACCACCTGGCCGTCCACGCTGCTGACCGGAGTGATCTCCGCGGCGGTACCCGAGAAGAAGATCTCGTCGGAGGTGTAGAGCATCTCGCGGGGGATGCGCTGCTCGCGGACGGGCAGGCCCGCCTCCGCGGCGAGCTGCAGGACGAAGCCGCGAGTCACGCCCTCGAGGATCGACGCCCCCACGGGTGGGGTCCACAGGGTCTCGTCGCGAACGAAGAACACGTTCTCCCCGCTTCCCTCGCAGACGTAGCCGTCCACGTCCAGCACGATGCCCTCGGCGTATCCGTGGCGCTTGGCCTCCATCACGACCAGGGCGGAGTTGATGTAGTTCCCCGACGCCTTGGCCATGGAGGGGTGGGTGTCGGGCGCCATGCGCCGCCAACTCGCGACGCCGGTGGCTACGCCGTCTTGTTGGGACCCTTCGCCGAGCAGCGCGCCCCAGGGGAAGGTCGCCACGACGACGTCCACGGGAGATGCACTGGGGTCCACGCCCAGCTCTCCGTAGCCGCGAAAGGCGAAGGGCCGGATGTAGCACGCCTCGTGCTCGTTGGCCCGCACGGTCTCGAGGACGGCCGATCGCAGACGCTCGAACTCGAAGGGCATCGGCAACGAAAGCAGGCTCGCCGAGCGGAACAGGCGCCGCATGTGGGCGTCGAGCCCCAACACGCGCGTGCCCTGCTCGCTGCCGTAGGCGCGGATTCCCTCGAAGACGCCCGTACCGTAGTGAATGACGTGCGAGAGCACGTGTACCCGCGCCTCGTCCCAGGGGATGAGCTCGCCGTTGAACCAGATGTAGGGGGAGGGAACGACCTTCATGTTGGCTCGACCTAACTGCGTGACCGCCAAGTAGGCCGGGGAATCACCGCGATCAAGCGACCTCCCAGGTCTCTCCGGCGTAGACGAGATCGCGGATAGTGCCCGCTCCGTCGGCCTCGATGGCCTCGGCCACCTGCGAGGCGGAGACCTCCTCGTAGGTAGGGGCGGAGACCGCGCGGAAGACTCCGATCGGATTGGGGTGGCCGGGGTTCTCGTCCATCATGGACATCGTGAACGCCGGGGCGGAGGAGGCGGCCGCGGCGTCCCAGACCGACGCGTCTTCGGCTCCGGACACGATCGTCTCGAAGCCCTCGACCTTGATGCCCTTGTCGCGCCCGGCGCCGTAGACCATGGGCTCGCCGGGGACGAGGTCCAACAGGCGATCGTCGCGCACGCCCTTGTCCACGACGTCGTCGAAGCACCCGTCGTTGAAGATCACGCAGTTCTGGTAGATCTCGACGAAGGACGCCCCCTTGTGGCGGGCGGCCGCCTCGAAGGTGCGCTCCATGTGTTTGATGTTCGTGTCGTAGGTTCGCGCCACGAACGTCGCGTTGCAGCCCAGGGCGAAGCCGATCGGGTTGAAGGGGCGATCGATCGACCCCATCGGCGAGGTCTTGGTGCGCTGGCCCGTCGGAGAGGTCGGCGAGTATTGGCCTTTGGTCAGGCCGTAGACCTGGTTGTTGAACAACAGGATGGTGACGTCGAGATTGCGGCGCAGGATGTGGGCGAGGTGGTTGCCTCCGATGGAGAGCCCGTCGCCGTCTCCGGTCGCGATCCAGACCGAGAGGTCGGGATTCGCGGTCTTGATGCCGGTCGCGATCGCCGGTGCCCGGCCGTGGATCGTGTGGAACCCGTACGTGCTCATGTAGTAGGGGAAGCGACTCGAACAGCCGATCCCGCTCACGAACACCGTGTCCTTGCGCGCGATGCCCAGGCGCGCGCACACCGACTGCACCGCGTTCAGGATGGCGTAGTCCCCGCAACCGGGGCACCAGCGCACTTCCTGGTCGGACTTGAAATCCTTCTTGGTCAGGGTCGTCGTGTCGGCCATGGTCAGCGCTCCAGGATATCGGAGACCTTCTCGACGATCTCGGTCGAGAGGAACGGACGCCCCTGGACCTTCGGGAAGGAGATGAAGTTGTGGTGGGGGTACTCTCCGCGCAGGATCCTCGCGAGCTGGCCGAGGTTGATCTCGGGGATGAGGATGGCCTTGAAGCGCCCGAACAGCTCGTCGAGTCCGTCGGGAAGTGGCCAGAGGTGTCGCATGTGGAGCGTGCTCACCTGGGTACCGGCTCGGGCGCAGCGATCGGCCGCGTCGATGATCGTGCCGTAGGTCGAACCCCAGCCGAGGATCAGCAGATCGCCCCCTTGTGGCCCGCGAACGGTCGGCGTGGGGATCGATGCCCGGATCCCCATGACCTTCTCCTGGCGCTTGAGGACCATGAACTCGTGGTTCTCCGCGTCATAGGAGATCTCGCCGGAGAGGTGCTCCTTCTCGAGCCCTCCGACCCGGTGCTCGGCTCCCTCCGTCCCCGGGACCGCCCACGGGCGCTCGTCTCTCTGGCCGCGGGAGTAGGGCATGTACTTCGCCGCTCCCTCTCCGCGAGGCGCCTCGAAGCGCGCCTCGAAGCTCGGCAAGGCGTCGACGTCGGGCAGGCGCCACGGCTCGGCTCCGTTGGCGATGTAGCCGTCGCTGAGGAGGATCACCGGCGTCATGTACTCCACGGCGATGCGACAGGCCTCGATGGCGCAGTCGAAGCCGTCCGACGGCGAGGCGACGGCCAGCACTGGGATCGGGGCCTCGCCGTTGCGACCGAAGACGGCTTGCAGCAGATCGGCCTGCTCGGTCTTGGTCGGCAGGCCGGTCGAGGGACCGCCGCGCTGGACGTTCACGATCACCAGCGGCAGCTCGACGCAGACGCCCAGCCCCATGGCCTCGCTCTTGAGGGCGATGCCGGGACCGGAGGTCGTCGTCATGCCGAGGCTGCCGGTGAACGAGGCGCCGATCGCAGCGCAGATGGCGGCGATCTCGTCCTCGGCCTGGAAGGTCACGACGCCGTGGCGCTTGAACGAAGCCATCGTCTCGAGGATGCTCGAGGCGGGCGTGATCGGGTAGGAACCCAAGAACGCCTTCAACCCGGCGAGCTCCGCGCCCGAGATGAGCCCTAGCGCGAGGGCCTGGTTGCCCATGATCTTGCGGTAGGTCCCCGCGGTGAGCTCCGCGGCAGGGACCTCGAATCGGCCCTGGAACATCTCGTGGATGTCGCCGGCGGCGAACCCCGCCCGCATGGCGGTGATGTTGGCCTCTGCCAGCTCCGCTCGCTTGGCGAACTTCTTGCGCAGCCACTCCTCGGTAGGCTCGAGCGGGCGGCTGTAGAGCCAGTACATCAGGCCCAAGGTGTAGAAGTTCTTACAGCGCTGGACTTCCTTGGTCGAGAGGCTCGAGCCGTCGAGTGCCTCGGCCACGCGCTTGTTGATGTCTACCTTGATGACGCGATAGCCCTCGAGGGAGTCGTCTTCGAGCGGGTTGACCTCGACGCGCGCCTTCTTGAGGTCCTTCTCGGTGAAGTTGCCGGTATTGGCGATGACCACGCCCCCGGTCTTCAGATCGCCGATGTTCACGGCCAGCGCGGCGGGATTCATGGCGACGAGCACGTCGGGGTTGTCCCCAGGCGTGTGGATGTCGATCGAGCTGAAGCACAGCTGGAACCCCGACACTCCCGGGCGCGTGCCCGCGGGGGCGCGGATCTCCGCCGGGAAGTCGGGCAGGGTCGCCAGGTCGTTCCCCACCGCCGCGGAGGTGCTGGTGAACTGGTTGCCGGTGATCTGCATCCCGTCGCCGGAGTCGCCGGCGAAGCGGATCACGACGCGCTCCTGCTTCTGGAGCGGCAGGTCTGATCCGGGTTCTGTGGTGGTCGTCATCTGGATGCCCCAAGCCCCTGGGGGCTCTCCGGGCCAAGGTGTCGCGCGGGTGGGCCGGCGCGTGGTGCTCCGGCACATCGTGGCCCCATCCTGCCCTCTCCACGGGCCGACTCGGGCAGGAGAGGCCCGGTTTTTGGGCAACGATTCTATCCGCTCGTACGGCGATCGGCCGCTCGCTTGTGGAGGATTCGAGCAGCTCCACGCTGGAGGTCGTACTCGAGCCCGACGACAATCGAATGGAGGCCGAACCCGCCCGACGCGGCTCCCCCACACCCGCCAACCCGCAATGACCCCCGCCCGCTTCGCCTCCGGCTTCTCCACGAGGGACGACACGGTGGAGGCCGTGCGCGAGGCCTCCGACGAGCTCGCCGGTCGGCTCGCCGGCGAAGCCGTCGACCTGCTCATCGCCTTCGTGACCCTCCACCACGGTGCGGAGCTCGAGGCGCTGGGAGCGAACCTCCAGCGGGCCACCGACGCCCGGCACGTGGTCGGCTGCACCGGCGGTGGCCTGATCGGGACCCAGAGGGAGGTCGAACAGGGGCCGGCCCTCGCCCTGTGGTCGCTCTCCTGCCAGGACACCCGCATCGAGGTCTTCCACATCCGGGCCGATCAGGACGATGGGGAGTCGATCACCTTCCGAGGGGTGCCGGAGCTGCGCCCCCAGACGGACGCCCTGCTGCTCCTGGGGGAGCCATTCACCTTCCCGATGTCTGAGTTCCTCGGGCTCACCAACGACCGCTTCCCGACCGTCCCCGCGATCGGAGGGATGGCCAGCGGAGGTCAGGGACCGGGACAGAACTTCCTCTTCCACGACGATCGCCTGATCGAGGAGGGCTGTCTGGGCGTCGCCCTCGAGGGCGGGGTCGAGCTCGTCTCGGTGGTCAGCCAGGGCTGCCGCCCGGTGGGCAAGCCCCTGGTGATCACCTCAGTGGCCGACCACCTCATCCGCAAGCTCGGTGGCCGCAAGGCGGCCAAGGCCCTGTTCGAGACACTCGGCGGCCTCGAGGAGAGCGACCGGGAGCTCTTCCAGACCGGCCCCTTCCTCGGTGTCGCCGTCGACGCCAACCAGCACGAATTCCAGCGCGGGGACTTCCTCGTGCGTGGCGTCCTGGGAGTGCAGGCCAACGACGGAGCCGTGGCGGTGGCCGACGGCGGCCTGAGGCCGGGCCAGACCGTCCAGTTCATGGTGCGCGACGCAGAATCCGCGGGAGACGACCTCTCGCGCCTGATGGAGTCGAAGGTCGGCACCGAGGGCGGCGGCGGAGCCGGTGTCCTGCTGTTCTCCTGCAACGGCCGCGGTTCGAGGATGTTCGGCGAAGAGCCCGACCACGACATCCGGCGGGTCCAAGGCGCATTCGAGAGCGAGGTCCCCGCTGCCGGCTTCTTCGCCATGGGCGAGATCGGCCCGGTGGGAGGCCGCAACTTCCTGCACGGCTTCACCGCGTCGGTCGGCGTCCTGCGCCCCAGGGCGCCGGTCACCGGTCCCTGAGGGGAGAATCAGGGTTGGACCGTTCGGTGCGTGCCGTCTTCCGGCTCGCGCGTGGGCGACCCTCAGTCGGGCGGGGCCGCCCCGGCCTCCCCCACCCCAGCCCCGCTACCGGATCACAAGTCCTTGACCACCTCCCGACGCCTCCCTCTCCCCGTCCAGCGTGCACTCTCGGCCGCCTTCGGCCTCGTCCTGCCCCTGGGGCTGATCGCCCACCTGAGCCTCCCCGGCGGACCCGGCGTGATCGCCTCGGGCTCGACGCCGGCGCGGCTCGCACCTGCCCGCGCCGCCCACGCCGGTCCCGGCCGCGGACGGGCGAGACGCTTGCGCCCGGCGAGACGGATTGCCGCCGACCCCCTCGCGCGCGAGCTGCGTGAGCGCGCGCAACTCACCTCACAGATCGGGCCGCCTGCGCCCCAGACGCTGCGACCGCCGTTCGCAGACGAAGCGCTCTCCGCTCAGGATCGCGACGAGATCCGCGAGAACGAGCAGCACTGGCCGGTGCGCTCCGAGAAGACCCGCAAAGAGCAGCCAGTCGTCGTGGCACGAGTGCTGTCCCCCCCCACCTCCCAGCGCGGCCGCGGGCGACCGGCGCGCGTACGCCCGGCAGACTGGATCGACGCCGCCCTGAACCCCCGAAGGGGATTGGAAGACGGCTTGACCCTCGAGCGGCGCGGGCCCCTCGGCCGCGAACGCGGGGCCTTGCGGGTGGTCTCCCTGGAGACGGACGCGGCCCTGGACTGCGACGTGGACGAGCGCGGAGAGGAGGTCACCCTCGTCGACCACCTGGGCGAGCGGGTCCGCCGCATCGGCGGGCTGGAGGCGCGTGATCGCCGCGGCCGGCGCGTGCCGGCGCGCTTCGCCATGAACCGCGGCCGCCTGCGGATCGAGCTCGACGACGAGGAGGCCGAGTACCCCATCCGGGTCGAGCCGCGCCGAGTCGAGGAAGAGGACCGCGAGGAGAAGCCAGCCGAGGAACGCCTGCTCGCCGGCTCCAAGCTCGGCCGCGAGGGGCAGGCGCCCCAGCCCGATCCTGAAGCGGACGCGCGGCCGGCCTCCTGACCCGCCCTCCCTCGGGCCGCTCGGCGTCGTCTGCCGCGGGGTCGGTGTCGCCAGGAAAGCCGCCCTCTGCGTGACCCCCGCGGCTGCGGCGCGTGTATGGTGTCGGCCCATGTCTGCGTCCATGAGCCCGGAGCAGATCGAGCGCGACCTGCAGTTCTCGATCCACGCCGCCCGCGTCGCCGGCGACCGGGTGGTCGGCCTGCGCCAGAGCGAGCGCTGGGAAGGCTCGATGCTGGCCGACATCGGCGACCAGGCCGCCGACGGCTACCTCCAGGGGCTGATCGCCGGGCGCTATCCCGAGGACGGCATCCTCAGTGAAGAGACGCGCGACTCCAAGGAGCGCCTCGCCAAGGAGCGCGCCTGGATCATCGATCCCCTCGACGGCACTCGGGAGTTCAGCCAGCTACGCGACGACTGGGCGGTCCACGTGGCCCTGACCGTGGGTGGTCGCTGCGCCCTCGCCGCCGTGGCCCTGCCGGCGCAGGATCGCCTTCTGTGGGGCGTCGCGCTCGAGGGAAGCGAGCGCGCGGGGCTCCTCGGCGAGGGCGAGCTCTCCTCGGGGGACTCCCCCTGCTCGGACGCACCGCGCATCGCCTGCAGCCGCAGCCACACACCGGCCTGGATGGAGCGCTTCTCCCAAGCGGTGGGCGCGGAGGAGCTGATCCCCTCGGGCAGCGTCGGGAACAAGGCCGGGATGCTCCTGCTCGGCACCGCGGACGTCTACGTCCACCGCGTGGGTCTCAAGGAGTGGGACACCTGCGCGCCGGAGACGGTGGCCCGGGCTCTGGGCTGGACGGTCTGCAAGCTGCGCGGCGAGGAGCACGCCTACAACAGGCCGGACCCGGTCAACCACGAGTTCGTGATGTGTCGCCCCGCCTGGACCGAGCGTGTGATCGGCGCCCTCGCGGCCTGTGGCGCACTGGACGTGGACGACTGAGCGCTCCGCGCTCGCAAGTCAGCGCTCGAGCGGCTCCAGGTCGCGCACGAAGGACTCCCACACGCCTTGCAGCTCTGCGATGTCGACGCCGTCGAAGGCCGCGTCGACTGCAGTGACTCGCGCCGCCAGCTGCGCCTGCTCGCGCGCCTTGTCGTCCGCGAGCCCCCCTTCTCCAAGCCGCTCCTGCTCGCCCGCCCAGGCGCGCTTGAGCTCCTCGAAGTACACCGCCAGGATGCGTGACCAGAGCGGGTGCTCGGCGACGACCTCCGACGTGTTCAGGAAGTAGATCATCGCCCATCCCTGGGCATAGCACAGGCCTGGATTGGCGTAGTAGTCCTTCTGCTCGAAGCGGATGATCTTCTCCCACGGGACGTGCTTCCCCTCCGCCACCGCCCGCTTGATGGTGTTGACCCGCCAACGGTTCGGTCCGATTCGCCGCACACGACCGTTCTTCACGACCGCTCCAGAGAAGAAGTCGCCGGTCCCCTCGTTGTACCAGGAGTGCGGAGCGAGCTCTCCCGCGGAGTAGTGGATGAACTGGTGGAAGGCCTCGTGGTAGAGGACGATGAAGGTGTCGGTCTTGTCCGTCTTCTCGCCCTTCTCGCGCTTGGTCGCGTCGTAGAGAACGAGCTCCTCGTCGCGGTAGTTCCAGTAGCCGGCGCTCCCTCGCGGGCCGCCGTACTCGTGGTACTCGTCCCGATCCGCGCAGATGCGAACCGTCGAGACCGCCTCGATCGGGCCTGCGGGCGGGAAGAGCCTCTCGTACTCCGAGCGGATGAGCTCGATGTCGCGCACGATCTTGCGCACGAGGGGCTGGTCCTTGGTGTTGTAGACCACGAGGTAGTTGGCGGTGTCCTCGGCCTTCCACTTCTCGGGCAGCGACAGGCGCGTCTCGATGCGGTAGGCGGGGCCCACGTACTCGCGGCGGGCGTAGAAGCGCTCCCACTTGCGCCGCTTTGGATTCGGCGCGGGCGGGGCGAACTTCATCCGGCTCGCGGTGTGACGCCAGATCTTCGTCTGCTCGGCCAGTCGGTCCTCGGGGCAGTAACCGAGCACGGCGATGGTACGCTCGCGGTCACTCTCCCAGACATAGGCCCAGCCAACGAGGTTTCCACGCGCCTTGGGCGGCCGCACGAGCTCGTACTCGGTCGCCTTCCAGTCGCCCCGCTCCTTCCCCTCGACCGCGGCGCCCACAGTCCAGCCGCGCCCCCGCTGTTCGATGTAGCGCTGGAAACTGTTGATCGGAGGCGGCGGCGGTTCGGCGGGCTCCTCGTCCCCTCCCGCCTCGTCGTCTCCCGCACCCGACGAGCCGTCCTCCTCCGGCTCCTCGGGCTCCTCCTCTCCGCGCGGGCCGCTGCCCGGCGTCAGGGGCACGGCATCGGGGACGTAGTCGATACGCAGGACGAGCATGTCCGGGCGGTAGCCCCTGCGCTCGCGTTCCTCCCGCAGGCGCTCGGCGTACTTGAGGATCACCAGCGACTCGTTGGGCTTGGTCGGAATGCGCTGGTAGCTGCGGGCACGCGGGAAGGTGATTCCGTACTCCACGTGCTTCTCGGTGGAGTACCCGCCCTGCAGCAGCACAGCCGCGGGGGCTGCCGCCGGCTCCGCCGCCCAGGCCAAGAGGAGCGCGATCCCCAGACTTCCAATCATGCGCCTCGTTCTAGGGCGGACCTCCCAGGAGGGCAACCCGCTACGCTCAGGCCTCGGCCTCTAGCTGCCCCAGAGCTTCGATCAGGGGCGCTCCGCGCTCCTTGCCCAAGCGCGCCGTCAGGGCGCCCACGAGCTCGCCCGCGACCCTCAGGGTCCCCTCGCGCCCCCCGTTGAACGCGCCCCAGACGTCTCGCGGCCTATCGCGCAGGTGCGTCGCGAGGCTGCGCATGTTGTGCAGCTTGTCGGCCGCCTTCACGAGGATCGCACGCTCGCTCATGGTCGCCACGTGCGCGACGGCCAGGCGCTTGCGCTCCGCCCAGCTCTCGATCGACTTGTCCTCGGTCACCTCGGCCACGATGCCGGCGACGGCATCCCCGAACTCCTCGCGCAGGCGCGCGTCGGTCCACTCCTCGCAGTCCTCGACGACGTCGTGGAGGATGCCCGCCAGCAGGGTCTCCTCGTCGGCCCCCCAGCGCGCGAGGATCAACGCCACGTGCACGGGATGCAGGAAGTAGGGCGTGCGCCCGTCCTTGCGTGACTGTCCGGCGTGGGCCTCGCACGCCTCGCGCAGCGCGCGCTCGACGTCCTCGGAGAACCCCATCAGATCTCCACGCCCAGAGGCTTGAGCATGGCGAAGCCGAAGACCATCGAAGCCAGGATGAAGGTGATGACGATGCCGCCCGCGCCGTCGGGCAGCCAGGCCAGCTCGCCGTCTGGGTAGTGGAAGGAGACGCGCGAGAAGGGGGAGTCGGGAGGGAAACGGTCCTCCGCGGGCCACATGAACGAGAGCCAGATCGAGCGCACGCGCTCGGGCTGGAGCAGGGGCGCATCGACGTCCCCCGCGGCGAGCAACTTGCTCTCGCTGGTGCCGTCGGCCAGGCGCAACTCGAGCTCGTGCAGGCCCGCCTCGGTGGCGGCGATCTCCTGGAAGGCCAAGCCGCGGGAGGGGATGCGCGCCAGAGGGCTGAGGGCCTCGACCCCGGTGGGCAACATGAGCTCGAGCTCGCCGGCTCGCGCGGCGTGCTCGGGAGCGAACTCGATCCGCACCAAGGTCCCCTGCCCGGGAAGCATCTGCGCTACCCGCGAGGGTTCGTGTACCGCCAGCGGTTCGAAGCCGTAGCGCGTGACCATCTGGGCGACGACGAAGACGAAGGGCAAGGCCAGGGGCACGAAGGGGCCGAAGTTCAGGCCGAGGTACTGGAGGATCCTCGTCAGGACGTTGGCCGTGGAGCGCATCACCACGACGAGGTCGTCCTGGTAGATGCGGATGGCGATCATGTGCCCCTTGATCTTGTCCTTGGTCTGCCGGATGCCGCGCTGCCAACTGATGTGCTTGAAGGCGACGAGCGCACCGATCCCGAACACTCCGCTCACGACCAACAACGCGAACTCCCTGCCCAGAAGCTCCAGAGGCTTCAGGGCCAGGTCGAACAGGACGTTGACTGCGCCGTTGATCGCGTTCATGTCGCCGGGGCCGGCTGCGTCAGCTGATGTAGCCCAGCCCGCGAAGCTTCTCGGTGATGTCCTCGTCGGAGGCGCCGTCCTCGAAGTTGGACAGCTCCTTCTCGATGATGTGGACGATGAACTCCTCGTGAGACGCGTAGCCCGCCACTTCCGCGACGCGCTTCACGCGGTCCAGGAGTTCCTTGTCGAGCTTGATCTTGTTGCCGCCACCGAACATGGCCGCTCCTCTCGTCAGGGGTTTCTCTCAAAGACTGGGTGTCCGATCAGGTCCGCGCCCGGCGCGATCCCGTACTGTTCGAGCAGCTCCACGGTCAGGTCCTCGAGGCGGTGCTCGCCCGGCAGGACTGTTCCATTGGTGAGCAGCGTACCGGCCACGACGTCTGGCGCCATCAGGTGGTTGCCGTTGAAGGTCCCGCCGAGGTTGTCGCTCAGGACTGCATTGGGGATCCGGCCGACCGACGAGGCGTCCGCATTGCCGTAGCCGGCGTTGTAGCCCACCTGGATGTCTGGCGCCTCGTCCTTGCGCGCTCCCGCGTACACCTGGGCGGTGACGTCGGCTCGCAGCACGACCTTCGTGCCCGCGTCGTCGATGGCCTCGAGCTTGCGCTTGAGCTCGGCGACGAGCTCCTCGGCCTGTGCACCGGGTTGGACGATGCCGCTCTCGTCGGTGTCGGGCGTGTCGGGGTTGTCCAGCTCCCGGCCGGCGAGGTTCAGGTAGAGACCGTTGAATCCCATGCCGTAGGCGCGCGTCCGCGACCAGTCCACCGCGTTCACCAGGTGTACCTGGGAGTAGTCGGGATGGTCGCGCGGCAGCTCCCGTTCGAGGCCGTCCTTGAGGACGAGGTAGCCCTCTTCCAGGAGCCAGGTGTTGAGGCTGAACTTGCGCCGGTAGGACTCGAAGCCGTGATCGCTCATGACGACGATCAGCGCCTCCTCTCCGACCCGCTCGCGGAGCTTGCCGAGCACCGGGTCCATCAGGAGGTATAGGTCGTAGATGACGTCCTTCCAGGTGCTCCCTTCGCGGCCCGACCAATCCGAGGAGTCCCGGGCGGCGAACTCGGCCACCGGCTGGTGGGCGGGGTGGGCCTCGTCGTGGACGCGCCACATCATGTGGCAGTTGAGGTCGACGGTGGAGTAGTAGAAGAAGAACAGACCACCGTCGCCGCCCTCGAGGTAGCGGTCGAGGGCGTAGTCCATCATGCGCACGCGCTGGTCGTAGATCAGGCGCGTCTGGGCCATGAACTCGGACTCGTCGATCGCCTCGTCCTTCAGGGCGTTGACCTCCTCGGCCATGCCCTGGGTGTAGTACAGGCCGATCGCCTCGGCCAGCTCAGCGCTGGCCTCCTCGGGAAGGGAGACCGGCATGGCCGGAGCGCGCGGATCGATGTTCACCGGAGAGGCGTAGAGCTCGAACGGATCCAGGGAGCGCAGGTAGAAGCGCACCACGCCGCTAATCGAGAGCACGCCCACGGGCAGCAAGTCGAAATCGACCTGGCAGAAATCGCTCCACTCTCCGGGTGCGAGGACGACAGTGGCGGCACCGGTATCGACCACCGCCGCGCCGCCTTCGCGGTCGACGTAGATCGAGAGCGGCGCACGCTGGTGCGGGTCCCCCACCTTGAAGGTGTTGGGCGGTCCGGCGAGCTCGGTCACGATCGTCTGGCCGAACTCGCGGACCGTCACGAACCGGCCGCCGCTGCGCTGGGCGTCCACGGGCGGGTCGGAGGTGTAGATCGTGTACTCCCCGTACGCCGAGTCGAGGGCCGGAGTCATCATCCCCGAGAACGACAGGCCTTCGGCGGGCTCGACGGGGAAGTTCGCGGGCATGCGCCAGATGTCCGCCGGGACGCCGGCGCGGGCCAGGGTCACCCAGAACGCCTCGCCGCTGCGGTTGCTGGGCGTGTCGCCGCCGATGGGGAACTTCCAGTCTCCCCACAAGGAGACCTCGCTGCCCTTGACCTCCCGCACCGAGCCCGGCGCGGGGACGCGCAGCATCGGGTCGCGGTGGATGAAGTCGAAGACGCCGTGCCCGCCGGGGTCCATGCCGGTGATGAAGTTCGACCAGGCCACCGGGCTCTGGGGCGGGATTGAGGTGCCCAACGAGTGCAAGCCGCCCTCGTCGACGAGCCGCTGGAAGTGGCGCATGCGCTTTGGGAAGCGCTCGATCGTCTCGGAGAGCAACTCGGGGTCGAGCCCGTCGATACCCAGGACGACGACGCGCTTGAAGCGCTCCGGCCCGGCCGGTGACGGGGACGAGCCGCGTGCGGCGGAGGGGCTTGCGGGCTCGGACTCCGGTTCCACCCGCGGCAGGGGGATGCCCGCCACGAAGAAGAACAACAGCGCGGCCAGCGCCGGGTAGACCGTCGAGCGCGGCAGGATCATCGGACCTCCTCCGTCTCCCGCTCGATCGTGGCGGCGGGCGCCGGCTCGCCGGATCCCGGTGAGGGCGCAGCGCCAGAGGGCCGGGGAACGCCGTCGAACAGGGGCGAGCCCTGCATGTAGGAGGGAATGCCCACGCCGAACAGGTCGAGGACCGTCGGCGCGAGGTCCAGCAGCTCGGGGTCGGGCTTGTCGATCGGCCGGTTGCACCAGAACACGCCGGGCACCAGGCGCGGGTCGACGCAGTGGTCCCCCGACCAGGACTTGGTGTTGTCGCTGAAGACCTCCGCCGAGGCGCCGCCGGTGGCGCAGTCCCAGGAGTGGCGGAAGCCCTTGTGGTAGCCGATCAACAGCTCGGGAGCCATGTCGCGGTAGGGACCCGAGTGCAGGTCCTCGGTGATGAACGCCTCCTTGATCACCGGCTGGCCGTCGAGGGGGTCGCGGAGGGCCTCGAGCTTGGCCTTGAGCTCGCGGCACAGCGCGCCGAGTTCCTCGGGGGGCACGATGCCTTCGGCTTCTCGGCCCGCTCGGTTGATGAAGATGCCCGTGAGTCCGATCGTGAAGGCGCGGGTCTTCGACCAGTCCACGTCCCGGAAGTAGTCGCGGGAGGTCTCACAGCCCTCCTTCAGCACGAGGTAGCCCTCGTCGCGCAGCCAGGAGTTCAGGTTGACTCCGCGGCGGAAGTTGGTGAAGCCGTGGTCTGAGATCACCATGAAGACGGTGTCGTCTATGCGGTCCACCCTCTCCCGGACCTCGGCCACGAACTCGTCCATGCGCGCGTACATGGCCGGGATGACGTCCGCGTGACGCTCGGTGTCCTTGCCGCGGTTGGCCGGGTGCTCGGGGTCGAGGTAGCGGTAGAACATGTGCGAGATGCGGTCGGTCGTGTCGAACACGACCGTGACGAAGCCCTTCTTGGTCTTCTCGAGCGCATCCCACAGCTGCTTCTTGCGCTCCTCGAAGATCAGCCAGGCCTGCTTGAGGAAGGCCTCCTCGTCGATGACGCGCTCGTTCAGGGCCCAGGTGTCCTCAGCCAGGCCCAGGGTCGCGTAGGGTCCGTACAGCTTCGCGAGGTAGATCGCGTACACGAAGGGGTGCGAGATCGGCATCGCCGGGTTGTCGGGATCAATGTTGATCGGCGTGAAGTAGATCTCGAGGTCGTCCCCTTCCCAGGTCTGGACGTAGGCCCGGACGATTCCATTGACCCCGTCGAACGGAACTCGCAGCCAGGGCGTGTACTCCCGGACGCCGACCTCGACCGTCTCGTCGCCAATGGTGATGGCGGCACGGCGCCCGGCATCGTCCAACTCGACGGCGAACGCCGCCTTCATCGGATGGCCGTCCGCGCCCGCAGGGCCGGTCAACTTGGACTCGACCCGATTGCCGCGCCGGGTGATCTGGTACTGCTGGCCGCCGATGTGGGCGTCGGTCGGCCGTGTGCGCGTGGAGTAGAAGGAGAACGAACCCTGGGTCCCCTGGATGTCGGGAACGCACATCCCCGAGAGCAGGGTGCCGTTCTTGAACTTCTGCGGTGGGAAGGTGATCGGGACGCGGACGATCGACGACCAGACGCGGTTGGCTCCCAACAGCTTCCAGAACGGCTGGCTCTTCTGCAGGAGGCGGAAGAAGGCCTTCTTGCCGAAGGGGATCTTGGCGAATCCGAGGTTGAGGCTGCGCGGCAGGGTCCCGGTCTCCGAGGAGGAGAGCACGGGCAGGTAGTTGCAGGGATCCCTGGTGAGGAAGTCGTAGATGTTGTGCCGAGAGGCGTCGACGCCGGTCGCGAAGCTCGACCAGGCGACGGGCGAGATCGAGGGGCAGGCCGTGGCCAGGGGATGGAAGCAGCCCTGTTCGGCCAGCTTCTTGAAGTTGGGCATGCGCCCCTCGTCCATGAAGCGACGGGCGAGCCCGGGATCGAAGCCGTCGAGCCCCAGCACGACGACACGCTTCACCTTGGGCTTGGGGAAGCGGAAGCTCGTCGCGAGGCGGTAGACGGCCTTGACGGGCCAGAGCAGCAGGATGATGAAGACGAGCAGGAAGGTCCCGAGCAGGGCGTAGGCCGCCCCGGCGGCCGCGAACCCCGCACCGGGCCCGATGTAGGCGAGTGCCGGCTGCGCTGATCCGATCAGGCAGAGCGCCGTGAGCAGGCTCGCGCGTGGAATCCGGTGACGATGACGCATGCAGCGGTGGGGGGATCTCGTCGGGACTATACGCCCCGGGGGAGAGGGAGTGAGAGCCGCCTCTCCCTCCCGCTCCGCCGGAGGGGTGCTCAGCTCCCTTGCAGGAGACCGCGCTCGGTCAGGTAGGCCAGGATGCGCTCGGCCGATTCCTCGATGCTCTCGTCGCCGGTGTTCACGACGACCTCGGGGGCTTCCGGCTCCTCGTAGGGGTCGCTGATGCCGGTGAAGTTCTTGATGATCCCGGCGCGGGCCTTCTTGTAGAGGCCCTTGGTGTCGCGCTCCTCGACGACCTCGAGGGGAGCCTCGACATAGACCTCGACGAAGACTGCGGCGGTCATCTCGCGGATCTCGTTACGCACCGAGCGATAGGGCGAGATTGCGGCGGTGATGGCGCACACACCGTTGCGGGAGAGGAGGTTGGCGACGTAGCCGATGCGGCGGATGTTCGTGTCGCGGTCCTCCTTGCTGAAGCCGAGTCCCTTGCTGAGGTTCTCGCGGACCTCGTCACCGTCCAGCACCTCGACGGCGCAGCCGCGCTCGCGGAGGATGGGCGTGAGGTACTGAGCGAGGGTGCTCTTCCCGGATCCGGAGAGGCCGGTGAACCAGAGCGTGATTCCGTTGTTTTCCATGGCTGGGTGAAAGTCGCTATCGATCTGTCGTGGGGGGATGGAGAGAGAGAGTCAGGATGATGAGGGTGACCAAGGCCCCTTTCAGCGAACCTTGCCCTCGAGATAGGGAACCTCGAAGCACTTGTCGTGCATGATCGGGCCGTGGCCGAAGTAGCCGGCCTCGCCGAAGAGCTCGCCGTGGTCGGCGGTGACGATGATGTGGGTGTTCTCCGGCACGAGATCGAAGAGCTCCTCGAACACGCCGTCGAGGTAGCGAACGGTGCCGACCTGGCGCTCACGAAGCTCGTCTAGCTTGTCCTGGTCGAAGAACTGGGGGGCGTCCTCGTCCTTGATGAGGTTGCCCTCTTCGTCGGTCTGCCCGTCGAGCTTCTTGAAGACTCCGTTGACACCGCTGATGCGCGGCCACATCGAGGAGTCCTCGTCCGGCTTCGCGTAGGGGTAGTGCGTCTCGCCCACGTTCAGCATGTAGAAGCTCGGTCGGTCCGAGCCGAACTTCATCGTGGGCAGCATGGCCCGCATGTCGTTGTGCGAGTCCATCAGCTGGAAGGTGTCGAAGTCGCGGTTGATGCCGGTCTTGGGGTTCAAGACGGGCAGGCTGACCCGGGCGTGCGTGCGATAGCCGAGCGTGTTTCGCAACAGGCCCGGCAGCCAGAGCCCCGGCACCATCTTGGCGAACTCGATCCCCTTGGCGCCGAGCCGCTTGTTGTAGTTGAGGAAGTCCTCCTTGTAGTACTCCGACGCGTACACGTTCTCGGGAGACGTGTGCGGCAACAGCCCCGTCAGCAGGTTGTAGTGCGACGGTGCAGTCCACGACGCGTAGGTGTAGCGCTTCTCGGGTTTGCCGAGCTTCGTGATGACCTGCGGCTCGGCGGCCATGAAGGAGTCGTAGCGCAGGCTGTCGAGGATGACGATGACGAAGTGGTTGTCCGCCTGCGGCTCGGGCTGGGCGCGCAACCCCGTCGGGGCCTTGAGCGGACGCGGCGGAGGCTTGGACTCCGCACCCTTCTTCTTGAGTGAGTCGAACAGGCCCATGCCTAGTTCTCCCTGGATTGGTAGAAGGCGGAGAGGATGCGGGCGGTCGAGGGACGCATCACGCGCTCATCGGGGAGTTCACCGCTGCCGAGGATCTCGCGCATCTTCGTGCCCGAGATGCCCACGGCGGTCTTGCCCTGGTTCTCGCCCACGAGGCCGACGCGGCCGAGCTCCTCGAAGAAGGCGGCGAAGCCGACGTTCACGGTCTGGATGGCGAGCGAGCCGCCGAGGTGTTCGAAGACCTCCTGAGCGTCGAAGTCGCCCCAGATGGCCTCCCCGTCGTCGAAGGGCGCGTCCGCGTGCTTGCGGCCGATGATGAAGTGGGTGAAGCCCATGTTCTGGCGGTAGATCGCGTGCTGGATCGCCTCGCGCGGGCCGCCGTAGTACATGCGAATGTCCAGGCCGATCAGCTGGAGCTGATCGTTGAGGTCCTGGCCCTTCTCGCTCCACAGCGCCTCGTCCATGTCCCCCTGGCCGAGGAAGCGGCCCTCGAGGAGCGCCTCGTAGGTCTGCATGCGCTCCGCCGCGGGGACGTCGTCGCCCTTGAGCTGCCCCACCAACGGGTTGAGGATCACGCCGGTCCGCTTGCCGGTCTCGCGCAGGATGACCTCTGCACCGTAGACGAGGGCGTACTCGTGGGCGCGGTGCAGCGGGTTGCGGGTCTGGAAGGCGATCGTCTGCTCGTAGCCCGCGCTCTCGACGAGGGCGCGCGCTTCGCGGGGGGACAGAACGCGGTCGGCGAAGGGGCGCGAGTCCTCGAAGGGCAGCAGGTGGATCGAGCCGCCCACGATCTTCGTGCGCTCGTCGCTCGTCCACAGGCGGGCGCCGGGATGGTCTGTGCGCTCGGTCCCGTAGACGCTCGCGACAAAGCGTGCCTTGTCCCAGTCGTGGACCTCCTCGACCTCCAGGACGCCGAAGAGCTCGCCGTCGCGCCACAGGCCTACGCTCGCTCCCGCGGTGCAGCTCTGCGCCTCGGAGTCGGTGACCGGGAGGATGATCGGGATGCCCCACGCCCAGGACTGCCCGTCGCGGTCGATGGCCGCACGCTCGAGGACGCTGTCGTAGTCGGCGCGGTTCATCGGGCCCGTGAGGGGGCTCAAGGTGCCGTCGGCGACGCGGTACAGGGTCGTCGCGTCGATCTCGTTGACCTCCACGCAAGGCAGGGTCCGCCAGGCGGCGAGGTCGACGTCGGTGGCCGAGACGATGCGATCGATGGGCGCGCCGAGGCCGCCGTGGACAGGAGAGACACTGGGGCTGGTCGAGAGAGTCATGGTCAAGGTGGGGGACTAGAGGTATCCGAGGTTCTTGAGCTTGCGTTTGATGTCCTCGAGCTCCTCGGGCTTGAACTCGGCCGGTGTGTGCTCGTCCGCCTCCCCCATCAGGTCCCGCAGCACGAAGACGATGAAGTCAGTGGGCGAGTTGAAACCGGAGTCCTCGACGACCTGCTGGATCTTTCGATACAGCGGGCGCGGGATCTTGACGGTCACCTTGCTCTCACGCACGACGGCTCCTTCGGATGGGATGGACCCGGCCCGAAACGCGGGTGATGAACACCCGCCGGGGCGGTGGATCGCGGGCTGAGGGTCACGAACCCCGGCCCAGGCACGGACGCTACCCGAGGTCCTCCGCAGGGAGGGCGCACTCCGATAACACTCTCATCATACTCTCATCGGAGTGCGATTGTAGCCTTCTTGAGGAAAAACCGCCCTGGCGCCCTCTTGGGCCACGCAAGCCCCACCCAGGCACGGGCTTACGACCTCGTTCCGGCCCCCGAGGCTCACGCAGGGCGGCGCGAGGCCGTAGAGTCGGGTCTGTCCGGCCTGATCCGGGCGTTCTGCGCCCCCCCCCTCTTCGGTGATCCCATGCAACGCACCAGCCGCCTGTTCGCCCTCTGCCTCAGCCTGATCCTCGCCGCCGGCTGCTCCGCCGATCCCGGCCAACGCACCGACGCGGGCCACAAGGCGCTCAACTCAGGGGATTTCGCCCTGGCCTACGAGCAGTTCTCCGCGGCGGTGGGCGCCTTCGCCGCCGACGACCCGCGCCTGCTCGAGGCCCGCCTCGGCCAGTGCCGCGCCCAGGCGCACATCGATCCTCCCGGAGCCAAGGACGCCTTCCTCGCCCTCGCCTCAGGCTCGAGCCTCGAGTACCGCGACTTCAACCTGATCACCACCGACTTCAAGGCCGCCGGGGCCTACACCGAGGCCATCGAGGTGCTCGGCGCGGGCATGCAGGCCTTCCCCGAGAACACGGCCCTGATCGCCTTGCGCGACCACATGGGCAAGGCCGCCGAGGCCTCGGGGGACAGCGACTCCCTCGACGCTCTCAAGGGTCTCGGCTACGTCGGCAACGACTGAGCGCGGCTCACTTCCCGCCCAACAAAGACCCGATCAGGTCTCCGCCGCGCTGGACCTGGCCCTTGTTCGCTCCCGCGGCGGACATGACGCGGTCTGCGAAGCGCGAGAACGGCGTGGTTTGCAGCCAGACCTTCCCTGGGCCGGAGAGCAGGGCGTAGAAGAGACCCTCGCCGCCGAAGACCATGCTCTTCACGCCCTTGATCATCTTGATGTCGTAGTCGACGCACTCCTGGAAGCCGACGATGCAGCCGGTGTCCACGCGCAGGGTCTCCCCCGTGCTGAGCTCGCGCTCGACGATGTGGCCCCCCGCGTGGACGAATCCCAGGCCGTCGCCCTCGAGGCGCTGGAGGATGAAGCCCTCGCCCCCGAAGAACCCCGCACCCAGGCGCCGGGTGAAGGCGACGGAGACCTCGATCCCCTCCGCCGAGCAGAGGTAGGCGTCGCGCTGGCAGAGGATCGGCCCCGCGGCGAGGTCTACCGGCATGATCTTGCCCGGGTAGGAGGCGGCGAACGCCACCTCGACGCGAGTGGCCGCCTCGTTGGTGAAGGTCGTGATGAAGAAGTTCTCCCCGCCGACGAGGCGCTTGAGCCCCTTCATCAGTCCGCCGCCGGTGGAGGTCGCCATCTCCACGCCGGTCTCCATGTACATCATCGCCCCCGGCTCGGCCCGCACGGCCTCGCCGGGGTCGAGGGTGATCACGGCCGCCTGGAAATCGTCGCCTTCGAGCCGGTAGTCGATCTGGTCCGCCATGCCGTCCGTCCTGGGTGATGCGTGTGCCCGGCGTGCCCGTGCCCCGGCACGCCAGGGTGGGGAGTTCGCGGGGAGCCAGAGCATAGCCTGTGCGCTTCGGGCGGTGGAGAGGTGGTGGACACGACCGCACGCACGAGCGCAGAATCGCTCCGATGTCGGGAAGCCACGTCCGCCGACGCCCCCGCGCACTGCGAGCCGCCCAAGCCCTGGTGGCCGTCCTCGCCGCCACTTCGTGCGCGGCTCCTCCCTCGGCCGGGGAGCTCACGGCCGTGCTCTACGCCCAGCAGGACGCTTGGAACGCCGGGGACCTGGAATCCTTCGTGGAGCACGGCTACTGGCCGTCAGAGGAGTTGACCTTCTTCTCCGGCGGTACGGTGACCCGCGGCTTCGGCCCGCTCCTCGACCGCTACGAGCGCCGCTACCGCGGCACGCCCGCCGCCATGGGGGAGCTCTCCTTCAGCGACCTCGAGTCCCTGCCGCTCTCTCACGACAGCGCAGTGGTGCGCGGGCGCTGGCGGCTGGAGTTCGCCGACCGCCCCGCCACCGGCGGCCTCTTCACGCTCGTGCTACGCAAGCACCACGGGCGCTGGCTGATCGTCCACGACCACACCAGCAGCGCCGAGTAGGCCCGGGACCGGCCCCTACTTCAAACGCTCCCAGAACTCCTCGGGCATGTCGTGGGCGATCTTCAGGGCGCCGTTGGCGCCGCCGTAGAGCGGCTCCTCGATGCGCGAGACCTTGCCGCCGCCGAGGCGCTCGACCATCTCCCGCTCGATCGCGAGGTCGAGCCCCTTGATCTGGCTCCCCCCGCCGGCGAGCAGGACGCGGTCCTTCAGCCGCTCCTGGAACTCGGGGTCGAACGAGCCCACGAGCTGCCCCAGACCGTCGACGATCGGCGGGACGATCGAGCGGCAGGCCGCCTGGATCTCCGCGGTCAGGTCGAACTCGGTCGGCTTGCCGGCGACCGGCAGGGTCACCAGGATCGGCTGCATGACCTCGGCCACGCTGGAGTGACGCTCCTTGATCTCCTTGAGCATCTTCTCGGAGAACTGAGCGCCGGGGTGGTTCTCCCGGATCAGCTCGGCCAGGTTCGCGTCGACGGAGTCGCCTGCCGTCTCCAGGGTGATCTGATCGGTGTCCTCGGGCATGGTCCCGTGCATGCGGCACAGATCGACCGTGCCCGCTCCGATGTCGATCACGAGCACGTCATCGAGCATGTCCTGGCCGTAGGCCACGGCGAAGGGCTCCGAGCAGAGCATGACCGAGTCCACACACTCGCGGGCGATGTCGATGATCGCGTTCTTGCTCGTGATGCTCGCCTGGGCGGGCGCTCCGATCACGGCGTACACCAGCTCATCGCGGCGCGGGCGGGCGCGACGGATGGCCTCGACCAACAGATCGCGGGAGGCGCGCAGGTTCCCCTCGTTCTCCGCGGCGACCTCGCTGGTCACCTTCAGGACCCCGTGCTCGAGGGGCCGATAGAGGTCCAACGACAGCCGGTGCTCGATGGCGTCGTCTCCGTAGAGGACGTCCTGCTTGAGCAGCTTCTTGCTCACGACATCCTTGGGATAGCCGACGAAGGAGGCGAGGGTGACGCGCACGCCGTTGCTTGCGGCGACCGAGGTGCGCGAGGTGCCCAGGTCGATACCGACGTACAAGACGCCGGCCTCGGGCTCCGCCGGCCCTTCCTTCGCGGACTCAGGGCTCTCTTCGGTGGGGACTTGGGACATGGTCGTCGATCGGAAGTTCGCGGGGACGCTCGAATCTGGGAGGAGAATGGTCTAGCCCGGGTTATTCATGAAGACGTGCACCAGACACAGCAACTCGGTTCCTGGCGGTGCTTTGCGGGTTCTGGCGACGCAGGCGACCCTGAACGGGTCGTCGAGGAAGCCAGGTTCTCGAGAAGCACCGCCAGGGGCCGAGAGGCCGTCGAAGACGGCCGGTTGCGAAGTCTGGTGTGCGTGTTCATGAATCATCCGGGCTGGCCCGCCTCTCCCCGTTCCTCTTTCAGCTCCAGGTTGGCCTCGAAGATCTTGGACATCATCGCGCGCTTCAGATCCTCGTCCGCGTCCTCGGCACCCAGGCCTTGGACCGTACGATACAGGGACGCCACGCCGGGGTCGAAGCCCTGGTGGGCGAGAGCTTGGCGGAGCTCCTCCTCGGTGATCTCGAGACCCTCCGCCAGCTTCTCCATGCGCCGCGAGAGCGTGTCCATCTCCTCGCGATGCTGGGAGACTAGGAGCTCCCGCTCCTCCTCCATCTTCTTGACCGCACGCGCGAGCACCTCCTGTTCGTGGCCCCCGAAGTCCGGCACCTTCTGGCCCACCGACTCGAACATCGCCTGGACCCGCTCGCTCAACATACTGTCGAGCATCGCGCCGATCTCCTCGAGGTCTGCCGGCACGGCCTTCATGGCCGAGGTCAGCGATCGCGCCGGAGCCGAGTAGACCTCCGCGCGGTTCCCTCCGGCGGCGAGGGCAAGCTCGAGTGATTGAGCCGACTCGGAGAACAGCTCCTCGAGCTGGGCGCCCACGCCCGCCTCGCGCAGAGCGATCCCGACACTGAGGGTGATCTTGACCTCGGCCACCCCCTGGTGGAACGCGAGGCGGCCCGCCGCCTGGGTCAGCCTCTCGGCGAGGGCCCGCCCCGCCTCTGCGGGGGTGTGGGGAAACAGCGCAAGGAACTGGCTGTCGATGATGCAGCCGAGCATGTCGCTCTCCCGGGTGACCGAGCACAACACGCCGCCGACCTCCTCCAGGACCCGCTCGCGGGACTCGTATCCGTAGAGATCACCGAGCTGCTCCAGGCGGTCGACACAGACCCGCAGGAGCACCAGCGGGTAGGCGTAGCGCCGCGCCCGATCGCACTCCCCTCGCATCAGCTCGAGGATCTCCTCGGTCGAGAAGAGCCCCCTGCCGGTGCTGGTGAAGTTGACGGACGGAAACTGTGACATGCGAGGATGGTCTCCCATCGGCCCTATCGGCCCCTCTCCCAACCCCTCTTGAGGGCCCGAGTGCGCCGGGGGAGCGAGGAACATAGCGCCTGGAGCCCGTTCCTTGCACCCCTCCGGTGCCAGCGAGGACAGAATCGCCCCCGCGCCGGCCTCAGGCGCCCTCCTCCTTGGGGGTCTGCAGGACGCGGCGGGTCAGCTCCCCGGTCAGGTGCTCGAAGGCGTCGTCCACCGAGTTGGAGCGGTGGAACAAGGCCAGATCGTCGAGCCCGACCGTGCCGTGACGGATCATCGGCTCGATGTTCAGCACCTCGTCCCAGTAGTCGGTTCCGTACAGCACAATCGGCATCGGCTTGGTGATCTTCTGGGTCTGGATGAGCGTGACCGTTTCCATGAACTCGTCCAGCGTCCCGAACCCACCGGGCATGATGACCATCGCCTTGGCGAGGTAGTTGAACCAGAACTTGCGCATGAAGAAATAGTGAAACTCGAACGACAGCCGGTGGGTGATGTAGGGGTTGTCGTTCTGCTCGAAGGGCACGGAGATGTTGAGCCCCACGTTCTCGCCCTTGGCCTCCGATGCCCCGCGGTTGGCTGCCTCCATGATTCCCGGGCCTCCTCCCGAGCAGACGACGAACCGGCGCTCGGCGCTCTCCAGGCCCTTCGACCACTCCGTCAGACGCCGAGCCAGCTCGCGCGCCTCCTCGTAGTAGCGGGACATGGCCAGGCGCTCCTCGGCCATGCCCAGGTTCTCCTCCCCAGCACGGGCACTCTCCACGCCCGCCAGCGCCTGCTCTCGAGAGAGGATCCGCGCCGAGCCGAAGAAGACGATGGTGTCCTTGACGTGGAACTCCGCGAAGCGGGCCCTGGGCTCGAGGTACTCCGCCAGGATGCGCAGGGAGCGCGCGTCCGGCGAGTTGAGGAACGGCTGGTTGGCGTAGGCCTTGACGGCGCGGTAGCGGCCTTCGGACATCAGGGGTGGGCTCGGTTCGGGTAGGCGTGGCGCGGTCGGCCAGGCGGCGGGACGCTCTCCCACCATCGCGGCCGCGCGCGGGCCTCAGAAGGTAGCGTGTCGCCTCTCGAGTGCCCGCCGAAATCAGAGCCTTCGCCACAGCCGGCCCCTCACCGGCTCGACGGCGATCCCCGCTCCCGATCGGGTCCCAACGGACCGACTCAGTCGGGTTCCTCCTCCTCGCGACGACTCGCCTTGTCCCGGGCGCGGTCGAAGAGCGCATCGAATCGGCTCTCCCGATCCCGCTCCTTCTCCAGGGCGGCGTCCAGCTTGTCCGACGCCTCCGCCACACGCTCGCTCACCTGCTCGGTCGCGGCATCCCAACGCGACGGGTCAATCTGGGTCTTCCCCTCCTCGTCGACTTCGCCGGGCGGAATCGCACGCAACACCGTGGAAGTTCGCACATCCACGGTGAGCTGATGCGCACACCCCGGACACCGGACCTCGACCTGCTTCACATCCATCCCTGACCCCCCATTCCTCTCGACCGCAATCGTATGCACTGTGTCTGCGCGGAACCCACCGCGCGTTCGACTCGTCCAGTTTGGTGCCGCGGACAAGGTCCGCAAGCCCTTGTAACCGCGCCACCACAGATCGCTATTCGACTGGCCGAGCAGGGGGCCCGGGGAGGAGCGTGGATGGATCGAAGGTGTAGGGAGCTGACTTGGACCATCGGAGAATCACTACAGGGAAACGGGCCGACGCCCTTCGACGAGGGTGCGCTTCGAGTCGAGCGGGGCCGGCGCTTCGAGCGCGCCCTCGGACGTACCCTGTGGCTCGTCCTGATCGGCGTGTTGATCTGGAACAGCCTGACCTGATGAGCGCGCCCGACCAGCCCAGCCGCCGCGCGGCGGGCCGAGCCGAGCCTGTTCGACGAGCCGGGGACAACGACGAGTCCACGGGGACCCTTCCCTGAGCTCGGGGGCTACTCCCCCTCCAAGCGCGCCTGGTAGCGATCCCGCAGGCGTGTCTGCTTGTTGGCGAGGTCTACCTGACGGCCGTCGACGAACAGGTACTCGACCCTCGATGTGATCTCCAAGAGGTCGCCGTCGGTCACGAGCAGGTCGGCCGTCTTGCCCGGCTCCAGGCTGCCGAGACGGTCGTCCAGGCCCAGGATTCGGGCGGGGTAGAGCGAGACGGCCCGCAGCGCCTCCTCCCGTGGCAGGCCGAAGGCGACGGCCATGGCGGCGTGGTGGGCGAGGTTGCGGGTGTTCTGGGGGTCGTCGGCCATCAGGGCGACCCGGATGCCGCTGCGGTGCAGGACCGCCGGGTTGGCGTACGCGCTGTCGTAGGGGTCGAAGCGCGAGCGCGGGATCGACAGGACCGGACCCACGACGACGTCCACGCCCGAGCTTGCGATGTCCCCGGCGACCTTCCACCCCTCGGTGGCGCCGAAGAGCACGGCGTCGAGCTCCTCCTCGGTCGCAAAGCGCAGGGCGCCGAGGATGGTCTGGGCATTGGTAGCGTGCAGGGCGACTCGCCCGCTGCCGCGGGCGTAGGGGGCGAGGGCCTCCAGGCGCCGATCGCCCGGAGGCGGCGGCGCCCCCGAGGCCTGCGCCTGCTCGGTCAGATCGGCGTGGCGGCGTGCCTGGGCGAAGAGCTCGCGCAACGCGGTGATGTCCTCGTGTTCCTCGGTCAGGTCCGCGTCGTTGGCGACGCGTGGGAACCGGATGTGCAGCATGTCGGCGTCCACCGACACCAGCTCCTCCCAGGTGTCTCCGTCCAGGTCGATCACCGCCGAGCGACCCATGATCGGGCCGCCCCCCTGCGGCGCGGTCTGGCAGCGGGAGATCCCGCCCGAGCGCGTCACGCCAATGTGCGCCGAAGCGGCGTGGATCGACGCGGAGACGCGCAGGTCGGGCTGGTTGCCGCCTATCTCGGAAATGTCCATGGTCGCGGCGATCGCACCGATCTCGCGCAACCCTACATCGGTGTTGAGAGCGATCATCCCCGGCCACACGTGCCTCCCCGTTCCGTCGATCACGCGCGCCGCGGCGGGCAGGGAGACTTCGGTTCCGACCGCGAGGATGCGGGCGTCCTGGATGAGGATCGTGCCTCCCTCGATCGCGGGCGAGGACGCGGGGTGGATCGTCGCTCCGGTGATCGCGATGGCCTCTCCACCGGCTTCGTTCCAAACGGCCGGCTCGGCTTCAGCCGCTTCGACCGGGTGCGGTGCGAGGGGCGCGTCGTCGAGCCCGAAGGCGTCGCGGCGCTCGAACTCGATCTCGCCCTCCACCATGGTCCAGCGCACCCGCGAAAGAGACGAGAGCGGAGGACCGTTCATGAGGACCAGATCCGCGTCCTTGCCGACTTCGATCGACCCGACGCGGTCCTCCAATCCTAGCTGCCGCGCGGGGTTGATCGTGACCAGCGCCAGAGCCCGCACCGGGTCCAACCCCGCGTGCCCGACGGACTTGGCCGCCTCGCAGAACAGGCGCCTCACCAGGTCGTCCGAGTCGGAGTTGACCGACGAGAGCACACCCGCGCGGTCCATCATCGCCGCGTTGTGCGGGATCGCGTCGTAGGCCTCGATCTTGTAGGCCCACCAGTCGCTGAAGGTCGAGCCGCCCACTCCCGCTTCCGCCATCTCGCGCGCGACCTTGTAGCCCTCGAGCACGTGCTGGAGGGTGGCGAGGTGGAAGCCGTAGCGCTGGGCGGTACGGATGATCATCAGGATCTCGTCCGCGCGGTAGCAGTGGCAGTGGACGTGGATCCTGCGCTCGAGGATGCCGCGCAGGGCGTCGAGGCGCAGATCGCGGCGCGGAGGGAGGGCATCCTCTCCCGCTGCCCTGGCGGCGTCGTAGACCTCCCAGTCCGCCGCGTACTCGCGCGCCCGGTCGAAGGCACGGGCGAAGACTGCCTCGACGCCCATGCGCGAGGCCGGGAAACGCGAGGTATTGCGCCCCCCTCGCGAGCGCTTGGGGTTCTCGCCCAGGGCGAACTTGATCCCCACCGGCGCCTCCTCCATCAACAGCTCGCCGGCGCGCCGCCCCCAGCGCATCTTGATGACCGCGTCCTGGCCACCGATCGCGTTCGCCGAGCCGTGCAGCAGGCGTGCGGTCGTCGTCCCTCCGGCAAGCGCGCGGTAGATCGTCATGTCATCGGAGTTCACGACGTCGCGCATGGTGACCTCGGCCGAGATCGAGACGCTCCCCTCGTTGATGCCACGCTCGATCGCCATGTGCGAGTGGCAGTCCACCGCACCGGGCACGAGGTGGCCGCCGGTTCCGTCGATCACGACGAAGCCCTCGGGGGTCGTCACTTCGCCGACCGCCTCGATCCGCCCCTCGACCACGAGCACGTCGGCCTCGAACGCCGGTCCCACCGCCGAGTGGACCGTCGCGCCGGTGATCACACAGCTTCCGCCGGTCTTCAAGCTCGGTTCGCGGTGCCCATCGAGCTCGATCGGATGGTCGTGGAGAGCCTCGGCCTCCCTCGCCAGGGCGAGCACGATCCCCGCCGCCAGCGCGCAGGCGCCCAACCAGTGCCGGCCGCTCATCGTCTCACCTCCTCGCCCTTCGGCGGGGTCCTGCGCGCGGTGAACTCGCTCGTTTCCTCGCCTCCGGAGAAGCGCCACCCCGACTCGCCCCTGATCGTGTCTCCCTCCAACGTGCCCTCGAAGCGCAGGGCCGCCTCGAACGCGCCGAAGGAGATCTTCCCCTGCAACCGCACGGTCTTCCCCCAGACCTGGCCGGTGAGATCACCCGCGACCTTCTCCCCGTTGATCGGGCTGGTCGTGACGAAACTCCCGCTGACCGAGCCCGTGGGGGCCATCTCCAGCGACATCGTCGCGTCGGGCGCCTCGTCGCTCTCGAACGAGAGCTCCCAGGCGCCGGTTGCGTCGACGCCCTCGTCGGGCTCCCCGTCCTCTTCACTCGCCTCGTCGGGGTCGAACTCGAACACCTGACCGTCCACCACCAGCCACGCCAGGTCGGCCTTGCCGGTCACCGGCGAGCCCGACCACAGCGCGATGTTGGCGCACTGGCCCTCGGCGATGCGGCCAACCCGATCCGAGATGCCCAGGACCCGTGCAGCCGAGCTCGTCAGGCCCGCGAGCGCGACGTCAGCGGGCAGCCCCGCCTCCACCAGGGCCCGGACGCGCTCAAGGAGCTTCGACGACCGCTCTCCCCCGCTCCCGAAGGCGATGGGTACGCCCGCCTCGTGTAGGCGCAGGGCGGCGTCGCGCCCCTCCTCCCACAGCCTGCGCCGCTCCCGGCGCAGGTCGATCGGCTCGGTGTACTTCCACGGCTCTGCGCCCGCCTCCGCGGCCGTCTCGACCGCCGTGGCCTCCTCGCCTTCCTCCTTCCCGCCGCCTGCGTCCTCCTCGGCATCGGGGTCGTCGACCTCATCACCCCAGTCGAGGGTCAAGACGAGGGGGCAGCCGCGTTCGGCGAGCAGGTCCGCAACTCGCCACGCCTGTCCGCCTCCGGCGAAGGCGACCTGAAACCCGAACTCGTCAGCCAGGCGCAACCAGCGCACGATGTCGCGGGCGCCGTCGGCAAAGCACAACAGCCGTTCCTCTCCCGCCAACAGCTTCGTGACGGCCGAGAGGTCGGGATCGAAGGGCGGGCGGCGGTCCGGCCGGCCGGCGGTCGCGCGCTCCAGGAGCTCCTCGTGGCGCCGGGCGTCGAGGAAGAACTGCCGCAGGTGTGCCATGTAGGCCATCAGCGTGCTCGGGTACCCCCCGCCACTCGCCTGGAACGAGGCGTTGTGGCCCAAGTCGACGGCCAGGATACGCTCACGCAGGGCGAGCTCACTCGTGGTGACCGCCGCGCCTCGGCCTGCCAGCAGCTCACCCGACGGCGCGATGTGCAAGGCGCCGAAGCCGCTCGACCGCAGTCGCTCGCGCTCGTCGCCGTCGAGGGCGACCGCCTCGACGGCCAGGAACGAGGGGGCGAGGCCCTTGCGGTTGGCGGCGCGCATCCCCACCGCGACTCCCGAGACGGTGGAGGGCGGCGCGTCGCGCTCCGCGACGATCTCGGGCTGGTCGCACTCGCCGGTCGTGTAGGCATCGATGAAGGCGGGCAGCGCGAGCGCCCCCTCCCCGTCGATCCGGCGCAGTCCGCTGGGAAGGGGTGCGCCCGCCTCCAGCACCGCCGCGACTCGGCCGGAACGCACGACGATGGCGACGCGCGGCGCGTCCTCCTCGTCGGTGAGGCGCACGTCGCTCAGCACGCACGGCCCCGGAGGCGGCGGGGACTGTCGAGCCGGCGAGGCGAGGAGGCCGACGGCGGCGAGGATTCCGATCGTGATCATCGCCGCAGGACAGCGCAGAGGGTGAGCGCCGTCAAGCCCTCACAGGCCTCGGGACCATTCGGGGCGGAACGCCGCGTGCTCGGGGTCCGCCAGGACGGCGTCGAGGGAGGCCACCATGCGGGCCTGGTCACGGGGAAGAGAGCCCGCCAGGGCCAGGTAGTTGCTCGCGTGGTTGGAACGGAAGATCGATCCCTCGAGCTCGAGCTCACCCAAAAAGGTCCGCAGCTCGCAGGCCAGCTCGATCGGGGACAGCTCATCCACGCCTCCCTCGCGCGCCTGCTCCCACAACGGAGTGTCCTCGACCGGCGTCATGACCAGGGTGCTGACGAAGCGCGGCGCGATGGCGTTCACCACGCGCGCGGATTCGCGGGCGTGGGCTTGGGAGAGCTCCCGCCCTCCCGCGCCGAGCAGGATCATGGTGGAGAGCTTCACCCCCGCCTCACCCGCCTTCTGTCCCACGCGGATCATCTCGGAGGCATCGACGCCCTTGACGAGCCGTTCGAGGACGGTGTCGTGGCCGCTCTCGATGCCCAGGTAGTACAGGGTCAGGCCGAGCTCGCGGAGCATGCTCATCTCCTCGACCGAGCGTACGGCCAGCGCCTGGGGGGAGGCGTAGCAGCTCACGCGCCGCAGGCGCGGGAAGGCCTCGCGCAGCTTCTCGCACAGGGCCGCCAAGAAGGACGCCTTCGCCACCAGGGCGTCGCCGTCGGCCAGGAAGACCTTCTGGACGTCTCCGAGCTCGGCGGCGGCCCAGTCGATCTCCTCGCAGAGCTCCTCGAGCTTGCGCACGCGGAAGCGCTTGTCCCGATACATGCCGCAGAACGCGCACTCGTTGTAGCTGCAGCCGATCGTGGCCTGCAGGATCAGGCTGTCGGCCTCGGACGGGGGCCGGTACACGCGTCCTTCGTGGCGGATCATCCCGCCATGGTAGCGGCAGCGCGGGGCCGCAAGGCGCCGAGCCAAGAATCTCCCGTAGACGGGAGATTTGTGCTGCACCCGGGCGGGGGACGGGGACTACACTGCCCGGCCCCGCGCGCACCGTCGCGCACGACCCCCACCCCCGACAGACGAGATGGTCACGCGAGAAGACGTCGAAAGCCAGCTACGAGAGGTGTACGACCCCGAGATCCCGGTCAACGTCCTGGACCTCGGATTGGTGTACGACATCGCCATCGAGGGCGAGGTGTGCAAGATCGAGATGACGCTCACCTCCCAAGCCTGCCCCGAGGCCCTGACGATCCCCGACATGATCCGCCGCCGCGTGAACACCATCGAGGGCATCGAGAGCACCGAGGTCGAGGTCGTCTGGGAGCCCCAGTGGACCCCGCACCTGATCTCGCCCGAGGGCAAGCAGATCCTCGGCATCGCCGAGGACGCCTAGCCCCTACTGGACGACGTCGATCCCGCCCGTGGGCGGCGGAGGAGCGTCGGGGTTCTCGGCGAGGTCCCGCCTCCACGAGAGCATGCGCGCGGTCGCCTGCTCCTTCTCGGCCTCCTCGATCATGCCCTTGCGCATGTAGATCATCGAGAGGCTCGTGTGGCCGAACGGATCCTCGCCGTCGAGCTCGACCACCCGCTTCCCGCTCTCGACGGCGTCGTCGAGCAGGCCCGCATTCATCTGCGCGGTAGCCAGCGCCAGCAGGACCTCGGGGTCGTCGGGCGCGACCTCCAGCGCCTTGCGGTAGGCCTCGATGGCCTCGGTGTGCTTCTGCTCACCGAACAGTGCCAGTCCGGCGAGGTAGTGCTCCTTGCTCGTGTCGGTCATCGGCGCTCCCCAGGCGCCAGACACCTTACATCACGGGCTCGATCCCCAGCGCCCCGAATCCCTTCTCCTCGAAGTTGACCCGGAACATCTCGCGCAGCGCCACGGCCTGGGTGTCGTAGGCTTCCTTGTCCTCCCAGGTGTTCCGCGGGTTGAGGATCGCCGGGTCCACTCCGGTGCATGCGCGGGGCATCTTGAGGTTGAAGACGGGGTGGATGTCGTACTCGGCGCCCTGGGCGTGCAGCTCTCCGGAGAGGGCCGCGTCGAGCAGGGCACGCGTGTCGCCGATCGAGATCCTCGATCCAACTCCGTAGGGGCCGCCTCCCCAGCCGGTGTTGAGCAGGATGCAGCGCGTCTCGTGCGCTTCCATCTTCTCCGCCAGCAGGCGCGCGTACACCGACGGCTGGTGGGACATGAACGGCGCGCCGAAGCACGAGCTGAAGGCCGCCTTGGGTTCGGTGATCCCGACCTCGGTCCCCGCGAGCTTGGCGGTGAAGCCCTGGATGAAGTGGTACATGACTTCGCGTGAGTCGAGCACCGAGACGGGCGGGAGGACGCCGAAGGCGTCCGCGGTCAACAGGACGATCGTCTCCGGATGCGGCCCCTTGGCGCCCTCGGCGACGTCGGGATTGCAGGTCAGCGGATAGGAGAAGCGCGTGTTCTCCGTGATCGAGCGGTCGGTGAGGTCGAGGTCGGCCGGATCGGTCTCCCCCATGGGCCTCCCCGGCAGGGGCGGGACGTTCTCGATGATCGTCCCGGGCATCGACAGGGCGGCCGCGATGATCGGCTCGGCCTGCTTGTCGAGGTCGATCAGCTTGGCATAGCAGCCGTCCTCGAGGTTCGACACACCCAGCTCGGTCCAGGCGTGCTCGTCGTCGCCGATCAGCTTGCGCGCGGGATCGGCGGAGAGCGTCGTCTTGCCCGTGCCCGAGAGGCCGAAGAGGATCGCGCCGTCTCCGCGCTGCCCGACGTTGGCTGAGCAGTGCATCGACATGTTCCCCATCTCCGGCAACATGTAGTTCATCACGGTGAACATGCTCTTCTTGACTACGCCGGAGTAGTCCGCGCGCCCGGCGACGAGGACGATTCGGTTGCGGAAGTCGAGGATGACCACGCGCTCGGAGCGGCTTCCGTCGCGGTCGGGGTCGCACCGAAACGACGGAGCGTTCAGCATCACCCAGCGCTTGCCGTCTTCATCCTCCACACCCTCGATCCCCTTGGGGAACATGTTGTGGGCGAACAGGGCGTGCGTGGCGTACTCGCCGACGAACCTGTAGGGGACCGCGTAGCTCGGATCCGTCCCGCAGTACACGTCCTCCACGAACAGCGTCGCCCCGCGCCCGTTGAGATGCGCGACGACACGCGCCAGGAGCCCCTCGTACTGCTCGGGGTCGTACTTCTGGAAGTCAGCCTTCCACCAGACCTTCTCCTCGAGCTCGGGCCACGCGACACCGAAGGTGTCCTGGACCGGCCGGCCGGTGCAGGTCGGGTCGGTGTAGTAGACCAGCGGGCCATCCTCCCCGAGCGCGGTGGGGAACGCCTTCTGGTCGTCGTCGCCCCCGCCTTCCCGGGTGCGCCCGCGGTCGGAGGCGATCGCCGCGTGGAACAGCTCTGTCTTCGAGAGGTTCGCTCGATAGGTGACGCCGTCCAGTCCGAGGCGGATCCTGAGGTCTTGGCTGATGTCCATGGGGGTTCCGGCGACCCGGGCGGGGCCGCACGTCGAGTTCGGTCGGGTTCGAGGGGCCCGAGGTGAACCGTGTCGGAGGATGGGACGGAGGAGGGCAGCTGGGAAGAAGGCGAAAAAGAGTACCGGCGCGGAGAGGATCGGGCAACCGGCGCCGTGGTTGTGTCGGCGCGCCGCCCCCGCGCCCTGAAGGCCCTTGTAGGCCCCCTTACTGCTGTCTTCGCTCCCGGTACCAGGCCAGGGTCCGCTCCAACCCTGCCGCGATCTCCACCTGCGGCCGCCAGCCCAACCACCGCTCGGCCCGCTCGATCGAGGCCACGCTGTGGCGCACGTCTCCCGGGCGTTCGGGCTCGCAGACGGGCTCGAGCGAACTCCCCTCCAAGGCGGCCATCCGATCCCACAGCTGCTTGATCGTGACGCGCTCTCCGGTACCGACGTTGATGATCGCGCCCGGCTCGACGTCCGCATCCGCAGCGCACAGGTTCGCCGCCACGACGTCGGAGACGAAGGTGAAGTCGCGTGTCTGCCCCCCGTCTCCGAAGATCGTCGGCGGTCGCCCTTCGTGCAGGCAGCGGGAGAAGAGCGCGATCACGCCGCTGTAGGGGCTGTCGTCCGCCTGCCGCGGTCCGTAGACGTTGAAGTAGCGCAGAACTCTGGTCCGCAGGCCATACGCATCACCCCAGACTCGCAGGAGGTGCTCGGCGGCGACCTTCCCCGCGGCGTAGGGCGAGACGGGAGAGCAGAGCATCGACTCCTGCTTGGGCAAGACCTCCACCGCGCCGTAGGCCGAGGACGACCCGGCCAGGATCAGGGTCTGGACGCCTGCGGCGCGGGCCGCTTCCAGCAGGCGCAGGGTGCCCATGACGTTGGTTCGGTAGCTCTGCTCGGGAGCCTCGAAGCTGCGGGGCACCGACA
Source organism: Planctomycetota bacterium (assembly GCA_030746555.1). Taxonomy (GTDB): domain Bacteria; phylum Planctomycetota; class UBA1135; order UBA1135. The sequence goes on along the minus strand of JASLMK010000113.1, from coordinate 464 downwards.
CCTGGGCGGCCTCGTGGAAGACTGTGGAGACCCCCTCACAGGCCCGCGCGCACACCGCGGCGTCGGCCACGTCGCCAAGGACGAGTTCGATCGCAGCGCCGCCGCCGAGCTCACCGAGGTCGTGACCGGCCAGGTTCTCCCTCCGGCCCGACGAGAGATCGTCGAGCACGCGCACGCGATCTCCGCGCTCCACGAGAGCCGCGGTGAGGTGCGATCCGATGAACCCGGCGCCGCCGGTCACGAGGTGGATGGCCATCCCCGCATGCTAGCCCGGATTATTGATGAAGACGTGCACCAGACACAGCAACTCGGTTCGGGGTGGTGCTTTGCGGGTTCTGGCGACGCAGGCGACCCTGAACGGGTCGTCGAGGAAGCCAGGTTCCGAAAAGCGCCGCCAGGGGCCGAGAGGCCGTCGAAGACGGCCGGTTGCGAAGTCTGGTGTGCGTGTTCATGAATAACCCGGG
>JASLMK010000112.1 GCA_030746555.1 Planctomycetota bacterium | reverse complement strand
TTTGCGGGTTCTGGCGACGCAGGCGACCCTGAACGGGTCGTCGAGGAAGCCAGGTTCCGCAAAGCGCCGCCAGGGGCCGAGAGGCCGTCGAAGACGGCCGGTTGCGAAGTCTGGTGTGCGTGTTCATGAATGATCCGGGCTAGTCCGCCAGGGAGACGCGGCCGACGGCGATCCCCGCCGGGGTGGTCCAGGTCACCAGCAGGTCCGTCCCGACCGCCGCGGCCCGCAAGAAGCCGCTGCGGCGCTCGAGGGGCACCCGCGCCAGGTCCCTCGCCTCGGGCATTCCCTCCGCGCCCGCCTCGGGGACCCGGCGCAGGCGCCAGACCCCCTCGTCGGCGACCCGCTCGAGCCAGGTCACCCAGAACCGGCCGTCGCCGTCGCAGACCAGGTCCACCCGGCCCTCGGGGCTGCCGTCGTCCACCTCGACCGGCGGACCGAAGGCGCGACCGCTCCCGTCGAGGCGCGCCACGCGCACCCGCGGCCTACCGCCGCTGCCAAGGGTGAACCAGGCCACCCCGGCCCCGCCGGCGCCCGCCGCCAGTGCCGGGCCGTTGACAGGGCAACCGGCGATCACCCAACCGTCGCGGTGGACGGTGCGCGGCGCCGTCCAGGTCCGGGCGCCGTCGGGAGCCCCGGCGCCCAGCACGAAGGCGATGTCGCGCTCCTCGCCCTCGCCGCGGTCGCGGTAGCAAGCCAGGAGGGTCCCGTCCCGCAGGCGCACGAGCGCCGTCTGGCAGCACTCGCAGACGCGGTCGTCGAGGAGGCGCTCGGGGCCGAGGTCGCCGTCGTCCTCGATCGTCGTCGTGTACAGGCGCATCGCACCCTCGCCCGGCGCCGGGTGGCCGTGGCCGCCGCCCATCGCGCGCCCGTCGAGCCAGCAGGCGGCGAAGCGCCCGCCCCCCACAGACGCAAGGGAGACGAACCCGTGCTCTCCCTGGACCTCGTCGCGGTGCAGCTTGCGCGCGGGCGAGAAGGTCAGGCGGCCGGCCGGGGCGCGGCGGAACACGGCGTCGTAGGTGAAGGTGCCGTCCGCGCTCATCGGCAGGAAGGTCGCGACGATCGTGCCGCGCTCGCCCACGGCGAAGGTCGGGAAGTCGGCCCAGTTGACGAACCAGGGCCCGCCCTCCGCCACGGTGCGGGCCGGGGCAAACCCGGTCGGGCCGAGGGCTGCGAGTCGCAGGCGGTGGCCGCCGTCGACGGTCTCGGTCCACGACAGCCAGACGTCGTCGCCGCGGGAGACGAGGTGGGGCGTGACGCTCCCAGGCGCCGCGGGGGTGGGCAGGAGGAGCGGCTCGTCGGCGACGAACGCCCCGGCGAGCAGAACGGCCGCGGCGAGGCTCACGAGCTCTGTCCCTCGGTCACGCCACCGACCGCTCCGCTGGCGAAGGCGCGGTGCAGGGTCGAGTACACGTCCCGGCGCTTGAGCATCCCGACCAGGCGGCCGTCCTCGACGACCGGCCAGGAGTGGACGTGCATCGCGTCCATGCGCCGCAGGGCTTCCTGCAGGGACAGGTTCGGAACGAGGGGCTCGCACACCGGCTGCGCCAAGTCCTCGGCGATCACCAGGTCCCGCAGGCTGGGGTCGTAGAGGATGTCCTTGGTCTCGCTGAAGGAGATCACGCCCACCAGCGCCTCCGATTCGTCGACGACCGGCAGGAGGTCGGAGCCGACCTCGCCCAGGATCTTCAGGACGCCGTCGAAGGTCAGGTTGGCGCGTGCCGTCCCCGGCGCTCGGTGCATGGCGTGGCGAACCTCCAGGGCACCCCCCGCCTCCAGGCGGCCGAGATCGACGACCCCCAGGTTCTGGCCCAGTTCGCCGGCCACCTCGCGCACGGCCCGCGCACCGCCCGTGCCTCCGGTGAGCACCAGGTTGGCGAGCTTGACCTCGCCTGCCCGCACGGCGACGTCTCGGGTCAGGATCGGGCCGAAGATCTCGAACAGCACCACCGATCCCAGGACGACCGTGGTCAGGCCGGCGGTGCGCTCACCGAGTTGGCCCTCCAAGGCCGCGATCAACCCCAGGGCGACGCCCGCCTGGCACAGCAGGCCGGCTCCCAGGGTCGATGGCAGCTCGCCCTCCCAGCGCCCCAGGCGCAGGCCGACGTGGGTGCCCAAGAGCTTCCCGCCGGCCCGTGCCGCGACGAAGCAGACGCCCAGGACGCCCATGTCCGCCAGAACCCCCAGCTCCAGCTCGCTGCCCGCCCCGAGGAAGAAGAGCACGTAGAGCGGGTACACGCCGGCGTCCACGGCGACGCTCATCTGCTCGGAGTAGTGGGAGCCGTTGGAGACGGCGATGCCGGCCGCGAGGCAGGCCAGCATGGCGGAGCTCGTCGAACCGGCGTCGATGAACTGCGCCAGGCCCAGGGCCGCCAGGACCAGGACGATGCCGCCGACGGCGCGCTCGCGCTCCAGCTTGAGGGTCTCGAGGCTGATCGCCATCCCCACGCCGAGGGCGGCGCCTCCGGCTAGGGCGAGCAAGGCCGTGCGCGTGGCGACGAGGGGCTGGCCCACGTCGAAGGCCACGACCAACACGAGCGGGAAGGCCAGGAGCGTGACGAGGTTGTTGAGGCCGACGAGTTGGATGAGGGCGTGGGAGGCCGGGCCGTCGGCCTCGACCTCGCGCAGGGTCAGGAGCGTGGCGCTGGGCGCGCTGGAGGTCGCCATCAGCCCGGCGACCATCGCCAGCGGCGCGTCGCCGGTGACGAGCAGCACGGTGGCGGAGACGAGCGCCGCGCAGGTGCCGACCTCGCAGATCGAGAGCAGCAGGATGCGCGGCCCGACGCGCCGGAGCTGGGCGAAGCGGAACTCGCTGCCGACGCGGAACAGGATGAACCCCAGGGCCAGACGCTTCGTCCAGCCCAGGACCTCGTGGGCCGCCGGGCCGATCAGGAGGAAGGCGCCCGGCGAGTCCGGGGGGACGAGGCGGCCCAACAGGTGCGGGCCGAGCAGGATCCCCACCAGGAGGTAGGCGGTGACCCGCGGCAGACCCCAGCCTTGGGCGCGGCGGCCGCCGCGCAAGGCCAGGAACAAGCCCAGGGCGATGGCGGGCAGGCTCTCCAGCAGGGTGTCCACGGCGTCGGGGTAGCTTACCGTTCTCCGCTCGGTCCTACCGATCGGGTCCGGGCGATAGCGAGCGCACGACCGCTTCCGGGCCGCGGAGACGGCGGGGGCAGTCGGGGTACTCCGCCGCGCCGAAGCCTACACCGGCCGGACGGAGAGCGCGGGGCCTGCCCCTCAGCGACGCTTCTTGTTCCCGCGCGCCTTGAGCTCGGTCACGCGCTTGCCCGAGCCCATGCCGACCTTGCGCACGCGCAGGCGTCCGCGGGTCGGTCCGCCGGCCTTGATCTGGGATTTCGCCATGCTGTCGGGGCCCGGGGGGGGCCGCTTTCTGTCGACCCGGGAAGTCCTGCCTCGCCGCCAAACCGGGTGCTCCGGCGGCCGAGCGGTCCCGCTAGGGCGAGACCTCAGGCGAGAAGTTCTACCCGGAAGCGGCCGCAACGGCAAGGGCGGAGGGCCCGCGGCGACCGACCACGGGACTCAATCCCCGCCTTGGGGAGCGTCACCCGGGGAAGACCCGACGCGCACGACCAGCTCCGCACCCTCGATGTCCTCCGCCACGGCCTCGATCATCCCCGCCAGGAACCACTCCACGAGCTCGGTGGCGCGCCCAGCGGCCTCAGGGACGGCCGCGCCCGGGCCGTAGGCGGGCACGCGGGCGGCATCCGGACCGGCGAGCTCCCCACGGCCCAGGGCGCACGGTGCGGGCAGGCGGATCTCGACGCGCAGGCCGTCCCGCACGAGCCGCGCCGGCCTGGGGGTGTCCAGATCCAGGCCCCAGATCTCGGGCTCTCCCCCGCCGTCACGCCGGGTATGGGTCACGAGCCAGGGGTGGGCCGTCGAGAAGCGCAGCTTCTGCAAGCGGGTCTGGATCATCGGTTCGCCGTAGGCGAGCCAGGCGTCGAGCCGAGCGGCGGGCTCGTCCGGCACGGCGGCCAGGGCGCCGACCACGCGCTGCTGCTCGCGGGGGACGACCCAGTGGAACCAGGCGGCGGGGAACAGCCCGCAGGCCACGACGGCCCCCAAGAGCCACAGCCCCCGGGGTCGCGCCGATCCGTCCTGTCCACCCGACTCCATGGGCGTATTCTGTTGCCTCGCCCACCCCCCCGCCAGGGAACTCCCCCTGATCGCCGCCGCGCCTCGGCTCGGGTCGGAGCCGTCCTACGGGCCTCGAGCGCTCCCTGGGGGTAAGGGCTCGCAATCGGCCCACCGCCGCCGTATCCCTGCGCACAGACCGGCGCGCCCATGATCCCCCCGAACCACTCCCCCCCGCCCTCCGCCGCGCCCGCGCGCGCCTGGATCGCGGTCGGCCTGCTGCTCGCCGCGGTCCTGACGGCAGCGCGCCTGGCGGTCCTCGCCCTGGGTGCGGGCGACGCCGACCCGGCCCTCGCGCGCTTCGCCGCCGCCGGGGAGGTCTGGCCGACCTTGTTCCACGCCACGGCCTTCGGTCTCGCCGCCAGCGCCCTCGCCGCCGGAGACAGCGCGCCCCGCCCCGGGCGGCGGCTCGGGGTCTGGCTGTTCGCCGCCGCCCTGGTGCTCTCGGTCCTCTCGGGCTGGCCCATGGCCCGCCCCGCCCTCGTCTCCCGGCCCGGCCCCGCCCTCGAGCTGGCCAACCTCTGGGTTCAGGCGGGCCTGGCCCTCGCCGCGGCGGCCGCGCTCGCCGCGACCGGACGCCTCCTGCGCTGCGCGCCGCGCCTGGCCCGCACCCTAGGCACCCCCTGGGCCTTGGCCGGCTGCGCCGTCCTCCTCGCCGCCCTGCCGCCGGCCTCCCGGTTCAGCTCCGCCCCCACGATGGACGTGCGCGAGGTGGTGGCGGAGCTCCTCGCGGATCCAGGGCGCTGGTCCTTTCAGGACGCGGGAGGGTCGAGCTCCCCGAGCACGGGGATCCTCACGCCCCTGGTCGATGCCGCCTTCGACACCGGCGACAAGCCGGCCTTGATCCTGCCGCCGGGCACCCGGGCGAGCTTCACGGTCCTGCCCACAGAAGGCGAGGTCCGCCTGCGCGCCGCGGCCGGGTGCGACCGCTCCGTCCAGGACCTGGTGACGGCGGCGGGTCCTCCCCTCGAGGTGCGCTTCGCCGTCGACGTGGACGGCGAGACGGTCTTCGACGAGGTCGTCGGCGTCGAGGCCCACGCGACCCTGCGGGCCCAGGGGAGGCTGGACGCCTGCACGTGGCGGCACGTGGGCGGCGAGCGCGGCCTCGTGCTCGGCCCCGGCCAGACCGTCACCCTGCGCACGAGTCTGCCGACCTCCTCCCTCGCCCCCAGCGAGGCCGCGGACCTGCGGGTGGGGTTCGGCGGCCTCTACCTCGAACGCAAGAAGCCGGTGGCGCGCACGCGCTCATCACGCGAGGCGCCCAACGTCGTGCTGATCGTCATGGACACCCTGCGGGCCGACCGCATGTCGTGCTACGGGTACGGGCGCGAGACGACACCGCACCTCGACCGGATCGCAGCCCGGGGCACACGCTTCGAGGACGCCTACGCCACCTCCAGCTGGACCTGGCCCTCGACCGCCTCGATCCTGACCGGGCTGCTGCCCTTCGAGCACGGCGTGATCGCCAACGACTCCAGCACCCTGTTCCTGGGCTACCAGACCCTGGCCGAGGTGCTGCAACAGCGCGGCTACACCACCGGCGCCATCTCCTGCAATCCGCTGATCGCTCCCGAGCGGTACTTCGACCAGGGGTTCGAGACCTTCGACAGCTCGGTGCGCATGCGCATGAGCGACGAGGTGATCGACGACGCGCTGGCTTGGATCGACCGCAACGCGGGGACGCGGTTCTTCCTCTACCTGCACCTGGTCGACCCTCACACGCCGCACCGGCCCCTGCCCGGACTCCTCGAACGCATGGGCGCCGTCCTGCCCCGCAGGCTGGGCGAAGTGCCCGCCGAGCAGGTGGGACTCCTGCTCGACTACTGGGCTGGACGCCTCCTGCGCGAGCGGGTCGACGCCACCGGCGAGGCTCCGGTCCCCGCCGACCACGAGGCGTTCTTGCGCGCCCAGTACGACGCGAGCGTGGCAACCGGAGACCACTACTGCGGCCTCGTGCTCGACGCCCTCGAGCGCCACGGCCTGACCGGCGAGACCGTCGTCGCCTTCACGGCCGACCACGGGGAGGAGCTCCTCGACCACGGCCTGTTGGCCCACGGCCACACGCTCCATGGTGAGCTGGTACGCGTCCCCCTGCTGCTGGCGGGCCCCCAGATCCCCGCCGGAGTGACGGTGGAGCGCACGGTCTCCAACCGGCACCTCGCCCAGACCCTGGCCACCATCGGCGGCGGGAGCATGGACGCCGGCGGGGAGTTCCTCCTGGCGGACGAACCCTGGGACGAAGCCGTGTTCTACGCGACCGAGAAGGGGGCCTGGGCCGGACGGCGGGGCCTGCGCCTGCTCGGCCTGCGCAGCGGAGGCTTGGTACTGCACCGCGCCCTCGACCGAGCGGGTCCCCAAGCCGGCCCGGCCCGACGGCGGTTGTTCAACGCAGAGGACGATCCCCACGAGCGGGCCGACCTCGCCGCCCTTCCCGCCTACGGCGAGCGCGTCGAGGCCATGGCCGCCGCACTCGACGAGAACCTGCGCCGTCAGGCCGAACGGCGCATCGGAGGCGCCCTGGGGACCGGCGGTGGCGCACTCGAGGCCCTGCGCGACATCGGCTACGTGGGCGACGACGAGGACGAGGCGGCCGACGGACGAGAGGAGCCGCGATGAGCCCGACGCCCGCCTGGCGGGGAGCCCTCTCCCTCGCCCTGTGGCTCGCCGCGGGCCTGATCCTCGCGCGCCTGGGGATGCTGGTGGTCCTCGACCACTTCCTGCGCGCCTTCCCGCTCGACGTCACCCTCTGGCGCGTGGCCCACGACGTCGGAGTCACCTCGGTCCACTGCCTCGCGGCGGCGGCGGCCGTGACCGGCCTCGCCCTGGCCCGCGCCCGCGGCGCCGGCGACCGACCGCGGGTGCCCCTGGCCCTGCTCTCCGTGCTCGCGATGGGCGCCCTGCTCCTCTCCGCACTCTCGGGCTGGCCGACCGACGATCCCCACCACGTCCCCGGCCCGAGCACGGCCCGCGGTCGCGGGGCCTTGATGGTGCTCAGCGCCCTCGCCCTGACCGCGGCGGCCCTCCTGTTCTGGCTGGCCCGCACGGTGGTGACCAACCGGCCGCCGGGAAGCGCCCTGCGCCGACCCGGTGCCGTGGCCGGCGGGCTCCTCGCCGCCCTGGTCCCGCCGGCGGCCCTCGCCCTGACCCTGGACTACTGGACGCCCGAACGCACGGTGCGCGAGCGCATCAGGGAGGTGGCCTTCGAGCCCGCGAGCTGGACGGGCGTCGAAGCCGCTCCGGGCCGGGCGCCGCGCCCGGGAGTCCTGTGCCCGTCGAGGGACTACCGGATCGACGGCGGCGACCTGCCGGCGCTGATCATGCCGCCACCCTGTCGGCTCTCCTTCCGCGTGGCCGAGGAGCACGGCGAGGTGTTCCTGCGTGCGGCGGCGGGGGTCGACGAGTCGGTCGTCCGGCGCGTCAGGCGCGAGGAGCCGCGCGCCGCGGGGTTCGAGGTGCGGGTGAACGGCGAGGTCGCCTTCACCCACACGGTCGAGGTGCGCCGCGGCGGCGAGCCCGAGCTGCGCGCCTGGGAACGGGTCGGCGGAGCCGAGGGCCTGGCCCTCGCCGGTGGCGACGTGGTGGAGCTGCGCACGAGCTGGAGCGGACCGGACGGGCCCGAGGAGCACCCCGCCGGCCACCCCCTGCAGATGGGCTTCGGCCAACTCGTCCTGGAGCGATCGCTGGTGAAGGACCGCGTGGCCTCGAGCCCAGAAGCCCCCAACATCGTCCTGATCGTGATGGACACCCTGCGCCAGGACCGCTTGCACTGCTACGGCCACGACAGCCAGACCAGCCCGAACCTGGACGCCCTCGCGAGCAGGGGCGTCTTGTTCGAGAACGCCTTCGCCACGTCCAGCTGGACCTGGCCCTCGACCGCCTCGATCCTGACCGGGCTGCCGCCGGAGACCCACGGGGTCGTGGCCGACGGGGCGTGCCACCTGCGCAGCTCCCTGGACACCCTGCCGCGCGCCCTCGAGCACCGCAGCTTCACGACCGGCGCGATCACCTGCAACCCGCTGATCGTCGCCAACAAGAACTTCGACCTGGGCTTCGAGAGCTTCGACGCCTTGATGACCTTCCGCAAGTCGCCGCTGGTCATCGACGCCGCCCGGCAGTGGCTCGAGATGCACGCCGACTCACGCTTCTTCCTGTACCTGCACCTCGTCGACCCCCACGCGCCCTACGAGCCGTCCTCCGAGGCGCGCGCCGCTCTCGAGGCCGGGGAGAAGCCCGCGGCCTTCCCCGAGCGCGGCATCAACGAGTACGCCTCGCGCCTCCTCAAGGGCGAGGGTCACGACGCCCAAGGGCGCTCGATCGCCCGGGAGCTCATCCCCGCCGAGCACGAGCGCTGGATGAGCGAGGTCTACGACCAGGCGGTCTTCACGGCCGACCAGTACATCGGGTTGATCTTGGAGCAGCTACGCGCCCTGGGCCTGGAGGAGAAGACGATCGTGGCCTTCACCAGCGACCACGGCGAGGAGCTGCTCGACCACGGGCTTCTGACGCACGGTATCTCCCTCTACGGCGAGCTGACCCGCGTGCCGCTGATCCTCGCCGGGCCGGGTATCCCCGCGGGCAAGCGCGTCCACCGCCGCGTCTCCAACCGCCACCTCGCCCCGACCCTGGCGCGCTTCGGCGGCACGCGCATCGCCGGCCTGGAGGAATGGGAGGACCTCACCGAGATCGAGGAGGGAGATCCGCCTCCGGTGTTCTTCTCCACCCACCAGGGGTTTTGGAACGGCCGCCGACGCCAGGAGATCTACGGAGTCATCGACGGCGACTGGGAGCTGCACTGGTGCCGTAACGGCGGCGACTGGGGCGGTGAGGCCCTCGAGGGCGGCGACCGGCGCCTGTTCCACCTGGCCGAGGACCCGGGACAACTCCACGACGTCGCCGAGCAGCACCCCGAGCGCGTCGAGGTCCTCCAGGCGCTGCTCCTGGAGCACCTGCGCCGGGCCCACCGACGCAAGCCGCGCTACACCGTCGGGAGCGGCGGACGCACCGAGCAGATGCTGCGAGACATCGGCTACATAGACCGGGACGAGGAGGAGCCCCACGACCACGGCGCGCATGGGAGGCCCGGGGAAGTCGAGGACGGCCGATGAGCCGCCGGATCTTCGTCGGCGACATCCAGGGCTGCCGGGTCGAGCTCGAGCGCCTGCTCGAGGCGGTCGCCTTCGATCCGGCGGGGGACGTCCTCTGCCCGGTCGGCGACCTGGTCAACCGCGGTCCCGACTCCCTCGGCACCTTGCGCCTGTTGCACGGCGTCGGCGCCGAGGCCGTCCTGGGCAACCACGACGTCCACCTCCTGCGGACGGCGGCGGGCCTGCGCGCGGAGCGCCCCGGCGACACCTTCGCCGACGTCCTGGCCTCGGGCGAGCGCGAGGAGCTCCTCGCCTGGCTGGGAGCCCTCCCGTTCGTGCGCGCCTGGGACGACCTGCTGGCGGTCCACGCCGGCCTCCACCCGCTCTGGTCCGCGCCCGAGGTCCTCCTCGCCGGCCGCGATCCGCTCCACCCCGATCCGCAGACGGACTTCGCCACGCGCGCCCGCTCCTGCGCGCCCGACGGGGAGCGCCCGGCCCAGGACTGGCCCGAGCCACCCGAACCGTTCCGACCCTGGTTCGACTACTGGCCGCCGGACGCGGCGGAACGACGCACCGTGGTCTTCGGACACTGGGCGCGACTGGACGGTGTCCACCGCCCCCGCGTGCGAGGCCTGGACACCGGCTGTGTCTGGGGCGGGCGGCTCACCGCGTGGATCGCCGAGGAGGACCGGCTGGTCGCGGTGGAGTCCGAGCGCGCCTACGCCGAGCACGGCTCCTGAGGGTCGCACACGTCGCCGAGGGCGCGGCGCGAGAGGTCCGTCTGCAGCAGGTGCTCGGGATCGAGCTCGCGCTTGAGCTCGGCAAAGGCGGCGAGGGCGTCGGGCGGCAGGAAGCGCCGCACGTCACCGGGCCGCAGGAGCGAGTCCTTGGCGAAGTAGAAACGCCCGCGCGCCTCCAGGACGCGGTCGGTCAGGCGCTCGGTCACCCCCCACAGGGTCGCGCGCCGCTGGGGAGTGACCTTGAAGTCCAGGGCCAGGCTCCAGCCGTCGAGGGCGTGGGTCAACAGGAACGGGCCGGGCCGGTGGCGCTTGAGCACGGCGAGGTAGGGCACGCAGTCCGCCGAGCGGGCATCGGCGAGCAGGCCGGCGAACACCTCGCCGGCCGCTTCGTGGGGCACGAAGGCCTGGAACTGGATCAGGCCGCGGCGGCCGCGGCGACCGTAGGACCACTTCCAGTTCGGCACGTAGTCGAGCAGGAACGAGAACGCGGCGTGGGTCCAGCGTTGCCGATCCCCCAGGGCCTCCAGGCGTCCTGAGTGGTGCTTGAGGGCGTTCACCAGGCGCATGCCCGGATCGTGGTTGAGAAGGCGCAGCACGCGCCAGAGCTGGGACTTGGGGAAGCCCAGGATCGAATCGGCCAGCTCCTGGTGCGCGACCGAGAGGGAGCGCTCGGGCGTGTCGTCCTCTCCCTCGGCGAGGTGTCTGCCTTCGTGCAGGAGACCGCGACCGAGTCCGTCCCCCCCGGCGAAGCCGTCCAGCCACCCCACGAGGTAGTCGGCGCAGTCGCGCCGGGCCTCCATCTCCTCCAGGGCCTCGCGGAGGTTGCGGACGGAGATCGCGCGCACCCACAGCTCGCCGGAGTGGACGCGCTTGGTGCGCACCTTCACGCGGCTGACGCAGCCGAGCAGGCCCAGGCCCCCCACGGCGGCGTGGAAGAGCGCGGGATGGCGCTCCCGATCACAGGTCCGCACTTCCCCCGAGGGCAGGACGAGGTCGATCTCGAGGATCTGGTCCCCGAAGGAGCCGACCCGGTAGTCGTTCTTGCCGTGGGCGTTCATCGCCGCGAGGCCGCCCACGGTCGGGAACATCGTCCCCGGGACGACCGCCGGCCACCAGCCGTCGGGCAGGGAGCGCTTCCACAGCGCCTCGATGGTGACGCCCGCCTCGAGGTCGGCGATCCCCGTCTCGGCGTCCCAGGACAGGATGCGGTCCAGGCCGCGCAGGTCCAGGACGTGCCCCACCGAGTTCAGGCTCGCGTCGCCGTAGCTGTTGCCCGCGCCGCGCGGTCCGAGGGTGACGCCCTCGGCGCGGGCGAGCTCGAAGGCGGCGACGACCTCGGTGACCGAGCGCGGCTCGAGCACGCGGCCGAGGTGCCCGGCGTTCATGCCCCAGGCTTCGACGTAGCGATAGCTCGCGGGGAGCGGGGAGGCGGACAGCCGATCGGTGGGCACCATCGGCGGGTCTAGATCCGAAAACGCGAGAAGAGCCAGGAAGGGACGGCGCGGATGACCGCCATCACCCACCACCAGCGCATCGGGACGTAGCGCACGTTCACGCGCCAGCGCGCGGCCCGCAGGATGCGCCGCGCGGCCGTGTCGGCGGAGACGACCCACGGCAGGTCATCGGCCCCGCCGAGCATGGCCGTGTCGACGAAGCCGGGCTTGATCGTGCAGACGTGGACGCCGTGATCGGCCAGGCGGTTGCGCAGGGACTCGAGGTAGGTGTTCATCGCGGCCTTGGTGGCGCCGTAGACCGGCGCCTTGGTCCGCCCGCGGTCGCCGGCCACCGAGGAGATGCCCACCAGGGTCCCGCCGCGCTGGGAGGCGAACAGGCGCGCGACCGGGTTGAGCCAGGCGACGCAGCCGGTCAGGTTGACCGCGATCATGGCCGCGTCCTTGGCCGTGTCGTACTCGTCCTCCGCGACCTGGGGCATGATCCCCGCCGCGAACACGCACAGGTCGAGCCCGCCCAACTCGCGCACGACGCGCTCGAAGAGCCCGCCCACCTCGTCCAGCTCTTGGACGTCGTGGGAGAACACGAGCACCTCCCCCGTTCCCCGCTCCGCGCACTCCTCCCGCAGGGAGGCGAGCTCCTCCTTCCGACGCGCCAGCGCCGCCACCCCGTAGCCCTCGGCGGCCAGGCGGCGCACGAGGGCGCGGCCGATGCCGCTGCTGGCGCCGATCACCAGGGCGCGGCGACCGGCTCCGGCCTCGGGCTCGGCGTGCAGGGTGGCGTCCTCTTTCATGGGCGCATTATCGGACGGCGCGGCCCGTTTCCAAGGTGCCGCGGGGCTGGTGAACGCGATCGCGGCGCCTGCTAGGCTCGCCGTCCATGAAGCACACCCGCGACCTCGCTCCCGGCTCCCCCCCTCCGGCGTCCCAAAGCGGCCCCTGGGGGGCGTCGATCTCGTTGCTCGCCGCCCTCGCGGGCGCCTGCTCGGCGGACGTCGAGTTGGACCCCGCCCAGGCCGACGCCTCCCGCGACCGGGCCGCCGCCCGGGCCGAGGCCGGGGACTGGGACCGGGCGCGGAGCGAGCTGGCGCCCCTGGTGGCCCGCGAGGACGCCGCCCACCCCGACCTCGTGCACGCCGCGGCGGTCGAGTTCGCCACCAGCCAGGTGGCGGCGGCCTCCGCCCTGCTCGAGCGCGCCGAGCGAGCGCGGCCGGGCTCGGCGGCGGTGCGCTTCCTGCGGGGCCAGATCGCCTACGAGGCCGGAGACGCGCCGGCGGCCCTGGAGCACTTCGCCGCGGCCCACGCCGCCGAGCCCGCGGACCTCCCCACGCGGCTGATGCTCGGAGCCGTCCTCAACGAGCTCGACCGCCTCGACGAGGCGCGCGGGCACTTCACCGCCATCGTCGACGTCGGCCTCGAGAACGGCGGCCAGTGGTACGTCTCGGCCCTCTACCGCCAGATCCGCCTCCTGTTCGAGGTCGGCGAGGAGGCCGCGGCCCAGGTCCTCAACGAGCGCTGGATGGCGCTGTCGGAGCTGGGCGTGAAGGCCCCCGCCCAAACGGACCTGCGCCTGGGGTCCCTGGGGCGCGTCGCGGCGCCCCGGCCCGCTGGAAGCGTGACGGTCCCGGCTGATGCCATCGCCTTCGAAGCGATCGACCTCGACCTGCCCCTGACGGCGGGCGCCCTGGAGCTCGCCGCCCACGACCTCGACGGGGACGGCGCGCTCGAGGTGGTCGCCCGCCTGGCCGACGGGATCGCCGTCGCGCGGCGGACCGCCGGCGCCTGGAGCGAGCGGCGCGTGCTCACGGCCGAGGGGGTGGCCTGGGTGCGCCCGGCGGACGTGGACAACGACAAAGACCTGGAGCTCGCGACCCCTGCGGGCATCGGGACCCTCGAGGACGGCGCCTGGCGCTGGACGGCGTTCACCTCCGGCGAGCCGCCCGCCGACGGCGAGCTCGCCGCCCCCGCCCTCCCCGGTCCCGCCCTCGACGCCGTCTGGGTCGACTTCGACCACGAGGGCGACCTCGACCTCCTGGTCGTGGGGGCCTTCGGCGCGCGCTTGTGGCGCAACGACGGCGCCTGGGTCGAGGGAGGCGCCCTGACCGACGCCACCGCCGAAGCCCTCGCCCTCCCCGGTCCCGGCGCCTGGAGCTGGTGCCAGGCCGAGGACTTCGACGGGGACAACGACGTCGACCTGTGGGTCGGCGGCGAGGAGGGCGTCTTCCTGGGAGACAACCTCCGGGGCGGCCGCTTCGCCGACGCCTCGCCCCGCCTAGGGGGAGCGGCCTCCCCCTCCGGCCGGCCCACCCTGGCGGACTTCGACGGCGACGGCCGCCTCGACCTGCTCCCCGCCGGAGCCGGGCCGCGCCTTTGGCTCCAGGGGGCCGACGGCACCTTCGAGGCGACCGGAGCCCCCCTGGCGGCCCCGGCGGGGCGCCAAGCCCTCGACGTAGACGGAGACGGCGCCCTCGACCTGGTGTGGGACGGCGGCGCCCTCCTCGCCGTGGGCCTGCCCCAGGCCAGCGCACTCGCCGCGACCGGCTGGGACTCCTCCGCCGCGGCGACCGCTCTGTGCGTCGCCGACCTCGACGGAGACGGCCTCGGCGACGGCCTGCGGGCGGACCCCGGGGGTCCGCGCCTCTTCGCGCAGGGACCGCGCCCCGCGCGCCGCCTGCGCGTCGCCCTCACGGGCAAGAAGGACAACGCCCGCGGCGTGGGGGCGCTGGTCGAGCTGCGCAGCGGTCCGATCTACCGTCGCGTCACCCACCGCGGGGAGCCCTTGGTCCTGGGCCTGGGCGAACGCGAGTCCCTCGACGTCCTGCGCGTCACCTGGCCCAACGGCGTGGTGCAGACCGAGGTCGGCCGCGCGGTCGCCGCGCCCGCAGTGGGGCAGGCCGCCGAGCTCCTCGTGCTCGAGCAGATCGAGGGCCTGGTCGGTTCCTGCCCGTTCCTCTACGCCTTCGACGGCGAGACCTACGAGTTCATCAGCGACGTGCTCGGCATCACGCCCCTTGGCCTGCCCATGGCGCCGGGGATGCTCGTCCCCCCCGACCACGACGAGTACGTCCTGGTTCGCGGCGACCAGCTCCGGCCCCACGAGGGCGAGCTGCGCCTGCAGTTCACCGAGGAGCTGCGCGAGGTGACCTACCTCGATCGCGTGCGCCTGGAGTGCATCGACCACCCCACGGGCAGCGAGGTCTTCCCCGACGAGCGCTTCACCTTCCCGCCCTTCCCCGAGCCCCACACCCACGTCCTGCGCGCCCCCCTGACGCCCGTGCGCGCCCTGGGCAGCGACGGCCGCGACTGGGCCGGGGCGCTGGCGGCGATCGACGACGACCACGCGGTGCCCTTCGAGCGCCACGCGCCGCAGTTCCAGGGGCTGGCGAAGCCCTGGTGGCTCGAGCTCTCCTTCGACCCCCAAGCCGTGGCCGACGCCCAGAAGCTGCGCCTGGTCCTGACCGGCTGGTTCTTCTGGTCGAACGCCAGCGTGAACATGGCCGGCGCACGCCACCCCGGCGTGGACTTCGTGCCCCCCATCCTGCAGGTCCCCGACGGCGAGGGCGGCTGGAAGGACGCCGGCCCACCGGTGGGCTTCCCCGCCGGGAAGACCAAGACCATGGTCCTCGACGTGACGGACCTGGAGGGGTTCGCCGCCGGCGGGCGCCTGCGCCTGTTCTGCACCCTGCAGCTCTTCTGGGATCGGATTGTCCTGGCGACCGACGGGGACGACGAGGTCGTGCTGACGACGAGCCTGGAGCCGATCTCCGCGGAGCTGTGGGCCCGTGGTTTCAGCGCCCCCGTGCCCCCCGCCTCCCGGCAGGTGCCCGAGCGATTCGATTGGGACCGCCTGACCGAGCGCCCGCGCTGGAACCCCCATCCGGGCCTGTACACGCCCTACGGCGACTGCCTCGAGCTCGTCGACGCCATCGACGACCGCTTCGTCGTCCTCGGCACGGGGGATGCCCTGGCGATCGCCTTCGACGCCTCCGAGCTGCCTCCCCTCCGCGAGGGCTTCGTCCGCGACTACCTCGTCTTCCTCGACGGCTGGGCCAAGGACCGCGATCCCAACTCGGTCGAGGCCGAGCGCGTCGAGCCGCTCCCGTTCCACGGGATGAGCGCCTACCCCTACGGACCCGACGAGGCCTACCCCGACGACGAGCTCCATCGCGAGTACCGGCGGCGCTGGCTGACGCGCCCGGCGCGGCGTTTGATCGCTCCGGTCGGAGCCCTGCCCATGAATGGGCCGGCCGCCCTCGAGCGCTGAAGACCCCCGGGACACCGGGCACGTAGAGAGGCGGCGCCGCCCGCTGGGGCGACGCCGCCTGTATCAGTCAGGTCCTGCTGGGATCAGGGAGAGAAGGTCACGGTCGTGGCGTTGGTGGTGTTCGCACCGCTGCCGCAGGCCGAGACGACGTCCCGGTAGAAGACCTGGAAGTGACGCTCGTCGCCGGGCAGCATGCCCGCCTCGGACGCCAGGCTGCCGATCCACGAGGCCGCGCCCGTGGCGTCCGCCAGCTTGATGTCGTGGCGGATCAGCTCGACGCCGGTGCAGCGCAACCCGTCGATGAACGGGAAGCCGGCGCCGCCGTTGAGGGCGTCACGCGCCGAGAAGAGCTGGACCGGCTGGCCGAGCATCATGCCGCTGGCGTGCATCTCCAGGTCGTCGGCCGCCACGCTCGTGGAGCCGCCCGAACCGACCGTGCCGCCCGCGCCGCCGGAGTTGGCGCAGCCCGCCGTGTTGTCGTCGTTGCCGCAGGGGCAGCCGAGACCACAGCAGAAGGCATCACCGGGACCGGAGTCCGAGAGCTCGCAGACGATCGGGCACGCTCCCTCATTGGCCCGCAGCAGGAACGCCGAGGGGACGATGAAGTTCATGGGGATCAGGCCCACGTCACCCGCGCCCAGGTTGTTGGGATCGAGGTTCCCGGTCGTGTCGCCGCCGATCCAGGCACCGTCCCAGGGGTTGTCCATGTCCAGCGGGCAGGGGAACTCGCCGGCCGGGTTCTCGATAGCCGCACCGATCCAGCCGTCACCGGCCGTCACCGCGCCACCGGCGATGGTGTAGCAGTTCAGGATGTCGGTGTTGGCGTTGGTGGTGACCGCCGAGACGGAGGCCAACAGAGCCAGGCCCGTGCTCGGGTCGATGTCCCCGTCCGAGTCGGCCCAGACGTAGATGTCCGAGGCCCGGCCGTCGGAGGCCGTCCCGGGGAACGCCGCGCTACCGTAGGCGGCGTGCACCGTATCGACCACGTCGCAGTCGGTGTGGTGCAGCATGGCGATCGTGCCGCCGGCACTCAGGCCCAGGGCGTTCTCCGAGGTGCCGTCGTCCGCCGCTACGCAGGGAATCACGGGCGCATCTTCGACCGTGATGGTGAAGCTGCCCGAGCCGCCGGAGGCGCCGGGGAACGAACCGATCTGCAGGCCGTAGACCGAGCCGGCGTTCACCGCGAAGCTGATCTCCGACTGCAGGCCGCAGGTGTCGTCGTTGCACGCGATGGCAGAGCCCGCGGGGCACCCACCGCCGTCATAGGCGGCGATCTTGGTGTCCACGCTGGTGCCTCCGCACATGGAGACGGTCGCGTCGCCGTCAGCGTCGGAGGTCCAGTTGAACCACACGTCGTTATCGACGGCCGAGGTGCCGAAGGCGAAGCAGAGGCTGTTGCTCTGCCCCTCCGCGCCCGTCGTGGCCGCTGAGTTGTCGAACCCGTGGGCCCCTTGCCCGGCGATGTCGTCCGCCGTGGCGCAGTCGTCGGAGCCGGTGATCGGGGGCGGGACGAACAGGCTGATGTCCATGGTGCCCGAGCCGCCCGAGCTGCCGGGGAACGAACCGATCTGCAGGCCGTAGACCGAGCCGGCGTTCACCGCGAAGGTGATCTCCGACTGCAGGCCGCAGGTGTCGTCGTTGCAGGCGATCGCGGAGCCGGCGGGGCAGCCGCCGCCGTCGTAGGCGGCGATCTTGGTGTCCACGCTGGTGCCGCCGCACATGGTGACGGTCGCGTCACCGGTGTCGGGGGCGGTCCAGTTGAACCACACGTCGTTCCCGACGGCCGAGGTGCCGAAGGCGAAGCAGAGGCTGTTGCTCTGGCCCTCGGAGCCCGTCGTGGCCGCACCGTTGTCGAAGGGCACCGGGCCCAGGACGTTGCCGATGTCGTCGGCCGCGGCGCAGTCGTCGGCGCCCGTGCCGCCCGAACCGCAGTTCGTGGCGTTGTTGATGGTCACGTTGAACGTGCCCGAGCCGCCGGAGCTGCCCGGGAAGGTGCCGATCTGCAGGCCGTAGACCGAGCCGTTGGCCACGGCGAAGCCGATCTCCGACTGCAGGCCGCAGGTGTCGTCGTTGCAGGCCAGCGCCGCGCCCGTGGGACAACCGCCGCCGTCGTAGCCGGCGATCTTGGTGTCGACGCCGGTGCCGCCGCACATGGTCACGACGGCGTCCCCGTCACAGTCCGGCGTCCAGTCGAACCAGACGTCGTTATCGACGGCCGAGGTGCCGAAGGCGAAGCAGAGGCTGTTGCTCTGCCCCTCTCCGCCCGTCGTGGCGCCCCCGTTGTCAAAGGGGAAGTCGCCCTGACCGGCGATCGCCGTCGGGGCCGCGCAATCGTCGCCGCCGGTTCCCAGCCAGCCACCGGAGTTGCTGACCGATGCGGCCGACTGGAACAGAGCGCCGGCCTGGGCCGCCTGCTTGCGGGCGAGCGCCTGGGCGCTCTGGTTCTTCTGGGCCAGCGTGCCTCCGGCGGAGCCGAACTGCGCGCTGGCGGGCATGAACGCAGCCCCAGCGAGGGCCGCGAAGAGGATCAAGGAAGGTCGCATCTGTGTCTCTCTCTGAATGAGTGGGGAGGCCGGGGCATCCGGCACGCTCTAGGGGTTCATTTCGCCCACGGCCGGCTGGTGGGACCACACGCCCACCGGGGATGAACCCGACCGTGGCTTCGTTCCAAAGGTAAGCGACATCGCTGAGAGCGATAGGTTTTCGCAAAAAAAGCCGTACCCACGGGCTTCCGGGGACCAGCAAGGGGGTCTCGCCCGCCCTCTCTCCCGCTCCGGGCCCTCTCTGCTCCTTCTCCGGGCCCGGTCGGCGGGGTGGCGGAAAGGCCCTCTGCCAGGGTCGGCGCGCCCCTCGCCGCCGGCGGGGCCTAGCCCGGATGATTCATGAAGACGTGCACCAGACACAGCAACTCGGTTCCTGGTGGTGCTTTGCGGGTTCTGGCGACGCAGGCGACCCTGAACGGGTCGTCGAGGAAACCAGGTTCCGTAAAGCGCCGCCAGGGGCCGAGAGGCCGTCGAAG
>JASLMK010000111.1 GCA_030746555.1 Planctomycetota bacterium | reverse complement strand
CCCGGGTTATTCATGAACACGCACACCAGACTTCGCAACCGGCCGTCTTCGACGGCCTCTCGGCCCCTGGCGGCGCTTTTCGGAACCTGGCTTCCTCGACGACCCGTTCAGGGTCGCCTGCGTCGCCAGAACCCGCAAAGCGCCGCCAGGAACCGAGTTGCTGTGTCTGGTGCACGTCTTCATGAATAATCCGGGCTGAAGCGCCCGCCGCCAGGTGTCGGCGGCTCGCTCTACCCGCCGACGATCTCGAGCAGCTCTACGTCGAAGATCAGGGTCGCCTTGGGCGGGATCGTCGGGCCTCGGCCCATGGGCCCGTAGGCGAGGTCGAAGGGCAGGATCAGCTTGCGCTTGCCTCCGACCTTCATGCCGCCCACGCCCTCGGTCCAGCCCTTGATGACCTGGTTGAGGCCGAAGGTCGCCGGCTGGCCGCGCTGGACCGAGCTGTCGAACATCGTCCCGTCCACGAGCCAGCCCGAGTAGTGGACCTTCACCCGCGCGGTCGGACCGCTGGGAGTCTCGCCTTCGCCGACCACCAGGTCGTAGTACTTCAGCCCCGAGGGCGTCTCGGTCCAGGCGCCCGAGCAGGGCGCGCCGGGGAAGCGCGGGGAGAGCTCCTTGGCGGTCACCTTCCCGGCCCCGTCCACGGTCACGGTCCAGGCCTGACCCTCGGCGTGGACCTTGACCTCGGCCCCCGAGTCGCCGCCGCCGAGCATGCGGCCTCCGGAGGCCACGCCGCCGGTCTCCGCCATGGCGGCGCCGATGGCATCGACCAGGCTGAGGGAGTTCGCCCGCAGGGCGGCCTCGGTCTCGGCCGGATCGGCGGGCAGGGTCGTGTAGTCTTGGAGCATGGGCAGGGTGGCGGCGCCGGCGAGGCCGGCGCACAGCAGCAGGGTGGCGGGGCGGATCATGGTCGTCGAGGGGTGGGGTGTGGGGAGCACGCAGCCTATCCGAAGGACAGGTCGCGGGCACCAGTGGATCGGTCTGCGTCCCTAGCCCGGCGGGTAGGCGGCGCGCGCCTCGCGGAGGGGGGCGAGGGCGCGGCCGACGCAGTCGCGGGACTCCTCGACCGCTCCGTCGACGGCCGCGGACCAGGCGCGATTGAGCTGGCGCTCCGCCCCGGCCAGTGGCGCCATGAAGGCCACCGCCGCGCGCACGCCGTGGCGCGAACGCAGGACATCGCGGCCCTCGATCAGGGTGTACAGCGGTCCGGCGAGGAGGGCGTCCACGGCGGCGTGCAGGCTGGTGGCGTCCATGGACGCCACCTCTCCGGCGAGGGCCTCGGTCTCTTCCACGAGGCGCTCGAGCACGGCGCGCGGGTCCTCGCCCTGGGCGGTGGCCGCCGCATCGCCGCCGCTGGGGACCGCCAGATCCGCGCGCGAGGCGCGCCGCAAGAGCGCGACACCGGCGAGGGTGGCGAGCACGGCTGCGAGGAAGCTGTAGCGCTGGGTCCAGTCGGCGAAGTTCCAGGAGGAGGGGACCTTCACGTCCACCGTCCCGATCCCCTCCGCCGTCAGCTCGGCGAGGCGTTCCTCATCGAGGTAGGTCCCGGCTCCGACCTCCAGGGGCAGCTCGATCCCCTCGTCCAGGCGCGCCATGGCGGGGAGATCGAGGGGCTTTCGGGTGAGGTCGAGGGGCGCGCCCCCGCGCAGGACGAGGGAGTCGATGCCCGCGGCACGCGCCCGCGCGACGAGGTGGGGAGTGAGGATGCGTCCGGACCCGATGCGCTCGGTGCGCCCGGCGAGGCGCACGGGGGCGAAGAGCACCCGGCCCTCCGCCGCGCCCGGGGCCACGGGCTCGAAGGGGCGGGCGGGGCGGCGCACCCGCACGCTCTCGACGCCGGCGGCGACCAGGGTCGCGACCAACTCCGCGGTCAGGGGTGCGTCCGCCGCGCCCAGGAGCGCGCCGTCCTCGGCGGAGACGTCGTGGAACAGGTACTCCCCGGAGAGGTCGCCGGCGGCGGCCAGGTCGACACGCCGGTAGGCCTTGACGCTGTCCGCGGCCGCGAGGGCTCCGACCACGGTCCCGAGCACCAGGAGCAGGTTGCCGAGCTTCGCCATCATCCGCTCAACCCCTCATCACCTGGATGGCCGCGAAGACGATGCCCAACAACCCCTCGCCGACGAGCAGGCCGGCGGCGAAGGGAACGCCCCACTTCTCCGTCCAGCTCGCGCCCTTGACGCGCGAGAGGATCATCTGGACCACACAGCCCAGGCCGTAGGGCAGCAGATAGCGCAGGGGCAGGTACATCGAGAGACCGACGAGGACCCCCAGGCCCGGGATCCCCGAGAAGCTCATCAGGCCCCCGAGGAGGCCGCCCATGGCGTACAGGCCGGTGGGGGCGTTGTCGCTGCGGATCGTGTCGATCGCGCCCTGCAGGGCGGCCGCCTGGGGAGCGGGGGAGTCGGTGCCCGGGCCGAAGGCCACGCCGTACTCGCCGAGGTTGCGCTCGGCGAGCAGGTAGACCGTCGCCAGGCAGACGACCGGCCCGATCCAGACCACGCACAGCTCCATGAACTGCTGGCGCAGGGGCGAGCCGCCGACCATGTGGCCGGTCTTGAGGTCCTGCATCATGTCCGCGCACTCGGTGATCGCCACGCACACCGCCGCGCCGATCAGGACCGCGGGGACGACCTGGTTGTCGGTCAAGAGCAGGCAGACCATGACCGTCAGCAGGGCCATGCCCGAGATCGGGCTCCAGTCGGTCATGCCCGCGCACTGGGCGATCACGATGCCGGCGAACCACATCCAGGCGGTGCCGACCGCCGCGATCGTGGCCGCCTGGGCGATGCTCCCGCCGGCCACCGTGGCGTGGGCGGCGCCGAAGAGCACGCAGAAGGCGGCCACGACTGCGACCACGAGCACGCCCAGCGGCAGCTCGTCGCGTTCGCGTCCGCCCTCTCCGGCGCCGCGCATGGACTTCAGGGCCGCGCCGATGGCCGGAATGGCGAACAGGAGCCCGACCAGGGCGCCGCCCATCAGCAGGCCGATCCCCAGGGGCCGGTTCATGTTCAACAGGGCCCAGCCCGCCGCGCCGCCGCCGGCCACGTCGGCGGGCATCCACTGGCTGTCGAAGGCGACCGGCGTGATCACGAAGGCGGCCAGCAGGCCGCCGGCGAGGACCACCAGGCCCGGGCGACCGGTGATGAAGCCGGCTCCCAGGGCGAAAGGGGCGATGGCCCAGGTGAACTGGAAGGTCGGGTGCCACAGGCCTCCGACCAGGGGCAGGCGGGCGATCCAGGAGCCGACGTCGATCGCGTCCTCGCTGACGCCGGCGATCCCCAGCTGTCCGTAGCCGCCAATCCCGAGCACCGCGTGGCTCTGGGTGAAGAAGAACACCGCCATCGCCAGACCGATCCCGGCCAGGAGCACGAGCGCCTTGTCCACCCCTTCGCCCGGGGAGCGCAGCACGGCGGCCACCGCCGTCCCGGTCGGGAAGCGCAGGCGGTCACAGTCGATCATCTGCTTGCGCGTGGGGATGATGAACGCCACCCCCAGGATCGCCCCGGCGGTGCAGGCCGCGGCCAGCCACCAGAAGTCGATCCGGACCCCCAGGAGGAACAGGACGGGGACGGTGAAGATCACCCCGCTGTTGGACGTGTTGACCGAGGAGGCCACGGTCTGGGCCACGTTGTTCTCGACGATGCTGCCCTTGCGCAGCAGGCCGCGTAGGACGCCCCAGCCGAGGACGGCCGCGATCGCGCTGCCGCCGATGGTGAACCCGATCTTCAGCCCCGAGTAGGTGATGGCGGCGTTCATCACCACCCCGATCAACACTCCAAAGACCACCGCTTCGGGGGTGATCTCGCGGTAGCGACGCTGGAAGATGGCGCCGGTCCAACTGCGCGGGGGCGTCTGCATGGTCCTCGTCTCCGCGGGACGGCGCCCGGCGGGGCAGGGATCTTGTTCCTCTGGTCCCTCGGGGGCAAGCACCGCTGCGGGCCGGCTCCGACGGCGGAGTGTCCCGAGGCGGCCCGCGGGGTGGGGCTGCCTTGGGCGAGGTGTTCTCAAGAAAGTGCAGAAACCGCAGGTTTTGGGTGGCGCAAGCGCCGATTTGGCCCCATGATCCCGCCCATTGGCATCCAGATCCTGTCACTTGTGCGGTTTTGGAATGCAGACAGGCTAGTCGTTTTATGGTGACGAGCCTCCCCGCGAGGGCCTCCAGGCCCTCTTCACCAGCCACCCCGCTTCAACCATCACGTCCTCTCCAAGGCAATTCGATGACCAGCACCATCAGCTCGACCGAGCTCAAGGCCTACCAGGCGATCGACGCCCGGATGGATCGCCAGCAGATCCTCGACCACACCCGCGAGCACAACGTGCGCTTCATGCGCATGCAGTTCACGGACCTGACCGGCGTCAACAAGAACGTCGAGGTCCCCGCCAGCCAGTTCGAGAAGGCCCTCGACGGGGAGATCCAGTTCGACGGCTCCTCCGTGGAGGGCTTCACGCGCATCGAGGAGTCGGACATGCTCCTCAAGCCCGACCTGTCTACCTACCGCATCGATCCCTGGGTCTCGGTCGGTCACGCCGGACGCGATCAAGGGCGGGTGGCCCGGCTGATCTGCGACATCTACAACCCCGACGAGACGCCCTTCGAGGGTTGCCCGCGCCTGGCCCTGCAGCGCATGTGCACCCGCGCGGCCGAGATGGGGTTCGTGATGAACGCCGGCCCCGAGGCGGAGTTCTTCCTCTTCCTCCAGGGCCCCGGCGGAGAGGCGACCACCGAGACCCATGACGGCGCGGGGTACTTCGACCTGGCACCCATGGATCTCGGCGAGGAGTGCCGGCGCGAGATCGTGATCGCCCTCGAGGCCCTGGGCTTTGAGATCGAGGCGGCCCACCACGAGGTGGCCCCCGGCCAGCACGAGATCGACTTCAAGTACGGCAGCGCCCTGGCGACGGCCGACAACTTGGCGACCTTCCGCTTCGTGGTGCGCCGCGTCGCCCGGGACATGGGCCTGCACGCGACCTTCATGCCCAAGCCGATGGCCGGGCAGAACGGCTCGGGGATGCACGTCCACCAGTCGCTCTTCCGCGAGGACGGAACCAACTCGTTCTTCGATCCCGACGGCGAGTACGACGGCGTCTCCGACACGATGCGCTGGTACGTGGGCGGCCTGCTCAAGCACGCGCGCGCCTTCTGCGCCATCACCAACCCGCTGGTCAACTCCTACAAGCGGCTGGTGCCCGGCTACGAGGCTCCCACGGACCTGGCCTGGTCGATGCGCAACCGCTCGCCCCTGATCCGCGTCCCCGCCCGCCGTGCGATCGGAACGCGCTGCGAGCTGCGCATGCCCGATCCGACCTGCAACCCCTACCTGGCCTTCACCGTCATGCTGGCCGCCGGTCTCGACGGCGTGAAGAACCAGACCGAGCCGCCGCCCCCGGTGTCGGCGAACGTCTACCGCATGAGCGCCCGCGAGCGCTCGCGCCTGAAGATCAAGAGCCTCCCGGCCAACCTCGGCGAGGCGGTCACCGCGCTCGACAAGGACGAGGTCATGAAGGACGCCCTCGGCCAGCACATCTTCGAGCACTTCGTGCACGCCAAGCGCACCGAGTGGCAGGACTACATCGCGACCGTCCACGAGTGGGAGGTCGATCGCTACCTGACTTCCTTCTAGGGGGATCGCCTCCAAGGCGGCCGCCGGGGGCCGCGGACCGAGCTGAAGTGCTTGGCCCGCGGCCCCGGCTTTGTTCTGCTCGGGTACGGCGATGGTGGAGCCTCCGCCCGGCGTCGGCCGCCCGAGGGCGGGGCAGGAGGGCTTCGACAGCGAACGAGACGGCATGCAGTCCCGGCGATCAGCACCCCACAGAAGAGGCCCGCGGGACGGGGCGCTGGAGGTGCGCGCCGGCCGGCCCGACGACGACGCGGCCCGGGACGCCTTCGTGGCGGCCCAGCCGGAGGGCGGCTTCGCCCAGCGCGCGGGCTGGCTGCGCGCCGGGGAGCGGGTCTTCGGCCACCGCCGCCGGGACCTCGTCGCCTGGCGCGACGGGCGCATCGTCGGCGTCTTGCCCCTGGCGCGCTGCGAGCGTCTCCTCGGTCCGGCGCACCTGATCTCGGTCCCCTACGGCGTTTGCGCGGGCCCCCTGGGGGAGGACGAGCTCGTGGTGCGGGTCCTCGTCGCCGCCGCCGTGGAGCTGGCGCGCGTGGAGCGGGTCGGACGTCTGGAGCTGCGCTGCGATGCCGATCCGGGCCTGGACGACCTCGCCACCTCCGACCTCTACGTCGCCTTCGCCCGGGACCTCCCCGCGGCGGGAGAGGACATCCTGACCGGCCTGCCCAAGGAGGAGCGGCGCCTGGTGCGCCGGGCTCGCGACCGCCACGGCCTCGAGCTGGTCGAGGGGGCCGAGCACATCACCGACCTCGAGCGCCTCTTCCACGACAGCAAGCGCCGCCTGGGCTCTCCGAGCTTGCCCCTGGCGTGGTTCCAGACCCTCCACGAGGAGCTCGGCGGCGCGGCCGTCGTCCACGCGACCCGGCGCGTGGGGATCACGGTCGCCGCCAGCCTCTCCTTCGTCCATGGGGACACGATCTCGATGTACTACGTCGGCACCACGCCCGAGGCGAACCGCGCGTGGGCCGCCACGAGCTTCATGATCGCCGGGCTGGCGGAGTGGGCTCGCGAGCGCGGGCTGTCGCGCTTCGATCTGGGGCGCAGCCGTCGGGACTCCGGCGCGTTGGCGTTCAAGCGCAACCAGGGCTTCGAGGCGCGCCCGCTCGCCTACCGCTACCACCTCGTCCGCAGCCGCACCACGCCGAGCTTCACCCCCTCCAACCCGCGCACGCGGATCCTGCGCGAGGTCTGGGCGCGCCTGCCGCGCGCCGTGACCCACGGGCTCTCGCCCGCCGCCGCGCGCTACCTGCCCTGACGACGCCGTTCAGGGAGCGAGCGGAGCGAGGGCGCGCATGGCCTCGGGCCGGTCGCTGATCAGCCCGTCGATGCCCCAATCCAACAGCTCGGCGGCGCGGGCGGGGTCGTTGACCGTGTAGACCCAGACCTCCAGGCCGAGGTCGTGGGCGAGCTGGACGGCCTCGGAGGAGAGCGAGCGCGCCGAGACCCCGACGACGTCCGCCCCGACGCGCCGCGCCAGCTCGAGCTCCTCGGGGTCGGACTCGCCGCGCAGGAGCAGGGTGCGAACGGCGGGGACGGCCATGGACGCGTCCACGACGACCCCGGGATCGAAGCTGGCGACGAGGTGGCGCTGGAGCTCGCCGCGAGCGGCCAGCAGGAGCGCGATCCGCGCGCCCACGCCGCGCACCTTGATCTCGATCATCAGGTCGGTGTCGGTCGGCCCCAACAGGTCGAGCACCTCCTCGAGGACCGGCAGGGGCTCGTCGGCGAAGCGCTCGCCGAAGCGTTCGGCGAAGCCGACCGGGTGCCGGCGCATCTCCGCCAGGGGAAGCTCCGCGACGCGGCCGTCGACGCCGGCCGTGCGCACGAGGGTGTCGTCGTGGATCACGACCAGCTCCCCGTCGCTGCTCTGGCGGACGTCGATCTCGCACAGCTCGGGAGGTGCGGGGAGCGCCAGGGCCGAGCGCACCGCAACCAGGGTGTTCTCCGGCGCGACCGAGGAGTTCCCTCGATGGGCGATCAGCACGGGCGCGCGGGCGCTGCAGGAGACCAGGAGCAGGACCCACAGGACGGGGAGCCGTCGCGTTCGCGAGGAGGTGTTCACGCGGACATGATCGAACCTGGTGCGCCGCGGGGCAAGGAGCGTCAGCTCGACGGGGCCGAGGCACCCGTCGCTCCCCAGTCCGAGGCGTCCCGGCCGGACTCGCGCAGGCTCTGTTGGCTCGTGAGCTCGCGGTAGCGCCCGCCTCGGGCGAGGAGCTGGGCGTGCGTCCCGCTCTCGACGACGCGCCCGCGCTCGATGACCAGGATGCGGTCGGCCGTGCGGACCGTGGAGAGGCGGTGGGCGATGACGAAGCTCGTGCGCCCGGCCCAGACCCGCTCCAGGCCGCGCTGGATCCGTCGTTCGGTCTCTGCGTCCACCGACGAGGTGGCCTCGTCCATGATCAGGATCTGAGGGTCCGCCAGGAGCGCGCGGGCCAGGGAGACCAGCTGGCGCTGGCCGACGGACAGGCGACCGCCGTCCTCTCCGGCTTGGGTCTCCAGGCCATCCTCGAGCTCTCCGAACAGCGCCGCGCCCCCCGCCAGCCGGGCGGCGTGCTCCACCTCGTCGTCGCCGGCGTCGAGACGGCCGTAGCGGATGTTCTCCATCACGCTGCCGCTGAACAGGTGCGGCGTCTGCAGGACGATGCCGAGCTGGGACTGGTACCAGTCGAGCCCGCGCTCGCGGTAGTCCACGCCGTCGACGAGGATGGCGCCGGCCGTCGGCTCGTAGAAGCGGCACAACAGGCTCACCAGGGTGGTCTTCCCGCCGCCCGTCGAGCCCACCAGGGCCACGCGCTCCCCCGCGCGCACCCGCAGGTCGAAGCCCTCGAGGATCGCCCGGCCGCCGCCGTAGGAGAAGCCCACGCCGCGGAACTCGATCTCGCCGATGGTCTGGGGGTGGCCGTCGGGGGCGACGCCCGCTCGGCGCGGACCCTCGGCCGCGGCGGCGAGGCGGGCGCGCACCGCGTCGGAGTCGGCGATCTCCGGCACCTCCTCGATCAGGCCCAGCACCCGCTCGGCCGAGGCCTGGGCCATCTGGAGCTCGGCCAACCAGTGCGAGAGCTCGTTGATGGGATCGAAGAAGAAGCGCGTGTACATCATGAACGCGATCAGCGAGCCCAGGCTCATTCCGCCCGCCGCCACGTTCATCCCGCCCGCCGCCAGCACCAGACCCGTCGCCAGGCTCCCCAGGGTCAGGACCAAGGGCACGTAGGTGGCGTTGAGGAGCTGGTTGCGCACCGAACACGCGTACATCCCGCCGGAGAGGACCCCGAACTCCTTCAGGTTGGCCTGCTCGCGGGCGAACACCTTGCTCGTGCGCTGGCCCGTGATGCCCTCGTTGTAGGCGGCGGTCAGGCGCGAGTTGGTCCTGCGCACCTCCCGTGCGCTGTGGAGGATGCGCCGCTTGAAGACGATGCTGACCCAGATCAGGACGGGCACCACCGCCAGCACGACGCAGGCCAGGAGCGGGTTCATCGTCAGCATCGCGATCGTGATCCCGGCCAGCAGCGTCGAAGCCCAGAACAGATCGAGCACCCCCCAGGCAAGGATGTTCGAGAGCCGCTCGCAGTCCGAGGTCAAGCGCGCCATCAGCCAGCCCACGCTGCGCCGATCGAAGCTCGCCAGCGACAGGCGCTGCACGTTGGCGAACCCGTCGCGGCGGATGTCGTGGGCGATCGCCGTGCGCAGGAAGCCGCCGTGGTGGATGAAGGACAGGACCGAGGCGACCAGCACCACCGAGATCAGGGCGTAGGCGCCGGCGTAGGGCCACAGGACGAGGGTCGAAGGGCTCTCCACCAGCTCGTCTAGCAGGCGCCGGGTGAGCTGGGGCAGGGCCACCTCCGCGGCGGCCACCGTGCAGCCGAACAGGCACAACAGGACCACTCGCCCCCGGTAGGGGCGCGTCGTGGCCCACAGCTTGCGCCACAGGTCGAGGTCGAGGCCGTCGCTCGCGACCTCGGGCGCGTCGTCGAGGCGCTCGTCGCTCACCCGCCCTCCTCGCGCTCGGCGGCCCCGAGCCGCTTCTCGAGGTCACCCTGCACGCTCCACAGCCGGCGGTAGGCCCCCGGCCTCTCGATGAGCTCTTCGTGGGTGCCGCTCTGGACCACGCGCCCTCGCTCCAGGACCAGGATGCGGTCGGCGCGCACGACCGAGGAGAGCCGGTGCGTGGCGATCAGGGTCGTGCGCGAGGCCCGGCCGGCCTCGAGCTGGTCGACGATGCGCGCCTCGGTGTCGGTGTCCACGGCGGAGAGGGCGTCGTCGAGCACCAGGATCGGCGGGTCGTCGAGCAGGGCCCGGGCGAGGGCCACGCGCTGGCGCTGGCCGCCCGAGAGGGTGACGCCGCGCTCGCCGACCGCGGTCTCGAACCCGTGCTCGAGCTCGCCCATCGCCTCGACGAGGCAGGCCGCGTGGGCGGCCTCGGAGACCTCCTCCTCGCGGGACTCGCCGCGGCCGGCGCGGATGTTGGCCGCGATCGTCTGGGAGTAGAGGAACGGCTCTTGGAGCACGACCCCGACCCGCGAGCGCAGTGGAGCACGCCCGATCCGATCGAGCTCGACGCCGTCCACGCGGATGGAGCCCGAGTCGTGGTCGTACAGGCGCAGCAACAGGTGCACGATCGTGGACTTGCCCGAACCGGGCGGCCCCAACAGAGCCAGGGTCTGGCCCGGTTCGACCCGGAAGGACACGTCGTCCAGCACGGCCTCGTCGCCGTAGGCGAAGCTGACCGCGTCGAACTCGATGCGGCCGGGCCGCCGGGCGAGTGCGACCGGCTCGTTCGGCTCGCTCTCGACCGGCTCGTCGAGGACCTCCTCGATGCGCCCCAGGGCGACGATCGCCTTGCCCGCGTCGGTCAGCACGCGCCCCAGGTGGCGCACGGGCCAGATCACCATCCCGATCACCGTGATGAACACGAACAGCTCGCCGAGCTCGAGGTCGCCGTCGAGGGCGCGCCGCGCCCCCCAGACCAGGACCAGGCCCTGCTGGGCGAAGCACAGCAGGTCCGACGAGGACCAGTAGGTCCCCAGCAGGCGCATCAGGTCGTAGGAGCGTTTCCGGAAGACGTCGTTGGTCGCCCCGAAGCGCTCGACCTCGTGGTCGCCGCGCGCGAAGGCCCGCACCACGCGGATCCCGGTCAGGTTCTCCTGCAGGACCGTCGTCATCGCCGCCTCGGCCTCGTCCATGGCCTTGAAGACGCGCTGGATGCGGCGGAAGAAGACGACCGCGAAGGCGATGATGACCGGGAAGAGGGCCACGGAGACGAGGGCCATCTGCGGGTCGATGACGACGAGGATCGGCAGGGCCGTCCCCAAGAGGGTCAGGGCGCGGCCGATCTCGACCACCTGGGCCTGGAGGAACACGCGCACGGTCTCCACGTCCGAGGAGCAGCGCTGGACGAGGTCGCCGGTCTCCGAGCGGTCGTGGAACGTGCAGGGCACCCGCTGGAGGCGGTCGTAGAGGGCGTCCCGCAGGCGGCGCACGATGGCCTCCGAGGCGATCGACGCGTGGCGGCCGCGCAGGTACAGGAACAGGGCGCCGGTCGCCGTCAGCGCCGCCAGCAGGGTCGCGCTGGCCCACAGGCAGGCGTGGAGCCCGTGGTCGCGGGCGAAGCGCGCCGCGGTGAGGTCTACGCCGGAGGGACTCCACAAGCAGACCTCGATGCCCGCGCGCAGGACGGCGGGGATGCCCAGGAGACCGGCGTCGGCGGGGCGCAGCCCGACGCGTCCGCCGGCCAGGGGGCCGTCGAGGACGGCCTTCACGACCAGGGGCGAGGCGAACAGGCACAGGGCGGTCAGGGCCGTCGAGGCCACCGCGGCCAGATAGCGCAGGCGCTGGCCCGCGGTCAGGGCCCAGAGACTGCCATAGGCTCGCACGTCCACGGCCGCCTAGTAAGGGCCGGGGCGCGGGTCGATGCAAGCTGGGTCGACGGTGCCCGCGAGCGGCGCGCCTCAGGGCAGGGCCCCGGCCAGGACCCGGGTCGCCTCGCGCGCGGCCCGCTCCAGGCACAGGGACAGGTGGCGCGCGGTCGCGTCCGGCGAGCCGTCGGCGTGCTCGATGCGTTGCTCGATCGTGTAGTCGAGGAGCGAATGCCCGTTGGGGTCTGTCGCCCTCAGGACGAGGACCAGGCGCACGCCGGCCAGACCCGCGGTGACGCCCGGGACGCGCTCGAAGGCCAAGAGCTCGACGTCGAGGCTCGGGGCGGTGTGGGACTCCGAGCGAGCGAAATCCCCGGTCTCGAACAGGGCGCGGGCGAGGGCGCGCTCCACGAAGCCGATGGGCGGCTCGGTCCAACGGTCGAGGTCGAGGAACTCCACGGTTACGGGCGAGGTGCGCACCGCCATGCGGTCCCTCAGGTGTCCGGCGGCCTCGGCGTCGCGCAGGCGAAGCTCGCGCGTCTCGCCCGGAGGCGACTCGCGCTCTCCCGCGGGCGGCGCGGCGCTGTAGTAGCGGATGGAGGCGGGGCCGCCCGCCGAGAGGCAGGCGCCGGTGACGATCGGCAGGACGAGGGCGGCGAGGGCGTGGCGCATGGCGATCTCAGGGGTTGTGGGCGCGGCCGCGCAGGAGCGCGCCGGGGTCCCGTTCGAGGAGCTCGGCCAAGGCCCGCACGGCCTCCATGGCCTCGCGGAAGGCCCGCAGGTCGCGCGCGAGCTCGTTGGTGGTGCCCCCCGCGCTGCGCGCCAGGCCCGTCACGGCGGCGGAAGCCTCGCGCAGGGAGCCGGCGGTCGCGCTCGCGTCCACCTCGGAGATGACCGCCTCCAGGCGTCGGGCCGCCGCCAGCCAGCCGGCGGCGGTGGTCGCCACGGGGCCGTCGGCGGCCTCGAGACCGCGCAGGAGGTCGCGCAGGGCCTCGAGGGCCTCGACCCCGGCCGCGGTCAAGCGCCCGGTGTCCAGGGCCGCCAGGCGCTCGTGGGCCAGCTCCAACAGGGCCGTCGCGCTCCGGGAGAGCTCGCCGGTGTCGAGGGCCTCCAACCGCTCTCGCGAGACGCGCAGGAACGCGTTCAGCTCGCCGGTGACCTCGGGCACGGCCTCGACGATCAGGTTGAGGCCGTCTTCGAGGTTCTTGAGGGTCGAGGGCACCGACGGCAGGTAGCGGTCGCCCGGGTCGAAGCTGAGCAGGGGCAGCGGGTGCTCGGCCAGGGGGAAGAAGTCGACCAGCACGTACTTCGTCCCGGTGATGCCAGCGATGGCGACCTGGGTGCGCAGGTCGTCGGGCCCGATGCGCCCCGAGCCGGGGTCCTCGGGGTCCACGCCGAGCATCGCGAGCACGTCCGAGTAGATGCTCGCGCGCACCTCGACCGAGCGGCGGTCGGGGGCGATCGTGATCGTGTCCACGATGCCGACGCTGACCCCGCGCATCTTGACCGCCGAGCCTTCCTCCAGGCCGCCCACCGGCTCCTGGAAGAAGGTCACGACCTCCACGGACTCGCGGTTCAGCCGGCGGGCTCCGATCCAGAACAGGGCGCCGACGCCGACGATCACGGCGAGGACGACGAACAGGCCCAGCTTCCAGCGGTCGGTGGGGGCGGCGATCATGGAGTCCCTTCCTCGGTCTGTTCTGCCCAGGGGCGGCGCCGGAAGAAACCGGACACGCGCTCGTCGGTGGACTGCTCGCGCAAGGCGCGGGGGTCGCCCTGGGCGATGATGCCCCGCGCCGCGCGGTCGAGCAGGATGCAGCTCCCGCCCACGGCGAAGATGCTCGACAGCTCGTGGGTGACGATCACGATCGTCACGCCCAGGCTGCCGTTCAGGGTCAGGATCAGCTCGTCGAGGTCCGCGGCGCTGCGCGGGTCGAGGCCGGCGGAGGGCTCGTCGAGGAAGAGCAGCGGCGACTCCAGCGCCAGGGCGCGGGCGATCCCGGCCCGCTTGCGCATGCCACCGGAGAGCTCGGACGGCAGGTGGTGCTCGAAGCCGTCCAACCCCACCAGACGCAGCTTCCCGCGCACCAGGCTGTCGATCGTCTCGGGGTCCAGCTCCGTCCACTTCTGCAGGGGCAGGGCCACGTTCTGGGCCAGGGTCATCGAGCCGAACAGGGCGCCGGACTGGAACAGGACGCCGAAGGGGGGTGGGCCGTCGGCGGCGACGGGCTCCCCACCGATCACGACCTCGCCCGCCAGGGGCGGGAGCAGGCCGATCATGGTCTTCATCAACGTCGACTTGCCGCAGCCCGAACCCCCCAGGATCAAGAACACCTCCGCGGGCTCGATCCGAAACTCCAGGTGTTCCATGAGCGCCTCGTCGCCGTAGCCGATGGAGAGGTCCTCGACGCGGATCATCAGATCCCCAGGCGGTTGTAGAGGAGCGTGAACACGGCGTCGGCCGCGATCAGGCTGAAGAGGCTGGCCACGACGGCGGCGGTGGTCGAGCGCCCTACGCCCTCCGCGCCGCCGCGCGTCGCCAGACCGCGCTCGCAGGAGATCAGGGCGATCAGGGCGCCGAACACGACGGCCTTGATCAGGCCGCCGGCGATGTCCCAGGTGTCGAGGGCGTCGCGGGTCGAGCGCAGGTAGACCCCGGCGGTCATCTCGAGCTCGGCCGTGGTGATCAACAGGCCGCCGCCGATCGCCACCGCCTCGGCCAGGAGGGTCAGCAGGGGCAGCATCAGCGTCAGGGCGATCACCCGCGGCAGGACCAGGAAGCGGACGGGATCCAGGCGCAGGGTCCGCAGGGCGTCGACCTCCTCGGAGACGGTCATCGTGCCCAGCTCGGCGGCGATGGCCGCCCCCGAGCGCCCGGCGACGACGATGGCCGTGATCAAGGGTCCGAGCTCGCGGGTGATCGACAGGGCGACCAGGTCGGGGACAAAGACGTCCGCTCCGAGCTGGTGCATCTGGGTGGCGGCCTGGTAGGCGGTGATGATGCCGATCAAGAGGGCGATCAGGAGGACGATCGGCGCGCCGTCTGAGCAGGCCCGCTCCGCCAGGCTCGGGACGTCGACCCTGTGCACCGTGCGCGGTCGGGCGAGTGCCGCGGGCGTGGAGTTCTCGAGCCAGACGA
>JASLMK010000110.1 GCA_030746555.1 Planctomycetota bacterium | reverse complement strand
GCCCAGCGGCGCACCGCCCTCACCCCCCTGGCCGAGGCCCTCGCGGAGCTGCGCACGCCCTCTTGGTTCGCTCTGCGCCTGGCGGGCGATCTGAGCGAGGAGGGGCGCACGCGCGAGTGCCGCGAGGTTTGCGAGCGGATCCTCGCCGCCCTCGAAGCCGACGGCCTCGCGCAGCGCTACGCCTGGGGCATCGAGCTGGCGGCCCAGGCGCGCATCACCCTGGGAAGCTCGTGGAGCTCCGACGACGAGGGCGTGCTGGCGGAGGAGGAGCTCCTGCGCGCCGTCGCCCACCTCGAAGGCCTCGAGCGACTGCTGACCGAGCAGGGAGGCCTGCGCTCGGCGCAGGCCGTACGCGCGGCGCGCTGCGACGCCCTCGTCTCCCTGGCGGTCAACGCCAACGTCAAGCTCGTCGATCCCGAGCGCGCCCTGGGCTACTTCGAGCGTGCCTACGCCCTGCGCTCCGACGACTTCATGGACGTGCTGCTGGCCTGCTACCGTGCGCGCTCGGGACGCGCGGACGAGGCCCGGGCGGTCCTGGCCGAGGTGCCCCACGCGCCGCGTCTGTTCTACAACCTCGCCTGCACCTACGCCCTGCTGGGGCAGACCGGGCGCGCGCTCGAGTACCTCGAGAGGGAGTTGGAGCAGAATCACCAGAGCCCGGGTGCCAGGCGGAGGCAGCGAGAGTGGGCGCGCACAGATCCGGACCTGGTCTCCTTGCGAGAGGACCCGCGCTTCGCGCGCCTGGTCGGCGCGGCAGACTCCGTCGAGGATCGCTGAGGCGCCGCCGGGGCGTAGTTGCTACCCTGCGCCGCTCACCGCCTCTCGATGCGGCGCGCGAACATGGGTAAGGTCATCCTCACGGGCAAGGGACGCCGCTGGGCCCTCGGCGGGCACCCGTGGATCTACCGCGACGACATCGCCGGGGGCGAAGGCGAGCCCGGCGAGCTCCTGCCGGTGGAGGACCCCAACCAGAACACTCTGGGCTGGGGGCTCTTCTCGTCCAGCTCGCGGATCGCCGTGCGCATGGTCACGCGCTCCGCCGACCAGCCCGACCGCGCCTTCTGGGCGGAGCGCATCGCCCGTGCCGTGCGCGCCCGCGAGCGCGCCGGCCTGATGGAGCCCGCCGACGCCTGCCGCCTGGTGAACGGCGACGCCGACGGCCTGCCGGGCTGGGTCGTCGATCGCTACGGCGCGACGGCGGTGATCCAGAGCACGGTCCAGGGCTCCGACCGCATGCGCGACTTCCTCGTCGAGCTGCTCGTCGAGGCGCTGCCCTTCCCTCTCGACGCGATCGTCGAACGCTCCGACAGCGCGGTCCGCAAGCACGAGAACCTCGTCGAGCGCGTGCAGGTCCTGCACGGCTCGGTGGAGGGCCCGGTCCTCGTCGACGAGGGCGACCTGCGATACGAGGTCGACGTGCTCGCCGGCCACAAGACCGGCGCCTACCTCGACCAGCGCACGAACCGGCGCGAGGCCGCCGCGAAAGCCCGCGGGCGGCGCGTACTGGACGCCTTCTCCTACGACGGATTGTTCGGCATCCGCGCCGCCCTGGCCGGCGCCGAGACCGTCGTCTGCGTCGATCAGTCCGAGGCCGCCGGGGAGCGCCTGGTCCGCAACGCAGAGCTCAACGGCGTGGCCGAGCGCGTCGTCTTCGAGCGCGCCAACTGCATGCAAGACCTGCGGGCGCGCAAGGAGGCGGGGGAACGCTTCGGCCTGGCCGTCATCGACCCGCCGGCCTTCGCGCGCACCAAGCGCGAGGTCGAGGGCGCCGAGCGCGGCTACGTCGAGCTGAACCTGCGGGCCATGGGGCTGGTGGAGGAGGGCGGAAGCCTGGTGAGCGCCTCGTGCTCCTACAACGTCCGCGAGGACGCCTTCCTGCGCCTGTTGGCGCGCGCCTCGCGCGACGCGAACCGGCGGGTTTGGCTCGAGCAGCTCCGCGGCGCCTCCGTCGACCACAGCGTGCTGCTCGGCCTGCCCGAGAGCGCCTACCTGAAGTGTGCATTCCTGCGCGTGGAGTAGTCGCCCGCGCGCGGCTGTGCGAGGATAGGGCGGCGTCATGAAGGTCGAGGTGAACGGGGTCGAGCGCGAGGTGCCCGAGAGTCTGCTCGTCTCGGAGCTGCTCGAGAGCCTGGATCTCGAGCCCACGCAGGCCGCCGTCGAGCTCAATCGCGTGCTCGTGCCGCGCGGCGAGCGGGCGGACACGCGCCTGTCGGAGGGAGATCGGGTGGAGGTCGTGACCCTGGTCGGAGGCGGTTGAGTGCGCCCGCGAGGGCGAGGGAGAAGGATGGACACCGAGAACGAGGATCCGCTGGCGGACGAGCCCCTGGTGCTGGGGGACGTGACCCTGCACTCGCGCCTGTTGGTCGGGACCGGCAAGTACGCGAGCTTCGAGGAGACGGCGCGCGCTCTGGAGCTCTCGGGCACCGACTGCGTCACCGTCGCCGTGCGGCGCGTCAACCTCGACGCGGCCAAGGGGCCTTCGCTCCTCGATCACATCGATCGTTCGCGCACCCATGTCCTGCCCAACACCGCCGGCTGCTTCGACGCTCCGAGCGCCGTGCGCACGGCCGAGTTGGCGCGCGACCTGCTCGACACGCCGCTGGTCAAGCTCGAGGTGCTCGGCGACGACCGCACCCTGCTGCCCGATCCGGTCGGGACCCTGGAGGCAGCGCGCGAGCTCGTCGCCCAGGAGTTCTCCGTGCTCGTCTACTGCTCCGACGACCCGCGCATGTGCGTGCACCTCGCGGAGCTGGGCGTGACCAGCGTGATGCCCGCGGGCTCGCCGATCGGCTCGGGCCAGGGCGTGCTGAACCCCAACAACCTGCGCATCGTGCGCGAGCTCGTGGACGTGCCGGTGATCGTGGACGCGGGGGTGGGGACCGCCTCGGACGTGGCCCTGGCGATGGAGCTGGGCGTCGACGGCGTGCTCCTGAACTCGGGCATCGCCCTCGCGCGAGAGCCCCTGCGGATGGCGGCGGCCATGAAGCAGGCCTGCCTCGCCGGCCGCCAGGCCTTCCTCGCCGGCCGCATCCCGCGCCGCCTGCACGCCAGCGCCTCCTCGCCGACCGAGGGGATCATCGAGGGCGCGCGCTCCGGCGCCGGGCAGTGAACCCGGCTGAGCTCGAGGCCCTCGCGCCGTCGGGTGCGAGCGCTCTCCTCGGAGCCGGCCTGGCCGTCGTCACCCTGCCGGTGGCTCTGAGGCTCGCGGGTGGCGGCGGCCGCGTCGGCGCCGATCGCTCCGAGGTCGCCTGGGGCTTGGCGGACCTCCTCCTGGCCGGTCTGGCGGGCATCGTCGCCCTGGGGGCCGTCGCCGTCCTCGCCCCCGCCGGCCCGGAGACCCCCACGGTCGGGTTGATGGTGCGCGGCGCCGCGGTCTCGGCGGCCGCGGCGGCGGCGGCGGCCGCCCTCGTCGCTCGTGCCGCACCCACGGGGATCGCCGCCCTCGGCCTGGGCGGTCCGCGACCCGCGGGCGCCGCCGCCCGCGCCCTGCTGGTCTGGGGCGTGGCCCTGCCCGGCCTGTGGGGTCTGGGCCTCGCCTGGCCCTGGCTCCTCGAGCGCATCGGAGTCGATGCCCCCCCGCCGCCCCTGCTCGAGCGCATCGCCGCTGCCGAGGGCGCGACCCTCGCGGCCACGGGGCTCCTGGCCGTGATCCTGATTCCGCTCTTCGAGGAGGTCCTCTTCCGCGGCTTCCTACAGCCCGTCCTCGTGCGCTGCTGGGGACGGGGAGCAGGCGTGCTCGCGACCTCGGTGCTGTTCGCGGCGCTCCACGGGCCGGCCGCCTTCGGCCCCGTTTGCGGCTTGAGCCTGGTCCTGGGCGCCGTCATGCTCGGCTCCGGGCGCCTGTGGGCGCCCGTCGCCGTACACGCGGCGAACAACGCCCTGGCGATCCTGATGGTGCGCGCCCTGTCCGATTCCCTGCTCCCATGACCCTCTACTCCAACGAAGGCCTGATGCGTCCCGTGGAGGGGGGGGCGTTCGTGGCGGCCAGCGCCGTCCTGTGTGGCGACGTCTCCCTCGGAGCCCAGGCCGGAGTGTGGTTCGGCTGCGTCCTGCGCGGGGACGACGCGCCGCTGGTCGTCGGGCCGCGCACGAACATCCAGGACCTCTCGATGATGCACGCCGACCCGGGCGTCCCCAACGTGCTGGGAGCGGACGTCACCGTCGGCCACGGCTGCGTGCTGCACGGCGCCGCCGTGGCGGATCGCTGCCTGATCGGCATGGGGGCCGTGCTGCTCGCCGGCTCCCGGATCGGCGAGGAGTCGATCATCGGGGCGGGTGCGGTGGTGCGCGAGGACTTCGAGGTTCCCCCGCGCTCACTCGTCCTGGGTGTGCCGGGGCGTGTCGTGCGCGCGGTGACCGACGAGGAGGTCGAAGAGATCCTGCGGTCGGTCCGCGACTACGTGGAGAAGGTCCGGCAGTACCTGTCGGAGGCGGCCGGGTGAGCGCCGCGCCCGCAGGCTCGACCGAGGCCCTGTACGCGAGGCTGTCCGAGCTCGAAAGCGTCGCGGTGGCCTTCTCCGGCGGCGTGGACTCGAGCGTGCTCCTGCACGCGGCCCACACGACCCTCCGCGAGCGGGCCGCGGCCGTGGTGGCCGACTCGCCGTCGTTGCCGCGCAGTGAGCTGGAGGGAGCGCGAGCGTTCGCCCGGGAGCTCGGCGCGCGGCTGGCGGTCCTGCGGCCCGACGAGCTCGCCGACCCCCGCTACAGGGCCAACGGAGCAGACCGCTGCTACCACTGCAAGTCGGCCCTCTTCCGCGTCGCCCTGCCCTGGGCTCTGGCGAACGGCTTCGCGGTCGTGGCCGTGGGGGAGATCACCGACGACCTCCTCGACGACCGGCCGGGCTCGCGCGCCGCTTCCGAGGCCGGCGTGGTCGCCCCCCTGCGCGAGGCGGGCCTCTCCAAGGCGGACGTGCGCCGCTACGCGCGCGAGGCGGGCCTGGCGGTGGCGGACAAGCCCGCCTCGGCCTGCCTGGCTTCGCGCCTGCCTCGGGGGAGAGCCGTGAGCGCCGAGCGCCTGGCGCGCGTCGAGCGCGCGGAGGAGCGGTTGCGCGAGCTGGGGCTGCGGGCCTTGCGCGTGCGCGACCACGGGGCGTGGGCGCGGGTAGAGGTCGGGGCGGACGAGCTCGACCACGCCGCCGAGCGTCGCGCGTCGATCGGTCGAGCCCTGGCCGGCTGCGGCTTCGATGCGTTTGAGCTGGCAGCCTACGTCCCGCCCGCCGAGCGCTCCCGTGCACGGGCCTGAGATGGTGCGGCGGCGCTCCAGCGCATGGCCTGCGCGAGAAGGAGGCCCGAGGCGATGAGCGGCGGCGGGCGAGAGTCCTTCTTCGTCACCTGTCCGGCGGGCTTGGAGCCTCTCCTGGAGGCGGAGATGCGCGAGCTGCGGCTGGCTCGCACCGCGCGCGGCGTGCGCGGCGTCGGCTTC
Organism: Planctomycetota bacterium; assembly: GCA_030746555.1. Lineage (GTDB taxonomy): Bacteria > Planctomycetota > UBA1135 > UBA1135. The sequence goes on along the minus strand of JASLMK010000110.1, from coordinate 22,280 downwards.
GAAGGCTCGCTCCAAGATGCCTGGCGCGCCAACCTTCACCTGCGCACGGCGGTGCGCGTGTTGTGGCGCGTCGCGCGCTTCGCCGCGCCCGATCCCGACGCCCTCTACGCCGGCGTCGCGGCGCTCGACTGGTCGCGTTTCCTCTCGCCCGAGCGGACCTTCCGCGTGGTCGTCCGCTCCCGGGACTCGGCTCTCGACCACACCCTGTTCGTCGCCCAGCGCACCAAGGACGCCGTGGTCGACACGCTCCGGTCACCGGACGGCCGGCGACCGTCGGTGGACCTCGAGGACCCCGACCTGCGCATCCACGTCCACCTCTTCCGCGACCGCTGCACCCTCTCGCTGGACACCTCCGGCGCCTCCCTCCACCGCCGCGGCTGGCGGCGCACCCAGGGACCGGCGCCGCTCTCGGAGGTGCTGGCCGCCGCGGTGCTGGCCCTGTCGGGGTGGAACCGGCGCGCACCGCTGCTCGATCCCTTCTGCGGCTCGGGGACTCTGTTGTGCGAGGCCGCCGCCCTGGCGGCGGGCCGCGCGCCGGGGATCACCCGCGAGCGCTTCGCGTTCGAGGCCCTGCCGGGTTTCGACCCGACCGCCTGGGCCGCCCTGCGGGAGGAGGCTCGCGCCGCACAGGCCCCGCCGCGCAAGCTCGTCCTGCGCGGCGGCGACGCCTCGCCGCGAGCGATCGAGGGGGCGCGGGAGAACGTCGAGGCGGCGGGCCTCACCGACCGGGTCCAGCTCGAGGTCGCAGACGCCCGCGACTTCGCCCCGCGAGGAGGGTGGAACGCCTGGATCGTCACCAACCCGCCCTACGGCGAGCGCCTGGGAGCCGAGCGCGCCCTGGCCCCGGTCTACCGGGCCTTCGGCGCCGCCCTACGCGAGCACTGCGCCGGCTACCGTCTGGCCCTGCTCTCGGGCAATCCACGCTTGGCGGCGAACCTCGAGGTCTCGCCCGACCGGACCGTCCCCCTCAAAAACGGCGCCATCGACTGCGAGCTCTTGCTCGCGGCCCTCTGAGACCCCACGCCACCGCGGCGGGTCAGCTCGCCAGGCGCAGGGCCGGGCCGTCGCCGTCACCGCCCTCCCGCTCGCGGCGACGCTCCTCGCGCTCGCGCCGGCGCTCTTCGCGGCGGCGGGCCTTCTCCCGGCGCTCGGCGCGCTCCTGTTCCGTGGCGGCCAGCAGGCGCTCGAGGATGCCCTCCAGCTTCCAGCGCACCCCGGCGCTCTCCAAGTCGGCGTGCGCGGCCACCAGGGTGTCGAAGAACAGGACCAGGATCGCCGCGCTGCCCTCGACCGTGGGGTGCAGGCGGTCTTCTTGGAGCAAGTCCTCGAGCTTGGCGGGTGCCCAGCGGTTGCCGCGCAGCTCGATGTCCTCGCCGTCGCGCACGAGGGCCGTGTAGGCGGCCAGGGGGGCGACCGTGACGTTGTCCCGCTCCGCGGCCCACGCGCGCAGGCGCTGGTTGAAGGAGGTCAGCATCGCTTCGGGGGGCAGGTGCCCGCGGCTGATGAGCGGTCCTCCGAAGGGGCCCTTGCCCGTGAGGGCATGGGAGACGTCCGGCAGGTCGCCGATCAACAGCGGGCAGTCCAACCTCTCCAGCTCGGCGAGGCCGCGTTCGAACAGGGCCGGCCGCGTCGAGTCTGGGCGGGCTCCGAAGGCGTACCAGAACAGGAAGTCGACGCCGACCACCAGGGTCGGGCGCTCGGCGATGGCGGAGGTCACCAGGCGCTCGCCGTAGGCGCCGGGGTCGCGGAAGAAGGCCGCCGTGCCGTGGTCGCTCACGGCGGCTTCCTCGGGCAGGAGGCACGCCAAGACCTCACCCAGGCGTACCGAGGCCTCGAGCTCGCTCGAGAGGCCGAATCCGGCGGAGGCGCTGGCGCCGATGACCGCCACTCGTTCGAAGGGAGAGGGCGCGGCCGCCGGCTCCTGGGCGACTGAGGCCGCGGCGGACACGACGACGACTCCGAGGATCATCATGGCGCCAGCATAGCAGGCGCCCGGCGCCGGCTCACTCCGCCCGCAGGGGACCGCGCACGACGCGTTCGACGGCGCCCTCGGCCGAGAGCACGAGGGTGGTGGGGATCGGGAGGCGCTCGAGGTCGATCAGGCTCTCCAGGGAGGAGACGCCGCGCTCGGGATCCGGCCGGGCGCCGATGAAGTAGCAGGGGAAGCGCGCTCCGCGCGCCTCGAACAGGTCGTGGGCGCGCTGCGTGTCCGCGGGGGCGTCGGTCGAGACGCCGATCACCACCGCCTCGCCGCTGGCGTGCAGCGCCTGTAGGGCGGGGAGCTCGGCCACGCAGGGAGCGCAGTAGCTGGCCCAGAAGTTGAGGTACACGCGCCGGCCCCCCGAGATGCTCGCGAAGTCGACCTGTTCGAGGCGCTCGTCGGCGGTGAGGAGGGCCACGGTCCCGATCCGGTCACCCAGACCGAGCTTGAGGCCGCGGGGCAGAGGATCGGGCAGGGGACGAGGGCGGTGCGCGATGGGACGCGGGGTCCCCGCGCCCTCGACCAGGAGGGCACGCGAGCCCGCCGCGAGGGCGCCGAAGGACTCGACCGAGCCGCCGGGCCAGCGCACCTCGACCTCGGCGTCCTCGGCGGCGCCGAGGCCGAAGACGAGCTCGGGCACTTGGCAGGAGGAGAAGCCCGCGCCGCGCGTGAGCACCTGGGCCACCGGACCGTGGGGGCCGTGGACGGTGACGGTGGCGCCGATCGCCTCGTGCTGGGAACTCGTCGCCGAGAGGCGCAGCTTGAGGAACGAGCCGTAGCGCTCGCCGATCTCGTTGCGGTACAGGGCGTGGCGCTCGCGCTGGATGTTGTGGACGAACAGGTCGACGTCCCCGTCGTCGTCGGCGTCGAAGGCGATCACCGCCCGGCCGTCGTTGGGGGAGTCGCAGGCGGAGAGGTCGGAGAGGTCGGCGAAGGTGCCGTCGCCGCGGTTGAAGAACAGCTTGTCGCGCTCGTTGCCGCTGAACGAGCGGCCGTCCTGGAACATCTGTAGGTTGTGGCGGTCGAGGTAGGCGGCGTTGCCCACCTCCTGGGATGCGAACACCGCGCTCTGGGACTCGGCCGAGGACGCCACCACGTGGCGCCAGTAGGTGCTTCAGGTGTCGTGTGGCAGGTCGCCGGTCACGAACCCGTTGGTGTTGAACACGTCGAGGCGCCCGTCCAGGTCGAAGTCGCACAGGGCGACCGACCAGGCCCAGCTCGCGTTGACCCCGCCCGCCGACGACGGCAGGGCGCGGAACGTGCCGTCGCTCTCGGCCTCGAAGATCGTGTTGCCCGCCGCCAGCTTGCGCAGCAGAGCCATCATCTCGGGGTCGATTTCGTCTCCCAGTCGGCCCAGGATGCGGTTCCCGGCCGTGGAGGACATGTTCGCCACGTACAGGTCGAGGCGGCCGTCGGCGTCCAGGTCGCCCCAGCTCACGCCCATCCCGTTGCCGATGTCGGTGACGCCCACCTGCGGCGCGACGTCGCGGAAGGTGCCGTCGCCCTCGTTGCGGTACAGGCGATTGGAGCCGTAGTCGTTGGCGACGTAGAGGTCGACGTCTCCGTCGGCGTCGAAGTCCGCCGCGGCCGAGGCGTAGGACCACTGGTCGCCGCGCACTCCCGCCCGTTCGGCGACCTCCTCGAAGCCGGTCCCGCCGAGGTTTCGGAACAAGGCGTTGGGGGCGCCGTTGTTCGCCTCGATCCAGGAGTTGTTGTGCTCGACCGCCACCCTGCCGTAGGCGCAGGCGAACACGTCCAGCCAGCCGTCGCCGTCGTAGTCGAACACCGTCAGGGAGTAGGCGACGACCGGCTCGGTCAGGCCGAGGGCCGCCGAGCGCTCCTCGAAGTGGCCCGTGCCGTCGTTCTCGTACAGCGCGAGGGCGCGGCCGCCGACGCCCTCCTCACCCGCGCACCAGCCGATGTGGCCCACGACGAGGTCGGCGTCGCCGTCGTTGTCGTGGTCGAAGAACACCGCCCCGGTACCCGCGTCGGGCAGCTCGACGCCGCGCTCCCTCGCCTGATCCGCGTAGGTCCCGTCGTCCTGGGCTACGTAGAGGAAGTTCCTTCCGTCGGAAGGCACGAACAGATCCCAGAGGCCGTCGCCGTCGACGTCGCCTCCCGCGGCGCCGTTCCAGGCGAAGCTCTGGTTTCCCGGTTGTCCAAAGCGCAGCCCCTGGTGGGCGACGCCGGCGGCGGCCGAGACGTCGGTGAACAGGGGACCCTCGTGCCAGGTCTCGGCCAGGCTGGTGAGCTGGAAGCGTTGGATGCGCCACAGGCCCGCCTCGCGGGCGACCCGCAGCCAGGCCCAGCCGCCGATGGCCGAGACGCCGCCGTCGGAGCGCGTGCCGGTCATGTGCAGGAAGAGCTTGATCTTCCCCCAGCGCTCCCCGCCCCCGGCCTGGAACTCGGCGCCCTTGACCTTCCACAGGACCGACTCCATGCGCGTCCAGGGGCCGATCAGCTCCTCGATGCCTGCGAGGAAGCGGTCGCGGTCTACGATCGGTGCGCCGGCCGCGTCCCAGGTCCGCTTGCGCGCGTCGGCGTGCAAGGTCCCCTCACCGCCCACCGCCAGACCGGCCAGGGAGTGGCCGGCGAAGCGCGGCGAGAACCAGCGCGCCGCCGCCGAGAAGTCCCGCCTCCTCAGCTTGTCGGAGAAGTCGAGCAACCAGTCCGCGACCAGCTCGGACTTGTCCTCGACGGTCTCGAGGTCGGTGATGCGCGGATCGGGGTCGGGCAGGTCGATCGTCGCGGGCAGCACGAGGTCGGCCGGCACCGGCTCGACCGCGGGCGGCGGGGCGGGCCGGGGGTCGGGGGGATTCGGAGCGTCGTCGGGTCGCAGGAACCAGGCGGCGGCGCCGGCGACGAGCAGCAGGGAGAGGGCGGTGACGACGCGAGAAGAGGAGGGCATCGGGCTCGGCTGGGGGGTGCACGGCGCGGGGGCGGCGAACCCCGAGCGGGACGGGCGGCGATGGTCTGGAACTCAGGGAACGATCACCCACTGCGGATAACCCGCGGCGGAGGACTCGAACAGCGTCACCGTGCCGGTATTGGCATCGTAGGCCCAGTCGCTGGTCGCCTGGCCGTTGCGCAACACGTTCGACGGCATGGTTCCGTAGCCGGTCAGGCGCAGTTCCTCGCCCAGGCCGTCCTGGGTTCCGGGGATGACCGTCAGCGGGACCTGCGTGTCGAGCCCCAAGGACGCCGTGTCGGCGGTGATGCGCGCGAGGTTCTCGGTCTGGTCCACGATCAGTCGGTTGAGGCTGGCGTCGAGGTTCCAGCGCAACGGCGTGAAGGCGTCCGCGGCGTCCTGCTCGACCGTGAAGTGCATCCAGACCCCCTCGCGGTCGGCGAGCAGGCGATGGGTCCCGCCGCGCGGTATGGCGAGGGTCTTCGATTCGAGGAAGTCGAGCACCGCGGTCTCGTCCAGGGTCGTCCAGGCGTGCTCGGCGGCGTCGATCTGCACCTCGGTCGAGGAGGCCGGCAGGGCGGTCATCCAGTCGTGGAACACGGCCGATTGGACCATCAGGTACGCCAGGGGATCGAGGGTCGCGTAGGAGGTCCTGAACGGGATCCCCGCCAGGTTGCGCGCCATGTCCGTGGTCGGGTCTACGGCACCGCTCACCGGGTCGACGTCGATGGCCGACACCTGGCTGTAGGCAAAGGGGTCGATGGCCGGCGAGGCGCCGAACATCAGGAGGTTCTCCAGGATGTCCTGCACCAGCGACGACTCGTTCCAGTAGGTGTGGGCCACCGACACGCCGCCGGTGTGGTTCGCCACGGCGGCGAGCATGGGGCGCGTCGGGTCGAGGTGCCGCGCCGCGTAGCTCGTCACGCCGCCGCCGCCCATCGAGAAGCCGACGCCGTAGATGCGCGACGTGTCGATCGAGAGGAAGCCGACCAGCCAGTCGAGGACGAACTCGATGTTCGCCTGGCTGTAGGGGATGCCGAAGTTCATGTCGTGGGCGCCGCGCGGGGCGAGCACGTACCAGCCGCGGTCGAGGGCGCGCTTCATCAGGCCCGTGTTCTCGACGCAGTCGCTCTCGCTGATGCCGAAGGAGTGGAACATCACCAACAGCGGCGCGGAGGGCAGGGGGACGCGCGGGACGCCGAGCAGCACCGGCTCCTGCCAGGTCGTGCCGGTGTCGTTGAACGTCAGGGGGTAGACGTTGGGCGCGAGGGGGGCGGCGACGCGGATCGGGCTGTTGCCCAGCTGGATGCGGACGCCGTTGACCCTCGTCTCGAAGTCGTCGGCGGGCGGTGCCGGTCGGACGGCGCGGGCACGCCGGAGCGGCCGGCCGCCCTGCGGGCCGGCGTGGGCTCCGGCGGCGCCCGCGAGCAGGACGCCGGAGGCCAGGAGGGCCCCGAGGAGGGTCGAGTGGTTCATGCGGTGGAGAAAACCGGTCTGCGGGGGCCGGGAGTGCGGTGTGCGGCGCGGATCAGGCAAGTCTACCTCACGATCCCCGGCGGGGCGGGGAGGGGGAGGAAAGTCCGCGCGAGAGCCCACGAGACCACTCTGGGCGGCCGGGAAGCCCGATTCAAGGCTCCCGGGGCCCGCACCGTCAGTCGTCGAAGGTGAGCCCCTTCACGAGGGGCTCGTAGGTCATGAAGTCGGCGTGGTGGACGATGAAGGCCTCGGCGCTGCGGGCCACGAGGTTGCCCTCGCCGGCATGGGTGGCGATCACGTGGCAGGCCGCGTCGCACACGCCGCACTCCTGGGCCAGGCCGACGCCGGTGAAGGGGTGGCGCAGGTACTTGCCGCGCCGCGACTGCACGCAGCGCCCGTCGACCTTCTCGTACTCCAAGAGCTTCCCCACGTCCGCCAGGATCGCGCCCGCGATCAGGACGTCGCGGTCCACGGGCATGGCGGCGCCCATGAACTCGCCGATCTTGTCCGCGCAGTCGCGGGCGAGGTGCACGACCAGGCGCTTGTGGGCCAAAAAGCTCACCTCGCAGTCGGGAACGTGCAGGGTGAAGGGGATGCGATCGAGGTCGTCGGGTTCCAGCGGGCTGCGCTCGAAGGCCAAGGCCCAGGTCGCCAGGGTCCGCTCGCGCAGGTCCTCGTCGGTGATCCACTCCAGCTCGGGCCAGATGGCCTCGATCTCCTCGCGCTTCGCCATGCCTCGTGTCCGTTCCGCTGTCCGTCGCCCGTCCGGCCCGTCCGGCCCGTCCGGCCGCGCGGGCGGAGTCTAACCCAGGGCCGTGCCCGCGCAGGAGGTCAGCGCTGGAAGATCGGCAACAGACCCTGGGGCAGGGTCAGGAACAGCACGTTGACCGCCGTCGCGTAGGCGTCCCCGAAGGGCGAGCCGCCCCAGGAGCCGTCGGCGCGCTGAGCGGAGAGCACCCGCGCCCGCTCGGCTCCGGCCCAGCGGTCGAAGCGCGCGCGCTCGGGGTGCTGCCAGAGGGCCTGGGCGAGGTACAGGCGCTCGTAGTAGGGGAACTGGGGGGCGAGCGTCGAGAGCCCCGAACGCTCTCCCGCCACCGCCCGCGCCGCGAGCTCGCGCGCGACGAAGTCGTAGGCCGAGCCGACCTCGCTCCCGCCGTAGATCCCCGTCGCGTTGAGGGTCGAGATGGCGGCGGCCGTCAGGGCCACGCTGCTGTCCTCGCGCCCGAGGGCGTAACGGAAGGAGCCGTCCTCCTTCTGGGAGCGTTTCACGTAGTCGACGGCGCGGGCGATCGTGTCGGGGTTCACCCGGATGCCAGCCCCCTTGGCGGCGCGCAGCGCCTGCACGACGCAGATCGTGACCGAGTTCTCGTGCAGCACGTCCGCACGGGGCTGGTAGTACCAGCCGCCGTCGACCCCTTGGCTGACCTCGATGCGCTCGACCGCCAGGCGCAGGGCCTCCTCGATGCGTCGCCCGCGGGCGGTCTTGGGAGAGAAGCTGTAGGCCTCGGCCAGGGCCAGGGTGGCGAAGCCGTGGCCGTGCATGTGGGAAGTGCGGTCGCGGTCGTCGTGGATGTAGCCGCGCTCGGGCGAGTCCGCGAGGCGGTCGACGTGCGCCAACAGGTAGTCGATCCCGCGCGCGAGGGAGCGCCCGTGGGGGCCGCGCTCGGGCGCGTTCCCGGCCGACAGGGCGGCCAGGGCACCCAGGGCCGTCAGGGCGACGGGCGCGTACTTCTCGGCTCCGACCGGCGGCTGGCTGCCGTCGATCTCCTCAGCCTGGCGTGCCGCCAGCCAGTCGAGGGCCCGCTCGACCGCCGCCGCGGCGGCCTCGTCTGCGGGGGCGCTGGCCCGAAGCGGCAGGCTCCCGGCGGCGCCGCCGGCCTGGGCCGCGCGCCGGGCGGGCGGGGCTACCACTCCTCCGTCGGCCCTCCCGCCTGAGTCCGCGGCGCAGAGAGCGATCCCGGCGGCGACGGCCAGGAGGGCGACCGAGGTCATTCCGCCGTCCGTGCGGGCAGGTCGAGCCGCTCGCGCAGGAACGTCTCCGCCCGGTTCATGATGTCGGGCAGGAAGATCGCGATCCCCGCGTGGCTGCCGGGATACCAGTGGATGGGGCCCTCGCCCGGGCAGGCTTCCCGCAGGCGTTCGGTGCAGTGGCGCGGGAAGATCTCGTCGTTGGCGGCGTTCAGCATCAACACGCCGTCGGTCGGCATCCGGTGGGCCCAGCTCAAGGGGTCGATGGGGGCGAGGATTTCGCTCGCCCCGTCCCGGTCCACCCCGCGCTCGGCGAGCAGGCGCGCCATGCCGCGCGTCTCGCTCGAGCCGTTGAAGATCACCGTCGCCAGGTCGCCGCCGCCGAGGACGAGCACGCAGGCGGCGAAGCCGGGATCCATCCCCGAAATGCTCGTGCCCAGGGTGGCCCCCAGGGAGACGCCCAACAGCGAGATGCGCTCCGCGTCGACCTCGGGGCGCTGGGCCAGCCAGTCGCGGCAGGCGTGCACGTCGCCCACGCTCTGGCCGAGCAGGTGGGTGAGCTGGCCCAGATCGGCGCTGACCATCTTGCCCTCGTCGCCGCGGCGCGGGCCGTACCCGGGGAACCACAGCACCAGGCACGAGAAGCCGCGCTGAGCGAACCAGGCCCCCAGGGCCAGCTCGAGGGTCTGGTCGTCCTGGAGGTGGTGGAGGATCAGGATCGCAGGCTGGGGCTTGGCGGGCTGCTCGCGCGGGCACAGGTAGCGGCCGGCCACGATCGCCGAGGGATGGTCGGCTTCGACCACCGGCGCCGGGCTGGGGAAGCGCAGCTCGAAGGTGCGCACCGGCCCGAGGTCGTCGCCGGGCTCGAGGGTGTAGGGCAGGCCGTCTGCGTTCTCGCGCAGGCTGTCGCGGAAGGGGGCCTGAACCTGCTCCTTGTAGAACGCACGCGCCGAGGCGGGCGTCTTGCCGCGGCGCGGCGCGGGGCCGCCGAGGGGCGTGAGCTCGAAGGTCCCCTCGAGGACCGGCGCGGTCGCGCCCTCGCCGTCGTCACCGCCCGCGGTCGCGAGGCGGCCGACGGGGACGAGCGCTCCCGCAGTGACGAGCACGGCGGTGAGGAGTCGAATCATCGGTGGTCGTGGGGTCGCGGCCTAGCGTCGGTACTCGCCGTCATTCAGGCGGCGGTAGTACGAGTCGATCCAATCGCGGTACTCCGGCGGCATCCCGTGGCCGCCTTCGTAGCGGAACAGGTCGCGGACGTGCACCGGCAGGTCGCCCCAGCGATCGGCGGCGCCGATGGCCGAGGCCTCATCGGTGGCCGAGGAGCGGGGGTCGGCTCCGGCGATGTTGGTGCGCTCGGGGTCGTCCGCGGCGCGCGGGTCGTCGGGCTGGCCGTCGGAGGGCTGGGGGTTCTGCTCGCTGGGTTGCGGCTCGCCCTGGGCACCCTGCGCCTCGGCGCCGGGCTCCTCGGGCGTGTTCTCCCGCTGGGTCGTCTGCTGCCCGCTCTCGCGCGGCGGGTCTTGGCCGGTCTGGTTCTGAGCGTCTCCGACGCCCATGCCGCCGCTCGCTCATGTCCCGCCCTGAAGCGCCAGCTCCAGGATGCGGTCCATGGCGCCCAGGGTGTCCCGGCCCGTGTCGAGGGAGCGTCGCAGCAGGCGATCGATCCCGGCCTCGGCGACGCCCTCGAGGGCGGAGGTGTCGCCGGCTCCCGCGTCGTAGAGCAAGGCGTCGATCGCGTACAGGTTTCGCTCGACCTCGCCGAACAGGCGCACCATCTCCTGCTGAGGGTCCGCGCCGGGGAGCTCGAGCACGGTGCCGCCGTCGATCTCCTCCTGGGTGATCGGCGCGATCCCGATCTCCGGCTCCTGGGCCGCGGCCGCGAGCCCCAGGAAGGCGCTTGCGAGGGCGGTGGCGGTAGCTCGTGTGCTCATCGTTGCTCCGGGTCGGAGGGATCGTCTGCTCTGTCCTCAGTATCGGTCGTCGGTTCGGGATCCGGAAGGCCCAAGCGGGCCCGGAATCGCCCGAACAGCTCGGAAGTCCGCTCGTGGCGGTGCGCGAGGCGCAGGATGTCCTCCAGGAGCAAGGGATCGAGGTCCCCCGCGTCCTGGGCGGCCAGCTCGGGGTACAGCTCGAGGAGCTCGTCGATCGAGTCGAGCACCTCCACCTCCATGCGGCGCAACAGCTTCAGCTCGGCCACGTCGGGGACGAGGCGGTTGGTCGACTGCTGTTGTTGCTGTTGTTGCTGCTGTTGTTGCTCGGCGCGGCGCTCCTTCTCCTCCTCGAGGGCCTCCGCCAGCCAACGCAGGGAGCGCGTCACCTCGCTCTGGGCTACCTGGACACGGTCGCCGCTCTGATAGCCGCCCACCTCGCCCATGTCCCGCGCGATGCGGACGAGGTCGTTCTCGATGCGGCCGAGGAGCTCGGCGAACACGAGGCTCTCCTCCTCCTCGATCGCCTCGCGCATGCCCGCCGCCCGCCCCGCGAGGGCCTGCTCCTCGCGCGCGATCTTGCGCAGGCGCAGCTTCAAGGCCCGCGACGCTCGCGTGTTCGCCCCCCGGCTCGAGTCGGCCTCGGTGGTCTGCTCGCTGAGGTCGGCCTGGCTCTCGCTCAGCGCCTCGACCTCCTCGGCGATGCGGAACAACAGCTCCTCGTCGCGCAGGCGTTGGTACTGCTCCTCCTCTTCCTCGAGCGCCTCCAGCGCCTCGCGGATCTCCTGCTCGGTCTGGGCCTCGGCGTCCTGCGCCTCGCCCAGTTGGCCCTCTTCGAGGGCCTCGCGCGCCTGGCTCGCGCTCTCCTGGGCGGAGGACATCGACGGCAGGGGCGCGGCCTGGTCACCGCGCTCCTCGTAGCGCTGCATGAACTCGAAGAGCTGCTGCTCGATCTCCTCCTGGCGTCTGGCGAGCTCGGCCGCACGCTCGCGCTCGGCCTCGTTCTGGGGGACCACGCCCGCCCGCGCCTCGCTCGCTGCCTCGCCGAGGGCCTCGATCGCCTCCCGCTGGGAGCTCGCCGCCGCCGCGCTGTCGCTGCCGGAGAGCTCGCCGGCAGCGCGCCGCATGGCCTCGCCGGCGCGGTCGAGGGCCTCGCGCACGGCGCCCTCACCGGCCGCGTCCAGGGAGGCGCGCTCGGTCACCGCGCCGCGTTCGGCGACCTCGCGCGCCAGCTCCTCCTGGCGTCGGGCGAGGGGATCTTCGCCTCCGCCCGGCGGCGCGTCCGCGCCCTCGCGTGCTGCCCGCACCGCCGCCTGGGCCCGGGCGAGGGCCTGTTCCGCTCGCCGGGCCGCCTCCTCGGCCTCGGCGTCCTGCTCCTTGGCGGCCGCGGCGGAAGCCTCGCCCATCGCGCCGGCCGCTTCCTCGAGCGCCTCGCTCGCGCGCCGGCCCGGCTCCGTCGCTCCCTGGGGGAGCCGGCCGAGCCCCTCGGCGATCTCGCGCGCGCCGCGGGCTCGCCGCTGTTGGGAGGCGGCCAGGCGCTGGTCGGTGATGGCCAGCTCCTCGAGGCCGCGGCGCAGGCGCCGCAGGGCCTCCTCGGGATCCGCGGCGCCCTCGGAACCGTCGAGGGCCGCCGCCGCGGCCCGCGCCAGGGAGGCCTCGGAGTCGGCGTGCTCCGCCGCGCCGTCCCCGAGGGCCTCGGCGGCGTTCGCGGCCCGCTCTGCTGCCCCCGAGCGCCGCTCGGCGGCCGCCGCCGCCAGCTCGCGCGCGCTCTCCTCGAGGGCCGCGGTCGCCTCGCTGCCTTCGGCCTCGCCGCCCAGGGTCTCGGCGGCCTCGCGCAGGGCCGCGGCGGCGCGCCGTGCGCTCTCGTCGTCGGAAGCCCGCGCCGCACGCTCGGCGCGCTCGGCGGCGCGCTCGAGCTCTCCGCTCGCCCGCGCCCGCTCGTCGTCCCCCCGCCCCGCGGCGCCGCCGGCGTCCCGCAGCGCCTCTGCTGCACTCTCGAGCCGCTCGGCCCGGGCGCCGTCGGCCCGCGCCCGCTCCAGCTCGGCGGCGTGCTCCTCCAGCTCTGGCCTGCGCCCCGGCTCCCAGGCCGCCAGGAGCTCGAGGTCGGCCTGTTGGTCGGCCCGCAGGCGCGCGAGCTCGCGCTCGAGTGCCTCGAGGCCCAGGGCCCCGCTCTCCCGCGCGCGCGTCTCGTTCTCGGCCAACAGCCCGCGCTGCCCGAAGAGGGCGCGCTCGATGCCGTCGGTCAGGCGGTTCTGGGCGTCGTTGGACGCGTCGCGCCGCAGAGCCTCGGTGTCCTCGGCCAGCTCCTGCTCGGCCTCGGCCAGTCGGCCTAGGTGCTCGCGAAGCTCGGACAGCTCCTCGAGCTTGCGCTCGAGCTGATCAAGGTCGGGCCGGTCCATGAGGATCGCCAAGAGGCGCTCGAGGGAGCGGATGACCTCCTCCTGGCCGCGGATGGCGCTCACGCTCTGTCCGCCGGCGATGTCCTCGAGGGACATCGTCATCAGCTCCTCGAGGGTGCGGTGCTCTCCTCCGAGGATGCGCTCGTCGAGGTGACCGAGCGCGTCGCGCAGGAGGCCTGCGGCGTGGGCGCGTCCCTCCGCCTCGAAGCGCTCGGCGAGGTGCGCCATCGAGGAGCGCAGGCGGCCGAGCTTGCGCAACAGGAGCGACTGCTCCTCGCCGAGGGAGGTCTGCTCGCGGCTGGGGCCGCCCTCGCCCTGGGGGGCGGGGGGCGGGCGGACCCACGGGGCCGGCCCGAGGGCGAGGACGGCGGCGAGGAGGCGGGCGCGCATCTCAGTTCTCCTTGGCGTACTGCCGGGTCCGCTCGAGGAGGTTCTTCTGGCGATTGAGGATGTCACGCGTGAGGGAGAGGACGGACTGGAAGTTGTCCCACTCCGCCAGCATCTCGAGCAGCCGCTCGGTCGCCGCGATGCCCGCCGCCTGGCTGTCGGAGGCCGCCAGCAGGGCGGCGTGGACCGTCGCGAGGTCGGTCGCGTTCGAGGCGGAGCGCAACGCTTCGATGGCCGCGGTCGCGTGGCCCTCGCCGATCTCCAGTGAGGCGCCTACGACCTCCACCAGCTTCGATGCGAAGACGGCCGTACCCAGCTCGCCCGCGGCGACGCGGCGCGCCAGTTCGGTCCAGGGCCCGGGGTGGAAGCTGCGGTTGGCGTGGTGCGCCGAGGCCGCGTCGAGGGCCTCGAGGATCGGACCGGAGCGGTCGTCGAGGCGGGAGTAGAGCAACTCCTCGGCCACGGCGGCCAGCTCGCGCGAGACCGCCCGCGCGTCGCCGGCGAGCCGTCGCTGCCCGGACAGGACCGTGCGCGCCCCGTCCGCCTCGCCCACCGCGTCCGGCTGGTCGCTCTCGATGGCGGCCACGAGTTCCAGCGTGCTGCGGTGCTTCTCGCTCGCCAGCTCCAGCAGGCCGCCGACCGAGGTGCGCGTGCGCGCCAGGCGGTCCTGGATGCGACGCAGGAACTCCTCCGCCGAGACGACCCGCAGGCGCACCGGCAGGGAGACCCCGCGCTGGGGATCGGGCCGGCGGTTGTCGACCGCGAAGAGGCGCAGGCCGAACAGTTGGCCCTCCCCGGCGGGCTCGTCGCCGCCGAGGTCGGAGATCTCGATGCGGCGCGAGGCGAAGGCGCGCACGGCGCCTCGGGAAGCGGTCTCGTCGGAGCTGCCGGCGGGTGGGGAGGTCCAGTCCAGGGGCAGGTTGTGCTCGGCGCCCTCCTCGGCTCCGGGGAGCTCGACCGAGAGGGCCAGCTCCTCGAGGCCGAAGTCGTCCCAGGCGAGCACCCGCAGGGGCAGGCTGCCGCCGACGACGGTCGAGACCTCGGCCCGGGCGGGAGCGAGGAACTCGATCTGCGGCGGTCGGTCGCCGACGGCAGCGATCCCCAGCAGCCCCGGATCGGGGTTGGCGAGGCCTGTCTCGTCGCGGATCTCGAAGCGGTAGCGCAGGCTCTCGCGCACCTCGAGGTCGAAGGCGGCGCCTTCTACCGTGCCGGCGTCCGCCTCGCCCTCGGGGGCGTCGTGGGGGAAGGGCCGGCGCTCGAGGGCGATCAGACGGTCGGCGGGGAGCAGGCGCACGGCTCCCTCGGCCTCGGGCGGATCGGAGAGCATGTGGACCGTGACCCGCGAGCCCTCGAGCACCTCGACGTCGCGGTCGCGCTCGAGGCGCTCGGGAAGACCCGTGTAGGCGGGCGGTGTGATGCGCACGGCGACCGCGGTGACGTCCGGCGGTTGGAGCACCCTCACGTCCACCCGCGGCTTGCCGTCGGTGTCGTCGCCTCCGGTGACGTGGAAGGCGCAGTCGGCCTGGCGCGAACGCAGGAGGGTGCGGAAGGTCCCGCCGCCCGTAGCGGCGAGCACCAGCCGCTGGCCGCTCTCGAAGTGCAGGATCACCTCGTCGGGAACGACGCCCTCGGCATGGACCACCACGCCCACGTCGCCCCCGCGCGCCACGCGCACGAGCAGCCGGTCGCCCGCGTCCTCGACCCCGATCGCGCCGCCGGCGTCGGGGACGTGGATCGACAGGTGCGTGCGCTGGGGCCAGGCCGGTCCGCCGCCGCCCATGCGCAGGAAGAACACGCGCGCGAGGTCCCCCGCGGCGAACAGGAGCCCGGCCGCCAGCACGCTGGCGCCGGCGCCCGTTGCGAACGTCCTGCGCGGGCCGCGCGGGTCGACGACCTCGCGTGGGTTCAGGGAGGCGGCGCGCCGTTCGGCCGCGGCCAACAGCGCACCGACCAGAGTCTCGTCGCGCGCGTCGCCCCGGCCCTCGTTCAGCTGCACGGCGCTGACGAGGAGCTCGTGCAGGTCGGGATGGGCGCGCTCGACGAGCAGGGCCAGGCCCGCGCGGTCGGGCACGCGACGCAGACGGCCCCACAGCTCGCGCCACAAGACGTAGATCGGCAGGGCGGCGAGCAGGACCGCGTGGGCGACGCGGATGCCGCCGGGCAGGTCCAGCCAGCGGTCGAGGACGAAGCTCACCGCCAGCCAGCAGGCCGCGGCCGCCAGGGCGCGGCCCGTGCCGAACAGCCAGACCGCCCGCACCAGGCGCCGGCGCAGGCGCTCGAGGAGCTCGTCGAGGACGGGCGTTCGCTGCGGTGCGGGTGCGGCGCGGTCCAAGGGCTCAGCGCTGGAAGATGGGCAGGAAGCGGTAGGGGATCTCCAGGATCAGCACGCCCATGGCGGTCCCGAAGGTCGTGCCGGGCCCGGTCTCGTTGGGCCACGAGCCGTCGGCGCGCTGCATCCCCAAGAGCAGCTCGCGCACCTCCTCGAAGTACGGCTCCCAGTAGGGGCTGCCTACGGTGTACATGGCCTGGACGCCGTAGTAGTGGCCGTACCAGAAGAAGTAGTGCCCCTCGCCACGGCTGCGGCGGCCGGTGCCGTTGCGGTGGTTGAAGGTCGCCAGCTCCCGGTTGAGGTAGCCGATCCCGCGCTCGATCGCCTCGTCGGAGTAGATCCCCAGGCCGTGCAGGGCGGTCACACCCGCGGCGGTCAGGGGGAACGACGAGCGTGAGTGAACGTCCTTCTGGTAGTGGAACGAGCCGAGCTCGCTCATGCGCGCGAAAGCGGGATGGGAGAAGGACGAGGCGCGGCTCTCGCTGACCGCCGAGTCGACGACGTAGCGCGCCGCGCGGTCGACGGTCGAGACCGGCACGCGGATCCCGATGTTGCGCGCAGCCCGCAGGGCCAGGACGGAGCAGACGACGATCGACATGTCCGACTCGACGGCGTAGGGCTCGTAGCGCCAGCCGCCCTCGGCGTTCTGGGACTTGACGACGAAGTCGACGCTCTTCTGCAGCTTGTGGCGCACGTCGTCGCGGTGCGTCATGCCGTAGATCTCCGCCAGGAACAAGGTGGCGAAGGCGTGGCTGTACATTCGCGTCCCCGCGTGGGTGATGTACCCGTCCTCCTGGACGCAGGAGAGCACGAAGTCCAGGCAACGCTCGACGCTCTCGCCGTGGCGCCCGCGTCCGGGCAGGTGACCGCCGGCGAGCATGGCCATGCCGGCCAGGGCGGTGACGCCCACGTGCCCGCGCTCGGCGGTGTAGTTGTAGTCGTCGTTGAGTTTGTAGCCGATCTTGGCTTCCCAGCTGCCGTCGGCTTTCTGGTGGGCGGTCAGCCAGTCGAGGCCGCGCTCGACGGCCCGCGCCTGGCGGGGGGTGACCTCCAGGGCCCGCGAGCGCCCGCCCTGGGCCGCGGCCGGCGGGGCGGCGGCGAGGACGGCGGCGGCGAGGCAGGTCGAGAGGCGGATCGGGCGTCTCATCGCATCACCTGCAGCCGCTCGCTCCCGGCGAGCAGGAGGGCGTCGCCCAGGGCCGTCAGGCTCACCTCGTCGCTGCGGCCCAGCCGGCGGTCGAGGACCTGGCTGCCGGTGGGCGTCCCCGTGCTCTTGTCGAGGGTGAACAGCAGGGTGCGCCGCGGCTGGCGCGTGTTGCCGGGCTTCTCGCCGTAGGCGAGGGCGACCGTCGTCTGGCTCACGGCGGGCATCGGCATGTCCCTATCGTACAGATCGGCCGAGGACACCGGCAGGCGCCGGATCCAGCGTTCGTGTCCGTAAGGGAGGTGTACGGCGTGGATCCTCGTCTCCAGCTCCCCGGGCCCCGAGGAGCGCAGGAACAGGAACGGGGAGTCGAGGCGAACGCGCTCGCCGATGTCCACGCCGATCATGCGGTGCTCGATCCCCAGGCGCAGGCTGCCCAGCCGGGCGTGGCCGCCGACGCGCGTGTTCAGCTCCACGATCATCCCCGGCACGTCGTCCTCGCGCAGGGTGTGGCGCGGCCGCAGCACGAGGTAGGTGCGGCCGCCGTGCTGGACGATCGCGTGCAGCTCGCGGCCGCCGCCGGCCACCTCGTCCAGACGCACCCGCCAGTCGAGCGCTCCGGTCTCCAGCCCCAGGGCGACGATCTCGTTCTGCTCGGGGCGGCGCAGCATCATGAAGCGCGGCACGATCAGGCGTCCGCCCTCCATCCAGCTGGTCGTGTAGGCCTCCTTGCGGACGGCGTGGGGCAGCTCCAGCTCGGTCGCGGTGCGGCCGCTGAACAGGTCGACGGCGAGGGCGGAGCGCTTGCCGACGCGCGGCAGGAAGACCGCCTCGCGCTCACCGCAGATCGGGTGCGGCCAGTGGCTCGACTCGTCGATCTCCCGCTCCCACAGGGGGGTGCCGGTGGCCGTGTCCAGGGCGTGGACGAGGCTCGTGCCGCCGGCGAGATCGGAGACGACCAGCGCCACCCCGGAGTGGACTCCGACCGCCTCGGCGACGCCGGCGGGGGCCGTCCAGCCCCACAGCCACTCGCCGGAGCCGTCGGCGCTCCCCTCGCGCGCCAGGGCGATCACCCCCTCGTCGAGGGCGAGCAGCACCCGGCCGGGAGCGAAGGCGACCCGGCGCTCCCAGTCGGAGACGGAGGTCGAGCGCGACGCCACGTGCTGCGTCCACAGGGGGGCTTGGGGGGCGGCGGAAGAGAACGCCACGACCGCGACGGAGCGCCGTTCGCCGCGGGACGCCAGCTCCTCGCGCGCGAAGAGCAGCACCTCGGGACCGTCGGGGTCCGCGCCGTGGGCGATGGGGACGACGCCCAGGAGCGTGTGGCGGCCGGGGTGGTCGGCGCGCAGCGGGGGCGAGCGGTGGAAGGTGCCGGCGACACGTTCGGCCGCCGGCGGCGGGCTCTCCGCGCCCTCGGCCAGCTCGGCGAGCGTCGCGCCGCCGTGTGGAGCGAGCGGCGAGACCAGGTCAGGACGGGCCTCGGCCAGGGCTCGGGTCAGAGCGCGCGCGGCGTCGCGGTTGCCCGCGCTCTCCAGGGTCTCCGCCAGGCGCAGGGCCAACAGCGCCTCGCGCTCGTCGGCCCGCGAAGCGCGCCAGGTGGGGGGCAGCTCGCTCGAGACGATGCGGGCCACCGTCTCCGCGTCGCCCGCCTCGGCCGCCCGCTCGAGCAAGAGGTCGTTGGCTTCGCGCGCCGCGAACGACTGGGGGAACAGGCGCGCGACGCGCTGGAGGCGCTCGCCGTCGGTCTCGTCGACCCCGCTCTCCAGCAGCGCTCGAGCCTGCTCCTCGAAGGGAGCGTAGGCCTCGCGCCCGAAGGCCTCCAACAGCTCGGCGACCCGGCCTCCCGCGAGCTCTCCGGCGCCGCCGGTGGGCAGGGGCTCGTCCGGCCAGAGCGCGAGCACGCGGTGCCACTCGGTCAGCTCTGCGCCCAATTCGCCGGAGCTCGAGCGGTGTGCCGCTCGCTCGAGGGCCACCCACAACCCCACGGGCACCTCCCACAGGAGCAGGTCGTCGTCCGCCTCGCGCTCCAAGAGCGGCTCGAGGCGCCAGGCGGCTCGCGGGTCGCGCCCGACCGCCGGCGTCGGCGCACCGACGACCTCGGTGGTCACGAATAGGGTCCGGCAGGCGGCGTCGAGCTCGTCGAGGACCGCCAGGCGGGCCTCTTCGTCCACGTCGCGCAGCAGTCGGCTCTCCTCCAGCAAGGTGTCGCGTTCGCTCGACGGGTCGGGGGCCATCTCGCGCGCCGTCGCGAGGGCGCTCAGGGCGCCGCGCGTGTCCGCCAGGTCGGCCAGGACCCGGGCCTTGGAGCGCAGGATCCCGTGCAGCTCCGCCAGCACGCGTGGCTCGCTGCGGCCCACCTCGTCCGCGGCGAGGAACGGCGTCAGGGTCCGGGCGGCGTCGTCGAGCCAGACGCGCGCCTCGCGCGTGTCGCCCTCCACGGCCTCCAGGCGGCCGCGCTCGCCCATCAAGGCGGCCAGGTTCAGGGCCGCGGCGAGCTGCTCGGGCTCGCGCTCACAGACCTCGCGGGCGCGGGAGAGCAGAAGGTCCCACTCGAAGTAGCCGGTGAGCGTGCGGGCGTTGAGGGCGAAGAGCGTGCCCTCGCCGACGAGCAGGTTGCCCCCGCCGCCCGCGCCCCACGCGGCGGCGCGCAACAGGCGCCGGCCCGTGCGCCGGTGGAGCTCGATGCGCTCGGTCGCCGTGGGCACGACGATGCGGTCGTCGAGCAACAGGGGCCAGGCGGGGAAGTCCTCGTCGGCCAGGAGCGGGTCGGCGAAGCGCCAGGCCAGGGAGCGGGGCGCCTCGTGGCGCAGGCCGGCCGATGAAGTCAGAGCCACCAGGCGCCGGCCCCCGAGGTAGACCGTCGTCTCGTCCGCGCCCAGCAGGAGGTTCACGTCGGTGCGCATGCCGCGCCCCCAGTCGCTGACCTTGGCCTGGCGCACGCTCCACAGGAGCGCGCCCGTCTCGAGGTCGATGCCGAGCAGGTCGTCGGAGTCGACCGGCGCCGCGACGACCACGCCGTCGGCCACGACCGGCGGCGCGTTGCGCCAGGACTGCGCCCGGCGCGGCGCGTTGTGGTTGCGCCGCGGCGGCAGGGGGTTCTGGTCGTAGAGGGTCTCCCAGTGCACGCGCCCGGTGAACAGGTCGACCGACGCGACCGTCCCCAGTTGGGTCAGGGCGATCACGCGCTCGCCCTCGACGCGCAGGGGCGCCGCGGAGAACCCCTGGGAGTGGCGGTTGAACATGTTGAGCTCGCGCTGCCCGCTGATGAGCTGCGTCGACCACAGCAGCTCGCCGCTATCGAGGGCGTAGCACGCGACGTGGTAGTCGATGCGCCCCTGCATGCGGTAGGCGGGGACGAGCACCCTCGAGGCCGCGATCACCGGCGGTCCGGCGACGCGCATGCGCTCGGCGAAGCCGCCCTGCTCCCCGTCCCAGCCCTCGCGCGGAGCGTGGTCCCACAGCTCGCGCCCGCTCTCCAGCTCGAAGGCGAACAGGCGCCGGTCGGGGATGACCGTCAGGATCGGGATGTGGTTGAAGCGCTGGTTGGAGATCTGGGTGACCGGGACCTGCAGGGCGGCGACCACCACGGACCCGGAGACGGCGGGCGCGATCAGGGCGCCGGCCTTGTCCACCCCTTTGAAGAACTCCCCGCGCTCGCTGCGCTCGAGGCCCTCCCAGCCCGGGGTCTCGCCGCTCGTCCAGCGCAGGTTCCCCGAGAACACGTCGACTGCCGAGAGGCTCATGGAGGTCGAGACCAGGATCGTCTCGTCGGAGCGCACGGCGTGCAGGTTTGCGCGGTCGGAGCGGAACGGGTGGTCGCTCGGCAGCCGGAAGGGGCGCGGCCACGAGCTGGCCTCCGAGCCCGGGGTTGTGTGGGAAGCCTCGCCCGGACCCGGCAGGCGCAGCTCGCGGCTCGTGCGCTCGGCGGCGAGGGGGTCGGCGGCCAGGGAGTCGGCGGCGAGGTCGATGCGCCGCAGGAGTCCCTCGCCGAGCTCGGCGTCGAGGGCGAGCGCGCGCGCCCGCGCCCAATCGGCGCCGCTCGTCGGCGCCGCGCCGAGGCCGACCTGGCGCCGCAGTGCGCGGCCCCACGCCATGCGCGCCTGGGCGGGGTGTCCGCGCTCGAGCTCGACATCCCCAAGGGTCCAGGTGGCGGCTTCGGCCGCGGCGGTGATCGGCCAGCGCTCGGAGAGGGCGGCGAGGGCGCGCGGGTCGCCGCGTTCGCGGGCGCGCTCGAGGGCCGCCGCTGCCTCTCGCCCGTACTGATCGAGGTAGATCCGGCGGGGCTCGCCCTCCAGGCCTTCGAGCCGCTCGCGCGCCCACTCCGCGGCTCCGCGGTGCACGTCCTGCTGGGAAGCTCGCCCCGCCACCGAGGGGCGCTCGGCGCCGAGCAGGTCGTTGGCGTGGTGCTCGAGCAGGACCTGCAGGTCGGCGAGGCCCTCGTGCCAGCGTCCTGCGTCGAGGTGCTCGCGAGCGCGCTCGGCGAGGGCGGAGGCGGCTCGCGTGTCGGGGATGGAGAAGGTGCGCACGTCTCCCTGGGCCCCACGGGCGGGGCTCGCGGCGCACAGGGCGAGGAGGGCGGCGACGACCGGGCCCGCCGCCGAGCGGTCGCCGCGGTGTCCGGATTGCTCTCGTCTGGCCCTCATGGTCGGGTCGCGCTCCTCCCTCTCATAGTCGCCTCACGGGCGCGGTCCCGCGAGGGCCCGCTCATTCGTCGGAAAACCCCTCCCCACGCCTACACCAGTTCCAGGCGCTTGCGGAGGATCCACTCGGCGCAGAGTACGGCCAGGACCGCCAGGAGCGTTCCCCAGTGGTCCCAGGCGTCCTCGAGGCGCGAGGAGAGGGGCTCCCGGCGCTCCTCGCCGCCGGGGAAGGCGGGCGCCAGGCGGTCGAGCTCGCCGAGGGAGACGCTCAGTCCGCCGGTCAGGGTGGCGACGGCCGCCATCGTCTCCGGGTCGGGGGAGGGGTCGGCGTTCTCCCGCGAGGGCAAGAGGACCTCGAACTCGGCGCTGGTGACGCGCTCTTCGGCGACCTCAATCCAGGCCTGGTAGCTGCCCGGCCGGCCGACCTCCAAGGAGACTCGGTACAACCCGTCGCGCCCGTCTACGCGCAACAGGGAGAGCTCCTCTCGGCGCCCGTCGGGACCGAGGAGCACCGCCTCCTGGACGTCGCGGTCGCTGGGGCGGAAGTCCTCGTCCAGGACCCGCGCCTCGAGCACGACGCGCTCGTCGAGGGCGTAGGAGCCCCGCAGGCTGTCGAGGTTCACGCGCCGGTTGCCGCTCTTGAGGCGCCCCAGGGCCAGCCAGCGGATCGCGTTGCGCCAGAAGCGCTCGTGGTAGCGGTCCCCGAAGCGGTAGCGCCACATCCAGGTCGCGTCGATGGCGAGGAACAGGGTGCGCCCGGCGGGGAAGTAGCCGCCGACGAGCAGCGGGTGACGGCCGTAGGGGCCCTCGGCCACCGGGTGGCGCAGGAGCACCTGGGCGCCGGGCTTGGCGCGCGCGACGGGCCAGTACCAGTGGAACCCGCGCAGGCCGCCCTCACTCTCCCACAGAGCTCGGTTGGTCTCGTCGTCGGCGTGCAGCCGCACGATCTGGTGGCTGCTGATGGCGCCGTATTCCCTGGGGGTGTAGATGGAGGACAGCTCTATTCTGGTGATTTTCATGGCGCACTCCTCGAAAAAGGGGCGATCCGCTCTGCCGGACCGCCCCCTGTTCTATATGGAACTGCGTTGCTTAAAGCCTATACGGAAATTCGCTCTGTGGCTCG
>JASLMK010000109.1 GCA_030746555.1 Planctomycetota bacterium | reverse complement strand
TCGGAGCTGGTGGTGTTTGACGACGAGCATCCCCGCCCCAGCTCTCTCTCCGACCACGGAGAGGCGGACGTGCGCGACATCGTCTCGACCTACCTCGACAAGCAGCTCGACCTCCTGTTCTTTCGGGAGGGTTTCGACCGTTTGATCGTCTTCCGCAACGTCATCGGCCTGTCCCTCAAGGTGATGCTCTGGACCGTGCTCCCCGAGCCGGAGGGCGTGGAGGCGCGCGTCGTCTCCGAGGACGAGGAGGACGGTTTGAGGACGGTGAAGCTCGTCCTGGGCCGCAAGGGCGAGCAACAGCGAGTCCCCGCCGTGCACGTGATTCCCCCGGACTGGAACGGCAACGTCGTCGTGGCCGTGCACGAGGACGGCAAGGGGCACTTCTTCGACAGCGACGGTTCGCCTGGGGACGACGCCTTCGTCGTCCTCGGAGAGGGGGCGTCGCTCTTGGCGATCGACTGTCTGTTGACGGGTGAGCTCGCCGCCGAGGGAGCCCCGACGGCTCTGCCGGTGGACGAGGGCCGCCACCACATCGATCCGAGCTACACCTGGTGCTACAACAAGCTCCTGATCGCCGAGCGCGTCACCGACATCCTCACCGCCGTCGGCTACGCCAAGGGTGTGGCGGGCGTCGAGCACGTGAACCTCTTGGGCCGCGGGCGCGCGGGTCCGTGGGTGATCCTGGCGCGGGCGATCACCGAGGAGGGCGAGATCGGGCGCGTCGCCGCCGACTGGAGCTGGCGCTTCGGCGACATCGACCACCTCAACCACCCCGACATGCTGCCCGGCGCGGTGCGCTACGGAGACCTCGAGTACTTCGCCGCCGTGTGCGCCCCCGGAGAGCTGGCGCTCGTCGGTGCGGCGACCGTCCCGGAAGTGGCCGGGAAGGCCTATCGCTCGCGGGAGGCGCCGCGCAACATCCTGTCGGTCTCCTCGGAGTACCCCGAGTTGCTCCTGGAGTGGGTCGCCGCCGATGCCAAGCCGATCCCCCCCGAGCCGAAGCAGGAGCGGCAGCTTCCCACCTACCCCGATCCCTGGCCGCCGTTCGTCTTCGGGGACCTGGACCGCTGAGCGCGGTGCGCGCCGCCGGCACGCGCTCGTCGCGGATTCGGGGTAGCATGGAGCTCATGCGCCGGCTCCTCTTCCTAGTGCTCTGCGCGTTCCTCGGGGCGCTTCCGGCCGCGGGACAGTGGAGTGTCGAGCACCGCGGCTTCGTCCTGCTCGGCGACAGGGCCGTCGACCAACACGGCACGCCTTTCTCCGTCGGCGGCCTGAGCGGCATCACCCACGCAGGCGGCACGACCTGGGTGTGCGTGATGGACAACTCCGACAAGCTGGTGATCCTCGACGTCGTTCAGGCGGCCGACGGCTCCCTCGTCTCGGCTGGCATCGTGGCCGGGCTGACCCTGGAGGAGTCGCGCGACTTCGAGGGAGTCGCCTTCACCGACGCCGTAGGGGAGAGCGTCCTGGTCTCCGACGAGGACGTGCCCTCGGTGCGCGAGTTCTCCCTGATCGACGGGGTGCTCCTGGGCGTCTACTCCACACCAGGGGTCTTCGACCACATTCGCTCCAATCGCGGGTTCGAGTCCCTCGCCCGCCGGTGTGGGAGCGGCGACTCCTGGACCGCCAACGAGGAGGCGCTGACGGTGGACGGGCCGGCATCGACACCCACCAACCCCACGGTCGTGCGCCTGTTGCGCCACGACGCCGCCGCCCCGGACCCGCTCCCCGCCCAGCAGTACGCCTACCTCGTCGAGCCCATGCACGGCGCCTTCCTGCCCGGCCAGACGGGGCAGAGCGGGTTGTGCGATCTCGTCGCGGTGCCCGACGGACCGCTCTTGGCCCTGGAGCGCTCCCTCGCCCTGGCCTCGCCCCTGTTCCTCTCGCGCATCTTCCAGGTCGACCTCGCCGGGGCCACCGACGTCAGCTCCCTGCCCGCGCTCGACGGCGCGGCGTTCACGCCGGCGACCAAGACGCTCCTGTGGAGCGGGCCGGCTACGAACCTGGAGGGCCTGGCCCTGGGGTCGCGGCTCAGCGCGAACCTCACCGGGCTGTTGGGTATCGTCGACAGCGGCGATCCCCTCAGCCAGAACCGCCTCGAGGCCTTCGCCTTGATCGGCCCGCCACCCGTGGGCTGCTCGTGCACGGCGACGGGGTTCTGTGAAACCTCGCCGAACTCGGCGGGAGCGGGCGCGCGCATAGGGGCCACGGGAGAGCCGAGTGTGTCACAGAACACCTTCACCTTGACGGCGACCGACGCCGCGGCCGGCGAGTACGGGCTGTTCTACTACGGCGGCGGTCAGGCCCAGGTTCCCTTCGGCGACGGCTGGCGCTGCGTCTCCTCGGGCGGCGCCGGGACCTACCGCCTCGGGCCTCCGCAGACGATCGATGCAGCTGGAGAGCTGGAGCGCTGGGTGGACTTCACCCAGCCTCCGGCCGGCTCCGGACCCGGCACCGTCGAGCCGGGCTCCACCTGGTTCTTCCAGCTGTGGTACCGCGATCCCTCCGCCGGGGCCGCCGGGTTCAACCTCTCCGACGGGTTGAGCGCGACCTTCTGTCTCTAGGCGCCGCGCGCCCCCCTCCTGGCGGTTCCGCCCTCCCACGCCTACCATGGCCGCGGGTCACGCAAGTCGCCATTCACCGTCCCACCAGGAGGTTCGGATGTCTCCCCTCTCCCGCCGGCAGTTCGTTCAGGGATCGACCGCCAGCGTCTTCGCCCTGAGCCTCCCGGCCCTCGCGAACCCGAGGATCCGCCGCCGCAGCCCCAACGAGGAGATCCGCTGTGCGGTGATCGGCTTCCGCAGCCGCGGGCGCTCGCACATCAACGGGCTGCACTCGCTCGAAGACGTCAAGGTCGTCGCTCTGTGCGACGTGGACTCGGAGGTCTTGGCCAGGGGTGCGAGGGGATTCGCCGACCGTGGCGAGCACGTCGACACCTACACCGACCTGCGGCGAGTGATGGACCGCGACGACATCGACGTGATAGCGACCGCGACGCCCAACCACTGGCACGCGCTGATCACCATCTGGGCCTGTCAGACCGGGAAGGACGTCTACGTCGAGAAGCCCGTCTCTCACAACGTCTGGGAGGGCCGCCAGATGGTGCGCGCCGCCCGCGAGCACGGCCGCGTCGTGCAGACCGGTACCCAGAGTCGCTCCAGCCAGGCGATCGGCGAGGCGGCCAAGTGGATCCAGGCCGGGAACCTCGGGGAGGTCACCGTGGCCCACGGCCTGTGCTACAAGCCGCGCAAGAGTATCGGCCGGGTGACGGTCCCCCAGGACCCCCCCGCGAACGTGGACTACGGGCTGTGGTGCGGGCCGCGGCCCGTCCGGGCCCAGATGCGCCGCAACCTGCACTACGACTGGCACTGGGTCTTCGACTACGGCAACGGCGACGTCGGCAACCAGGGGATCCACCAGATGGACATCTGCCGCTGGGTGATGGGCGAGCGCGCCATCGCCCCGCGCGTGCTGAGCATCGGCGGGCGTTTCGGGTACGACGACGACGGGGACACCCCGAACACGGAGATGGTCTTCCACCAGTACGAGAAGGCGCCGCTGATCTTCGAGGTGCGCGGGCTTCCAACCAACAAGGCCGCCCAAGTCGTGAACTGGGGCGGGAGCATGGACACCTTCAAGGGTGCGCGCATCGGCGCGGTGATCCAGTGCGAGGGAGGCCGACTGCTGGTTCCCAACTACAGCACGGCCAAGGCCTTCGACCACGACGGCAACCTCGTCGAGCAGTGGTCGGGCGCGTCGAACCACTTCGCGAACTTCATCGACGCCGTGCGCAGCCGCAAGCCCGATGACTTGAGCGCGGACATCGAGGAAGGGCACCTCTCCAGCGCCCTGTGCCACATGGGCAACGCCTCGCACCTGTTGGGGGCCGCGGCTTCGCCGGAAGAGGCACGGGAGCACGTGGCCGGCAACCCGCACGCGGCGGACAGCTTCGACCGGCTGCGCGGGCACCTCGCCGCGAACGGCGTCGACATCGCCGAGGAAGCGGTGACCCTGGGCGCGTATCTCGAGTACGACCCCCAGAGCGAGGAGTGCACGAGCCACCCGCGCGCCAACCGTCTGTTCCGCGACTACCGCGCTCGGTTCGCGGTTCCCGAGACCGTATGAGGCGGTCGTTGGCGCGGTCCGCGATCGGAGCGGCTTGCGCGGCGCTGTGCCTGGCGGCCTGTTTGCGCCCCGAGCAGGCTGACGGCGAGGGCGCGTGCGTGCCCGCGGGGTACAAGCTCGTCTACTCCGAGGACTTCTCCGAGCCCGGCTCCCTCGGCGCTTGGACCTTCAGCGACCCGACCGACTGGCGCTGGAACGGCGATGGGGGCGTGGGCTCGGTGGAGCTCGTCGGCGGCGGCGCCTACGCACCGCCGCACCGCTCGCCACGACACATCGCCCTGATCGAGGAGTTGTTGGTGGAGGACTTTGTGCTGGAGGCGGACCTGTTGCAGACCGGCCGCCAGTACGGGCACCGCGACCTGTGCCTGTTCTTCGGCTTCGTCTCGCCGGTGCGCTACTACTACTGCCACCTCGCCCCCGCGCCGGACCCGCGGGCCCACAACGCCTTCCTCGTCCACGATGCTCCGCGCCGAAACCTCGCCGACGTGATGGAAGCGGGGGTCGATTGGGGTGAGGGCGTCTGGCACCGAGTCCGGCTGGAGCGGCGCGCCTCCCAAGGCGACATCCGAGTCTTCTTCGACGGGAGCGAGGCGCCGACGATCGTCGCCTCCGACGCCACCCTGGGTTGGGGCCGCGTGGGCTTCGGCTCCTTCGACGACACGGGGCGGATCGCGCGCGTGCGGATCTGGGCCCCGGCGGCCCGCGAGGCGGATTCGGGCGTGCCGGCCCCTTGGAGACCCTGACGAGTTGTCCGATAGGTCCCTCGGGGGCCGTGTTCGGGCCCGCGGAACTCTCGATGATGGACGCAACCCGATGAACACACCCACGCAGCACGATGGCCGCGAGAGCGTGGACCGCCTGTCCGCCCTGGCCGCCATCGCGGTGGCGACCCCGTTCTCGTGGTTTCTGGGATCCTTGGCCTGGGTACCCGTGGCGCTCTTTGGGATCGTGTGGTGCGGCCGGAGGCACGCCGCCCCACGGCGGGCGTAGGCACCGGCGGTCTCCGGGAGCCAGGCGCGGTCAGTGGAGGAGACCGGGAATCCCCAGTCGCACTCGGTAGAGCCCCTTGCGCGCGGTGATGAACAGCGTGCGCCCGTCCGAGCCTCCGAAGGCGCAGTTGGCGGGCTTCTGCGGCACCTCGATCACTCCCCAGCGCTCACCGCCGGGTGAGAAGACCTCGACACCCGCCTTCGCCGTGACGTAGAGGTTGCCGTCGCGGTCTACGGCCATCCCGTCGGGGCCGGGGGACGTCTTCGCGAACTCCTCGCTCTCACCGGTCGTGCCGTCGGGTGCGACGGGGAAGCGCCGCACGACGCCCTCGTCGGTGAACGCGACGTACAGGCGGTCCCCTCGCGGCGAGAGTCGGATGCCGTTGGGCCGGCTGCTCTCGCCTCCGCGGAAGACGACTTCCAGCTCGCCCTTGGGGGTGCGGTGGAAGACGTGGTTGGCGCCCAGCTCCGAGGGTTTGCCGAGCAGGCCGTAGGGCGGGTCGGTGAAGTAGAGATGTCCGTCGCCGCGCAGGGCGAGGTCGTTGGGGGAGTTCAGGCGCGCTCCGCCGAACTCGTAGGCGAGCGCCTTGGGGTCGGCGTCGTCCAGGGCGCCGCGGGAGACCCGGCGCCCGCCGTGCTCGCAGGCCCACAGCCTGCCGAGTTCGTCGACGAGCAGTCCGTTCGCGTAGTGGCTGGGCTCTCGGAAGACGCTGATCTCTCCGGCGGCGTCGAGCTCGTAGATCCTGTTCGCGGGGATGTCGGAGAACAGGAGGGACGAGCGCCCGGAGGACCACGCCGGCCCTTCGGTGAACAGGAAGCCGTCGCGCACGAGTTCGACCTCGCCGGCGGCCGCCAGCGGTGAGCGCGGTACGGGCGGGCTCGCGAGGTAGCGTTCGTAGGCTCGCGTCAGCTCCGGCGGCTCCGCCTCCCCGGCCGCGAGGAAGACGCGGTAGCGAAACGTCATCCTCTCGCCGCGGGCGACGCGGCGGTCGCCCGTCCCCGGCGGGCGTCGCTCGAAGTCGTGGACGCCGAACGGATTGGCGGCGAAGAGACCGTAGGTGCGCGCGTGCCACCAGGTCGGGTGGCTGACGTTTTCGGGATGATCGAAGATCGCGACCGTGCAGGCTCGATCGGAGACCTCGCCCCTGTAGGCGACCCAGCCTGCGCGCTTGCCCCAGCACGCGCCGTCCTCGTCACCGGCACTGTTGATGCTCCTGCCCGTTGCCAGTGCGCCCTCGATGCGCAGGCCGGGTGCGAGGCGGATGGCGAAGGTGCCCTCCTTGGTGTCTCCGAACACGAGCTCGTGTTCGTCGGAGCCGAGCTCGATGTCGAAGTCGATCGTGCGCCCGGCCTCGGTGGAGCCGAAGCGCATGGTCCTGCGCTCGACGCAGATGAGCTCGCCCTGCTTCGTGCGCCACTCGTTGCGGCTCGTGACCACGGCGCTCCCCGCTCCGTCCCCGCCGATCAGCTCGAAGCCGGTGTGGCGAATGCTCGTCTGGGCGGGATGCCAGAAGTCGTGGCCGTTGACGGCGCCGTGGGCGAACCACAGCGACCGATGGTGGGGGTGGTCGCCGCTCTCGCCGGGGAGCTCCTCCATCGGAAAGCCGCGCGTGACCGCGATGCCGCCCGGGCCGTGCAGGGGGTAGAGAAACGGCGTGAACGTGTCGTCATGGTGGTAGCGGCTGAACAGATCGTCCCCGTCACGCACGACGAGCGCCCCGTCCTCGAGGGAGGCCGTCACCTCTCCCGCGCGAACCTGCAATGACAGCGGCCACAGGGCGAGCGCGGCGCACACCAGTCGAAGGGGAGAGCGATTCGTGGTCATCGAGGCTGGTTCCTGACGAGGCGCGGAGGCGGAGCGGCTTACGGTACCATCTGGCGCGAGAGGTCCGTCCGATCCATGCGCGCCCACCCCACCCGTCCCTTCCCCTTCCTCGCTCTCCTCCTCCCGATCACCATGGCCGCCTGCAATGGCATCCGAAGCGGCGAGGCGCCGGACGCCGGCGCCATCGTGCGGGCCGGCTTCGCACCGTCGGTGCGGATCGCCCGGCTGGGCGCGGCGGGAGGCGACCCCGAAGGACTGGCCGGTCTGCGCGCGGCCTTCGTCGAGCGCAACCCCGGCTACGATGTCGAGTGGGCGCAGTCTCTCGATGACCTCACGCCGACCCAGCGCACGCGCGTCGCGTTCGTGCAGGCTGGTGAAGGAGAGGGAACCCTGATCGCCGCGGAGGCTGGTGTGAGCGTGACCAGCGGCCTGACGGTGGGGGACATCGTCCTGGTGCGCGCGGGCGAACGGCTGCGTGCCGCGGGCGGGCTCGCCGCCCTCGTCTTCACCGTTCCCGTCGAGCCTCCCGCCGACCTGCCTGGCTTCGTGCGGCCGGACTGGGATCCGCGCATCACCGATCAGCCTGGCGGCTGCGCCGAGGAGACCGGCGCCTACCGCCGCATCCTCTTGACCTGGAAGGAGGAGGTCGGGCCCTTCGTCTACCACGCCCTGAATGCGCACCGTGTGCGGATTAGCGACTCCTTCACCCACTACCACCCCGTCGACGGCGGGTTCGACGAGTTCTACCTCGTGCAGATGGTGCAGCCGGGCGCTCGCCTGCTCACCAGCGACCGCGTGGAGAGGATCGAGAGCCCCGCGGGGGTGTCGGGCGAGGAGCTGGAGGGGCTGCTCCACGCCTCCTCCCCGTCCACCGGTGACCTGATCTACATGCCGCGCGGGACGATCCACCGCGGCCTGGGGGGCGTCCTGGCCCAGGTCATCACCGTCCCCGGCTTTCGGCCGGGCGCCGAGGTCGGCGTGGACCATCACCTGCGGGCCATTGCGGAGCTCTTCGGGCTGGAGGGGGACCCGCGCCTGCCCTATCACGAGGCCGCCTCCTCGAGCGCCGTCATCAAGTAGCGAGCCTCGGTCGGCCCCGGCTCGCGCACGGTTTTCGTAAGGAAGCGCCCCGCGGGCGCGACCGGAGGCCAGGAATGGCCGTGGTGCCGGGCTCCTCCTGTATGCTAGAACGTGGTCGGCGTCGGGCCCCGCCGGTCAAGGTCTCCCCTATCCCCCAACATCACCCCGCAGGAATCCGGTCATGAGCTCTGGCCATCGACTGATCTTCGCCGCCGCGCTGTGTGCGCTGGCGCCCGCCGCGACCTTCGCCCACGACGACGACCCCAAGGTCAACGTCCCGCCGAACCCCAGGCCCGGACCGGGTTACCGCAACGCCCTGGTGAGCACGCCGGGCGCCAACGCCGGCAACATCCAGATGGGCGGAGGCGGGTTCTTGGGGAACGGCATCGTGCTCTTGGCCCAGGTTCCGCTCTCGGCCTTCGGCTCCAACGCCGGCAACGACTGCTGGGGGTACACCTCTCCGTCCGGGCGCGAGTACGCGATCATGTGCACCGGCACGGGCACGTCCTTCGTGGATCTCAGCAACCCGACCAACCCGGTCGTCGTCGCCAACATGGATGGCGTCAACAGCGTCTGGCGCGACTGCAAGACCTACGATACGTATGCCTACTCGGTGAACGAGGACGGTGACGGGATCCAGGTATTCGACCTGTCGAACATCGACAACGGGCAGGTGACGCTGGTCAACACGACCAACCAGAACGGGACGACCGCGACCCACAACGTCGCGATCAACACCGACAGCGGCTACCTGTACCGCTGCGGCGGGAGCAGCAACGGTCTCCGCATCTACGACCTCTCCAACCCGGTCAACCCCCAGTGGGTCGCCAACTGGGGGACGCGCTACGTCCATGACGTCCAGGTCGTGACCTACACGACCGGTCCTTACGCCGGGCGCGAGATCGCGTTCTGCTGCACCGGCAGTTGGGTGAGCCTGACCATCCTGGACGTCACCAACAAGTCGAACATCTTCCAGCTCTCGAACATCCAGTACCCCAACAACGAGTACTCCCACCAGGGCTGGCTCTCTCCCGACAAGCAGTACTTCTACCTGGCCGACGAGCTGGACGAGGACGGCAGCTTCCCCTCGACGACGTACGTGATCGACGTGAGCAACCTGAACTCGCCGTTCGTCGCCTCCTCCTTCGACAACGGTCTGCCGTCGATCACCCACAACCTCTACCAGCGCGGGAACCTGATCTTCGAGGCCAACTACACCAGCGGCTTGCGGATCTTCGACGCGACCAATCCCCTCAGTCCGACCGAGATCGCCTCCTACGACACCTTCCCGGCGGGGAACGGCGCGAGCTTCAACGGCCTGTGGAGCTGCTACCCCTTCTATGACAGCGACCTGGTGATCGGCAGCGACACGAACGGCGGCCTGTTCGTGTGGTCGGTCAACAACGAGACGCTCTCGTTCTCCTATCCCAACGGACGGCCCGAATACTTCGACCCCGGTGGAGAGGCAGTCTGGGTCAACGTGACCGAGTCGCAGGCGGGCGTCTACGCCCCCGGTACGGCGCTGTTGCACGTGAACGCGGGCTCCGGCTACGTCTCGATCCCGATGACCGATCTGGGCAACGGGTTGTTCGAGGCGCCGTTTCCGGCCATGACCTGCGGGACCGGTTTCGACTACTACGTGAGCGCGGACTCCACAGGCGGCATCACCTTCGCCGACCCCGCCGACGCACCGATGACCGCCTACTCGGGAGTCGCCGCCTACGGCGCGGCCGTCGTGGCCGAGGACGATGTCGAGACGAACCAGGGTTGGACCGTCGGCGCGCCCGCGGACGACGCGACCACCGGCATCTGGACGCGCGTGGATCCGATCGGGACCGATGCCCAGCCCGAGGACGACCACACTCCGGCGCCGGGGACGATGGCCTGGGTCACCGGCCAGGGCTCCAACGGCGGCTCCGTGGGTGAGAACGACGTGGACGGCGGCCAGACCACCCTCCTGTCCCCGATCTACGACCTCAGCGGGGCTTCGGCGCCGATCATCAGCTACTGGCGCTGGTTCCACAACTCCGCCGGCGCGTCCCCCAACAACGACGTGCTCGAGGTCGGCATCTCCAACAACGGTGGCGCGAGCTGGGTGACCGTCGAGGTCGTCGGGCCGGACGGGAACGAGTCCAACGGCGGCTGGTTCCAGCATTCGTTCAACGTGGCCGACATCGTCGCGCCGACCGCCTCGGTGCGCTTGCGATTCGTCGCGTCCGACGAGGGCTTCGGCTCGATCGTCGAGGCCGCGGTGGACGACATCGCCATCGAGGACGTCGACTGCGGAGGCTGCGGCACGACGAGCTACTGCGTCGCCGCGCCCAACTCCTCGGGAAGCGGTGCCCTGATCACCAGCTCGGGCGACACGAGCATCACGGCCAACACCTTCACTCTCGAGATCCTGGGCGCCACGCCCGGGCAGCCGGGCCTGTTCTACTACGGCCCCAACGAGGTGCAGATCCCCTTCGGCGAGGGCTTCCGCTGCGTGGGGGGGACGACCTTCCGGTTGAACCCGGCCCAAAACGCCGATGCGTTCGGGGACACCTCACGCCTGGTCGACTTCACCCAGTTCCCCGCCTGCTGCGGCCCCGGCGCGATCTCCGCGGGCGACACCTGGAAGTTCCAGTTCTGGTACCGCGACCCGACGGGCGGGCTCTCCGGCTTCAACCTCTCCGACGGGTTGAGCGCGGTGTTCTGCCCCTGAACGGAGCCCGGCACCCTGGCGGACCGAGCGGGCCGGCGACGACGTTCGCCGGCCCGCGTCCGTTCCCCCCCCGGCTCACACGCCCAGGATCCGCCGGGCGTTGTCGCGGAAGACGAGGGACCCGACTTCGCCGGGGAGTTCCAAGGAGGCGTACAGCTCGAACTGCGCGACCTCCTGGTCGGGGCGCAGGACGTCGGTGCCGAACAGGAGCTGGCCGGCGTTGCGCAGGACGAACTCGCGCCCGAAGGCGGGATCGCGGGAGATGGCGTTGGCGCCGCTGCCCGCGGAGAGGTCGCCGTACAGGTTGGGGTAGGCGGACAGCAAGCGATCGACCGCACCGCCGGGAGCGACGGGGCCGGTGGGGTAGGCCTGCATCTGCGCCTGCGTCACCTCGCCGCTGATGTTGGCCCACCAGCCCTGGGCGTGGGCGATGAAGGTCGCCTCGGGAATGGCTCGCAGGACCGACTCGAGGCCGGGCAGGCCGGGAGCGTCGAAGTTGCGCACGGTGTCGAGGTGGAACAGGATCGGCAGACCGACCTCGGCGCAGGCGCGGAAGAGGCTCTGGTTGCGCGGGTCGTCGATGGCCACGCCGGGCTTGTGCTCGCCGAACCCGCGAGCTCCCGCGTCCCTGTAGCGCTCGAGGAGGTCGCGACGTGCCTGGTGATTGGCGAGGTTGACCGTGCGTGGATCGATGGAGCAGAACGGGATCAGGCGGTCACGATGATCGGCGGTCCGCTCCAGGACGTAGTCGGTCGTGACCGGATGGTCCCAGGACTCCGGAGAGATCAGCGGCAGCACGACAGCCTGGGCCACCTCGTGCTCGTCCATCCAGTCGAGCAGGTAGGGCACCGTCAAGGCGCCGCGCGCGCCCCACTGCTGGCCCAGGTGCGTGTGGATGTCCACGAAGCGGCCTCGCGGGCGGCCGTCACGCTCGCGCAGGGAGGACCCCGGCAGCGAGCAGGAAGCGGACGCGGCGCCGGCGGCGAGGAAGCCCGCGAGCTGCCTGTGGAAACCGCGGCGGGTGAAGGTGGGGGGCGGGCGTCGGTGCACTCTCGTCATCATTCCTCCAAGAGGTAGGCCATCAGGTCGGCAAGGGCCTGGTCGTCGAGGTCAGCTTCGAGTCCCTCGGGCATGAGGGAGAGTCCGCTGGGGTGGATCTGATCGATGTCCCGGCGCAGGATCGTCTGGGTGGCGCCGCCCGAGCGCACCAAGGTGATGGCCACGGCGCTCTCGGCGGTGATGATCCCCGTCAGGCTGCGGCCGTCGGTCAGGCGCAGCAGGTAGTCCTGGTAGCGCGGGTCGACCTCCCGGTTGGGATCGATCACATCCGCCAGGATGGCCTGCGCCCCGCGGTGCAGGGCGGTGGACAGCTGGGGACCTACGTCGACTCCCTGGCCGCGGTGTCGGTGGCAGGTAGCGCACTTCTCCACGAACACCTGGCCTCCCCGCTTCCCATCGCCGGCGAGGTCGAGGGCGGGCTGCCGCAGGGCGAGCACTCGCGAGCGATCCGCCGAAGGGGCCCGTGCGAGCAGCTTCGCGGCGCGCTCCCTGACGGCGGCGGAGTCATGAGAGCGCAACGAGCGTGCATGGCCGGCGTCCAACCACTCGGCCCGCACCGTGCCGGCGGCGAGGGCGTCGAGCAGGGCGTTCACCCACTCGGGCCTGGAGAGCAGGGCGGCCAGACACTCCAGGCGCGTGGTGGGGCCCGCCGTCGGTACCGCATCGACGAGGACCTCACCGGCCGCCGCTCCACCCAGGCGCGCCAGCGTCTCGATCGAAGCTAGCTGCACCTGAAGCGGTTGGCGGGGATCGACCAGGGGGCCGAGGGTCTCCAGGGCCTCGGCGCTCCCGCCCAGGGAGAGGATCCCGATGGCGTCACAGCGCGAGCGCGGGGCCAGGTGCGGGTCGGCGGCGCGCTCGCGGGCCGTCGCCAGCAGCGCGGCCAGGTCCGCGGGAGAGCTCGGTCCGCGGCCGGCGGCCAGACGGATCCGGGAGAGCTCGGCGAGCATGGGAGCGTGGGCGTCGTCGTCCCCCTCGTCCAGGAGGTCGAGGAGGATGCCGGCGCCCTCGGCGACCGAGCTCGCCACGGCCAGCCGCATCCAGCGGTCGGTGCCGTCGCTGCGCACCAGGGCCGCGAGGGCTGCGAGCCGTGCGGGATCGGTCAGCTCGCCCAGGGTGAAGGCCAATCCGTAGCGCGTACGCAGGTCGGCGTCGGCCGTCATCCCCAGAAGGTGATCGCGCAGCGACGGGGAGCGCGCCGCGAGCGGGGCCGCCAGACGCACGGCCTGGGCACGAACGCGCCCGTCGGCGTCGGCGAGGGCGTCGAGCAGCAGCGCCGGCGTCAGCCCGTCGAGCCGGGCGAGGAGGTGGAGCGCGTGCACACGACCCCGATGGTCCGCGGCGGTTCGTACCTGCCGCTCGAGGGCGGGGGACACGTCGGGATCGGCTCGCTCGAACAGCAGGCGCGCAGCCGTCTCCCGGTGCCAGGCGTTCGGATGGGCGAGGAGCCCGACGAGCTGCTCGCTCGGCGCCCCCGCAAGGCGCGGCACCCTGCGCCGTGCACCGTCGGTGTGCACGATGCGCCAGATGCGCCCTCGGTCGTCTCCGCTGGTGAGGTCGAGGTGCCGCTTGATCAGCGGTGCGAGGCTGTCGGGATGCTCGATCACCTCGCGGTACATGTCGGCGACGTAGAGGTTCCCGTCCGGTCCATTGGCGCACTGGACCGGGCGGAACCACGGGTCGCTCGAGGTCAGGAACTCGCTCTGCTCCTCGGCTCGCCTGGCGGAGAAGACCAGGCCGTCCGCCACCAGCTCCTTGCGGTGCAGGAGGTTGCCGCCGACGTCGCCCACGAACAACGCTCCGGAGAAGGTGGCCGGCCAGGCGTCCCCGCGGTAGACCGTGATTCCGGTGGCGCTGGTGAAGTAGCCCGAAGAGAGACCGCCGCGCTCGACCGGGCCGGGAATCAGGCCCTTCACTCGCAAGCGGGTGCGGACCAACCTCCAGGGTTCCACCGGACTCGTGCGGAAGACGTCGGCTTGCGGTCCGTCCGCCGCGATCGAGATCCGTGCGCTCGGCGCGCGCAGGAATGGGTTGCGCGCCACGTCGGCATCGGCGAACAGGATCTGCTGCGCGTGGTCGGAGTTGGAACACACGAAGCGTCGCCCCTCGTCGTCGAAGCAGGCGCCGTGCTGACCCCCTCCACTCTCCGCCCTGATGGACCTGGTCCTAGGGTCGAACGAGAAGTCCCGCCCGCGCAGGCGCAGGGGTTTCGCGCGCGGATCGGCAGCGGGCAGGACCGATGCCCCCGAGCTGCTCGTGACGCCGTGGATACGGCAGTCGAGACCCCAGCGGAAGCTGTTCAGGAGGCCCTGGACGTTGCCGATCCCAAAGCCGGTGAAGACGACCTCGCGCCGATCGGCGCGGCCGTCCCGGTCCGTGTCGGCGAGGAAGAGGATGTCGGGCGCCGCGCCTACGAACACGCCCCCGTCGTAGCACGCGATCGCCGTCGGCCAGCGCAGACCTTCGGCGAAGACCGTGCTCTTCTCGAACGTGCCGTCTCCGTCTCCGTCGACCAGCCGCCGGATGCGACCCGCGGCGGCGTCCCGCTGTTCGGAGTAGCCGCGCATCTCCACCACGAACAGGGCGCCTTCGGCGTCGAAGGCCATGGAGACGGGGTCCACGACGCGCGGCTCGCGGGCGGCCAGCTCGATCGAGAAGCCCGGGGCCAAGGAGAACCGCTCCAGGGCCTGGGTGGTCGAGAGCGGGGCGATGCGGGGCAGCTCCTCGGCGTAGTCGCGATCGAGCCGGTCGTCGTCGGCGTCCTGGCTCGCCCTCGACAGCGCGCCCGGCACGCAGACGAGGAGAGCGGCGACGAGCGCCGGACCGTGACGAAGCGCGCGGGCGGTCACCGTCCGCGCGCTCGCATCCCCTCGGCAGGAACCCATGCTGGCCCCCAGATTATGCAGGAGGCAGACGGCGGCAAACCCCGCCCCGATACAATCGCTCACGACCGCAGACTCCTCGCCGCCGATCCGCATGACCCAGCACGTGCTGCGCCCGCTCCTGCTCCTCGTCCTCTTCGCTCTCTGTCCCGCGGACCAAGCGCGTGCCGAGGACGCGCTAGGGGTCTTCATCCGTGCCGGGGCGAAGACCCACGGGCCCGGCGAGCACGATCACCCCCGCTTCCTCGAGGAGTGGATCGAACTCCTGCGAGGGCGCGGAGCGCGGGTCGGGGGGGCCCTGCGCTTCCCGACCGCCGACGAGTTGGCGGCGACGGATGTGATGGTGCTCTACGCCGCCGAGGCGGCCTCGATCCACGGGCCCGACCGCGAGCTCCTGGACGCCTACCTCGCACGCGGCGGCGGCTTGGTCGTCCTGCACGACGCGGTGTGCGGCGACGCACCGCAGTGGTTTCGAACCGTCGTCGGCGGCGCGTGGGAGCACGGACACTCCAAGTGGCACGTCGGCGAGATGGGCCTGTACTTCGCCGATCGCGAGCACCCGATCACCCAGGGCATCAGCAACTTCGACTTCACCGACGAGCTGTACTACGACCTGCACCTCGAGCCGGGGGCGCACGTGCTCGCGAACTCGTTCCGCACGACCCACGAGATCCGCCCGCAGATGTGGGTCTACGAGCGGGACGCCTACCGGGCCTTCGTGAGCATCCCGGGGCACTTCCACGAGACCTTCTCCCACGCGCCCTACCGCACGCTCTTGTTGCGGGGAATCGCCTGGGCGGGCGGACGCGACGCGGACCTGCTCGTCACGGAGGCGGAGACGGCGGCGCTGCGCTACCCCGAGGGAGGGCCGAGGACGCCCGCGGACGCCCTCGCGGCCTTGGAAGCGCACGAGGACTTCGAGCTCACCACCGTCGCCGCCGAGCCGCTCTTGATCAACCCGATCTCGATCGACTGGGACGCGGACGGGCGCATGTGGGTGGCGGCCACTCCCGGTTACCCGTTCAAGGAGGAGTTCTCGGGCGTGGCCGCCCACGACCAAGTCCTGATCCTGAGCGACACCGACGGCGACGGGCGCATGGACTCGCGCCAGGTGTTCTACGAAGGACTCGACCTCGTCAGCAGCCTCGTGCTCCATCGCGACGGGGTCATCGTCACCCAGTCTCCCGAGATCCTCTTCCTGCGCGACACCGACGGAGACGATGCCGCGGACACGCGCGAGGTCCTGTTCTCGGGGTTCGGCTACCGCGACACGCACGCGACGACGAGCAACATGCGTTGGGGGCTCGACGGCTGGATCTACGCCACCCAGGGCTACAGCGGAGGCGCCTCCAGGCACGTCGTCGGCGCGGACGGAGTCGACCACGGGAAGATCGGCAACGGGCTGTTCCGCTTTCGCCCCGACGGAAGTGCGATAGAGATGGTCGTGTCCTACGGCTCCAACACCTGGGGCTGCGACTTCTCCTGGGACGGCGAGCTGTTCTACACCATGGCCAACGGCTCGCACCTACGGCACGTCATCGCCCCCGACCGCGTCTTGGAGCGCGGTCGGATCGGCAGCGCTCCCGCCTGGAAGGACATCACCGACCACAAGAAGGCCTTTCCGACCGTGAAGCACGAGCGGAACCCCTACGTGCAGATCGACTTCGTCGGCGGGTTCACCGGAGCGGCGGGCTGCCTGGTCTACGAGGGCGGGGCATGGCCGCGGGAGTTCTGGGGCGACCACTTCGTGACCGAGCCGACGATCAACATCGTCCACCGTGACCACCTCGAACCGCTGGATGCGACCTTCCACGCCAGCCGCGTGCGGGAGCGGGAGTTCATCGGCAGTCGCGACCTGTGGTTCCGTCCCGTGCACCTGCGCACGGGGCCAGACGGAGCGATGTACGTGCTCGACTTCTACAACCAGGCGGCGGTCCACAACGACACGCGGGGCCCCCAGCACGGGCCGACCAACGCCGCCCTGCGTCCCGACCGGGATCGTCACCACGGGCGCATCCTGCGCGTGCAGCACCGCCGCGCGCGGGCGCTCACGACGAGGGTCGACCGCGAAGAGACGGCCCTCGTCGAGGCGCTGGAGCACCCCAACCGCTGGGTGCGCATGACCGCCCAACGCCTGCTCTGCGAGGCGGAGGGCCTCTCCGCCGATGCGCGGGCCGCGCTCGAGCCGGCCGCGCGCGGCAGCGCACCGGCGCGCGTGCACGGCCTGTGGATCCTGGCTCGTCGGCGCGCCCTGACCGAAGACGCCTTGCTGGCCGGCCTGAGCGACGCCGCCGCAGGCGTGCGCAAGAACGCGGCCCGCATCGCCGCAACCTGGCCGGGCGGTGGCGAAGCGGTCGCCGGTGCCCTGGCCGTCCTCTTGAGCGACGTCGATCCGCGCGTGGCCCTGGAGGCGGCGATCTCCCTGGGCGATCGCGGCATCGACGCGGCGGGCACGAGGGCGCTGGTCGCGCGCTACCCCATGCTCGACGACGACTGGTCTCGGTCGGCCTTCGTGGGCGCCGCCGCGACGGATCCGTGCGGAGCGGTCGCCGTGGCGCTGGAGAGCGCCCTCGCCGTGGAGCTGGAGGAGTTCGTCGGCGCCCTGGCCGAACAGGTCGGGCGGTCCCGCGATCCCGAGCGGGTCGCAGACCTCGTGATCACCCTGGGAGCCGGTGCCGCCGCGCGCCCGGGGCCGGTGCGCACGGCGCTGGAGCGATTGGTGGACTCCCTTCCGGATGCGTTCACTCCGCGCATGAGTTCGGAGCTGCAGGAGGCGCTCGCCTCGCTGCTGTCCGTGGGCGATGTGGACGTGGCGATCAGCGTCCTGCCGTTCGCCGCCCGCTGGGACCGCGAGGGAGGCCTGGCGCGTCATGTGGAGCGGCTGACCGGACGCCTGCTCGAGACCCTCGAGGACGAGGAGCAGCCCCTCGACCTGCGCGGAGACTGCCTGCGGACCCTCCTCGAGGTCGCGGCGGCGCGCTCCGAAGCGATCGAGTGTGCCCCGGGCCTGCTGCGTCCCCATGTTCCCCTCGATCTGCAGTTGGCGGTGATCGAGATGCTGGGTGGCACGGGCGAGGTTGGGGCGGCGGCCGTGCTCTTGGACGCCTTCCCCGCGTTCACCGCCAAGCTGCGCGAGGCGGCGTTCCATCAGGTCCTACCGCGCTCATCATGGGTGGACGCGCTCTTGACGCGAATCGCCGACGGAGAGCTGGACGCCGGCGATCTGGGACCGGGACGCGTGTTCAGGCTGTGCACCCATGTCGATCCCGCGGTGGCGACGCGCGCGCAGTCCCTGCTCGACCAGCGCGACGAGGCGGACACGGTGGCCCTCGCCGAGCTGATCGACGCCCTCGTGCCGATCGTCAGCGCGCCGGGAGACGACGTGCGCGGCGAGGCCCTCTTCAACATCCACTGCGGCATCTGCCACACCTACAAGAGCGCGAGCGGGAACGTCGGCCCTGAGCTGACGGGGATGGGCGTCCACGCTCCCGAGGACTTGCTGCCCTACGTCCTCGATCCCAATCGAACGGTGGAGGACGGCTACGCGGAGTACGTTGCGCGCACCTGGGACGGGCTCACCTTCGGCGGTGTTCTCGTGCGCGAGAGCGATGCGAGCATCGTCCTGCGCAACTCGGGAGGGGAGGTGGAGCTCGCCCGGGAGGACATCGAGAACTTCGCCAGCACGGGGCGCTCGCCGATGCCGACGGGCCTGGAGCAGATCGGCGCCGAAGGCCTGCGCGACATCTTCTCGTGGCTGCGCTCGGAGTTCACCGGCTACCGCGTGCTCGACCTCTCCGAGGTGGCGACGGCCAGCACGACGAGGGGGCTCTACGATCCGCGTGAGCCCCGCACCCTCGAGTTCTCCCGCTTCGGCGTCCACGCCACCGACGGCATCCCGTTCGCGGTCCTCGACCCGGCGCGCTCGGTGAGCGGGAACAACGTCATCGTGCTCAAGGGCGGCATGGCGGGCGACTGGTACTGCAAGAACCACCAACCGAGGCGGGTCGAGATCCCCGTCGGGCACGCGCTGGAGCGCCTGCACGTCCTGGGCGGCATCTCCGCCTGGGGATTCCCCTACACGAAGAAGCGCGCGCCCGCCGTGCGAGTGACCTGGCACTACGCCGGTGGAGACACCGAGGTGAAGACCCTCGTAGACGGGGAGGAGTTCGCCGATTGGATCCGTCCCTACGAGGTGCCCGGTTCCATGCTCGTCGAGGGCATCCTGGACGGGGCTTCCCGCGGGCAGTTGCGTCGCTTCTCCCTCACGCCCCTGCGGCGTGAGGTCGTCGAGAAGGTCGTCCTGGAGAGCTTCGACGGCGACACCGCCCCGACCTTCGTCTCCCTGACGGCCGAGCTGACCGAGGAGGGTGCGCAGGAAGCTCATCCTGCTGCGCCCCGGCTCACCGCCGAGACCCTGATCGTCGGCGGCGGCACGAGCCACGACTTCGGGCGCTGGTTCGCGGGCTCTGACGTGGCGACCCTCTCGCGGCTGGGAGCCGAGGTCACCTACACCGACTCGACGGAGTCCCTCACCGGGAGGCTCGGGGAGCTCGATCTGCTGGTCCTGACCAACAACCAGCCCGTGCCCGCGGCGGGCCGGGCGGCCATCGAGGCCTTCGCAGCGGCGGGAGGCGGGCTCCTGATCGTCCATTCGACCTGCTGGTACAACTGGCCGGACTGGCCTGCCTTCAACCGGGGCCTGGTGGGCGGCGGCGCCCGCAGCCACGAGGCCTACCGGGAGTTCGAAGTGCGCGTCGTCGACACCGCCCACCCTCTCGCGGCAGGGCTGCCCGTGACCTTGCGGATCACCGACGAGCTCTACCGCTACCAACCCGACGAGGCCGGGCCGGCGACGCACGTCGTCGCCATGGGACGCTCGCTCGACTCCGGCGAGGAGTACCCCGTCGTCTGGACCGTGGAGCGGGCGGCGGGTCGCACCGCCTGCATCACCCTGGGCCACGACGGGGCGGCTCACGAGCACCCCGCATTCCAGAGGCTCCTTCAGAATGCCGCGCGCTGGGTGACGGGGGGAGGAGGGCGATGAGCGTCTTCCTCGTCGCCACCCTCGACACCAAGGGCGCCGAAGCGGCGTTCGTGCGGAGCGAGCTCGCCGCCCAGGGAGTGGCGGTGCGGCTGGTGGACGCTGGTTGTCTGGGCACCCCCCAGGTGACCGCGGACCTGTCGCGCGAGGAAGTCTTCGCGGCGGCGGGCACCAGTCTCGCGGAGATGGTCGCGGGAGGGGATCGCGGCGAGGCCGTCACGCGCGCCGCCGCCGGAGCACGCCGGCTCGTCGAGGAGGCCCACGAGCGCGGAGAGTGCTCCGGCGTGCTCTCCCTGGGCGGCTCGGCTGGGACGACGATCGGAACGGCCTGCATGCGTGCCCTGCCGCTTGGCGTCCCCAAGCTCATGGTCTCCACCCTGGCCTCGGGCCAGGTGCGCCAGTACGTGGGCGACAAGGACATCCTGATGATGAACTCGGTCGTCGACATCCTGGGCGTCAACCGCGTCAGCCGTGTCGTCCTCTCCCAGGCCGCGCGCGCCATGGCCGGGCTGGTGACCCTTCCCGCGGCCGAGTCGACCGCCGAGGACCGCCCGCTGGTCGCCGCCACCATGTTCGGGGTGACGACGCCCTGCGTGGAGCGCGCTCGGGAGGTGCTGGAGGAGGCCGGGTTCGAAGTCCTGGTCTTCCACGCCACCGGTACCGGCGGCCAGGCGATGGAGTCCCTCGTGCGCGAGGGCGTCGTCAGCGGCGTCCTGGACATCACGACCACCGAGCTCGCTGACGAGCTCGTGGGCGGCATGCTCTCGGCGGGAGCGACGCGCCTGACCGCCGCGGGGGAGCTCGGCGTGCCGCAGGTCGTCTCGGTGGGCGCTGTGGACATGGTGAACTTCCACGCCCGCGAGACGGTCCCCGCCGAGTTCGAGGGGCGGCTGTTCTACCGGCACAACGAGACGGTGACCCTGATGCGAACCACGCCCCAGGAGAACCGCGCGCTGGGCGAGGAGATCGGCCGCAAGGTCGCCGCCGCGACCGGGCCGGCCGCCGTGGTCCTGCCGCGCCGCGGCGTCTCGGCCATCGACCGGGCCGGCGAGCCGTTCGACGACGAGGCGGCCCGCGCGGCGCTCTTCGCCGGCGTCGGGTCCGTGGACGGGCTGGAGCCCGTGGAGCTCGACCTGCACCTGAACGACCCGGCCTTCGCGGAGGCGGC
This sequence comes from Planctomycetota bacterium, assembly GCA_030746555.1. Classification (GTDB taxonomy): domain Bacteria; phylum Planctomycetota; class UBA1135; order UBA1135. The sequence continues at coordinate 27,871 of JASLMK010000109.1, read as the reverse complement.
CGCCGGGATGTTGATCGATCTGATGACCCACCACGGAGACGATTCGTGAATCCCCAGGAAAACGACAACTCACGCGAGGGCATCCTCGAGCGCTTCCGCGCGCAGATCGCACGCGGCGAGCCCATCATCGGTGGTGGCGCGGGCACGGGCATCTCCGCCAAGAGCGAGGAGGCCGGCGGCATCGACCTGATCATCATCTACAACTCCGGCCGCTACCGGATGGCGGGTCGGGGCTCGACGGCGGGCCTGATGCCCTACGGGAACGCCAACGAGATCGTGAAGGAGATGGCCTTCGAGGTGTTGCCGGTCGTGGAGCACACGCCGGTCCTGGCCGGGGTCTGCGGGACCGATCCGTTCATGATGCCGCACCTGTTCCTGCGCGAGCTGCGGGAGCTTGGCTTCGCGGGCATCCAGAACTTCCCGACGGTCGGGCTGATCGAGGGGAAGATCCGCGACACCCTCGAGGAGACGGGCATGTCCTACCAGCTCGAGGTCGACATCACGGCGATGGCGCGCGAGATGGACCTGCTGACGACGCCCTACGTGTTCAACACCGACGAGGCGCGGCGCATGACCGAGGCGGGGGCGGACATCGTCGTGGCCCACATGGGCTGCACGAGCGGCGGGACGATCGGCGCGGAGTCGGTCAGCCCCCTCGACGAGTGCGTAGGCCGCATCCAGGAGATCGTGGAGACCTGCAAGTCCTTGCGCGACGACGTGATCTGCCTCTGTCACGGCGGTCCGATCGCCATGCCGCCCGACGCGGAGTACATCATCGAGCGCGTGGAGGGGATCGACGGCTTCTACGGCGCGAGCTCCACCGAGCGCTTCCCGACCGAGGTCGCCATCAAGCAGCAGATCGAGACCTTCAAGGCCATCCGGCTGCCGTCGGGGGGCTAGGCGTGTGCGGCTCCGAGTGCCTGCGCTTCGTCTCGACACCGGACGTCGAGGTCGAGCGGCTCCCCTGGGGCCCCCACGAGTGGCTCGTGCGCCCAAAGCTGACCGCCAGTGAGCACCTGATGCTCGTCCGCGTCAGCATGCCGCCGGGCGAGGCCCACCAGTTCCACCGCCATCCGCACTTCGAGGAGGCGCTCTACTTCCTCGAGGGTCGCGCGGAGCAATGGGTGGACGGCGAGCGGCGCGTCCTCGGGCCCGGCGAGGTGGCGCACGTTCCGACCGACGCCGTGCACGGCACCTACAACGTCTTCGATGAGCCCTGCGTCTTCCTCGCCATCCTCGGCTCGGCGGCCTTCGCCGAGCCGATGGTGGTCGACGTCTTCCGCGACGAGCCGTGGGCCTCGCTGAAGCAGCCGATCGAGTACTGAAGCTCGAGCCCTACTCGTGCGCTTGCAGCTCGATCGGCCTGTAGCCGCCGCGTGCGCGGAAGTAGAGGGCGATCGCCCCGAAGACGACGAACAACAGCGCGGGGAAGCGGACCGCAAAGGCGAGGACGTCGCGCCCCGCAGACGCCTTGCTGGCGGCGTAGGCCTCTTCGGCGGGGGCACGCTCCCCTTCGGGCAGGGTCGCGAAGTACTCGCCGGCGGCCTCGGGGCTGATCTTCTCGTGCTCCATCCAGAACAGGCTGCCCGGCTCGGTCGCGCTCTGCGCCAGGGCGGGCTGCTCGTCCGCGGCCTTGTCGTGGATCGAACGGTCGAACGCGACCCCCAGGATCGGCCCGCCGACGATGCCCGCCGACAGGAGGCCGATGGCCGAGACCGTGTTCAGGGTCAGGGCGCCACCCTGGGGATAGCGCTCGGAGACGAAACCGAGGACGCAGGGCCAGTAGTAGGTCTGGCCGAGGGCGTAGAGGACGAAGGCGATGAACACCGCCATGCCGGCCGCACCCGAGAGCCAGTACAGGCCGATCGCAGAGAAGATGCCGCTCAGGCACAGGAGCCCCGGCGGGCTGAAGAACCTCAGGATGCCGCCGGCGAAGACCCGCAGGACGAGCATGATCGTCGCGGAGAACACGAGTGCGAAGGCGGGATCGATCCTGCGGCCCTCGAGCACCGGCGTCATCAGCTCCTTGATGAACCCGTCAGTGCCCAGCTCGGCGGTGGCGACGGGGATCATCAAGAGGCACATCAAGAAGAAGAGCGGCTTGCCCAGGCCGCGCACGAACACGCCGAAGGCGGCGCCCACGACCAGGCCCGCGATCAGGCTGGTGTTGAACCAGTTCGCGGGTAGCGTCGCCCCGCTGAGGGTGAAGAACTGGTTGCCGACCTCGTAGATGACCAGCACGGAGGCGAGGGCCGCGCCGAGGAAGCCGACCTGGCGCAGCATCTCCATGTAGGGAACGCCGGCCTGCACGCGCTCGTCGACGGGGAACTTGCAGGGCAGGTACATGATCCCGTAGGCGATCACCGGCAGGATGATCCACAGGGCGTGCACGTTCCAATCCAGGCCGCCGGTCACCTTCTCCGCGCCGATGATGCAGAGCGTTCCCGCGACCAGTCCCGCGGGCCAGGCGGCGTGCAGGATCGTCAGCCACTTGGTCTTCTCCTTGGGGTAGACAGCGGCGCAGATCGGGTTGATGACCGCCTCGACGATGCCGTGGCCGAGGCCCGCGCAGAGGGCGAAGGCGTAGAGCGACCCGTAGCTGTCGGCCAGGAACGTCCCCACGCCGGAGATCCCCTGGAGCACGAAGGCGCCGATCATCGGCGCCTTGTAGCCGGTCTTGTCGACGAGCAGGCTGAACCCGATCATCGTCAGGGCGATGGGCCACAGGGCGGCGCCGAAGATCTGGCCGACCTGCTGCTGGGTCAGGTCGAGCTCCGCGCCGTAGGTGCCCTGCATGGCGACCCGGAACGAGAAACCGAAGCCGGCTGCGGTGAGGGACAGGAAGCTGGCCCAGAACAGGAAGCGCTTCTCTCTGGCGGTCAGGTCCTCGCCCTTGACGATGGTGCTCATGGGTTCCTTGGGGTTGGCAGCGGTGTGCGGCGCGTGCGCGCCGATCAGGGATCGAACGCCGTGCGGCGGCGCCGTTCGAGCAGTCCAAGGGCCTCTGTGTACCAGACACGCGGCGAAAGGAGCACACCCCGATCCGGGTTAGGCGCCTGGGATCGTGCCGCTGCGGAACGGCTCCGCACCTCCCCAGGCGGGATCAGCCCTGCTCGGCCCAGCGGTCGCGCACGAAGGTGAAGCCGTCGCGCTGCACCTCGTCGGGGTCGTTGGAGAAGTCACGCCAGATGTGGACGGCAGCCGCGAACTGTGGATCGAGGCGCGAGAAGGCCTCGATCATCAACCACCCGTCGTAGCCGATCTCCTTCAGGCAGCGGAAGGTCGTCGCCCAGTCCACCAGGCCGCGCCCGGGGACCCCGCGGTCGTTCTCGCTGACGTGCACGTGACCGATCTCGGTCGCGCTGGAGAGGATGGCGTCCGCGACATCTTGCTCTTCGATGTGTGCGTGGTGCGTGTCGTAGAGCATCGAGAAGGAGGGATGATCGACGGCGCGCACGAGCTCGCGGGCGTCGGCGGCGGTGTTGAGCAGGTAGCACTCGAAGCGGTTGAGGAACTCGCAAGCCAGCGAGACGCCGGCCGCACCGGCGGCCTCCGCCGAGGCGTGCATGACCTCGGCCGAGCGCCGCTTCTCGTCCGCGGTAGGCCCCGCGCCCGAGAAGACCGCGTAGGCGGAGTGGAACGGACCGGCGATGACCGTGCCGCCCAGGGCCGCCGTGCGCTCCGCCGCGCCGCGCATGCGCTCCAGGGCCGCGGCCCGCTCGCCCGCGTCGGCGCTGATGGGGTCTTGGTGTGGTGGGAGCGCGAGCGTTCCCGTGCGCTCTAGCCCCAGGGAGTCGAGGTGATCGCCCAGCTTGCGGTAGTCCTCGACGGCGTTCTCGTGGATGGGGATCTCCACCCCGTCGAATCCCGTCTGCTTGAGGCGCTCGAACAGCGGGAAGTGCTCCTCGCCGACGACCGGCGCCCACAGCAGCATGTTCATCCCGATCTTCAAAGCTGCGCTCCCGTCTCTACCCAGGCTCCGCTCTCCGCCGACTCCAAGACTGCATCGCACACCCGCTGGGTCTGGAGGGCGCAGCGGAAGTCGGGCTGCGGCGAGCGCCCCTCGGCGGCCGCGGCGAGGAAGTCCGCCAGGGCGTTGATGAAGGTGTGCTCGTAGCCGATCGTGCAGCCGGGGACCCACCACTTGTCCATGTAGGGATGCTCCGAGCCCGTCACGTGGATGCGCCTCCAACCGGTCAGGTGCTCGCTCACCTTGCGGCCGGTCTCCGGCGAGGTGTGCTCGAAGAAGTCGAGATACTGGGGATCCTCGAGATCGAAGTGGACCGCGCCGTCGGCGCCGTTCAGCTCGAACGTGTTGTGGTTCTTGCGCCCCCGCGCATAGCGCGTCGACTCGAACGTTCCCATCGAGCCGTTGGCGAAGCGCGCCAGGAACATGCAGGCGTCGTCGATGCCGACCGGCTGGACCTGGCCCGTCTCCTGATGGAGGCGCTCGGCGACGAAGGTCTGGGTGTCGGCGCTGACGCGCGTGATCGGACCGTTCAGCCACATGGCCGTGTCGATCGAGTGGGCCAACAGGTCCCCGGTCACCCCCGAGCCCGCGACCGCGGCGTCCAGGCGCCAGAGCGTCTCGCCGCCTTGCGGCACGTCCTCGGCGATCGTCCAGTCCTGCAGGTAGGCGGCGCGGTAGTGGAAGGGCCGTCCGATGCGCCCCTCGTCGACGACCTGGCGCGCCAGCGCCACGGCGGGGACGCGCCGGTAGTTGAACCAGACCATGTTCGGCACCCCGGCGGCCTCCACGGTCCGGGCCATCTCCTCCGCCTCGGTTGCGTTCATCGCCAACGGCTTCTCGCACAGCACCCACTTCCCGTTCGCCGCGGCGGCGAGGGCGATGTCCCGGTGGCTGTCGTTGGGGGTGCCGATGTCGATCAGGTCGACGTCGTCGCGCTCGACGAGGCGGCGCCAGTCGGTTTCGACCGATTCGTAGCCCCAACGCCGGGCGAACGCCGACGCCTTGTCGGCGTTGCGCCCGCAGAGGCACTTGAGGACCGGTCGCCGCTCGAGCTCGGGGAAGAAGCGGGAGACCTTCAGGTAGGCGTTCGAGTGGGCCTTGCCCATGAAGCCGTAGCCGACCATCCCGACGTTCAGAGGTTCAGGCATCGAGGACCGCTTCGCTCAGGTATGGGTCGCGACGAACTCGTCGACGGTTCGCTTGCACTGCTCCGTCGCCTCCCAGGCGTCCGGCCAGAAGCACAGGTCGATGGTCCACCAGTCGTGGCCGACGTCCTCGGCCGCCAACGCCTCGAGGATGGGCGGGAAGTCGACCACCCCCCGGCCGAAGGGGAGGTGCATGGACGTCTCGTCTTGGCCCTGGGCGTCCTTGTGGCAGGTGTTGTCGGAGTCGATCAGGTGGATGTGGTTGATGCGTCCCGAGAGGCGGCGGATGAGCTCGACCTGGCCGCCCGCGAGGGTCTCCCGCTCCCCGGGCTGGCGTGCGCCGACCACGGCGCACATGTGGCCGTGGCTCGTGTCGTAGAGGACGCCGAAGTTCTCCGCCGGGACTCGGTCGAGGACCTCGACGATGTCGGTGGGCTTGTTGAAGGCGAACCCGGGCTCGAACTCCCAGCAGACCCGCAGGCCGTGGTCCGCCGCGATCTCCGCACAGCGGCTCCAGGTGCGGGTGACGCGCTCCATGGCGGTCTCGCGCTCGACCGCCTCGAGGATCGTGGGCGGCTGGACGGCGTCCACGCGGATCACCTCGATCCCCAGGTCGTTGCAGAAGCGGCAGTTGCGCGTGAACTCCTCGACGTAGGGCGTGGCGTCGTCTGTGTCGACGAGGTGCTCGCCCCACAGGTTCGCGGCGAGGCCGCTGAACTCCAGGCCCCACTCGGCCATCCGTTCACGGACCGCTTGGCGCTGCTCGGTCTCCGGGAGGTCTGTGGGGTTGGGGTGGGGCGGGAAGCCGCCCAGCTCCAGCCCGTCGAAGCCGAGCCCCTGCAGGCGCGCGCCGACGGCCTCGAAGGGCACCGGATCGTCCTGGTAGGGGCCGATGGTGTAGGCCCAAGATCCGATGGAGATGCGTTTCATCGTGCGGTTCTCATCCGTTCGTCGGGGCGCTGGGGTCAGTAGGTCGCTCGACCTCCGGAGACGTCGAAGCAGGAGCCGGTCGTGAAGCTGCTCTCCTCGCTGGCGAGGTAGTGCACGAGGCCCGCGACTTCCTCGGTCGTCCCGGTCCGTCCGACGGGGATCTTCGAGACCATGTAGCGGACCGTCTCGGGGCTCACCTGGTCGAGCATCGGCGTCTGGATGACCGCGGGGGCCACCGAGTGCACTCGGACATTGGTGTCGGCCACCTCCTTGGCCAGGGACTTCGTCATGCCGATCACGCCCGCCTTGGAGGCGGAGTAGGGGCCGAGCTTGGGGTTGCCCTCCTTGCCGGCGATCGAGGCGATGTTGACGATGCGGCCGTAGTCGGCCTCGCGCATCGGGCCGAGTGCGGCGCGGTTGCAGAGCCAGACCCCGGTCAGGTTGACGTCGAGCACCTCGCGCCACTCCTGGGGGCTCGTCTCCCAGGCGTAGGCGTTGCGCCCGACGATGGCGGCGGAGCAGACCAGGATGTCCAGGCCTCCCCAGGCCGCGGTGACCTCCCCGACCATGGCATCGACCTCGCCCGAAGCGGTCACGTCGGTCGCGATCGACCGCAGGCGCGCGCCGTCGACCGCGAGCTCCTCCGCGAGCCGCGTCGCCTCCTCCCGTTCGCGGTCCACCACGGCCACCTTCGCGCCGGCGGCGAGGAAGCGCTCGACGACGGCGCGGCCGATACCGCGCGCTCCGCCGGTGACGACGGCCACGCGATCGGTCAAGTCGAAGAAGCTCGTCATGGGTGGGACATGCAAGTGGGGCGAGGGGCGGCCCGCGGATTCTAGCGCCTGCTGTCCCCGGCGGGTGCCGGCCAGCGGCGGCGGGACCCTGGATCGGACCCCTGGGAATCGCAACCTCCCCGCCGTACCGTCTGCGACGAGGAAGGCCTCGGCTTGATCGTACAGAACCCCTACACCGGCGAGACCGTCTGCGAGATCGCGCTGGACGCGGGCGTCGCGTTGGACGCCCGTCTGGAGCGGACCACCCAGGCTCAGCAGGTTTGGAGCGCGCTGGAGGTCTGCGAGCGCGCGCGCCGGGTGGCGGCGGCGCTCGAGTACTTCCGCGAGCATGCCGAGGAGGTTGCGCGGGACATCACGCTCCAGATGGGCAAGCCCCTCGCCCAGGCGCGTGGGGAGCTCGGCGGCATGTTCGACCGCGCCCAGTACACCCTCTCGATCGCCGAGCGCGTCCTGGCGCCGGAGGTGCTGCCCGACAAGGAGGGCCTGCGCTTCCGCATCGAGCACGATCCCCTGGGGGTCGTCTTCAACCTCGCGGCCTGGAACTACCCCCTGTTGATCCCGATCAACGTCATCGTCCCCGCGCTGCTCGCCGGCAACTCGGTGCTCCTCAAGCACAGCCGCACCACGCCCCTGTGCGGCGTGCACTTCGAGCGCGCCTTTGCCGCCGTCGAGCCGGCGGGGCTCGTGACGAGCATCCAGACCACCCACGAGGAGACCGCGCGCCTGATCGGCGATCCCCGCGTGGCTCACGTGGCCTTCACCGGGTCGGTGGAGGGTGGCCGCGCCGTGCAGCGGGCCGCGAGCGAGCGCTTCATCGACGTCGGCCTCGAGCTCGGCGGCAAGGATCCGGCCTACGTCGCCGCCGACGCGGATCTCGCGTTCGCCGTCGGGAACATCGTCGACGGCGCGTGCTACAACGCCGGACAGTCCTGCTGCGCGGTCGAGCGGGTCTACGTGCACGAGAGCCTCTATGAGGACTTCCTCGAGCGCGCCACGGCGCTGATGGAGGCCTACCGCATGGGCGACCCCCTCGACGAGGAGACGACCCTCGGCCCGATGGTGCGCTCCTCGGCCGTGGACTTCCTGGAGGGGCAGGTCGGCGCGGCCCTCGCCGCCGGCGCGCGGGCGCTGTGCGGCGGGAAGCGATCGGATGATCGGTTCTTCCCGCCGACCCTGCTCGCCGACTGCCCGCAGGACTCGGCTGTGATGCAGGAGGAGAGCTTCGGCCCCCTCCTGCCGGTGCGGGCCGTCACCGGCGACGAAGAGGCGCTCGCGCTCATGAACGACTCGCCATTCGGGCTGACGGCGTCGGTCTGGACGTGCGACGACGCGCTCGCCGAGCGCTTCGTGCGCGGGCTCCGCACGGGCACGGTCTTCCAGAACCGCTGCGACTTCCTCGATCCCTGCCTGCCGTGGACCGGCGTCGGGGACAGCGGCAAGGGCTCGACCCTCTCACCCTACGGCTTCCACCACCTGACCCGGCGCAAGGCCGTCCACCTGCGCTCCGCCCCCTGACGGGCGCCGGATCTACTCCGGCGTGACGTAGGCGGCGGTGATGCCGCCGTCGACCGTGAAGGTCGCGCCGGTGACGTAGGACGAGTCCTCGCCGGCGAGGTACAGGGCTGCGCGGGCCATCTCCGACGCCTCGCCGAAGCGCCCCATCGGCACGTGGACGAGGCGGCGCTGCTTCTTCTCCTCGGTGTCGAGGAAGCTCATCAACAGCTCCGTGCGCAGGGGGCCGGGGCAGAGGGCGTTGACCCGGATGTTCTCGCGGGCGTGGACGACCGCGAGCTCGCGCGTCAGGGCCAACACGCCGCCCTTGCTGGCGGTGTAGGCGAGCTGGGGCGTCGCCGCGCCCAAAAGCGCCACGAACGAGGCGGTGTTGATGACCGAGCCGCCCCCGGCCCGGCGCAGGGCCGGAATGCCGTACTTGCAGCCGAGGTAGACCCCCTTGAGGTTGACCGACATGGTCAAGTCCCAGACATCCTCCTCGGTCCCGACGGCGTCGGAATCGCGCCCGTCCATGATGCCGGCATTGTTGAACAAGACGTCGAGGCGCCCGAAGGCCGCCTCGGCTTCGGCCACCATGCGCTCGCTGTCGGTTGCGGAGGAGACGTCGGCGTGGACGAAGCGCGCCGTCCCGCCGGCCGCCTCGATCTCGGTCACGACCGCGGCGCCCGCCTCGTCCTGGATGTCCGCGGCCACCACGCTGGCGCCCTCGGACGCGAAGAGCAGGGCGGTCTCCCTGCCGATGCCGTTCGAGGCGCCCGTGACCAGCGCCACCTTGTTCTCGAGTCTCATCGGAGAATCGCTCAGATCTGCTCGAAGTAGCGCGCGCGCTCCCAGTCGGTCACGGCGCGGTCGTATTCCGCCTGCTCGTTGCGCAGGAAGTGGACGTAGTGATCGACGACCTCGTCTCCCAGGGCCGCGCGCGCGAAGGCGCTGGCGGCGAACAGCTCGGTCGCCTCAGCGAGGCTGGCGGGGACCGTTGGTTGATCGGAGGCGTACACGTCGCCCTCGAAGATCGGCGGCGGCTCGGTGCGGTTGGCGATCCCGTCCAGACCCGCGGCCAGCGCGGCTGCGTAGGCGAGGTAGGGGTTCACGTCCGCGCCGGGGACGCGGCACTCGATCCGCAGGCTCGGCCCGCCGCCCACGACGCGGAAGCCCGCCGTTCGGTTGTCGTAGCTCCAGGCCAGGCGCGTCGGGGCCCAGGAGCCGGCCTGATAGCGTTTGTAGGCGTTGACCGTGGACGCGTAGAAGGCCATCAGCTCCGGCGTGCGGGCGATCCAGCCTCCCAGGAACCAGCGGAACTCGTCGGAGCAGTGGATCTCGCCAAGGCGCGAGTCTCCGGGGAAGGCGTTTGCGCCGTCCCGCCACAGGCTGAGGTGCATGTGGCACGACGAGCCCGCCTGCTCCGCGGAGGGCTTGGCCATGAAGGTCACGCTGCGCTCCTGGGCGACGGCGACCTCCTTCACGCACTGCTTGTAGACGCAATGGCGGTCGGCCATGGTGAGCACGTCGGCGTAGCGCACGTTCAGCTCGTGCTGGCCGTGCCCCCACTCGCCCTTGGAGTTCTCGACCGGGACGCCGGAGTCGCGCAGGTGCCGGCGCACGGCGCCGACGAACTCCTCTTCGCGCGTGCCCTGGAGGATGTGGTAGTCCTCGATCGCCCAGCCCGACGCGGTCAGGTCCCGGTAGGCCTTCTCGTGGGCCTGCCGGTAGGTGTCGTGGAACATGTAGAACTCGAGCTCGGAGCCGGCCTGGGCCTCGAAGCCCATCTGGGCCGCCCGCTCGACCTGCCGGCGCAGGATCGAGCGCGGCGCGATCGAGAGCAGGCCCTCGCCGGCGGGGTCCTCCACGTCACACAGCACGAGCGCAGTGCGGTCGAGCCAGCTCGCCGTGCGCAGGGTGTCGAGATCGCAGCGCAGGTGGACGTCCCCGTAGCCCGACTCCCAGTTGGCGAACGCGAACCCCTCGACGGGATCCATGGCCATGTTCACGGTCAACAGGTAGTCGCAGGCGTGGGCGCCGTGGGCGACTGCGTCCTCGAGGAAGAAGCCCGCATCGAAGCGCTTGCCCATCGGGCGCCCGTAGTGATCGGTGAACACGACGAGCACCGTCTCGATCTCGTCGCGGGAGACTCGATCCGCCAGCTCGTCGACGCTGAGCATGCCTCTGATCTCGGCCATTCGGCTAGGATACCCGCCGCCATGGCCGCAATCTCACGCGAATCCTTCGAGACGAACGGGCGTCGCTACGCACCGCCGGCCCGACCGATCGTCGTCGTCTGCATCGACGGCTGCGCGGATGAGTACCTCGACTCCGCGATGGCCCTCGGCCGCATCCCGGCCATGCAGCGCATGGCCGTGGAGGGCTATCGGGGGCTGTGCCGGGGGGCGCTTCCGGCGTTCACCAACACCAACAACGCCTCGATCGTCACCGGCGTACCGCCTAGCGAGCACGGCATCTCGGGCAACTTCTTCCTCGATCCGGACACGGGCGAGGAGGTGATGATGAACGCCGCGGCCTACCTGCGGACCGGAACGCTCCTCGCGGACGCGGCGCGAGCCGGGCGGCGCGTCGCGGTCGTCACCTCCAAGGACAAGCTGCGCAACATCCTCTCCCACGACCTCACGGGCATCGCCTTCTCCGCCGAGAAGGCCGCCGAGGCGACCGAGCCGGAGAACGGCCTGAGTGACGTCGAGGAGCTCGTCGGTCAGCCCGCGCCGGGGATCTACAGCGCGCAGGCGAGCACCTTCGTCATGGCGGCGGGTACCGCGCTCATCGAGCGAGGCCTAGCGGACTTCCTGTACCTCTCACTGACCGACTACATCCAGCACAAGCACGCCCCCGACGACCCCGTCGCCGTCGAGTTCTACGCCGAGCTCGATGCCGAGCTCGGCCGCATGCTCGAGCTCGGTGCGGTCATCGGCATCACGGCGGACCATGGGATGAACGCCAAGCAGGCTTGTGACGGATCGCCGAACGTGATCTTCCTGGAGGACCGCCTGGCCGCCGAGTTCGGTGACGGCGTGCGCGTGATCCTGCCGATCACCGACCCCTACGTGACCCACCATGGCGCCCTGGGCTCCTACGCGGTCGTCCACCTCGACGAGCCGGCGCGCGCGCCGGAGGTGTTCGAACGCCTGACGTCCATCGAGGGCATCACCGAGGTCTACGACCGAGCCCGGGCGGCGGCCCTGCTCGAGCTGCCCGCGGACCGCATCGGCGACCTGGTGGTGCTCTCGGCGCGCGACGTCGTCCTGGGTCGCCGCGCCGCGGGCCACGATCTGAGCGAGGTCGCCTCCGGCCTGCGCTCCCACGGCGGGCGCTACGAGGAGATGGTGCCGCTGCTCGTCTCCCACCCCCTCTCGGAGGCGGGCGAGGCCCGTGCCCGCGGAGACCTGCGCAACTTCGACGTGTTCGACCTCACGGTCAATGCGTGCGTCGGGGGCTGATCGCCTCCACCTGGCAGCGCCGCGCCGGCTCTGCGGTTCTGGGTTGCGGACATGGAGTATGCTCGGGACATGCTCCGTGCCATCACGTTCTTCTCGTTGTTGCTCGTGGGGCAACCGCAGGAGCCCGAGCCGTTCCCCGACCCCGGCTCCAAGAAGGGGCTGCAGGTCCAGATGACCGATGACGCGCTCCGCCTCGGCGTTCGGCACGCAACCTTCAACGTGCAGCTGGGCCACCTGTGGACGCTCACTCCCCGAGAAGGGGACCACGCGGTGTCCGAGGGCGGCGACCTCTTCCACTTCCGTGCCGACGCGGTGGCCGGCCTCGATGCCCGAATCGGAGCGCTGAGCGAGGCCGGCGCCGTCGTCTACCTGATCCTCCTTGCCCGAGCCACCGGTGATTCCGAGCGCGACGGCGTCGTCCTGCACCCCGACGCGGATCCGGCGATGCCTCACCGCCTGGCGGCGCTCAACGCGAACACCGAGCGTGGTCGCCGCTTCCTGCGCGCGGCCGTGGGTTTCCTCGCGGATCGCTACAACTCGTCGGAGCCGCAGCGCCCCAGCGTCTGGGGCTGGATCGTGGGGAACGAGGTGAACAGCCACTGGTGGTGGCACAACCTGGGACGGGCGAAGCTGGAGCGCGTGGCTTCGGAGTACGAGCGGGCCGTTCGCATCGTCTACGAGCAGGTCCGCGCCCGCCGCCCGGACGCGCGCGTCTACATCTCCCTCGAGCACCACTGGCAGGCACGCTTCGCGGCCGGGGAGGCCGATCAGTCCCTGCCGGGTCGCGCACTCCTCGACCGCTTCGCCGCCGTCGCTCGCGAGGGCGGCGACTACCCCTGGCACGTCGCCTTCCATCCCTACCCGGAGAACCTCTTCGATCCGCGGGTTTGGGAGGACGAGAGCGCGTTGCCCGGCCCCGACTCCCCGCGCGTCACCTTCAAGAACCTCGAGGTGCTGACGGAGTACCTCGGCCGCGAGGAGCTGACCTGGGACGGTCGGCCGCGGCGGGTGATCTGCTCCGAGCAGGGCTTCCACGCGACCGACGGCCCCGACGGGGCACGAGACCAGGCGGCCGGCTTCGCCTGGTCCTGGCGCAAGGTCGCCGGTCTCGATGGAGTGGACGCCCTGATCCTCCACCGCCACGTCGACCACTCCGCGGAGTTCGGTCTGAATCTGGGGCTGTGGACGCGCGAGCCCGGCTCGGTGGCGACCCCCGACCGACCGCGCCCGATCTACGAGCTGTTCCGTCTGTGTGACACCGAGGGCGGCGGGGCGGCGCTCGACGCGGCCCTGAAGGCCGCGGGCGCGCCCTCACCTGGGGGTTGACGCGCCGACGGCGTCCTCGAGGGCGAGGAAACCGTGGTGGAGCCCGGCGTAGTAGGGGAGCAGGAAGGCCGCGCCGTCGTACAGGCCGCGACCGTTGCCGCCCGAATCCAGGCTCCAGGGATCGTGGTTCCAGTAGCCCACGAAGCGCTCATCGACGGGCAGGACCTTGCCGTCGCGCAGCGTGCCTCGTTTGCCGCCCGAGCGCCCCAGGCGCATCCAGTCGGGAAGGAAGACCACGTCGAGGCGGTCGGAGTTCACGAATCCCCAGGTGAAACGGTCGCGCGGGAAGCGCCGCAGGGTGTCGATCGAGTCGGCGAGCCACTCGGGCTGCGGCTGGATCGGGTCCCGGCCCCAGGAGTCCTCCCAGGCGTCGTTCTCGCGCAAGGCACCGGCGAACAGGAAGTGGAACAGCGGGTTGCGCTCGGCGGCCACGAGGCGGTGGTAGCGCCTGGCGCTGCGCAGGTAGATCTGGCGCAGCTCCGGGTCGTCCTCGTACAGGACGAGGTTGTACAGCCCCATGATCGCCATCTCGTCGTCCGATTGGTTGCCCGACCCCGGCCCGGCGTGGAACTTGGGCCAGAGGGCGTTGGCGGCGTAGCCGTGTTCGTCGATCAACGTGCGGGCGACCTCGCGATAGCGGTCCTCGCCGGTCATGTGCTCGGCGACCTTGAGGTAGGAGAGCATCGAGAGCGAGTTCAGGCCGCGCTCCTCCCACCAGTCCCGGTCGTCGTTGAGGTCCTCGGGGGCGAAGTGCCCCCAGCGCGTCGGCTTCCCGTCGTGGTCGACCAGCCGGAAACCGTGGTCGATCAGGTGGTCGGTCAGTCGCCGCACGACCGCGACCACTTCCGCGCGCTCTTCGTCGGTGCGACAGACCAGATCGAAGTAGCGCGGGTAGAAGAAGTAGTGGCCGTCGAGTTCGTCCGAGCTCGTGTCGCCCTTCCAATACCACTCTCCGTCGGCGGAGAGCGGCCAGCGCGGGTCCAGCAGCTTCCAGCGCGCGTCCTCGGTCTCGCGGGTGTGGCGGTCCCGCTCCAGGCGGCCGACGTTGGGGTCGGGTCCGCTCGCAGGCAGGATGGTCCGCGCCACGAATCCCACCGGAGCGGGGTGCTCCCCCCCCTGGGTCACATCGCCCAAAAAGCGCAGGGCCGCGAAGGCGGCGCGCGCCCGGCGGCGGGCGTCGGCGCTGCCGGTCGCAGCGAACGCGAAGCACTCCCCGGCGCCGTACATCGAGGTCCACAGGCCGTCGTTGTCCGAGTCGGTCTGCACGGCGCCGGTCGGGTCGCCGGGCCGTGGACAGTGGACGGAGTGGACGAATCCGAGAGGAGTCCGGCGGTGGCGGCGGTCGATCTCCTCCTCGAAGAAGCGCGCCTTCTCGGCCAGCGTCGTCGGCACGAGCTCGATGCGCGTCACGCCCGCTCCGGTCCAGATCCACGCGCCCTCGCCGTCGGCGGCGACGGCCTCGACGCGATCGTCGGGCAGCCAGCGGCGGCCGCGGCGCAGCTCGAACGTCTCGCCGTCGAAGCGGATGACGCCGCGCCCGGTGCCGATCCAGACCGTCCCGTCGGGCTCGCTGGAGATGCAGGTCGCGCCCGCATGGGGGAGCCCGTCGGCGCCGGTCCACAGCCGCCAGCCGTCTTCGGCGAGCCGACCCAGCCCTTGGGGGGAGCCGAACCACAGGCGGCCCAAGGCGTCGAAGTGTACGGCGCCCACCTCGACAGGTGCCCAGCGCCGCGTGTCGTCGGCTGGCAGGAGGCGCGAAGGCGCCTCACCGTCGGCGCCGAGCCAAAGCCCATCGGCTCGAGCCTCGGCGGTGAGCTTGCCGAGGCGTGCGACCTTGCTGCCGGGCCGTTCCGGCACGGTCGAGTCGGCGGGCACCTCGCGCGCGACTTGCTCGGCAAACCGGCCCACGACGACGGGCACTCGATCGGCGGGTTCCTGTTGGCCGCTCGCGGCGAGAATGGCGGTCAGGAGGGCAGAGATCATCGAGGGCATACCGTACCGTCTCGGCCGTGCTCCAGCCCCTCGATCTCGTCGTGGTGCTGCTCTACTTGGGCGCCGTCCTGGTGATCGGGGTCCTCGCCGGCCGCCGCGTCCACTCCGGCGGCGACTTCTTCGTCGGAGGCCGGTCCCTGCCTTTCTGGGCCATCGGGATGTCGATCGTCGTCAGCGACATCGGCGCCATCGACATGATCTCGGGCGCCGGAGGCGCGTACCGCTACGGCGTGGCCCAGGCGAACTTCGACTGGATCGGCTCGATGCCCGCCATGGTCATCGTGGCCTTCCTGTTCGTTCCCTACCTCTATCGCTCGCGCGTCTACACGATCCCCGAGTTCCTCGGGCGGCGCTACGGCGTCGGCGTGCAGCTCGTCCAAGCGGCGATCTGGCTCGGCTTCCTCCTGGCGATGCTGGCCTTGATGCTGTGGATGTCCGCCGTGTTCCTCGGCGGAGTGCTCGGCTGGAACACGACCCTGGCCATCTGGGTCACCGTCGCGATCGTCGGCCTCTACACCACCACCGGCGGGCTGCGGGCGGTGATCATCACCGACGCGATGCAGATGATCGTGATGTTCGTGGGGTTCACCGCCCTCGTGGTCCTGTGCCTCGCCGAGGTCGGCGGGATCAGCGGCCTCGTCGAGAAGGTGAGCGCCCTGGGGCCGCGCACGGACGACCACTTCGCCCTGCTGCTGCCTCACGACACCGACAAGCCCTACCCGTGGTCGGGGATCGTCTTCGGCCTGGGGATGGTGCTCTCGACCGCGTACTTCTGCGGCAACCAGGCCGTCATCCAGCGCACCATGGCGGCGCGCAGCGAGTGGGACGCCAAGGCGGCCATGCTCTTCGCCGCCCTGTGCAAGCTGTTCGTGCCGGTCCTGGTGTTCCTTCCCGGCCTCGCCGCCCTGGCGGCCCATCCTGAGCTCGAGGACCCCGACCAGGCCGTGCCGAAGATGATCGTGGAGGTCCTGCCCACGGGCCTGACCGGCCTCGTCTTCGCGGCGTTCTTCGCCGCGTTGATGTCGAGCGTGGACTCGTACTTGAACTCGTCGACGACGGTCACCCTGACCGACTTCTACGGGCGCGCCCGCGCGGCCCTGGGGAAGCCGCCGGCCTCGCCTCGGGAGGAGCTGCGCCTGGGCCGGGTGCTGACGGTCGTGTTCATCGTCGCGGCCGGCTTCACCGCGCCGGTCATCGAGCGCTTCGAGACGATCTACGTCGCCCTGCAGACGCTGCTCTCCCTCTTCCAGGGGCCTACTCTGGCGATCCTGCTGTTCGGCGTGCTTTGGCGCCGTGCCACGGGGAAGGCTGCGTTCGTCGCTCTCGTCGGGGGCGTGGGGCTGGCCGCGTGGTTGACCGCCTACGGCGAGGACCACTTCCCATCCAACGACCCGTTCCTGTTCATCTCGTTCTGGTCCTTCGTCGCGTCGGTCGCGACCGTCGTCCTCGTCAGCCTCGTGACGCCGCCCGATCCCCCAGAGCGGATTCGGGGGCTGGTCGTGGGCCACCTCACCGCCGAGGAGGGAATCTCGTGAGCGCTCTCGACGCGTGGCTCACAGCCCAGCCTCCCTGGGTCTGGCACCTCGCCGCGGTGTCCCTGCTCGTCCTCGGGAGCGCGTGGGTCGTGTTCGTGCCCGCGCGGGTCGTCTACGCCGATGCTCCCGACCGGCGCCGCTGGCGCGACCTGCGCCTTTGGGCCCTGGTGATCGTCGTCCCCTACGTGCTCCTCTACTGGTTCCTGCGATGAGCGGAGGGCGGCTGTGCTACCTCGACGGTCGCTTCCATCGCGACGGCGAGCCCTTCTTCGTCGTCGCCAGCGACTACCAGTACTTCCGCGAGCGGAGGGACGTCTGGCGGGATCGCCTGGAGAAGCTGCGCGCGATGGGGATCAACACGATCAGCGTCTACGTGCCCTGGAGGCACCACCAACGAGGGGGCGAAGACGGCGGGCGCTCCTTCGACTTCAGCGGCGAGACCAAGGACAGCCGCGATCTGGTCTCCTTCCTGGACCTCGTCTGCGAGCTGGGCTTGTTCATCATCGCCAAACCGGGCCCGTTCGTGCACTCCGAGCTGAACATCGGCGGACTGCCCGACGACGTCTCGCCCTCCTTCGCACCCGGCTTCCCCGCCGCCCTCGACCACCGCGGCGACCCTGTCGTGTGGGAGTACGATGCGAGCGAGCTCCCCGCGCCCTACAGCGCCCGGTTCCAGGAGCGCGCCGCCGAGTGGCTGGATGCGGTGGCGGCGGTGCTCGCACCCCACACCGGCCCCTCTGGAGCGATCATCGCCCTGCAGCTCGACGACGAGACGATCTTCTGCACCTCGAACGACCCGCCCTGGTGCATCGGCTACGAGGAGTCCGCCCTCGCGGCCTTCGGCTGGTCCGCAGAGGACGCCCCCCGCCCGGGAGGGAGCGTGGACCGCCCGGGGCTGTCGCGGCGCGTGCGCTGGGCCGAGCATCAGTGGCGCTACCGCCTCGAGCTCCACGCCCGCTACCGGCGCGCCTTCTCGAGCTTCGGTCTTCCCTTCCTGACCAACCTGGCCGGCATCACCCCGCCAATCGAGGAGAACGTGCCCGGCCAGGAGCCGGGAGCGGACACCGGGCGCGTCCCCGAGGGCTTCGAGCACCTCTACGCCGACTGGTGGCTGGCGGCCAATCGGGTCGAGTCGTCCGCGGACGAGCACCACTTCGGGTTCATCTCCTGGCTGGGCGTGGCGGCCTACGATCCCGACGCGTTCGCGCGCTACGTCAACACCGCGCGCCGCGCGCGCGGGATCAACCTGGAGGAGAACTTCGGGTTCGCCCGCCTCTACGACGAGCGCTCCAAGCACGCCATCGTTCCCATCTTCCAGACCCTGCTCTCCATCGCCGGCGGGGCGACCGGCTTCGACGTGTACTGCGGCGTGCGCCACTCCTACTGGGACGACGAGCTCGACCGCGTGACACGCCTGGGCTGTGCGACCTTCCCGTCGGACGCGCCGATCACCGAGGAGGGCGAGTTGACGCCCTTCTACCACAAGACGGCGGCTCTCGCGGGCTGGTGGGGCGAGCACGGCTCGGCCCTGTTGGCCTGCGACATCGAACGGGACTGCGGCTGGCTGATCCACGCACCCTACGCCGCCGTGGCGTCCTGGGTGCCCGACGAGACGGCCTGGGACGTCGCCGGGCACGACTGCCCACGGGCCGGCTACGCCGCCTTCGAGCCCTTCGCCCGCTCCCTGCTCGACGGCGGCTACGCGGCCGTCTCCTTCGAGCTCGAGGCCTCCACCGAGGAGCAGTGGGGAGCGTGCCGGAGCCTCGCCTTCCACTCGGCGTTCTTCCTCTCGGAGGCGGCGCAGGAGCGATTGGCAGCCTACATCGAGGCCGGCGGGCGGCTGTTCCTCTCCGGCGAGCTGCCCGAGGGCGACCTGGAAGGGCGCACGTGCACGCGCTTGCGCGAGGCCGTCGAACGCGGCGGCGCAGGGCTCGTCTACCGCCGGGAGAGCTGGTTCTCCGCGGGGGGCTTCGCGGCCACCCTCGCCGAGCACGGCCTGCGGCCGGGCATCTCCCCCAGCCCAGGCCTGCGCTGCTTCGTCCACCGCGGCGTGGACGAGCGGTTCCTGTTCTTCTTCGAGGTCGCCGGCGAAGCGGGCGAGCACACCGTCGTCTTGGAGGGCGAGCCGATCACCCTCGGGCTCGGCCCCCGCTCCTGCGGCGTCCTGCGCCTCCGTGGCGGCGAGATGGTCGCCTGGTACGTGAAGGCCGAGAACGAGGTCGAGGGCGTCGTGGGGGAGGTGCGCCTATGCGCGGGCGGGCGCACGATCGAGGGCCGGGGCGACTTCTGCTCAGGCTAGCTCTCCCGCGTGGCGCCGCACCTTCTCGAAGGCCACCGCGATCTCCTCCATGTCCTCGGCATCGCCGAGCAGCGCGGTCTGGGGCACCCAGAACGCCTCCCGCGCCGCGCGCACCGAGCCGGGGAACTCCGCCTGGAGGAACGGGTGGCTCTCCTCGGCCGCGCCGGGCATCAGCCGGCGGCGGTAGGCGCCCGAGGTGAACAGGTCGAGCTCGTGGAGCGGCGGATAGGCCGCCTGGTTGGGGACGCCTTCGGCCACGAGCGCCTCGATCAGGCGCTCGCACCCGACACCCGCGAAGGCCGCCGAATCCAGGTAGGAGATGTGTGCGTAGTGGCTGTTGCGCGTGCAGCGCGCGTCGAGGGGCTGGGGCGTGACGCCCTCGACGGCGCCGAGCAGCTCGTCGAGCAGGACGCCGTTCGCATGGCGCCGCCGCGACTGCTCGTCGAGGCGCTCGAGCTGCGCAGACAGCACGGCCGCCTGCCACTCGGTCATGCGGAAGTTCGAGCCGTACTCGAAGTGGGCGTAGAACCACTCGCCCTCCCTACGGCCGCAGTCGTGGACAGAGCGCAGCCGGCGGGCTAGGTCGTCGTCGTCGGTGATGACGATGCCGCCCTCCCCGGCGGTCATCAGCTTGCTCATCTGGAAGCTGAAGGTTCCCAGCGCTCCGTGGGTGCCCACGGGGCGCTCACGCCAGCGGCTGGCATGAGCGTGGGCGCAGTCCTCGATCATGACGATCCCCGCTCGCCCGGCGAGCTCGACCAAGGCGTCGAGGTCGGCGGGGTGGCCGCCCATGTGCACGGCGATCATGGCTACGGTCCGGGGGCCGATGGCGCTCGCCGCCAGCTCGGCGTCGATGCAGCCGCTGTCGGCGTGCACGTCCACCAGGACCGGCAGGGCGCCCACCGACAACACGGCGCCGGCGGTGGCGACGAAGGTCGAGTCGGGAACGAGCACCTCGTCGCCGGGGCCGATGCCGAGGGCGGCGACGGCGACCTCGAGGGCGTGCGTCCCGTTGGTGACGGCGATCCCGTGCCGCGCGCCGTGGTGCGCGGCGAACGCGCTCTCGAAGGCGCTGACCCTCGTGCCCGGCGTGCGCCACCAGACACCGCTGTCGAGCACCTCCGAGAGAGCCGCGCGCTCGCGCTCGTCGTGCACGGGCCAGGCCGGGAAGGGCTTGGCCTTGACCGGCGGACCGCCGAAGAGGGCGAGCTCGGACACGCGGCCATCCTAGCCCGCCGCCGCTCGCACAGGCGCTCCCCGGCGGGCAAAGCCCCCGAACGGGACCGGGGCTCAGGGGACGAACAGCGTGCGGGAACCGTTGGAGAGGTTGAACCCCGTGCCGCACGGCCCGAGGGAGCCGCGATACCAGGCCTGGAAGAAGCGCGTGTCCCCCGCGTTCCAGCCGCCCTGGCCTGCGAGGCCCGGGCCCCAGGTCGCGTCGCCCGCGGCGTCGGGGGTGCGGACACCCAGGCGAACGACCGATCCGCCGGCACAGCGCAGGCCGTCACCGAAGGGGATCCCCGCGCCCCCGTTGACCGGCCCCATGCCCGCGAACTGCAGGGCGGGCTGGGCGGGGAGCAGGTCGTGGGCCGCGAACTCCAGGTCGTCGGCGGCGACGCTGGCCGAGCCGTCCGCCATGAGCGAAGCGCCCAGCCCCGAGGAGTCCTCGCAGCCCGCTCCGCCGCCGGCGAAGCCCGCGCCCGCTCCCCTTGTGACGTGGCGGCCGCCGAAGCCGTCGTTGTTCCGGGATCGCCCCGGCGAGGGCCCGCGTCTCCTGCGCGCCCCTCAGGCCGGATGCACGAGCGCTTCGAGCAGGGTCCTGTGTTCGAGGAGCTCCCGCGTCGGTGCGCCACAGACCTTGGCGGCCTCGTCCCAGCGCCGCAGCGCGAGCGCGCCGTCGGCTCCCGGCAGGGCTTGGAAGGCACTCGCCTCGGCCGGGCTCATCGGCCCTCCCTGGAGGGCGAGGCTCTGCTTGGAGGTGGCCGACAGCCGCTCGCCGTAGCCGATCTCGGTCGCGCACAGGTAGCGCTTGGCGTCCACGTGCCTTCGGATCGGTTCGCAGACCGCCTCCCCGAACAGGCCCGCGAGCCAGACCGCACCGATCTCCTCGTGGCCATCGTCGATCCCGCGCTCGGTGAAGTCCTCGCCGTCCTCCCAGAGCATGTGGCCAACGTCGTGCAGGAGGGCGGCGGCGACGAGGGCCGGCGGCGCGCCCGCGCGGCCTCCCATCTGCGCCGCCTGCAGGGAGTGGGCGAGAAGGGAGATCTCCTCGCCGTAGTACCGGCGTTCGCCGCGCTCGGCGAACAGGTCGAAGAGCTGGTCGAGCGACGAGAGGCGGTCGGTCTGGCTCACTGCACTCCCTCGGTGGTCGCTCGAAGGTCGAGCTCCATCTCACCAAGCACCGCCTCGATCGCCGCCAGGAGCCCGTCCACGTCGGCCTCGAACAACCGGCCGATGCTGCCGATGCGGAAGCACTCGGCGTCGGTCACCTTGCCGGGATAGATGACGAAGCCCCGCGCGTTCAGGCGGTCGTAGAACTCCTCGAAGTCGAAGCGGTCCCCCTCGGGGTAGCGGAAAGAGGTGATGACGTGCCCCTGGAGCGCATCGGGCAGGTACTCGCGGAAGCCCAGGGCGCGCATGCCCTCGACGAGGCGGTCACGGTTGCGGTGGTAGCGCTCGCCGCGACCGGCGACGCCGCCCTCGGCCGCGAGCTCGGCGAGGGCCTGCTCGAAGGCGAGGATCGCATGGGTGGGCGGCGTGAACCGGAACTGCCCGTCGCGCTCCAGACCGCGCCACTGAGCGAAGAGGTCGAGGCTGAAGGTCCTGGCCCGTCCCTCGCTCTCCGCGATGGCGTCGCCGCGCGCGAGGGCGAAGGAGAAGCCCGGGACGCCTTCGATGCACTTGTTGGCGGAGGAGACGAGGAAGTCGACGGCGCACGCGGCAAGGTCGAGCTCCACCGAGCCGAAGGCGCTCATGGAGTCGAGGATCAGCCGCGCTCCGTGGCGTCGCGCCGCGGCGCCCACCTCTGCGACGGGGTTGAAGATCCCCGTCGTCGTCTCGCAGTGGACGAGGGCGACGTGGGTGACGTGCGGTGAGGCTGCGAGGGCGCGCTCGATCTCGGCCGGGTCGCAGGGCCTGTTCTCGGGGCCCGCGACGTCGACGACCTCGATGCCGTGGACGGCGGCGATGGCGGCGATGCGGGCTCCGTAGGCGCCGTTTCGGGCGACCAGCAGGGCGCCTTCGGCCGGCAGCGCCGAGGAGATCACCGCCTCGATGCCGAAGGTCCCGCTGCCCTGCATCAAGACCGCCTCCCAGCCGTCGGCCTGGGAGACGCCGGCCAGCTCCAACAAGCCCGTGCGGATGCGCGCGATCGTGTCGATGAACGCGCTGTCCCGCGAGCCGACGTCCCGCAGCATGGCCCGCTTCACCCCCTCGCTGGTCGTGAGCGGTCCGGGAGTGAACAGCGGCTTGTCCTCGCGCATGTCGGTGCTCACCAGGGCAGGGAGAAGGTCTTGACGTTGCTCATCGTCTTCATCGACTCGATCACGCCCTCCTTGATGCCCAGCCCCGAGTCCTTCACGCCGCCGAAGGGCGAACGCTCGATGCGAAAGCCGGGGACCTGGTTGACGTTGACGGTGCCCGTGCGGATCGAGCGGACGGCCTTCAGGGCCGCGTCGAGGTCGTTGGTGACGATGCCACTGGAGAGCCCGTACGCCGTCGCGTTGGCGAGCTCGATGGCGTCGTCCACGTCGCGCACCGCCATGATCGGGGCCAGGGGGCCGAAGGACTCCTCGACGACCATCTCGGCCGTGCGCGGGACGTCGGCGATGACGGTCGGTTGGAGGAGGGCGCCCTCACGCCGACCGCCGCAGAGCACGCGCGCGCCCTCGGCCACGGCCTTGTCGGTCACCGCCGCCAGGCGTATCGCGGCCGCCTCGTCGATGACCGTGCCGACGCGCGTGTTCGGGTCGGCGGGGTCGCCGCAGACGTACTCCGCCGTGCGCGCGACGAGCCGCTCGGTGAACTCCTCGAGGATGCCCTCGGCCACCAGCAGACGCTTCACGGCCGTGCAGCGCTGGCCCGAGTTGCGGTAGCAGCCCTCCGCCGCCAGGGTGACCGCCAGATCCAAGTCGGCGTCGGCGAGCACGATCAAGGGTGAGTTGCCGCCCAGCTCCAGACAGAGCTTCTTGTAGCCGGCGGTGCGGGCGATCCGCTTGCCGATGGCCGCGCTGCCGGTGAAGCTCACCAGCTCGATGCGCTCGTCGGCGATGAGCGGCTCGACGACCTCTTCGATCGGTCCGACCAGGCAGCTCAGCATCCAGCCGGGCAGGCCCGCCTCGTAGAGCAGCTCGGCGAATCGCACCGCCACCAGGGGCGTCTTCTCCGAGGGCTTGAGGATCGCTGGAGCGCCCGCTGCGACGGCCGGAGCGATCTTGTGGGTCACCTGGTTGAGCGGGTGGTTGAAGGGCGTGATCGCAGCCACGCTCCTCAGGGGCTCGCGCAGGGTGAAGATGCGCCGCGCCTGGCCGTTGGGGGAGATGTCGCAGGCGAAGGCCCCGCCGTCGTCCTCCAGCGCCGCGATGGCGGCGAACTGCAGGACGTCCTGGGAGCGGCCGACCTCGTAGCGCGTCTCGAACGCGCACAGACCGGTCTCGGCCAGGATCAGCTCGGCGAACTCGTCCGCCCGCTCGCCGAGCAGGGCGCGCGCGCGCTCGAGGATCGCGTGGCGCTCGTGCCTGGAGAGGGGGTCCCCGCCCCGCCACGCGGCGGCGAGCGCCTCCTCGAGCTCGTCCGGCCCGGCTAGGGAGACCGTCCCGGCGACCTCGCCGGTGAAGGGGTAGTGGACCTCGAGTCGCTCGTTCGTTCGGACCTCGCGGCCGGCGATCAGCGCCGGGAGATCGAGGCTCTTCAAGGTCGGAACACCGGGATTCATGGGCGGCTCATCGGGGGGAGACGGGTTCGTCGGCTTCGAAGTGCACCACCACCTGGTGCGGGCCGACGGTGCGGTCATTGTAGGAGAGGCTCACCGCCAGGCGAGCCGGCCCGGCCGGCAAGACGAGATCCTCCACCGTCCAGGAGCGCGCGCCACGCGCGAGCGCTGCGCGCCTCGTTTCCCCGGCGACGGAGAGCTCGATCGTCCCGGCTTCCGCGGTCTCGTTGAAGCGCGCCTCGACGGTGAATCGCCCCGGGCGGGCGACGAGGACTTCCCAGTTTCCCAGGGCGTCCTTCCCCCAGCCGCCGCCCCCGCCGATCCGGCGCCAGTCCTGCCGCGTGAGGACCACCGGATCGGCGCGCGCGTTCCCGATGTGGATCGGGGGCGGGGCGTAGTTGTCCTCCCGCGTGCTGCCGACGTCCTCGAACCAACGCTCATAGGCCAGCGACAGGCGCTCGACGACGCCTGGGTGCTCCGGGGCCAAATCGTGCAGCTCGAAGGGGTCGGCCTCCAGGTCGAAGAGCTCCAGGCGCGGCTGGGCGGGCAACGTCTCCCGCCCGAAACCGGTCGCGGCCACGAGCTTCCAGCGGCCCTGGCGCAGGAAGAAGTGGTGGTACAGCACGGGCGCGTCCCCGCGGTGGGCCTGGATGACGAGCGCCCGCTCTGCCTCGGGGGCCGGCATGCCCTCGAGACAGGGCAGGAAGCTCCGACCGTCGAGGTGCAGATCCTCGGGCGGCGTTACCGAGCACGCCTCCAGAATCGTCGGCAGGACGTCGATGTGCGCGGAGATCCGGTCCGAACGGTTGCCCGCCTCGAGCCGTCCCGGCCAGCGGGCGAACAGGGGCGAGCGGACGCCCCCCTCGTAGACCGAGCCCTTGTTGCCGCGCAGGTTCGCGGTGTAGCGCCGCTCGTTGGGGCCGTTGTCCACCAGGAACAGGACGAGGGTGTCCTCGGCCAGATCCAGCTCGTCCAGGCGCGCGCAGAGCCGCCCGACGTTCTGGTCGATGTTGGTGATCATGGCGAAGATGCGCGCGCGGCGATCCTCGTCGTTGTGCTCGGGGAGCGGATGGCCCGCCGCGTGCGGCGCCGCCGCGTTGGAGAGATCCTCTGCGAGGTACTCCCGGTAGAGCTCCTCGGGTACGTCGTGGAACGGTCCGTGCGGCGCGTTGGGCGCGATGTAGGCGAAGAAGGGCCGGCCCGCCTCGTGGGCCCCTTCGAGCCACTCCATGGCGGCGTCGAAGTAGACGTCGGTGCAGTAGCCCTCCGTCTGTACCTCGCGGCCGTCCTCGAAGAGCACCGCGTCGGTGTACTTGCGCTCGCCCTCGGGAGGATCGGAAGGCTGGCCGATGCCGCCTCCCCGGTGGACGAGGGAGCGCTCGAACCCCTGGTCGACCGCGCGCATGGGGTAGCAGTCGCCCAGGTGCCACTTCCCGAAGATCCCCGTCGCCCAGCCCGCCTCGCCCAAGAGCTCCGCGATCGTGACCTCCTCAGGCTCCATCATCGCCCGCCCGATGTAGGTGTCGATGGCGCGCGTGCGGTAGTTGTAGCGGCCGGTCATCAGGGAGGCGCGCGTGGGTGCGCACACGGGGCTGACGTAGAAGGTCGTCAACCACGCGCTCTGGGCGGCCAGGGCGTCGAGGTGCGGCGTGCGGATCGTGGGGTTGCCCAAGACGCCGAAGTCGCCGTACCCCTGATCGTCGGTCATGATCAGGATGACGTTGGGCTGCGGCGCCTCGACCGCGGGCGGGGCTCCGACACACGCGAGGGCGAGCAGGTTCGCCAGGACCGGGATCCTCACTCCGACTCCACGCGCAGGCCCAGGCGCAGCGCTCCGCAGGCCCCCGCCCGTTCCAGGGCCGCCTGCGCCTCACAGAGCGGGTAGACGTCCTCGACGAGGCTCTCGAAGGGGAACTCGGCACCCCGCTCGGACAGGAAGGACAGGGCGGCGTCGAGGTCGCGGTGCGTGTAATTGTGGACGCCGCGCAGGGTCCACAAGTTGCGGACGAGGCGCTCGGGCGCGAGGGCGAGGGGCGCCGAGGGCGTCACGGCTCCGGCCCACAGGTAGGTCCCGCCGATGCGCAGGCAGTCGAGGCCGGACTCGATGGCGGCGACGGAGCCGCTGAGCTCGAAGATCACGTCTGCGCCGCGGTCCGCCGACAGCTCGCCGATGGCTCGGGAGAGCTCACCGGCGCCTGCCGACGCGTCCACGGTGTCGGTCGCTCCGAACTCCCCGGCGCGCTCGAGGCGCCGTGGGTCGATGTCGGCCACGACGACGTGCGCCGCCTCGAGCGAGCGAGCCATGGCGGCGGCGGTCAAGCCGAGCATGCCCGCTCCCTGGATGAGCACGATCCCGTCGCTTAGGGGCGGCACGGAGTCCACGGCGGCGGCCACCGTCGCGGTGGCGCAACTCACCGGGCAGGCCGCCTCGTCGGAGAGGTGGTCGGGCACGACCAGGATCCCGGTACCGGCCGAGAGGTGGCAGAACTCGGCCATGCCCCCGCAGAGGGCGTGGCCCGGCGCGATGCGCTCGTGACCGTACTTGAAGAGCTCGTCGCACTTCTGCGGGAAGCCACTGCCGCAGAAGAAGCACTCGCCGCACGAGGCCGCGACGGTCCAGGTCACCCGGTCGCCGACGGTGAGCACGCGCCCTCGTAGGTCGGTCAGGGGCTCGCCGGGCGGCAGGTCGGCGATGCGGCCGATGATCTCGTGGCCGAGGATCGTGGGGCAGGGTGTCGAGCGTCGACCCGTGAAGGTGTGCAGGTCGCTGCCGCAGATCGTACACAGGCTGACGCGCACCAAAGCCTCGCCGTCGCGCAGCTTGGGGAGCGGAAACTCCTCGATCGTCAGGGCCTCGCCCGGCCCGTGAAACACCGCGGCTTTGCAGGATCGTCCCACCGGCGAGCAGTCTACTCGTTCCGGCCGTGCCGCTGGGCCTTCGGCCGCGGGGGGCACGGCGGGGGCGGGTTCAGTCTGTGTCGGTGGCCGGCGCCCCGGCCTCCTCTTCGCCCAGCTCGTGCCGACGGATCAGGGGCAGCTGGGTCATGGTGAAGACCAGCGTCAGCGGCAGGATCCCGAAGACCTTGAAGCTCACCCAAGTGTCGGTCGAGGTGTTGCGCCAGACCACCTCGTTCGCGATCGCCAGGAACACGAAGAAGCTGGCCCAGCGAGCGGTCAGGGTTCGCCAGCCCCTCTCGTCGAGCTTCACGCTGCTCTCGAGCAACGGCCTGAGGAGCGCGCGGCCCCTCGCCAGGCCGCCGAACAGGATCGCGGCGAACAGGACGTTCACGACCGTGGGCTTGAGCTTGATGAACAACTCGTCGGCGAGGACGAGGGTCAGGGTGCCGAAGACCAGGACGAACCCCGCCGTCACCAGAGGCATGGTGGGCAGGCGGCGCTCCAGAACCCAGGAGGTGGCCAGGGAGAGGACGATGGCCGCCATGAACGCTGCCGTCGCCGCGTAGATCCCCACTCTGGCGTTGGTGAGGAAGAACACCAGCAGCGGGCCGACTTCGATCAGGATCTTGGCCGCGGGCGAGGCCTGTCTGGGGGTGCTCTCGGTCATCCTGCGTAGACTACACTCTCGGCCATGGTGTGCATCTCGGAGGTCTGTCGGCTGGGCGTCGTCTCGCTCGTCCTCGGCGCCGGCAGCGCCATGGCCCAGGAACTCGCACGCTTTGCGGTCGAGATCGATCCGGGAGAGCACGATCGCGCCTTCTCGACGGTGACCGCCGAGCTCGAGGGCGGAAGACACTTCGACGGCGAGCGCCTGGCGACAAGCGGGCCGTCCTGGGCAGCCGTGGTCCGCGATGCCCACGGCGAGGTGCGTCCGGCGCAAGCGGAGGCGCGACGCGACGAGGACGGTCGGATCGCCGCGCTGTTGGTGCACTGGGTCGAGGAGAGGCTCGCCGCCAAGACGCCGCGTACCCTCGTGCTCGAGCTTTCGCCCGAGCCGCAGCGCCCCCCGTCCGATCGGGCCTCCTTCCGCCTCG
>JASLMK010000108.1 GCA_030746555.1 Planctomycetota bacterium | reverse complement strand
ACGCGGGCGGCGTCCCCGCGCCGTTCCTGCTTCTGCCGGGGACGACGGTCCACTGCCAGTGGTGGGGCCGGGACAGCGGCGATCCGTTCGGGGTCTACCTCACCGACCGGCTGGGGTTCGTCGTCGGGCCCTGAGGGGGCCCCCGGCGGCGCGGGATCGCCGAGCATCCGCCCGCGTACCGAGACCCTCCCCAATGGCCGGGCGTTCTACCCGCTCGACGTCACCCAGCCCCCGGCGGACTCGCCGCCGGGGGAGATCGCTCCCGGAACGACCTGGCTCTTCCAGTTCTGGTATCGCGATCCCGCCGGGGGGCCGTGGGGGTTCAACTTCAGCGGCGGCCTCCGGGTGCCGTTCTGCCCGTGATCACCGGCTGATGGCCGGTGTGCGCCTGACTCGGAGGAGGGCGGGGGCGCGACGGCGTTCTCGGCGGCGGCTGGTGTCGGCGTCGGCGGAGGGCAGAATGGAGCGATGGACTCCGCCGACCCGAGCAGCCCGCCCGCGCCTTCGGCCCTGCGCACCCTGGCCGGCGGTGTGCTGATGGGGCTCGCCAACCTCGTCCCGGGCGTCAGCGGCGGGACGATGATCCTGGCGGTGGGGCTCTATGACCGCTTCATCTCAGCGGTCGCCGAGGTCACCAGCTTGCGCCTGCGGCGCGAGTCGCTCGTCTTCCTGGGCCTGGTGGCCCTCGGCGGCACCGGGGCGATCGTCTCCTGCTCCGGTGCGGCGGTGGATCTGGTGAGCGAGCGGCGTTGGGCCGCCTACAGCCTCTTCGTGGGCATGACCCTGGGCGGCACGCCCGAGCTGGCCCGGGAGTGCCGGCCCTCGAGCCCGGCGGTCGTCACCTCCTTCGCCGCCGGCCTGGGGCTGATGGCGGTCCTGGCCTGGGGCGTGAGCGACGCGGGGCTGGCGGTCTCCACGCCGCTGTTGGTGGGCGTGGGCGCCCTGGCGGCCTCGAGCATGATCCTGCCGGGCATCAGCGGCTCCTACATGCTGCTGATCTTCGGGGTCTACGAGGTCGTGATCGGCTCCCTCAGCGCCCGCAGCCTGCTCGAGGACACGGCCGCGTCGGTGCGCGTGATCGCGCCCGTCCTGGTGGGGGCCGGGGCGGGGATCGTCCTCTTGAGCCACCTCCTGCGGAGCATGTTGGCGCGCCACCCGCGGCCCTCGCACGCCGCCCTGCTGGGCCTGCTCGTCGGTTCGATCCTGGGGCTGTGGCCGTTCCAGGAGCCCCTGCACCCCGACTTGGCTCACGAGGGCCGGCGCGCGGCCGTCGAGCTCACCCTCGAGGGCGCCACGGCGTCGGAGCTCGCCGGTCGGGGGATCGAGGGCGTCTCGGACGCCGACGTCGAGGCATGGAGGCGCGCCTACGGGGCCATGGGCCTCGCAGAGCGCGAGCGCGCGGCGTCCCGCCTGGTGCGCTTCGCCCCGCGGCCGGGCCAGCTCCTGGGGGCCGTGGCCCTCGTCGCCGCCGGCGCGGCCGTCACCCGCGCCCTCGCGGCCCGTTGAGCCCGCGGGGACCGTCGGGGGCACGCCGGGCGCGAGCGACGGCGGTTTCGGCAACCCGGGTCGCCGGGACGCGTATAGTGGAAGCCGTGGCCCGCGGGCCGGGCGTGCCGCGCCCGGCCGATCGGCCCGCATCGGACAACACACCACCGCGACCCGTCATGAGCCCGGCCCATCTCGATCGCAGCCCGAACCGAAGCGGTGCCCTCGGCGCCGCCTGCCTCGCCCTCCTCCTGTGCGGGTCCGGCGCCGGGCCGTCGGCCCTCGGCGCCGCCGTGGGCGTCGGCCTGACTCCCGTCCACACCACGCGGGTCGCCGACCCCAAGCTCAACGGGGGGGGCGTGGAGGTCTCGTTCGTGCTCTCACCGCCGGGGGTCAGCGAGCGCGTGATCGTGGAGGCGCTGAACCCTCACGGTGTCGTCGTGTGCACGGTGGCCGACGCCCAGATGACCGGGTCGGTCGATCCGATCGAGGTCTTCTGGGACGGGCAGAGCGGCCAGGGCCGCTTCCTCGACACAGGCGACTACCAGGTGCGCGTGCGCCTCGCCTCGGGGGCCGCCGCCGACCTCGTCGCGCCGGTCTCCCTCGTACGCCTGGGCGTGTGCGAGATCGAGGCTCTGGCGAGCGGCGTCGGCGAGCTCGGCGCCCCGGACGACGAGTTCCAGCTCGTCTACTTCAAGAAGGGCGGCGTCCTCTACAAGTACTACGCCACGCCGGCGATCCACGAGTACGTCTCCATCGCCCAACCGGGCGAGGTCTCCGACCTCGACCTCGACAACGGCGAGCCGCGCCCGCCAGTCGCCCTGCACGCCGCGACCGACGAGCCGGTCCTGTCGGGTACGGCCTACGAGACGCGCTCCTACAACTACCCGCTGTGCTACGTCATGGGCGCGCAGCCGCGCCTGGAATTCACCTTCGGCGCATCGAGCACCGACGCGGGAGGAGCGCCGCAGGGCGTGGGGTATCCCGTGGACGGGATCGACCTGCGGCTGGTCGTCACCGGCGGCACGGGTGCCTGGAAGCCCCAGTCCGACGCGGTCACCCCCGGGGGACAGGCCGTGTTCGTCGGTCCGAAGCTGCCCGGCTTCCTCGCCCGCAGGGACCGCCAACTCACGTTCGCCTACGAGTACTCGAGTGACGGGGGAGCGACCTGGCACAGGGTCATCGGCACCCACGGGAGTGAACACCGCTTCTACACGACCCTGGGCGCACCGAACTTCACGACTGCCGAGGGCGGGCAGCAGTACGCGGGGCCGTGGGTCGAGGTGATCGACTACGTCACCGGCTGGTCCGAGGCGCTGGGCCTGGGAGCCGCCGACGCCAAGGGCGTCATGGAGGCGGGCATCCGAGGGTTCTTCGGTCAGCAGGGGGCGGTGCCGACGTCGGTCGAGGGCGTGATCTACGACGCCTACCCCCAGGGCGGCGACGGGGGCGCCAACCACTACTTCATCAACCAGCAGCACCGCATCGACCTCTCGGCCCTGTTCGACTCCCACGCCAACGGCGTGTACGTGAACTGCTCGGACTGCGCCGGGAGCACCTCGACCATGCTGGCGATGATGGGGGTCGAGGACCTGCA
Organism: Planctomycetota bacterium; assembly: GCA_030746555.1. Lineage (GTDB taxonomy): Bacteria > Planctomycetota > UBA1135 > UBA1135. The sequence continues at coordinate 14,083 of JASLMK010000108.1, read as the reverse complement.
GCTCGTCCACCTCGGGTTCATGCAGCTGCGGGCCATCTGGGGCATCGGGACCTCGGGCTACACGACCAACCTATGGGGCAACGGCCACGCGTTCAGCTACCACAAGATCATCACCCGTGACGCCGGCGTGCACGTCTCCGACGCCTGCATGTGGGTGGACGAGGACGGCAATCCCAACAGCACGCCCGGCGTTCCGGGCTTCAACGACGACCGACCGTGGGACGGCCAGCCCTCGGGCTACAACACCCTGTCTTCCTACAACAACACCAGCCAGTCCCTACAGGATTTGCCCAAGATCCGCTGAGAGGATGGGAACGATGACGGAGCGACGAGCCCTTGCCTGTGCCCTCTCCCTGGCGCCCCTCGCGAGCGCGGTCGGGGCCCTGGCCTCGGGGGATGGCGGCGATGCCCACGCCAGCCGCCTGGCCGAGACGCGAGAGTTGTACGGGAGCGAGGGCTGGCCCGCCGGCGCTCGCCGGGCCGGGTACGACCTGAGCACCCTGGTCCTCGACGGCTTCGAGGGAGGCGCGGTCTCCGGCCTCTCCGGCCTGGTCACACGCCGCTTCCGCGCCCTAGACCCGCGGGGTGGAGGCGTCGTCGTCGAGCTCACCGTCGGCGACACCGCCGCCGACGCCGGAGAGCAGCTCGTGTCCTGGCTGGCCTCGGTCAGCTCGGCGGGTCGCGTGCCGCGCGCCGATGAGCTGGGGGTGACCGTGGGCGAGCTCGGATTCGCCGGCCGTTCCCGCCACGGCGACGACCACCCCGCGTGGATCGCCTTCGTGCGCGGAAACGTCGCCCTGCGCGTCGTCGCCGCCGACCTACGGACAAAGCCCCGGGTCCGCCTGGGGGCCGTGGCCCGCGCCCTCGACCTCGGCGTCTCCGCCGGGCGCGAGCTGAAGCCCGACGAGCCCGTGGAGCGACCGCGCATCACGCGCCTGGCCTGCGAGCGGACGCGGGCGGTGGCTGGAGCCGTGCTGGGCCTCGATGTGGCCGTCGCGGATCCGGGTGGCGGCCGGGCGCACCTGGCCTGGCACCTGACGGGCACGGCCACCGGCTACGTGGAGCAGGACGAGCGGGGCGCGTGGCGGTTGCACACCACCGGACCCGGCCGCCTGGAGCTCACGGTCGAGGCCCTGGGCTCCACGGGCACCTTCGCTCGCCGCGCGGTGGCGCTGGTCCTGGAAGACGACTGAGCGTCCCGTCGGGGCTCAGATCCCGGTGCCCGAGCCGAGCAGGGCGTTCATCTTGTTCCGCAGGTAGCGGAACGCGGTCAGATCGACCGGGTCGGGGGTGCCGCCGGCCAGGAGGTTGTCCTGCTCCCAGGGATCGTCGACCACGTTGTACAGGGCGTACTTCTTGGTCGGGATCTCGAACCAGATCAGCTTGTAGCGCTCGTTGCGGATGGTCCGCGCGGCGAACTCGTAGGGCCCCGGTCCGTTGGGGTGGAAGACCTCCGCGTAGACCGTCTGGCGCTGGGCGAGAGCGTCGGTCTTCTCGAGGTAGGGGTACAGGCTGACCGAGTCCAGCTCCACGTTGGGCAGGCTGGCCTCGGCGTCGATGCCGGCCATGTCGGCGACGGTCGAGAAGAGGTCCACGAGGGAGACGATGTGGCCCACCTCGCGTCCGGGGACGACCACCGAGGGACCGGAGACGATCAGGGGCACGTTCACGCCGCCCTCGTAGCAGGTCAGCTTCGCGTGGTCGGGGTCGAAGGGGGCCACCGTGCTCTCGGCGGGCGTGCCGTTGTCGCCGGCGAAGATGACGTTGGTGCGCCCGAGGGTGTCGGCGTCGATGCTCGCCAGCAGGCGCCCGATCTCCGTGTCCATCGCCTCGACGTCGGCGCGGAAGTACGGCCTCGGGTCGATGCGCGAATCGGTGTTGGGCAGGTCCACCGTGTACAGCTCGTCGGGCGGCGTGTGCAGGGGGGCGTGGGGCGCGTTGAACGCCACGTAGCAGATCCACGGCTCGGGAGCGGTCTCGATCCACTGGCGCGCCGCCTCGGTCGTGCCCACGGTCGCGTAGTGGGTGATGACGGAGAAGTTCCCGTTCACCCATGCCGGCCAGAAGTAGTAGTCGTAGGGCTCCTTGAAGTTCCCCAGGGTGCCGTTGAAGTGGTCGTAGCCGGCGATGTTCGGCGAGAGTCCGCCGCCCACGCTGGCGTTGCCCAGGTGCCACTTGCCGATGGCGGCGTGGGCATAGCCCAGATCGGGGTTGAGGTCGAACAGCTCGGGGAGGATCACCTCGTCGGTCGAGAGGGCGTAGCTCGTCGGGGAGAGGCCCAGCGCCATCCCGATCCCGGTGCGGAACCCGTGTCGGCCGGTCTGGATCGCGGCCCGAGTGGGGGAGCAGACCGGGTTCGACCAGGCGTTGCGGAAGAGCACACCACCGGCGGCGAGGGCGTCGATGTTGGGCGTCGGAGGCAGATCTTGGCCCTCGGCGTAGGCACCGATGTTGTCGACCCCCACGTCGTCGCCGAGCAGGATCAGGATGTTCTCTTGGGCGGCGGCAGCGCCGGCGAGGGCGACGAAGGTGGCGGTCAGGGTGGTGATTCTCATGGGTCGGTGTTCCTCCGATGGTGCCTGGCCCCCCGGATCACGGCTGGACTGCTCTGGATGAGCGGGGACGTGTGTGGCCGCGGCGCGTGAAGTGTGCCACGGAATGGCCGGATGTGCCACGGAACGGCCGTCCTGAGGGGTTTTTCGCTCCTTGGGCCCCCTGGGGAGGCCCCGCAGGGGACCCTCAGGCTCCCGCTCGTTGGGAACGGGTGGATCGGGCGATGTCGGAGCCGCCCGGCTCGGTCGATCCGACGGCTTCCAGGACCCCGTCCCAGAGCCCGGCCCTGGCGGTCAGGGTGTCACGGGCGGCCGACTGCGCCTCCCGCCAGCGGCCCGGGTCGTCCCCGCACAGGGAGGACAACAGGCGCAGGGCTAGGGGGCCGTGGGACTCCCCGTCCACTTCCACGTGCAGCTCGAAGTAGTCCCGCAGGCCCTCCAGCCGGTCGGGAGCCACCTCGGCCAACTCCCCCAGGAGCCGCCGGAACATCTCCGGGATCAGGTCCTCACGGGCCATCGTGAAGGCGGCGGCGACGCAGTGGACGGGAGCGTCCGCCACGAGGGACCAGGTCGTGCCCACGAAGGAGCGCACGCTCTCGCAGATCGCCCCCTCGGCGAGGGCCGTCCCTACGTCGTCACCGGCGTCCAGTCGGGCGCAGAAGGCGTCGATCGCCGTCGTGTCGGCGCCCGTCTGATCCATGCTCGCCCGGTACAGCTCGAAGTGGGAGGCGAACCCGCCCCTGCGGTCGGAGCCGCTCTCCTCCTCGAGGACGATTTCATTGACGAAGCGCCGGGCGTCCGGGTCGCCCACGGGCCGCCAGGGGATCTCCACGCAAGTGAGCTCGCGTTGGAGGCGCTTGAGCAAGGACATGAAGTCCCAGACGGCGAACACGTGCCGCGACTGGAAGCGGCGCACGTGTTCGAGGGTCTCGAGCGCCGCGTACATCGGGTGCTCGGTGACCATCCTGCGCTGTCGGGTGACGGACGCGGTCAGGGCTGCGGCCCGGGGGGAGTCGTGATCGGCCACGAGGGGGGGGAGGAGGTTGGGGGGAGACGGGCGCCCGTGCGCCGATTCTGCCACCGACCGGGTTCGCCCGGTCGCGGCCGGCGACGGGGTGGCGTGGGGATCGTCGGCCCGACCGAGGTCGTCCCCGCAGGGCCGCGACGGCGGCAAGCTAGAGCAGGCCAAACGACCCGTCAAGCGACCCCCCCGAAGGTGTCGCCGCGCAACCCGGCGGCGCCGCGCCCGTCCCCGGGTAGGATCTCGTTGCGTGGGCCTCGCCGTTTTCAGTGCCGCCGTGTTCCCGCTCCTGACGACCCCGCTCGTCGGGGTCGCGGCCGACGACGCGGTGGTGGGCGGCCGGCCGAACCTCCTGCTGTTCCTCACCGACGACCAGCGAGCGGACCACCTCGGGTGCGCCGGTCATCCCTTCCTGAAGACGCCTGTCGTCGACCGCCTGGCGGCGGAGGGCGTGCGCTTCGAGAACGCCTTCGTCACCACCGCGATCTGCGCCGCCAGCCGCGCCAGCCTGCTGACTGCGACCCGCGAGGGGACCCACGGCTACACCTTCGGGGAGCCGCCGGTCTCCGCCGAGCTGGCGGCCAGCGCCTACCCGCGCCTCTTGCGCTCGGCGGGCTACCGGACGGGGTTCGTGGGCAAGTGGGGGGTGCGCCTGGCGGCGGGCGCGAGAGGCGAGCTGTTCGACCGCTATCGGCCCCTCGAGCGCACGCCCTACTTCAAGCCCCAGGCCGACGGCGTCGAGCGCCACCTGACCGAGCTGGCGGCGGACGAGGCGATCGCCTTCCTCGACGAGGTCGAGCCCGCGACGCCGTTCTGCCTGACCGTCAGCTTCCACGCGCCCCACGCCGAGGACTCCGACCCGCGCCAGTACTTCTGGCCCCCGGCGCAGGATGGGCTCTACGAGACCAGCCCGATCCCGCCGGCGTCCCTCTCCCGTCCGTCGGACTTCGAGGCCCTGCCGCGCTTCCTGCGCGAGTCTCTGGGCCGCGAGCGTTGGGGTTGGCGCTTCGACTCGACCTCCAAGCGCGAGGCGATGGTGCGCGGGTACTGTCGCATGATCACCGGCGTGGACGCCGCCGTCGGGCGGGTGCTCGCCGCCCTGGAGCGGCTCGGCAGGGCGGGCGAAACCGTCGTCCTGTTCACCAGCGACAACGGCGCCTTCCTGGGCGAGCGGGGTCTGGCGGGGAAGTGGCTGATCTACGAGGAGTCGATCCGCGTCCCCCTGGTCCTGTTCGACCCGCGGGCGGACCGCGAGCGTCGGGGGATCGTCGAGAGCGCGACGGTCCTCAACCTCGATCTCGCCCCCACCCTCCTGGACCTCGCCGGCGTGCAGGCGCCGGCCACCTACCAGGGTCGCAGCCTGCAGGAGCTCCTCGACGGCGAAGGCGCTGGGTGGCGGAGGGACTTCCTCTACGAGCACCGCTTCGACCATCCCACCATCCCCGTCAGCGAGGGAGTGCGCGACGATCGCTGGACCTACGCGCGCTACCCCGGCGAGAGCCCGCCCGCCGAGCAGCTCTTCGATCGTCGCGAGGACCCTCTCGAGGAGCGCGATCTCGCGGCCGACCCCGACCACGCCGGGGTCCTCGCGCGCCTGCGGGCGCGCTGCGACGAGCTTCTGGCGGGCCCCTGAGCGCCGCGGCCGGCGGGGCTCGCCGGTCCTCGCCCCGGCGCCCCGGGCGAAGTCGAGGAGTGCGTGGTAGCATGGTGCGCCGGGGCCGTGCGCCCGGCGAGTAGGACCGTGTCCCCGGTTTCCATGCAGCGCTCCCCAATCCCGACCGTCCTCGCCTGCCTGCTGCTGACAGCGCCCGCTTCCGCACAGGCCTTGCAGCACACCTTCGCCGGAGAGGACGTCCAGGATCACTTCGGCTATGCGGTGGCCGGCGGGCACGACTTCGATCTCGACGGCCACGACGACCTGATCGTGAGCGCCGTCTTCTACCTGACCCAGGAGGGCTACGTGCGCGTGCTCTCGGGGCGCACGGGGGAGGTGATCTACGCGATCGAGAGCGAGCACCTGAATGCCGGGTTCGGCTCCGACGTCACCGGCCTTGGCGACGTGAACGGCGACGGCGTCGAGGACATCCTGATCGGCGCCTACTGGGACAGCATCGACGTGCACTACGCGGGGGGCGTCCACGTGTACTCCGGGCGCAGCGGCGAGCTCCTCTACGCGCTCTCGGGTACCGACGCCTTCGACCTGTTCGGCAAGGCCGTCGACTCCGCGGGCGACGTCGACGCCGACGGCACTCCCGACTTCATCGTCGGCGGGCCCGGCTCGGACCGCAACGGCGACAGCACCGGATCGGCCTGGGTCTGCTCGGGCGCGGACGGCTCGTTCCTCTTGGAACTCGTGGGCGACCAGGCCGGTGACCGCCTCGGATTCTCGGTGGCTGGGATCGGCGATGTCGACCTCGACGGTCACGACGACCTGCTGGTCGGCGGCTTCCCCACCTCCGGCTCCCGCGCCGGCTACGCCCGCGTGTTCTCCGGCGCCGACGGCAGCGCGATCCGGACCCACGCCGGGGCCCTCCAGTCGGCCACGGGGAGCTCGGTGTGCGGCCTGGGAGACGTCGACGGCGACGGCGCGGCGGACTACGCCGTGGGAGCCTACCTCGATCGCGACCCCGCCGACTCCTCCCTGATTCGGGGCTCGGTGACCGTCTACTCGGGGGCGAGCGGGGGCGAGCTGTACAAGCTCTGGGGCGATCCCGACAGCACCCTGGGCTGGTCCTGCGACGGTCCCGGGGACGTGGACGGCGACGGCGTCGGCGACCTGGTCGTCGGAGCGCCGTCGGTGGACACCTGCGCCGGAGCCCAGCGCTACGCCGCGGTCCACTCGGGGCCCGACGGGAGCCTGCTGTTCCGCGTCGAGGGCGAGGACGTGCAGTTCGCCTTCGCGGTGCGGGGGGCGGGGGACGTGAACGGCGACGGCCTCGCCGACGTCGCCATAGGCAGCCTCAAGGAGAGCGGCGCGGCGGAGAACGCCGGTGCGGCCTACGTCTACCTGGGCGGGTGTCCAGCGCCGACGACCTACTGCAGCGGGGAGCCGAACTCGGCCGGCGCGGGGGCCTCCATCGCCTCGGCGGGAGGACCCTCGCTCTCGATCGACCAGCTCTCCCTGCTCGTGACCGGAGCGGTGCCCGGGCAGGTGGGGCTGTTCTTCTACGGCGCGCCCTCGGCCGCGGTCCCCTTCGGCGACGGCGTGCGCTGCGCGGGCCTCCCCGCCTGGAGGCTGGCGCCGATGGTCGTCGACGGCGACGGCTCCGCCGAGTGCGCCCTGGACTGCTCGGCGCCGCCGGCCGGCTCGGGGCCCGGGCAGCTCGTTCCCGGCGTTCCCCGGGGCTTCCAGTTCTGGTATCGCGACCCCGTCGGCGGCGGTCTTGGGTTCAACCTCTCCGACGCCCTGCTCCTGACCCCCTGCCCCTGATCGGCGGCTCGCGCGCTCGCGGGGGGAACGGTCAGATCCGCGGGGCCTCTCCGCAGCGGAAGTCCGCCAGGAAGAGCTCGAGGTTGGTCTGCCCGCGGAAGGTGTTCCAAGCCGGGGTGTAGACGGCGTGGAGGGGCTCGCCCATCGCCAGCTCGTCGATGCGCGCTCCCATGCCGAAGGCCATGGCCTTGAGGACGACCTCGCCCCTCCGCAGCTCCATCATCAGGTGCGTGCGGTCGGCGCCCACCAGGCGCGGCGGTCGGGCCAGGCGCACGTCGCGGGAGAGGAGCACGGGCTTGGCGTTGCGCTCGCCGAAGGGCTGCAGCTTGCCGATCTCGTCCATCAGGCGCGGCGTCATCTCGCCCAGGGGCAGCTCGCCGTCGATCCACAGGGGAGGGCGCTCGAGGCGGGACAGGCCCAGCTCGCTGGCGCGTGCGCAGAGCGCCTCCCGCAGGCCGTCGACCCGTGCGGCTTCGATGTCCATGCCCGCCGCCTGGGCGTGGCCGCCGTAGCGACCCATGTGCTCGCTGCCGGCGTGCAGGAGCTCGAGCAGGTCCACGCCCGCGACGGAGCGGCCGCTGCCCCGGCCCGCGTCGCCCTCCAGGCCGATCACCACCGCCGGACGGTGGAAGCGGTCGACCAGGCGCGAGGCCACGATCCCGACCACGCCCTGGTGCCAGCCCTGGCCGGAGACGACCATCACCGGCCATCGATTCGGGTCCTCGAAGCGCTCGGCCTCGGCCAGGGCGGCGGCGGTCAGATCCGCCTCGATCCGTTTGCGCTCGCGATTGAGGTCGTCGAGCCGGCCGGCGAGCTCGCGAGCTCCCTCCTTCCCGTTGGAGACCAACAGCTCCAAGGCCGTGCGCGCGCTGCCCAGGCGGCCGGCCGCGTTGATCCGCGGGCCGATCTGGAAGCCGACGTCCTCCGCCGTCAGGCGTCGGCGGTCGAGGCCGCAGACGGTCAGGAGGGCGCCCAGCCCCGCGTGCTCGGTGTTGCCCAGGGAGCGCAGGCCGAAGTGCCCCAGGATGCGGTTCTCGTCCACCAGGGGGACCACGTCGCAGACGGTGGCGACGGCCACGTAGGCCATCGCCTCGACCAGGAAGTCGTGCAGGTCGGGCCGGACCCGGCCGCCGCCGGAGAGCTCCTCGCACAGTCCCCAGGCGAGCTTGAACGCCACAGCGGCCCCGCACAACTCGCGGAATGGGTACTCGGAGGAGGCCAGCTTGGGATTGATGATGGCGACCGCCGGGGGGAGCTCGCCCTGGGGCGGCTCGTGGTGGTCGGTGACGATGGTCTCGATGCCCTCGGCGGCGAGGGCGGCGATGGTCTCCGCCGAGGAGGTGCCGTTGTCCACGCTGACGACGACCTTGGCGCCCACCTCGCGGGCCCGCTCGACCGAGTGCGCGCCGAAGGCGTAGCCGTCGGTGAAGCGGTTGGGGATGTGCCAGGCGACCTTGGCGCCGACCAGGCCGAGCATGCGCGTCAACAGCGCCGTCCCGGTCACCCCGTCGACGTCGTAGTCCCCGTGGACGAGGACGACCTCTCCGTCCCGCACGGCGCGCGCGAGCCGTTCGCAGGCGGCGTCCATCCCGGGCAGCAGCCGCGGCGGATGGAGGCGCGTGAGGCGCGGGTCGAGGTGCTCGGCGACGGCGTCGGGATCGCTCATGCCGCGCACCACGAGCAGGCGGGCGACGAGCTCGGGCAGCTCCCCCGCGCGCGCCAGGGACGCGACGGCCTGCTCCTCGACCGCTCGCAGCTTCCAGGTGCGGCGATCGGAGACGAGCGGCATGGGCGCAGCATAGCCCGGTTTCCATCGGGACGCCCGGGACTGTCCGGCGCAAACCGTCCGTCTGCGCCCTCCTCGGAGAGCGGTCTGTGGCCCGCTCTGGGCGTTGGCGTCGGGGATCGCGGCGGCCGGCGGGCGCGCCTCGTCGGGCAGCGGTTTGCGGCGCGCGAGCTTGCCCGGGCTCGGCGGGGGGGGGAGACTGACCGACATGGCGACCGCCGACCAGGGACGCAGCGAGGCGTTTCGGCTCCTGCCCGGGGTGGACGAGGCTTCGCGCCTCGACGGGATCGCGGCGCTGGTCGACGGCCCCGAGCGTGAGCTCGTCCTGGGCCTGGTGCGCGACGTGCTCGAGGAGTGGCGCGGGGAGGTCGCCTCGGGGGAGCTGGAGGCCGAGCCCCTGGCCCAGCGCCTGGAGGGGGGCGCGCTGGCGGGGGAGGTCGCCGCGCGCCTGGCCCACGAGCGCGGTCGCGGCCTGCGCACGGTCGTGAACGCGACCGGCGTCGTCCTCCACACCGGTCTGGGCCGCGCTCCGGTACACCCCGAGGTCGCCGCCGCCATGGAGCGCGCGGCAGCGGGCTACTGCGTGCTCGAGGTCGACCGCTTCACCGGCGAGCGCAACGAGCGCGACGCCCATCTCGGCTCCCTGCTCGAGCGCCTGACCGGCGCGGAGGCGGGGATCGCCGTGAACAACAACGCCGGAGCCGTCCTGCTCTGCCTGCAGACCTTCGCCTCCGGCCGCGCGGCGGTCGTCTCGCGCGGCGAGCTGGTGGAGATCGGCGGCTCCTTCCGCGTGCCCGAGATCATGGCCCGCGCCGGGGTCAGCCTGCGCGAGGTCGGCACCACCAATCGCACGCGCGCCGCCGACTACGAACGCGCGACCGAGGAGGGTGCGGGCCTGCTGATGAAGGTCCACACGAGCAACTACCGGGTGGTCGGCTTCACCCACGAGGTCGACCCCGCTGAGCTGGCGGAGATCGGCCGGCGCACCCGGACGACCACCGCCTTCGACCTGGGTTCGGGCCTGTTGGAGGCTCCCGGCGCGGAACCCCTCGACATGCTCGGGCCCGAACCCCTGGTTCGGGACGCTGTGGCCAGCGGCGTCGATGTCGTCACCTTCTCGGGCGACAAGCTGTTGGGCGGGCCCCAGGCCGGCCTGCTCGTCGGCCGCGCGGAGGCGATCGACGCCTTGCGGCGCAACCCGATCTACCGCGCCCTGCGTTGCGACAAGGTGACCCTGGCCGGGCTCGAGGCGACCCTGGACCTGTACCTGGCGGGGCGGGCGGACGAGTTGCCGGCGCGCCGCATGCTGCGCGCGACGGCCACGACCCTCGAGCCCGCCGCCGCGCGCATCGCCGCGGCAATCGGATCCCACGCGGGGTTCGAGGCCGAGGTCGCGCCCGGCTGCTCCCAGCCCGGCAGCGGCAGTGCGCCGGGCGTCTTCCTCGACACGCCGATCGTGCGCGTGCGCCATGGGGAGCGCTCCCCCGACGAGCTCGCCGCCGCCCTGCGCGCCGGGGACCCGCCGGTCTTCGCGCGCATCCACGAGGAGCGCCTGCACCTCGATCCGCGCACCCTGCTCGAGGGCGACGAGGAGCGGCTCACCGCAGCCTTCGACCGCCTGGCATCGGGCTGAGGGCCGAGGCCGCTCGACCACGGCCCGAGCCGGCCGCGCCGGGAGGGGGAGCGCCCCGCGCACGACCTCCGACCTCGGCGGGCCCGCGGTAGGCGCGGCCGGGTGCGACCGGGCCTCGGATCGCGCCCTTCCCCGCGCCCCGGGGCTCGGCGGCGCGGGACTCCACCGCGCGGCTCGCGCGCGTCTGGGCGGTGGGGCGACGGCCTCCGCTCACGACGCGCCCCCGCCGACCCAGGGCACCGACCGAGCCTGCGGCCTTCCTCCTCAGACGCCGATGCGGCTCGTGAGCGCGTCCACGAGAGCGGGGGTGCCGAGCACCACGTTCTCCGTCCCGGGTTTCCGCGAGGGCCAGGTCCGGTGCCGGCCGCCGGCCTCCTCGATCAGGACCTGAGAGGCGCGCAGGTCCCAGGGGTGGAGCGCCGCGTCGAGCACGACGTCGACCGCGCCGCGCAGGGCGAGGGCGTGACCGAAGCAGTCGCTGTAGCCGCGCAGCAGGTCGACCTCGCCGAGGAGCTCCTCGTGGATCGCTCCCAGGCCGCCCTCGCGCATGCGGTCGGGGTCCTGCACGGCGAGCAGGGCGCCGGAGAGGGACTCGCGGCCCGAGATCCGCACCCGCCTCCCGTCGCACCAGGCGCCCAGGCCCCGGGCCGCGCCGTAGGTCTCGCCCAGGGCCGGCAGGTGTAGGACGCCCACGAGGGGTAGCTCGCCGTCGTCGCCCTTGGCCACCAGGGCGACGAGGGTCCCGAAGTGGGGGATGCCGCGCACGAAGGAGAGGGTCCCGTCGAGGGGATCGACGACCCAGCGGTACTCACCGCCGGTCTCCGCGAGCCCCTCCTCCTCGCCGTGGATCTCCACCTCCCCCAGGAGCGTCGCGGCGGACAGCACCTCTCGGGCCGCCGCCTCGGCCTCGGTGTCAGCGCGGGTCACCAGGGTCCCGTCCGCCTTGCGGGCGGCGGTCACCGAGGGGTCGCGGAACCAGGCCAGCGCGCGCCCCCCCGCCGCCTCGGCAGCCGCCGTAGCCAGCTCCAGCGCCGCCTCCAGCCTCGCGCGCTCCATGTCCCCGACCGTAGCAAACCCCACCCCGCACGACCTCCCGGGCGGTCGCTCCGGCGCACCGGGTCCGCGCCTCGCCGGGGTTCCGCGCACGCCGCCGAGCTCGCGTGGGCCCTCCTGGAACGCGCGGCATCCCGACCCGGAGGGCGGGCTCCCCGGCCCGGCACACCACCTGCGAGGCTGCGGCTCGGATCGCCGCGGGCCGGCGCCTCGCCTCGAGGAGGCCCGCTCCCCGACAGGGGTTCGGTGCGCATCCCCCTCCCCGCCGATCCGAGTGGACCGGCGGCCTCTCCCCGTCGGGGCACGGACCGCGGAGCCGGGCCGCGGCCCCCACGGTTCAGTCGACGGCCTGCCCGCCGATCACGAGACCGTCGAGCCCCCCCGGGGGAGCCCAGTCCCGCACCGCCTCCACGGCCTGCCAGCGCACCGCGTCGTCCAGATCCTCGTTCGCGGCCATCGAGACCAACAGGTCCACGGTGTCGGCTCGCGTCCCCCCGACGTCCCCGCGAATCAGGTTCCCCGCGGCGAAGACCGCCACGCTCGGCGGGATGCTCACCGACGGGTCGGAGCTGCGGCTGACGGCGTCGCGCAGGAGCTCGACGACCGCCGGTCCACGATCGGGCGCCAGGGTCGCGGTCAGCAGGGCCTGACCCCGCACGGAGGAGTCCGGATCCCGTAGGGCGATGTCCAAGAGCTCGGCCTCTGCGGCCCCGGCCATCCCGGCCACGAGCATCTGGCGTGCCACCGTGTCCTGGCTCCCGCTCCCCAACAGGTGCTCGTACTCGCCGCTGAGGGCCTCGAGCCCTCCTGGCCGGCTGCCGAGCAGGATCGCCTCCGCGTGCTCGGCCCCGCGCGCCAGGCGGCCGAAGACCTCCGCCGCCCGGTCCACGGGAGCCGCCGTCACCAACGCGCCCAGCACCGCATCGCGCACCACGTCCGACTCGGCGTCAGCGTACAGCTGCTCGGCCAGCGCCAGGAACCGTCCCTCCTCGTCGGTCAGGAGGGCCGCCAGGGCGACCCGCACGGCCACGGGATCGGTGCTCTCGTTCGCCAGCAGGGCGTAGAAGCCCGTGCGATCCTCTCCCTCGGCGAGGCCGTCGGCCATGTGGGCGAAGAGCTCGCTGAACTCGGGCGACAGCTCGGGATGGGCCGCCCGCAGGTCGAGGATGGCGGACAGGTAGGTCAGGTCGAGGATCGGCTTGCCCCCGGCGGAGGCCGTCGAGAGCTTGTGGATCAGCTGCCCGCGAAGGTCCGGCGAGAGTCTGGGGAGGGACTGCAGCAGCGCGTCCACGAGGGGGCGGCCCCCGTCGGCGTCCCCGCCGTCGAGCCGGTGCGCGTACTGGAGCGCGGCCTCCAGCAGCACCAGCGCTCCCTGCGCGGCGGCCGGGTCCTCGTCCCACGCGCCGCGCTCCAACTGGGCGAGCACGTCGTAGACCAGGGCCGGATCGGCGAGTGAGGCTTCCAGCCGCCTCCCCAGGAGGGCCAGGTCGCCCGCCTCCAGGCAGGCGGTGAGCCCTCGCAGGAGAGCGGTCGGATCGGAGCGGTCCGCGCCGGGCGGCGGAGGCTCCGCCTCGGCCGTGAGGGAGACGCGCCCGGCCGCGGACTCTCCATCCGCGGTCGGCGCGAGTGCGCCCCGTGGGTCGAGATCGGAGCCCGCCGACGTGGTGGAGGCCGTGTCCAGCGCGGCCTCCGTGCCCCGCATGCGCACCATCGTCACGGCGCCCAGCAGGCCGAGGACGGTCGCGATGCCTACCCAGATGACCAAGTTCTTCAACGGAGTCTCCCTCCTTCTCCCGGGCCGAGGGCCCGTCGTTGCGTCGTGTGCGAGCACGGGCAGGATCGGGCCCGGGCTCCGACTCTGCTCAGCACTGCTCCGTCTTGTACGTCTGGAGCGTCCCTATGGTACCACCGTCGGTGCAGTCGCAAGCGGGGAGCGCCAGACCGTTGCCGAGCACCGTCGCGGTGACGCAGTCGCATTCCTCGTAGGTCACCGGGACCAGCTCCGCAGGGACGCACCGCATCCCCTCGGCGGGGGCGCCGTGGCACTCTCCGTGGGCCGGATAGGTCACCTTCTTGTCGGGACACTCGGGCCCCAGCAGGGAGATCTCGTACCCGAAGATGATGACCCCGAAGCCGCAGTTCTGGGTCGTCCCCGCCTCCACCACCCTGGCCTTCACGTTGCAGGCGCGCTCGTTCGGACACGGCGGCCCCTGAGCTCCCGCGAGCACGCCCGCCGCGCAGAGCACCGCGGCCCCCAGGGCGGCTCGCGGAGCCCGGACCGTCCAGCGACCGACCCGTCCCGTCCTACGTCGTTTCCTGCTCATTCTGTCCTCCTCTGCTTCTCGTGGCTCCAGGTCTCGTGTCCCCCCCGGCCCTCACGTCGGGCCGGTCTGGTCGGGGCGCTCACCGGGGTCCTGCGCCCGCCGGGACCGCCGCCCTCCCGGCCGGCGGGACCGTGCGGGCCCGGTGGACACCGGTCGCCCTCGCCTGCACGGACCGGTCGGATCGCCGGTCGGTTGCGCCGCAGCTCGTCGATCCGGACCGGGAGCGAGAGGGCACTCCCCGACGACCCCTTCCCGGCCGGGGCCGCGCCGCCGCGGGTGGGCGC
>JASLMK010000107.1 GCA_030746555.1 Planctomycetota bacterium | reverse complement strand
GACTTCGCAACCGGCCGTCTTCGACGGCCTCTCGGCCCCTGGCGGCGCTTCTTGAGAACCTGGCTTCCTCGACGACCCGTTCAGGGTCGCCTGCGTCGCCAGAACCCGCAAAGCACCACCAGGAACCGAGTTGCTGTGTCTGGTGCACGTCTTCATGAATAACCCGGGCTAGCCCCCTCGGGGGCCGACTCCCAGACCGCGGCGGCGGCGCCCCAGCGTCGCCGCCGCGGTCGTGTTTCGGCTCCGCCGGCGCGGTAGAGTGCCGCCATGCGATCTCGCGACCTGGCCGCCGGGCTGCTGTTCGTCTCGGGGGCCGCCGCCCTCGTCTACGAGGTGCTGTGGTTCAAGCGCTTCACCCACGTCTGGGGGAGCTCGAGCTTGGCCATGGCCGCCGTCATGGCGGCCTTCCTGTTGGGCCTGGGCCTGGGCGCCCGATTCCTGGGCAAGCTGGCGGATCGCCTGCCCTCGCCGACCCTCGGCTACGCGGTCTGCGAGGCGGGCATCGGGGCCTGGGCCCTGGGCATGCCGGTCTTCCTGGGTTGGCTACGGGCCGGCTACGGCGCACTCTACCCGCCCCTCGCCCACCTCCCCCACCTGCGCGCCGCCTTGGAGATCCTCGGCGCCTTGGCCGTGCTCGGGCCGCCCTGCGTCTTGATGGGAGCGACCCTGCCCCTGTTGGTGCGTGAGTTCGTCCCGCGCGGCGAGGGCCTGGGTGTCTCCGCCTCCTTGTTCTACGCCTGGAACACCCTCGGCGGGGCGGTCGGGTGCGCCCTGGCGGGATTCGTCCTCCTGCCCACCCTCGGCCTGACCGGCACGCGCTGGCTCGCCGTGGTGACCAACGCCCTCGTGGTCCTCGCCGCGGTCGGCCTCGCTCGACGCCTCGCGCGCGAGCGAGCCGAAGCCGCCGCGGCCGAGGAGGATCCGCGGGAGCTCGCCGGGCCGGACGAGCACGACGAGCACCCGCGCGTGCTTCCGCCGCGCCCCGCCGGCGCGGGCGTCGTGCCCCTCGCCGCCGCCGCCACGGGTTGCGCGGCCCTGTTCCTGCAGCTGGTCTGGGCACGGCAGCTGGCCCTGGTGCTGGGGGGAAGCACCTACGCCTTCTGCGCCATGCTGAGCCTCGTTCTGGCGGGCATCGGGATCGGCAGCCTCCTGCTCCCGCGCCTGCTCGCGCGCGGCCTGGAGCCCCTCGGGGGCCTGGGGCTGGCGGTCGCGTTCCTCGTGGGCACGACCCTGATCGGCCAGCACGCCCTCCCCCTGCTCACGGTCCTCGTCGGCGACCTGACACAGCTGCGTGCTTCACCGGGGTTCAACGCGCTGCTCTGTTTGGGGGCCAGCGCCGGGTTGCAGCTCCTGCCCTGCCTGGCCGCCGGCATCGTCTTCCCCCTCCTGATCCACCTGACCGGCCGGCGGCGGGAGACGGCCGGGGCGGCGGTGGGCGCCGTGACGTTCTGGAACACCCTGGGCACCTCGGGCGGCGTGCTCCTCGCCCAGACCGTCCTCGTGCCCTGGGTGGGAACGCGTGTGACGCTGATGAGCGCCCTCGTCTTGTACCTGGCCGCCTTCGCCCTGGTCGCCCTGCGGTCGGAGGCGTTTGGCCGCAACCTCGCCCTGGGAGCGGCGGTGCTGGGGATCGGGCTCACCGCCTTCGCGACGCCCGACCACGACCCACGGGTCACCGAGCGCGGCCTGTTCGTGTACGGGGCCGCCGGCCGCGAGGCCCTCTCGGAGGCCGCGGTCTTGTTCCACGGCGAGGGAGCGACGAGCAACGTGCTCGTGACCGGCCTGCGGGGCGAGGTCAGCCTGCGCGTGAACGGCAAGGTGGACGCCAGCACCTTCGACACCGACCAGGCGACCCAGCTCGGCTCCGCCTACCTGGCGCGCTTCCTGCGGCCCCACGCCCGCGACGTCTTCGTGATCGGCTTCGGCAGCGGCGCGACCGCGGGAGCGAGCCTGCTCTTCCCGCGCACACGGGTCACCTGCGCAGAGCTGGAGCGCAAGGTGTACGAAGCCTCGCCTCACTTCGCGGTCATGAACCACGCGCCGAGGCGCTCGCCGGACTTCACGATCCTCTTCGAGGACGGGCGGGCGCACCTGCAGGGGACGCAGGAGACCTACGACATGATCATCACCGAGCCCTCCAACCCATGGATGGCCGGGATCTCCAACCTCTTCACCCTCGAGTTCTACGAGCTGGCGCGTGAGCGGCTGACCGACGACGGGCTCCTCGCCCAGTGGATCCAGACCTACGCCATCACGCCCGAGGAGTACGGGATGCTCCTGCGCACGGTGCGCGAGGTGTTCGGCGAAGTCGCCCTCTTCCGCCTGACCCCAGGGGACACCCTGGTGGTGGCCTCGAGGACCGAGCTCCTGCCTTCGCGCACCGACGTCCGGGTCGCACAGGACATGGTCGACGGCCTCCCGGCGGTCACGGCCGACCTGCGCCGTGTCTTGGGGGACACTGACGTCGCCTCCCTGCTCCTACGCTACCTGCTCCTGGGCGAGCCGCAGATGCACGGCCTCTTCGCGGGGCAGCCGGTCCAGACCGACGACGACCTGCACCTGGAGTTCCGCGCACCGCTCTCCCTCTACCAGCCGAGGACCCGGCGCGGCGGTGAGCTCGACCACCTCTTGCTCGCCGCCGTGCACGAGAACTGGACGCGCGGGATCGTCGAACGCCTGCGCTGCGGCCCGCGCCAGGTGAACGCCTTGATCCGCCTCTACGACGACCTGCGCGGTGCGGGGTTGGACCGAACGGCCCACGGCCTGCTGCGGGTCGCCCTCGAGGTCGACCCCGAGCACCCGCGACTGGTGGCCGAGCGGTTGATCCATGATCGGGAGTCGGCCGACGAGGAGGCGGACGTCGACCTGTTGCTCGTCCACTCCCTCGGCGAGACCCTGCGGGTGGCCCGCGCCTGGCAGGAGGCCGACCACCACGCCAAAGCCGCCGCCCTGCTCGCACGCCTGATCGAGCAGCGCCCCGGATCGGCCACCGCCCGCGCCTGGAGCGCCGTCTCCCTCCAGGCCCTCGGTCGCCTCGACGAGGCGACCGCGGCCCTCTCCGAGGCGGTGGAGATCGACCCCTTGAACGGGGCCGTCCTCTCCGCCCTGCGGTCCTTGCGTCCCTGACCCGCCGCCCGCCCCCGGGCGGGGGTCAGCGGCCTAGGGCAGCCAGAAGACCTCCATCCCGTTGGTCAGGTTGAAGGTCGTGTTGCACATGCTGGTCTGGGGGTCGCGGTACCACAGCTGGTAGCGCTTGGTGCCGCCCGCGCTGACGCCTCCTGCGCCGCCGATGTCGATCGTCGTGCTCGAGCTCCCCAGGGAGTCGGCCATGCGCACCTGCAGGCGCGCGACGCTGCCGCCGGCGCAGCGCAGGCCGTCACCGAAGGTCACGCCCATCCCCCCGTTCACCGCGTTGTCGCCCTGGAAGTAGAGGCCGGGTTGGTTGGGGATGAGCTGGGATCCCTCCAGCACCAGGTCGGCGGCGTCGATGCTGGTCGAGCCGCTGGCGGAGAGCACGCCGCCGGCGAGCGTCCCGTTCGCGCAGCCCTCGCCGCTGCCACCGAAGTTGCCGCAGGGGCAGCCGTTGCCGGTGCCGTCGCCGAAGCAGAAGGGCTGGCTGGTGATCACCGAGTCTGCGGCGAGGTCCCCCCAGAGGGTGATCTCGAAGGTGATCCCGGTGATGGGCTCGGTGGCGACGAAGTAGTAGGACTGGGGCGAGTCGAGGTGGATCTCGCCGGCCGGTCCGGTGGTGAACTGACCGAACACGACCGGGGTGGTCCCGTCCAGGCCCGTCAGGTCGAACTCGAAGGGGAACATGTTGAGGACGTCGACGTAGGCCGTCCCCGAGGTGACCTCGAGGGTCAGCTCGCCCTGGAAGCTGCCGTCGGAGGTGGTCGGATCTCCGAAGTTGAGGGGCAGGGAGGACAGGGTGAAGTTCACGTCCTCGAAGGTGAAGTCGATCAGGGGCGGCGCCGAGGGGATCGGGTTGGGGAAGTAGCCGGCGATGTCGGGTACGACCAAGGACTCCGACGAGTGGAAGTAGCCAGCGCTCACGTTCCCGCTGGCGTTGGTCTCCAGCTCGGCGTGCATCGGCCCGTAGAAGTAGAACTCGTCGTTGCCGTAGGGGACGGCATCGGTGTTGAAGGCGCGCAGGTTCCACTGCATGCCCCCCAAGTCCGGGTCCATCCAAAGGGTGGTGTTCTGGGCCAGCGCCGAGGGAGCTGCGGCGGCGAGGACGACGGCACAAAGCAGGTGGTGTGTTCTCATGGCTTCGGGATCGGGTGGTTGGAAGGAGCCACGGCGTGCCGGCAGGAGACATCGCCGAGAGGACCTCTCGACTAGACCACGATCCTACCCCTGGATCCAGAAACCCGCAGGAGGTGGCCCGCCTAGCGATTGCGGTGGGCTCGGTGGCAGCTCGCACAGTCTCGGGCGAGGGCCTCGAAGGCCTCTCCGGCCGCTTCCGGGGCCGCTGCCTGCCCATTCTCGAGTTCGACCAGGAGGGCCTCCAGGTCCCTCGCTCCCTCCAAGGAGACCGAGAGCCGGACTGCGAGTCCCTGGCGATCGACGGCTGCCTGCGACCGTTCGCAAGCCTCGAACAACTCGACGAGGTGCCGCGCCTCGCTCCGGGCGTCGAGGTCGGGGTGCTCACGATCGGCCTCCCACCCGCTCGCGGCGAGGAGCTCGAGAGCGTCGAAGACGCGCGCCATCTCGCTCATCGCGCCGCGCAGCCCCTCCGGCCGACAGGCTTCCGGGAAGTCGTAGGCGAAGGCAGCGGTCTGCGATGCGGTGGGGATCGGCGAGCGCAGGAGGTCGCGGTAGAGGCCCTCGTACTTCTCCGAGGTCCCGCACCACTGGCGCATCTCGGCCACGACCTGCTCGCGGGAGGCCCCGTCGAGCACGAGCCGTCCGACGGCGGCGGCGGCCGGGCCGCGGTGACGGCCGTGGAAGCAGTGGACGTAGAACGGCGGGCGCGCCTCGCGGAAGGTCTTCGCCAGGCTCAGCACTTGGTCATCGCTCAGCCCGCTGTAGCGGATCGGCAGGTGGACGGTCTCGATCCCCACGGCCCGCGCTGCGCGCGCGTCGGGGGTCTTCCCGTCGACCGAGATGACGGTGCGCACCCCCCACCGCGCCAGCTGCTCAAAGGCCCCGGGGCCGGTGGGCTCGCTCCCCGAGATCACGTTCTCGGAGAGGCGGAAGACATTGACGAGTCCCGGGGCGACCAGCGGCGACCGCTCGGGAAGCCGGACCAGCGCGGCGCAGGCGTAGGCGTTCAAGATCCCCGGGGCCTGCGCTTCGACCGCGGGCGGGGCGCAGGGCGCGTCCGCCTCCCCGCCGGGGGCACCGCAGGCGGCGATCCACAGGGGGAGCCAGTAGAGGGCGCGCAGGAGGAGAACGACGCGGAGATCGGTGGATCGCGGGCGGGGGTGGTCGGCCATGGGTCGCGGGGCGATGCAACCACCGTGCCGGAGTCCCCGCACGGCTGCACGCCCCGTCCAGGCGCCGCCGGGGTCCCACGCCCGCGAATCACGACCCGCCCGCGGAACAGGGTGTTCCCCGAGCGTAACGCGATGCTCCTGGGCGAGGATCACCCCGTCGTCAGCCATCCTCGTCCGCCCCCTCTCCTCCCCGACCCCGGCGGCGGGCTTCCCGTTCCCGAGCTCGCTCCTCGCGCCGCCGGCGCCGGCCCTCCGCAGCCTCCTCGCGGCGCGGCTCGTCGGGGTCGTCGGTGTAGTCGAGGACGGACTCGACCTCCTCCTCGCCCCGCCGCAGGACAAAGCGCTTGCTCGCCCCCCCCTGTTGCAGCTCCCGCACGACCTTGCCCCGGCTCGTAGTCGCGACGCCGTCGATCGACAGGATCACGTCGTCCACCTTCCAGCCGGCCTCCGCAGCCCGCATCCCCGGGGTCACGCGCGCGACGCGGTTGCCGTCGAGCTGGACGCCCATGCGCCTGGGCTGGGGGGCGCGCATGTTCGTGCGGTCCACCAGCCCGTCGAGCTGGGCGAAGCCCCAGGCCGCCAGGGCCACGACCGTGGCGTTGAAGGCCTGGTCGTCGGCGTCGGCGTAGTCGAAGGTGTCGTGCTGGGTGTGGTGGACATGGCGGTAGCCCTCCTGGCTCTGGATCCAGTGGAAGGCGGGGACGCCCTTGTTGACGAAGGAGGCGTGGTCGGAGGCGCCGCCGCGGATGCCGTCCACCTCGAGCACCTCGAAGGGGCGCTCGGGATCGAGGGCCTTGACCGGAGCGAAGACGCGCTCGAAGTCGGCGACCATGGGCTCGGTGGCCGAGATGCCCTTCAACGGGTTGGGACCGTTGTCGTGATTGAGGACGATGCTCACGCGCTCGAGCTCCTCGGCGATCTGGTCGACGTAGGCCGCCGAGCCTAGCAGCCCCTGTTCCTCTCCTCCGTAGAGGATGAAACGGATCGTGCGCCGCGGCCGGACGTCGAGCCCGGCCAGGATGCGCGCCGCCTCCAGGGTGGTCGAGGTGCCGGTCCCGTTGTCGCAGGTCCCCTGCGCGCCGTCCCAGGAGTCGATGTGGGCCTGGACGATCACGACCTCGTCGGGGAATTCCGTGCCCTCGATCTCTGCGATCACGTTGTAGAGGTCGATCGGGCCGGGGACGAAGCGGTTGTCGACGTCGAACTCCAAGCGCACCGGTTCGCCGGCATCGATGTCGTCGATCAGCTCCTGGAACTGGTCGCCGCGCAGGGTGATCGTGACGTCGGTCGGCAGGTCGTCGGGATCGACGCGGTGGTTGCCGCCGGTGACGAGCAGGCCGTCGGTGGGGCCCGAGCGCACGCGGCCGGCGATGCCCGCCGCGTCGCAGGCCTCTTCGAAGGCGCGCTCGAGCTCCTCGAGGAGCGCGCGCCCGTCGGCGTCCGGGTCGTCCCCGGCGAGCTCCTCCTGCCACGCTCGGCGCTCGTCGCGGCCGAGCCGGCGCGAGAGGACCCAGGCTCCCGGGAGGTCCGCCCGCAGAGCCTCTAGGGCCTCGGGGTTGCGCGGAGTGGCGACCGCCCGGCCCTCGACCGGGCCCAGGGTGCCCGCTGACCAGCAGCGCGTGATGAACTCGAGCTCGCGCTCCACCGGGGCGGTCACACGACCGCTCGTGGGGCCGCGGTGGAACCCCACGGGAAACTCGCCCCAGCGCTCCAGGCGGGCCTCGAGGCCGAAGCTCCGAAACGTCTCCAGGGCCCACACCTGGGCATCGTAGAGCACCTGCGAGCTCGTCAGCCGCTGCCCGTAGCGGCGGGTGAGGAGGCGCAGGTGGTCCTGGACGCGGTTGTCCTCGCGTGCGATGCGTCGGATCGAGTCTAGGGCCGGCGTCTGGGCGTCGGCGGGGAGGGCGCCGCAGAGCAGCAGGCCGAGGAGGCAGCCGGTGGATCGCTTCATGGTGGGGATGGGAGCGGGGTCGGGACGCGGACTCGGGCCCCGCAGGCTAGCAAATCGGGGTCTTTGCGTGGCGCGCGACGGCCCGCCGGGCAGAGGGCTTGCCTCGGACGCGGTCCGTGGGGACACTCCCTGCGATGTCGCCTTCCCGCGAGACCTTGATCCTGGTCCCCACCGACCTCGAGCGTCGGCGCCTGATCGACCGGGGCGGCTTCGCGGGGGAGCACGGCGACCTCGAGCTGTGCGGCTTCGGCCCGGTGGCCGCGGCCGCCCGCACGGCGCGCCTGGTCGCGGAGCTTCGCCCGCGCCGCGTCCTGCTGGTCGGCATCGCCGGCTCCTTCGACGTCGAGCGCCACCCCGTCGGTTCCGCCACCGAGTTCCGCGCCGCGGCGGTGGACGGCGTGGGCGTCGGGGAGGGCCTGACCTTCCGCGGGCCGCCCTCCTTGGGCTTCCCCCAGTGGCCCGGCTCGGAGGATGGGGACACGGCCGAGGTCGCCGACCGCATCGCCCTGGAGTGGGCGGGGGAGGAGGCCGCGGACCTGTTGCTGACGACCTGCGCAGCCTCGGGCTCTCCCGGCCAAGCGGCGATGCGCCGTGAGCGCTTCCCCGCTGCCTGCGCCGAGGACATGGAGGGCTTCGCCGTGGCCATGGCCTGCCACTTCGCCGGCGTCCCCTTGCGGATCGTGCGCGGGATCTCCAACGAGGTCGGCGACCGCGATCCCGAGCACTGGCGCATCCCCGCCGCCCTCGCCGCGGCCCACGAGGCAGCCTGCGCCTTGCTGGCCGAGCCGGCGGACTGGGGAGCCGGCGGGTGAGCGCGGCCCTGCGGGTGGGCATCTCCACCTGCCCCAACGACACCTTCGC
>JASLMK010000106.1 GCA_030746555.1 Planctomycetota bacterium | reverse complement strand
GGGCTCGGCCCCTCGCGTTGGATGGGGTTCGAACGGGGTCAGGCGGGTAACGGAGCAGCCCTAAGTACAACGACCCATGCGGGCGTACGCCGGGCCCCCCGGCGGACTCGCCGACCCGCCGTCAGGGTCCTCCGAAGGCTTCGTCCCCAGCGCCATGTCCTACCTCGTCCTCGCCCGCAAGTACCGGCCCCGGCGCTTCGCCGAGATCATCGGCCAGGAGGTCGTCTGCGGCACCCTCCGAGGCGCGATCGAGGAAGGGCGCATCGCCCACGCCTATCTCCTGTGCGGCTCGCGCGGGACGGGGAAGACGACGATTGCGCGCATCTTCGCCCGTGGCCTGAACTGCGAGGCCGGCCCGACCGCGGACCCCTGCGGCGACTGCGAGTGCTGTCGGGCGGCCGAGGAGGGGAGCGACGTCGACATCGTCGAGATCGACGCCGCTTCCCACACCGGCGTCGACAACATCCGCGACCTGCGCGATCAGGCCACCTACGTGCCGATGCGCGCCCGGCACAAGATCTACATCGTCGACGAGGTCCACATGCTCTCCAAGGGCGCCTTCAACGCCCTGTTGAAGACGCTCGAGGAGCCGCCGCCGCACGTCAAGTTCGTCTTCGCCACGACCGAGCCGCACAAGGTCCTCGACACGATCCTCTCGCGCTGCCAGGTGCTGCGCCTGTCGCTGATCGCCGAGGCGACGATCCGCGCCCGCCTGGAGGAGATCCTGGCCGGCGAGTCCGTCGAGGCCCAGGAGGGCGTCTGCGAGGCCCTCGCCCGCCGGGCGCGCGGCAGCATGCGCGACGCGCTCTCCCTGACCGACCAGCTGCTCGCCCTGGCGGGGGAGCGGCCGACCCTGGAGGACATCGCGCGCCTCTGTGTGGGAGCCGATCCCGAGTGCGTGGCCGCGGTCTTCGCCGCCCTGGTGGCCGGGGACGCGGCCGCAGCCCTGGCGGCCCTGACCGAGGGGGCCGACGACGTCGCGCTCCTCGACGAGCTGCTCGCTCGCCTGCGCTCCTGCCTGCTCGTCGCCCACTGCGGCGTCCAGACGCCCCTGGTCGACCTCCCGCCCGAGGAGCGCGCCGCCCTCGCGGAGCAGGCCGAGGCCATCGGCGGCCCGCGCATCGAGCTCCTCCTCGACGAGCTCATCGCCGCCCGCGACCGGGCCGGACGCGTCCCCGGCGAGCAACGCCTGGTCCTGGAGCTGGCCCTGTGCGAGCTCTGCCGGCCCGAGGCGACCGTGCCCGTCGGGGAACTCATCGCACGACTCGAGGCCCTGGAGGCCCGCCTGGGCGGCGCGCAGGCTCCCGTCGGCGCGCCGGCCGCCGCCGCCGCCGCCGCCCCGGCGCAGCCGGCGCCCCCCGCTGCGCCCGCGCGCCGTGGCTCCGGCTCCCCCGAGACCGTGAGGGCTGCCAGGCCCGCCGCGCCCGCCCCGCGCGCGGTGCACTCCAGCGTCGCCGAGACCTGGAAGGCCCTTCTGGCCGAGCTGGCCGAGCGCTTGCCCTCTCTGGCGGAGGTCCTCGAACGCCGCGGGCGGCTGGTCGAGCTCGACACGGAACGGGCCGTCGTCCACTGCGACGGCCTGCGCGCCCCAGAGCGCGCGCTCGTCTCCGACGAGCGCAACCGCAAGCGTTGCTCGCAGGCGCTCTCGGGCCTGCTCGAACGACCGATCGAGGTCGAGCTCGTGGACCTGGCCGGCGTACCCGCCGGGGAGCAGGACGACTTCACCGGACAGGTCGCCGACCTGTTCGGCGGACGCATCGAGAACTGAAGGAGGCGCGAGGACATGGCCGGATCGTCAGGGGAGATGGGCAACCTGCTCAAGCAGGCTCAGCAGATGCAGCGCGAGTTCGACCGCGTCCAGGCCGAGCTGCTCGAGGAAACCGTCTCCGCGACCTCGGGCGGCGGTGCCGTATCGGTGGAGGTGAACGGCGACGGGCAGGTTCTCTCGGTCGAGCTCTCCCCCGAGCTGACCGGCCTGGGAGCTGAGGCGGCCGAGGCCCTCGAGACCCTGATCCAGACCGCCGTCAGCGAGGGCATCGCCCGCTCCAAGGAGCTGCGCGCCGAGCGGCTCGGACGCATCACCGGCGGTCTGGACCTTCCGGGCCTGTCCTGAGCGGGGCGCACCCGTGGCCTACCCCGAGCCGCTCGAGGCACTGATCGAGGCGTTCGAGCGCTTCCCCGGCATCGGGCGCGTCTCCGCCGAGCGCCTCGCCTTCCACGTCCTGCGCGATCCCCAGGCGGCCGCGCTCGCCTCCGCCATCGAGCGCGCCGCGCGCGAGACCGCGACCTGCTCGGTCTGCTGCAACATCGCCCACCGCGACCCCTGCGAGCTGTGTTCCGATGCCGCACGCGACGGGGCCGTCGTGTGCGTGGTCGAGCAGCCGCGCCACGTCGAGGCCGTCGAGCGCGCCGGTGTGTTCGGGGGCCGCTACCACGTTCTGATGGGGGCGCTCAATCCGGCCGAGGGCACCGAGGACCGCCACCTCAGCGTCGCACGTTTGGTCGAGCGCGTCGTGTCGGGCGGCGTCGAGGAGGTGATCCTGGCGACCGATCCCGACGCCGAGGGCGAGGCGACGGCCCTGCTGGTCGTCGAGGCGCTCGAGGCGGCTTGCCCGAGCCCGCCACTGATCACGCGCCTCGCCCGCGGCCTTCCCGCGGGCAGCTCCCTGGACTACCTGCACCGCGGGATCCTCGAGGACGCCCTCGCCGGCCGGCGGGCGGTGGGGCCGCGCACCGGTTAGCCCGGAGGGCTCCTCGATCGGCCGCTGTCGGCCCGTTCCCGACGGAGGGCCACAGGTTGGCCGATGCGGAGGTCGATAGGGCCGGGCAGCCGCGCCCGATGGTCAGCCCGCGACGAGAACTCCAGACCCGCGCTGAGCAGCGCATGGTCCTGCGACCGCGCATGCTGCGCTCGGTGAGCGTGCTGGCGCTCTCGAGCGCCGACCTCGGGGAGCTCGTCGAGCGCGAGGCGCGGGAGAACGAGGCCTTGCGCCTGCGCCCGAGGGCGCACGGCGGCGGCGGCGCAGCGGCCGACGGCGAGCGCGCCCGCCGGCCCCTCGAGTCCCGCCCCGCCACCGAGGGCGGGCTGCGGGCCGACCTCGAGGAGCAGCTCGTCATGCTCGAGGGCAGCCCCGCCGACCGCGCCTGGGTCCGGCTCTGCGTGGACAGCCTCGACGGTCGGGGGTACCTCTCTCTGGGCGACGAGGAGCTCTTGGAGCTGGGGCGCCGGGAAGGGCTGGGCGCGGACCGCAGCGCCCTGGCCCGCGCCATCGCCACCCTCCAGCGCTTCGAGCCGCGGGGCATCGGAGGCCGCGATCTCGTCGAGGCCCTGCTCCTCCAGCTCGACCTGACCGACGCCGACTACCCCCCGTTGTGCCGGCTGGTGGAGGAGTTCCTCGACGAGATCGCGGCCCGGCGCCTGGCGGGCGTGGCCAGCGCCCTCGCCGTGGAGGACGCGGAGCTGGAGCGACTGCTGGCAGTCCTGCGCACCCTCGATCCGCGGCCGGGAGCGGGGCTCGCGGGCGAGCCGCACGCGCGGGTGATCGCCCCCGACCTCGTGGCCGAGCCCGGTGAGGGGGGCTGGAACCTGCGGGTGGAGGGCTCCCTCCTCCCCACGCTGGAGGTCGCGCCGGAGGCCGCCCGGGGAGCGGGGGAGGGGGAACGCGACCCAGGGGAGCGGCGCTGGCGCGCCGAGGCCCGCGAGCGTGCTCGCGAGCTGGTGGAGGCGGTCCGGCGCCGGGAGGAGACCCTCCTGCGCGTGGCGCGAGCCGCCCTCGAGCGCCAACACGCGTTCCTCGAGCACGGCGCGGGGCACCTCGTGCCCCTGTCGATGGCCAAGGTCGCCGAGGACCTCGGCCTCGCCCAAAGCACCGTCAGCCGCACCGTGGCCGGCAAGCACCTGCAGACTCCGATGGGAGTCGTGGCCCTGCGTGCCCTCTTCCAGGCGGCGGGCGGCAGTGGGGGCGAGGCCACGCCCGGGGAGCTCGCCTCAGCCGTGCGCGAGGTGCTCGAGGCCGAGGACCCGAGCCGGCCACTCTCCGACGACGAGATCGCGCGCGCGCTCGCGGGGCGCGGCCTGCCCCTCGCCCGCCGGACGGTGGCCGCCTACCGGCGGCGGCTGGGGATCCCCAGCTCCTACCGGCGCCGGCACGGCGGTTGAGCGACACGCGGACTCGTCCCCGCGCATCACCGGCGGCTATCCTGGCGCCGATGAGGAACGTCCGCACGGAGCTCACCTACGACGGCGGTGCGTTCCACGGCTGGCAGCGCCAGGAGGGGTTCGACTCCGTCCAGGAGGCGCTCGAGGACGCCGTCGAGGCCGCCACGGGGGAGCGCGTCGTCCTCCACGGTTCGGGGCGCACCGACACCGGTGTCCACGCCCTGCGACAGGTGGCGAGCTTCCACGTCGAGACGCGCCTGGACGACGACCGGTTGCGCCACGCCGTGAACGCCCACCTACCGCCGCAGGTGGTCGTGCGCCGCCTGGAGACCTGCCGGGACGAGTTCCACGCCCGCTTCGACGCCGTGGGGAAGCGCTACGCCTACCTGACGGCGACGACGCGCTTCCGGCCGCCCCTGGGGCGCGGGGCGATGCACTGGATCCCCCAGTCCCTGGACGCGGAGGCCATGAGAAGGGCGGCCGCCGACCTGGTGGGGGAGCACGACTTCAAGGCCTTCTCCAACAGCGGCTCCGAGCGCGAGAGCACGGTACGCAGCGTGCGCGCCCTGCGCCTGGTGCGGCGCCGGGAGCGGTTCGCCCTGGTGATCGAGGCCGACGGCTTCCTCTACAACATGGTGCGCATCATCGCCGGGACCTTGATCGAAGTCGGCCGCGGCCGCTCGGCCCCCGAGATGGTGCGCAGCGCCCTGGAGAGCGGTCGCCGGGACCTTGCGGGGCCCACGGCGCCCGCCGAAGGCCTGTACCTGGTCCGCGTGCGCTACGGCGAGTCGGTGTTCGGCGGGGCCGACCGCGGGCCGCGAGGCGCCCCGGGGCTCTTCGGAGGCTGACCGAACCCGCCGCCGTGGCTCGCTCGCGAAGACCTCGGCCGTTGGTGGCCGAGACCCCCTTGACCCCCCAGCGTGATCGGCCCAAGGTAGGAGCGGGTCAAGGATGTTCGTGGATCACCGGATGCCTTACGGCGAGCTGATGTGGACTGTGGACCGACCGCTCACCGGCGGCTTGCTCGACCGACCCGCGACCTCCCCCCACCCCTTTCCCCGCCGCTGCTCGCGGAGACGCTCCCGCGCCGCTCGCCCGCCGGGCGAGCCGACGGGCGCATCGCGCCGGCGAGCTGGCGGCGTTCCCCCCCGACCGGGAGGAGGCTCTCCCGGCCACTGGACACCCTGAGCGACGAGAGGTCTGCATGAACACGGAAGTCTCGATCCTGCACCACGACTACCCCTCCCACGTCCGCGAGACCGTGGACGAGAGGCTCCAGAACCTCCAGAAGTACTACAACGGGACGGTCGCGATCCGCGCGCTCCTCGAGCGCCAGGCGGACGAGCATCGTGTCGAGATCGTCACCCGCACCGCCAAGGGCCCGACGCTGGTCGTCGACTCCCGCGCCGAGACCTTCGGGAACGCCCTCGACGAGGCCCTCTCCCGCATGACGCGCCTGCTCAAGCGCGAGCACGACCTGCACACCACCGTCCGCCGCAGGCCGCACCGCTCCGCCTCCTGAGCCGATCGCCGGCCGCCCCCGCCGAGCTCGCCGACCCGGCGTCGAGATTCCTCGCGCCGCGGGGGAGGTTCGTGGGCCGTGACCTGTGGTAGGCTCTCGCCAACGTCTCCCCACTGGCTCCTATTGGAGATCCCCCCGCGTTCATGAGATTCTGGAAGCTGTTCAAGCCCAAGAGCTGCATCGTCAAGCTGAAGGCCGCCGACAAGGACGAGGCCCTGCGCGAAATCGTCACCCAACTCGTCAAGGGCGGCTCCCTCGACGCGGAGTTCGAGGACAAGGCGATCGAGGCGCTGCGCGAGCGTGAGCGCCTCGCGTCGACCGGAGTGGGGATGTCGGTCGCGATTCCCCACGTCAAGATCACTGGTCTCGAGCGCGCCGCCTGCAGCCTCGCGATCCACCCCGGGGGTCTCGAGTGGGCCGCCGTGGACGGCAACTCCGTGAGCATCTTCTTCACCGTCTTGCGCCCGGCGCGTCCCGGGGAGCAGCACGATCCCCAGGCCCACCTCGAGATGATGAGCTGGATCGCCCGGCTCGGCCGTGACGCGGACTTCCGGCGCTTCGCCGAGGGGGCTCGAACGAAGACCGAGCTCGTCGATCTCCTCAAGGAGATGTCCGCAGTTTAGCCCGGATGATTCATGAACACGCACACCAGACTTCGCAACCGGCCGTCTTCGACGGCCTCTCGGCCCCTGGCGGCGCTTTATGAGAACCTGGCTTCCTCGACGACCCGTTCAGGGTCGCCTGCGTCGCCAGAACCCGCAAAGCACCACCCCGA
>JASLMK010000105.1 GCA_030746555.1 Planctomycetota bacterium | reverse complement strand
TTCGACGGCCTCTCGGCCCCTGGCGGCGCTTTTCGAGAACCTGGCTTCCTCGACGACCCGTTCAGGGTCGCCTGCGTCGCCAGAACCCGCAAAGCACCACCCCGAACCGAGTTGCTGTGTCTGGTGCACGTCTTCATGAATCATCCGGGCTAGGATGGAGCACGGGAGCGCCCTCGTCGGAGGGGGCTCCCGGCCGGGCGCGGGGGTCAACGCCGCGTCCGCGGCCGCCGGCCTTGCACCAAGACGAACACCCGCCGACGCACCCCCCGACGCCACTCTCCGACGGGCCGGCCCGTCCTCGATCGGCACCCGCCATGACGCGACCGTCCCCCCAGAGCCGAACCTCTCCCCGGCCCGCCCGCATCCGTCTCGCCGGGCGCGTCGCGTGTCTCTTGGCAGCTCTGTCGATCGCAAGCGCCCCCGCCGCCGCCCAGTGGGATCCGGGCAACGGCGAGTGGGGCAAGGTGGCTCCCGAGGACGTGCGCGTGATGACCTGGAACGTCCACGACACCCTCTGCAGCTCCAACGACAAGGTCGAGGGCCTGAACGACTGGACGGCCCTGGCACGAATCGTGGCCGCCCTGCGCCCCGACGTCCTGATGCTCCAGGAGTGCGGGGACAACGGCGGCAACGGATCGGGTTCGGGCGTGGACGACATCCCCGACCTGCTGGCGACGATCCAGCTCTTCTTCTTCGGAGGCACGGACCCCTTCAATGGCGGGGAGGTGACCGCCTACGTCCGAAAATACGCGCCGGACTACAACCTGATCTTCCGCTTCGTCAGCAGCGAGACGGACAACTTCAATCGCAACGTCATCCTGACGAACATCCCCTTCAGCGACCTGAACGGGGACGGGACCAGCGCCTACTCGGACCTGCCCTTCATCGCGGCCGACGAGTATGCGCCCGGCGGCACTGGAGGGATCCGCGGCGTGCAGTTGTTGGAGCTGAACCTGCCTGACTCCATCTACGCCGGCGACCTGGTCGTCGTGAACGGTCACTTCAAGGCCGGGTTCGAGCAGTCCGACCACTTCCAGCGGGTGGCGGCGGCGCAGAACACGGCCTACATCGTGGACTACTGGTACGGCGGTGCGGGCACGACGCAGCCTGATCCCAATGGCCGGATCAACGACAGTCCGGCCGCGACGAACGTGCTGAGCGCTGACACGACGGTGGTCATGGGAGGGGATTGGAACGAGCAGGAGGGCACGGGAGGGAACAAGGGCCCGGCAGGTTGGATCTCAAAGGCCGCGGATTCCGACCCCGGCGGCTCCGACGGCACCGATCGCGACCGCACCGACAGCACCTACGACGCCGCCGAGCACTTCTTCACCGGGGATTCGGACACCCTTGGGAACTCCAAGCTGGACTACGTCGCCTGGCAGGACAGCCTCGTCGGTGAGCGCCTCTCCTTCGTGTTCGACACCGACGGGACACCGACCAACTCCTTGCCGCCGGAGGTGCTGGGCTTCCCCAGCCCCAACTCGTCCAGCGCCTGGGCCTCGGACCACCTGCCGGTGATCGTGGACGTGATCCTGCCCCAGGGCTGCAGCGATCCGTCCGCCTACTGCGTCTCCGCCCCCAACTCCGTGGGTCCGGGCGCCCACATCCTCACGGTGGGCTCGACCAGCGTCTCGACCAACGACCTCTCCCTGGTGGCCCAGTCGGCGGTGCCCTCCCAGTTCGGCCTGTTCTACTACGGCCCTCAGCCGACCCAAGTTCCGTTCGGGGACGGATTCCGCTGCGTCGGCGGGGGCAGCACGGGCACCTTCCGGCTCAACCCGCCGTTGATGACGGACTCCTTCGGCGACGGGCTTCGCGCCCTCGACTTCACCCAGCCGCCGATGGGCTCGGGCAGCGGTCAGGTCACCGGCGGCTCTACGTGGTACTTCCAGTTCTGGTACCGCGACCCCCAGGGCCCCGGGGGCAGCGGGTTCAACTTCTCCGACGGCCTGCGCATCGACTTCTGCCCGTAGGCCCGTTGCGGGCCGCAGTGGTAGAGTGGGCGCGCCCATGACCGAAGCCGCCGCGGGAGACAGATTGGTCTCGAGCCGGGCGGGCGTCGTGGCGGGGCTCGTGCTCGCAGGCGGCCTCGGCTTCGGCTTCCAGGGTCAGGACGGGACGGGGGAGGCCCCCGAGGTCCCCGTGGAGCTCGCCGCGGCGCGGGAGACCTTCGTCGAGCTCTGCGCGCCTTGCCACGGCGTGGCGGGCGACGGGCGCGGCACCGCGGAGCTCGAGCGTCCCGCGCGCAGCTTCGCCGAGGGCGGCTTCTCCTTCGGCAACACGACCGGCGCCCTGGTGCGGACCCTGGAGAGCGGCATCCCCGGGACGCCGATGCCCGCCTTCGGCGGCCAGCTCTCCCGCGAACGCCTGACGGAGCTGGCGCGCCTGGTGCAACTCCTCGGTCCCGGGGGCGAGCCCGAGCCGCCGCGGGGCACGGTGCTCGAGGTCGGCGACCGCCCCCTGATCGTGCGCGGGATGCTCCCGTCCCTGGTCGAGGGAGGAGCGCCGATCCTGCGCGGCCTGCTCCTGGGCGAGCCGAGCGGCATGTCCTTCCAATACGCGGCCGACGACGTGCGTCTGCTCCGAGTGCGCCTGGGGGCCTTCGTGGACCGCGCCGACTGGGGCGGTCGCGGCGGGAGCGCCCTGCTCCCCCTGGGGAAGGTCGTCCACTCGCCGCTCGATCCGACGCGCCCGGCGCGCTGGCGGGGCCCCGACGGCGGCCCCCTGCACGCCCGACTGCAGAGGACCTCGACGGCGTCGGGTGCGGCGATGGTGGAGGTGGAGCTCGTGACGGCCGACGGGGATCGCCTCGCGACCGTGACGGAGTCGCCCCGCATGGTCGCGACCGGCCGCGGGAGCGGCTACGCGCTCGCCTTCACCCTGCGCCCGCACGCACGCGGCCGGGTCGACCTGCATCCCTTCCCGAGCACGACCGATCTGTCGTGGTCCCTCACCGCCACGGCTGCCGACAGCGTGGTCTGCTACCGCCCTCTCGAGAGCCCGGGCACCGAGCTGCGGTTGATGACCCTCGCGCGGGGAGTCACGCCGACCGAGGGCGGCCTGCGCCTGGACCTGGTCCCCGGCCAGGCGCTACGCCTGGAGGTGGCGGTCGTGCTCCTCACCGAGTGGTCGCCGGAGAACGCCGTCTTCGTCCTGCAGGAGGTGGCCCGTGGCGATCGTTGAGTTCTTCGCCTGCCTGGCGCCGGCGGCGGGTTGCGCCCAGGAGCCCGCCTACCTCGTCGACCACCTCGCTACTCCCGAGGGAGAGGTGATCGAGGTCGGCGGTCTGGCCTTCCTCTCCGACGCGACCCTCCTGGTCAGCACGCGCCGCGGGCGCATCTGGCGCGTCGCCCACGCCCTGGATCCCGATCCCGCCGCCGCGCGCTTCGAGCTGTGGGCCGAGGGTCTACAGGAGGGGCTCGGCCTCGCCGTGGTCGACGATGAGGTCTACGTCCTGCAGCGAGGTGAGCTCTCGCGCATCTCCGACGCCGACGGCGACGGGCGGGCGGACACGGTCGAGACGATCAGCGCCGCTTGGGGCCTCTCGGGGAACTACCACGAGTTCGCCTTCGGCCTGCCGCGCGACGACGCGGGCGACTTCTACGCGGCGCTCAACGTGGGCTTCTTCGATACAGCCTGGTGGCACGGCCAGTCCAAGGCCTCCTACCGCGGCTGGGCGCTGCGCATCGCGCCCGACGGGACCACGACGCCGGTCGCGTCGGGCTTCCGCAGCCCCTGCGGTCTGGGGCGCAACGGCGCGGGGGACGTGTTCGTCACCGACAACCAGGGGGACTGGATCCCCGTCTGTCCGATCTACCACCTGGTCGAGGGCCGCTTCTACGGACACCCGGCGAGCCTGGTCTGGACCGACGCCTATCGCGAGGCCGGGGTCGCGCCCAGCGACACCAACCCGGTCGCCCTGGAACGCGCCCCCGCGGCGGTCTGGCTACCCTACAAGTGGTCGCGTTCGACCGGGAACCTCGTGCACGACGGGACCGGCGGGCGCTTCGGGCCCTTCGGCGATCAGCTCTTCGTCTCCGAGCTCACCAACGGCCGTGTCCTGCGCGTCCAGCTCGAGAAGGTTCGCGGCGAGTACCAGGGCGCGTGCTTCCGGTTCGCCGACCGGGTGGGCAGCGTCTGCCGCGTCGCCTTCGCGCCCGACGGCACCCTGTTCTGCGGGTTGACCAACCGCGGATGGGGCGGACTCTCGCCCTCCCACGGGATCGCGCGCGTGCGCTGGAGCGGCGCGGTGCCCATGGAGATGGAGCGCGTCCACCTCCTCCAAGAGGGGTTCGAGGTCACCTTCACACGCCCGGTGGCGACCGAGATCGCGCCCGAACAGGTCACCCTCACCCAGTACGACTACGACTACTGGTGGGAGTACGGCTCGCCCGAGCGGGGGACGACGACGGTCGAGGTCCTCGCGACGGCGCTCTCCCCCGACCGACGCACGCTCACGATCGATACCGCAGGGCTCACGCCGGCGATGTGCGCGCGCTGCGTGCTGAGCGGGGTCGAGTCCGACGCGGGTGCGCCCCTCGCCCACGCCGAGTTCAACTACACGATCAACCAGCTCCCCGAGGGCGAGCGGACGAGCGACCACGTAGCCAAGGTCGTGCCGCCTCCGCCCGGACGCGAGGCCGACGGCCAAGGGTGGCTGCAGCTCTCCTACGGCGACGCCCTCGACGTGTTCGAGGCCGAGGGCTGGCGGGTCTGTGAGCCGATCGCCGAGCCGGAGCTGCGCGGGGCCTTTCGGATCGAGGAGGGGGACTCGGCGGTCGTGAACGTCGGCGAGCACGCCGCGGAGCTGTCGAGCGAGACGCTGTTCGGCGACTGCGAGGTCGAGCTGCACTTCATGCTGCCGCCGGGCGGGAACAGCGGCGTGTACCTGCAGGGGCGCTACGAGGTGCAGCTGATCGACTCCACGGGGGTTGCGGATCCGGGTCCGGGGGACTGCGGCGGGATCTACGCCGGGCCTGGCTGGGAGGGGAGCCCGCCCGACAGCAACGCCTTCGCGGGCCCGGGCATCTGGCACAAGCTGACGATCGAGTTCATCGCCCCGCGCTTCGACGGCGCCGGGCGCAAGGTGCAGGACGCGCGCATCGAGGAGGTCTGGATCGACGGGGTCCTGGTGCAGGAGGGGATCGAGCTCCCCGGCCCGACCTTCGGCGGCTGGGAGGGGGAGGTCCCGCTCGGACCGTTGCGCATCCAGGGGGACCACACCCAGGTCGCCCTGCGCGGCATCAAGGTCAAGCCGGTCCGACCGCGCTGGGACCCCGAGGGCTGGGAGGTCCTCTTCGACGGGTCCTCGATCGACGGCTGGCACGATCTCGACGACGGCTTCTGGGAGGTGGACGAGGACGGCATCCTCGTGGGCGAAGGCGGCCGCAGCCACCTCTTCAGCCCGCGCGGGGACTACACCGACTTCGAGGCCCGAGCGCGCCTGAAGATCTCCGACGGGGGCAACTCCGGCTTCTACTTCCGGGCCACCCTCGAGAAGGGCTGGCCGGCGGGCTACGAGGCGCAGGTGAACAGCACCTACCCCGATCCGCAGAAGACCGGGAGTCTGTACTCGATCGCGCCGATCCGCGCCCACCTGGTCGCCGCCGACACCTGGTTCGACTACGGCGTGCGCTGCGAGGACACCGAGGAGGGCGCGCACATCCGGATCACGATCAACGGAGCGGTCGTGTGCGACGTCGTGGACCGCGAGCGGCGCCACGGTTCCGGGCACTTCGCCATCCAGCAGCACCACGAGGGCTCGGTGATCGCTGTGCGCAGGATCGAAGTGCGCGAGCTCTGACGGCCTGCCGGTGGCCAGCGGCCCGCGTCCGGGGCTCGACCGGCTTGGGAGCGCGTTTGCGCTAGACTGAGGCGATGACGCTCCTATCCCATCACCCGTGTATCCTCGCCGCCGCCGTCGCCGTCTGCACGGCGGCACCGGTCCTCGCCCAGTCGTCCCGAGAGGACGGCCATTCGGCCGAGGGCCCCCGCTTCCTGCCGCCGGTGCGCCTCGAGGCCGGCGGCGCACCGATCGACGTCACCGTGGGCCACGCCGCCCCGTTGGTGATGGACTTCGACGGCGACGGGTTGCGCGACCTGCTGGTCGGCGAGTTCGGCGAGGGGACCTTCCCTCCCGAGCGCCTGCCAGCCGACGTGGGCCCCCTGGCCCGCGACTCCTTCGCCCTGGGGAAGCTGCGCGTGTACCGCAACGTGGGCAGCGCCCAGGCCCCGCGCTTCGAGGACTTCCAGTACCTGCGGGCCGGGAAGGAGCACGCATCGATCCCGACGACGTGATGCATCAGCTTCTGTCCACAGTTCGTGGACTACGACGCTGACGGCGACCTCGACGTCCTGTCCGGCTCCTACACGGGCGAGATCTACCTCTTCGAGCGCAACGCGGACGGCGAGCTCGCCCAAGGGCGATTCCTGCTCGACGCCCAGGGCGAGGTCTTGAACGGGGGGAACTCGATCACCCCTGAGGCGACCGACGTCGACGCCGACGGGGACCTCGACCTCGTGGTCGGCACGCGCTCCTCGGGCGTGTTCGTGATCACCAACGAGGGCTCCCGCGCCGAGCCCCGCTGGAGCCCCGAGAGTCGGCGCCTGAAGACCGCTGACGGCAAGCGCATCAAGGGGTCCAACGCCCACCATGCGGACTGGAACGGGGACGGCGTGCGCGACCTGATCGTGGGCTCGGAGCGCGGCGGCGCCCGCTGGCACGAGAACCTCGGGACGAACGACGCTCCTTCCTACGCCGCCGCGCGGGACCTCGTCGTCCGTCCGCCTTTCGAGGAGCGCGAGGAGGCCGACGGGCCCGTCGGCCCGGGCTCACGCACCAAGGTGCACGTGACCGACTGGAACGGCGACGGCCTCGCGGACCTGTTGATCGGCGACGTGCAGTGGCTGTGGGAGACCCTGCCGCCCCTGACCGCCGAGCAAGAGGCTCGCAAGGCGGAGATCGAGCCCGAGTACGAAGCGCTCTCCGATGCCTACGAGGAGACGATGCGGGAGCGAAACAGCCACGTGGGCAAGCCCGGCGGGATCCCCGAGGAGGTGTTGGAGCGTCATCGCGCGGCCTTGGACGCCCTCAAGCCCCTCGGGCGCGAGATGGCCTCCTTCGATCGGCGCCAGGCGAACACCCACGGGTGGGTCTGGCTCTACCTGCGGGAGGGAGCGGGATCTTCGGAGGGCTCGGAGTCCACCGGCGAGGCATCGTCGGCCGCGGAGACACCCCCCGAGCGGTCGGCCCGCGAGCCGCTCGTGCGGGAGGAGCGCGGTCCCGCGACTCTGGAGGTCTTCGCGCGTCCCGTGTCCGCGACCGAGCCGCTCGTGCGCGTGCGCCTGGTCCTGTCCCTGGAGCGCGGCTGGCACGTCTACGAATCCGTGCCCGCCGGGAGCGCCTACCGCGCTCTCGAGCCGCGCCTGGACTTGCCCGGTGACGTGCGCCTGGTCCGCGACTGGCGCTCGGAGTCCTGGGGCGTGCCGTCCCGGACGGAGCTGGGTGCGACCTGGTTCGTCGACGAGGCCGTCTTCACCTGCGACCTGCTCCTGGCGGAGCCCACCGAGGGCGAGGTCGCCGTCTTGGTGGACCTGCAGGTCTGCGACGATCGCGTGTGCCTTCCGCCGAAGACGGTCCGGCTGCCCCTGGGGAAGGTGACGCGAGAGGTGGGCTCGACGGCCCTGCGGCTTGGTAGCCTGGACGCCATGCTCCCCCGCTTCATCAAACGCTGGATCCCCAGCCCTGGCTCCTCGATCCTGGCGCCCGGCGCCAAGGCCCCCGAGTTCACCCTGACCGACGACCGCGGCGTCGAGCGCAGCTCGGCCGACTTCGCCGGCGAGCGCTACCTGCTGTGGTTCTACCCCATGGCGGGAACCCCGGGGTGAACGGCCCAGGGACGGGGGTTCCGTGATCGAACCCCGCGCTACGAGGAGCTCGGCATCCGAGTCATGGGCGTCTCCTTCGACGCGCCCGAGAAGAACCGCGCCTTTGCCGAGGAGCAGGGCTTCACGTTTCCTCTGCTCACCGACGGTGAGCGCGAGCTGGCCCTGGCCTACGGCGCCTGCGACGACGCCGGCGCCCGATTCCCGGCGCGCCTGACCTTCGTCGTCTCGCCCGAGGGCGTGATCGAGCAGTCGATCGAGACCTCTGACCCTGCCGGCCAGGCCCAGGCCATCCTCGACGCCCTCGACTGAGCGCCGGCCTCGCTCGGGTCCGCTCGACGGTGGGAGGCCGCCGCCGGCGCCCCTCACTCGGAGATCGTCCCCTGCGGGGCGTCGGTCAGGTTGGACCCCGCCATCCCCGCGTCGGGGTCGCGGTACCCGAGCGGGCGGTTGCGCGTCTCGTCGGGCGCGCCCACTCCAGCTCGTGGGTCCGCCAAGGGAGGTCGGGCCGGCCGCGCGGGCCGGCCCGACGAGCTCCCGTTTGCCGCGTCAGGTTGTCGAGCGGGAGTCCTGGTCCCCGCCGCGGCGGCCGCCTTCCCGGGCCGAGTCACCCTCGCCCTTCGATGCGTCGAGGATCCCCGCGCGGCGCACGGACTCGATGACGCGGCGCTTGAACTCCTCCCAAGCCTCGTCGTCACGCTTGGAGAGGAGCACCCTCGGCCTACCGCTCTCACCCGCCTTCTCCTCCGCACGGCGTGCGCGAGGCTCGCCATCCGACCGGACGGGACTGGATTCGAACTCATTCATGATGCGCGTTCCCTTTCGGTGTAGCGCATCAGGCCCCGGTGCTCGCCCGGGCGGAGACTTGGTTCGGAGGGCCGTGGGCTCCCCCGCACATCCGGGCCTCGAAACGATCGAGACCCGCTACCACCTTGGCTTCTCCGTGCCAGGTTGGTCGCCCCCGCGCTCGGGCGGGGACACTCCTGATGCTTGGAGTGTTCGAGCGGGGACGGGAGGGGCAGCGAACGCGACGCGCCGTGGATCTTACGCGGCTCTTTCGGAGCGGCTCAGCGCGCCGCCAGCGCGCCTTGTGGGGCTGTGGGGCGCTCCTGGAGCGCCGGTAACGGCCGGTCATCGGGCTCGGGCCAGGGTCGGGAGGGGGTCTCGGCGTCCCGCGGGGCGGGTGTGGGCTTCACGCAGCCGCCGACGGCGCCTATGCTTGACCCAACCGACGCGCGCCGATCCCAGGCGCCTCCCATCGCAAGTCGGGCCTACCTGAAGAGGACAATCGATCGATGAAGAAGACCAAGCTGCTCACGGGCGCCCTCGGCGCTCTGATCCTGGTCGGTACGGGCATCCCCGCGGCTGCCCTGCCGGGGTGATGAAGTGCCCCCCCTGCGTCATCCGGTCCGGGTGGCGGTGGCGGTCGAGGCGGCGGAGCCGGCGGCGGAGGTCCTGCGGGGCCCTCGACCGGGGGTAGGGCTGGAGGTGCGGGCGCAGGCCCCACCACGCCGGGCGGCGGTATCGGTGCCGGGGCAGCGCCCCAGGTGCCGAGCACCCCGCGCAGCGCCAGCTCCCGCAAGTACCTCGAGATCGAGTGGACCTACCCGGTCCACCAGGAGGAGCGGGAAGCTCCCGTGGCGGGGACCGTCGCGCGCCGTGCGCGCCGTGCCCTGACGCGCGAGCAGGCCCTGCGGGTCATCGCGGGCGAGGACCCGCGGCCGCTGCTCGTCCTGCGCGAGTGCAAGTGGTGCAACGGCACCGACAAGGCCCTGCTCGGCGAAGGCGTCGACAACGAGAAGACGTTCCTGCTCTCGCGCTGGTTCCACTGCGTGAAGCTGCCCCAGGACGTGCTGGAGGACGACCACCCCTTCCGCAATCTGTTCGGGGAGAAGAACGTCGAGCACCTGTTCGTCAGCACACACGACGGCGCGAACCACATCCCCCTGGAGTCCGAGCGCTCGCGCGCCGAGCTCTGGGAGGCGATGACCACGCTGCTCGAGGTGGACTACAAGCAGAAGTACCGCATGTCGCTGAAGAAGGTCACCAAGCTGCTCGACGAGTTCGACGTCGTCGACGCCCGCTACCAAGAGGTCGTCGCCCGCCGCGACGAGATCCTCGAGGAGGAAGGGCCGAAGTCACGCAAGCTGAAGAAGGTCTACCGCGACCTGGCGAAGGCGGAAGCCGACCTGAAGACGCTGCACGCCGAGTTCGCCAAGGCCTCGGAGATGGACCTCAGGCGGCCCGTGGTCGCCCCTCCGCCCGAGGAGGCGCCCGTGGGTGAGGTCGGCCTCTGAGCCGTCCTTCCCAGCGAGAGTGATCGCAAGAGCGGCGGGCGCCTGGGGCGCCCGCCGCTTCTCGTGGGTAGGATGGTGGCCGTGACGCACCCCCGCTCGACATCCGCGGTGCTCTTGGCGGCGGCCTGGGTCGTCCTCGGGGCGCCGGTCTCCGTAGCGTTCCAAGAGGAGGGCGGGGAGGCCGAGGAAGAGCAGTTCGAGGAGGTCGACCCCTACACGAAGGGCGACCGCGAGCTCGAGCGCAGCCTCGGCTACGAGCGCGTCGGCTTCTTCCCCTGGGCCGCGGGCCAGACGACCGCCGACGTGCGCGAGATGATGGGGGGGATCGAGATCCTGTGGATCGAGACCGAGCACTTCCGGATCGGCTCGAGCCTCAAGACCTACAAGCTCCAGGGGGACAAGCAGGAGAAGACCCTGATCAAGAAGGACCTCGCGCGCCTCAAGCAGCGCCTCGGCAAGCTCAAGGCGCCGCGGAACGAGCTCGATCCGTGGCTGCGCGCCCACCTCTACGCTCAGCGTCTCGAGGACCTCTACGCCGACTTCACCGAGCGCTTCGGACTCTCCCCGGCGGACTTCCCCAAGGGCGCGCCCTACTTCGGCTACACGGAGAAGTTCCTGG
Source organism: Planctomycetota bacterium (assembly GCA_030746555.1). Classification (GTDB taxonomy): domain Bacteria; phylum Planctomycetota; class UBA1135; order UBA1135. The sequence continues at coordinate 39,627 of JASLMK010000105.1, read as the reverse complement.
TCTTGATCTGCGAGCGCAAGAGCAGCTTCGGTCGCTACACGCGCACCTACCACGGCACCGACCAGAGCTGGTCGCTCCGCACCGGGTTCACCGACGGCGCCATGTTCAACGGCCTGAGCGCGGAGGCCCTCAGCGAGACCTCCTTCAAGCTGGATTCGGCGCTCTACTGCCAGCTGGTCTCCGATATCGTCCTGAACTTCAACGACGCCTATCGCGTCAACTACTTCCAGTCGCCGGTGTGGTGGAAGTACGGCCTGGCTCATTGGTACTCGCGGCGCATCGACCCGCGCTGGACTTCCTCCGCGGGGGTACCCGCGGGACGGAACTGGCGCGAGAAGGACACGGAGTGGAAGCCGCGGGTGAAGAACCTCGTCAAGAACGAGTTCTTTACGAGCACGGAGAAGCTGTTCGCAATCCCCGACTACGCGTCGCTCCACAACCGCGACCACATGGTCGCCTGGTCGCGGGTCGACTACCTCCTCGAGCGCGAAGGAGCCGACCTGAAGGGCTTCCTCGACGCGATCAATCTGCCCAAGCCGGCGGGAGACGAGACGGCCGCCGCCGCCAAGATGATCGAGCGCCAGCGCGCCGCCCTGCAGACCTCCTTCGGCTTGAGCCCCGCCGAGCTGGACGAGGCCTGGGCGAAGCACGTCAAGCGCAAGTACCGCAAGTAGGGGGAGAGACCGCTCGTCCGGCGCCGTGCAGCTTCGCGACTTCGACTACGACCTGCCGACCGAACGCATCGCCCAGGTGCCCGCCGCGCGCCGCGACGCGGCGCGCATGCTCGTCGCAGGAAACCGCGAGCGCCACAGGAGAGTGACGGAGCTGCCCGAGCTGCTCGAGCCCGGGGATCTGCTGGTCTTGAACGACACGCGGGTGATCTCCGCGCGCTTGACGGGCCGCCGGCCGAGCGGAGGTGCGTTCGAGCTCCTGCTCGTCGAGCCCGTCGACGGCGACGTCTGGCGCGCCCTCGCGCGGCCCGCCAAGAAGCTCCGGCCCGGAGAGGTCTGCGCCCTCGACGGCGGGCTGCTCACCGCGACCGCCCTCGAGCGCGAGCGTGACGCGACCGGTGAGGCGGGCGCGTCTTGGACCGTGCTCCTCGAGCCCCGGGGGCGGGGGGGCACGATCGCCGAGCGCATCGAGACCGTCGGGCGCATGCCCCTGCCGCCCTACGTGCGCCGCGAACGCGACGACGAGCACGTCGAGGTCGACCGCGAGCGCTACCAGACAGTCTACGCCCGGGAGCCGGGGGCCGTGGCCGCGCCCACCGCGGGCCTGCACTTCACGCAAGAGCTCCTGGCGCGCCTCACCGAGCGCGGCGTGGAGCAGGCCTGCGTGACCCTGCACGTCGGCCCGGGGACCTTCCGGCCGGTCGAGGTCGAGCGCGTCGAGCAGCACTGCATGCACGCCGAGCGCTTCGAGCTCCCGCCCGCCTGCGCCGAGGCCGTCGGGCGCTGCCGCGAGCGCGGCGGGCGCGTCGTCGCCGTCGGCACGACGGTCGTGCGCACCCTGGAGGCTTGCGCGATGCCGGAGGGTCGCGTGCGAGCTGGCGCGGGCCAGACCGACCTCTTCATCGTCCCCGGCCATCGCTTCGGCGTGGTCGATCTCATGCTCACGAACTTCCACTTGCCACGCAGCACGCTCTTGATGCTCGTGTGCGCCTTCGCGGGGCGCGAACTCGTTCTGGACCTCTACCGCGAGGCGGTCGAGGCGGGATACCGGTTCTACAGCTACGGTGACGCGATGCTGATCTCCCGGGCGTGGTCCGAGGCGGCGGGGGAGGCGTGGGCGTGATCCGCTTCGTAGCGCTGGCGATCGGTGCGCTCCTCGCGCCTTTGGCGGGAGCCGGGGAGCTACGGCTTCGGGTCCTCGATCACGAGGGCGCGCCCCTCGGCCCCGGGGCCCTCGTCGACGCCGCGCTGACCGTCCATTCCACGGTGCTCGGCCCCGCCCGGCGGCGCGTCGTGCTGATTGGCGAGGCCCGCCGGCTGGCGTCCGACGGAGTGACCTCCCTCGCCCTCGCCCCCGGCGTGCACGCTGTGGCCGTCACCCTGCGCGGCCGCCCCGCCGGCCTGTTCGCGCCGGGTGTCGAGGTGCTCGAGAGCCTGGTGGAGATCCCCGAGAGTTCCGATCCCGTCGAGCTGGTGCTCCGCTCCCGTTCGCCCGACACCGAGCGTGGCCGCCTGCGGGTCAACGCCCGCGCCGCGGGGCGGTTGCTCGACTCGTGCGGCCTGCACCTGGCCTCGCCCCTGACGGGCACGCCCTTCGACCCGCGTCCGGCGGCCGGGCGGGCGGTGGGCGACCCGCCGCCGTCGCCCTGCTTCGAATGGCTCGACCTCCCCGCGGGCGCCTACGTCCTCTCGGCCGTGCCGCCGCCGGCCGGGCTGGGCGGGATCGACTGGCCCTCCCTCGCGGCTCCGCGGCTGCGGGTCGAGGTGGCGTCGCGCGTGGACCGCGTCGCGACCTTGGCCTTCGTGCCCGGGGGCGAGCTGGCCCTGTCGCTCACCGCCGCGCCCGGCGAAGAGGAGATCGGGCTTTGCGCGAGCTTGGCGCGAGAGGACGAGGGGATCGCCCGTCCCCTGTTCGGCGCCCTCACCTCGGGCGAGGTCGTCCTCTCGCCGCGCCTGGTCCCCGGTGACTACCGCCTGTTCCTGAAGCGGGGCCACGGGGCCGTCGAGCAACTGGGGGTGCGGATCGCCGGCGGGAGCACGGTCGTGCTCACCCATCGCCTGGGGACGAAGGAGGAGACGATGACGGAGCAACCCGAGGGAAGCGGACGCGAGGCACTCGCACTCCACGCGCGCCGGCTCGAGACGGGCGGTGACGGCGAGGTGACGGCGCGCGAGGAGACGCTGCGCTGGGATCCGGGGCGCACGGCCCTGGTCATCTGCGACATGTGGGACGACCACTGGTGCGCGAGCGCCGCCCGGCGCGTATCGGAGCTGGCCCCAGCCGTGAACGAGCTGGCGGCGGCGGCGCGGGCCCGCGGCGTCACCGTCCTCCACGCGCCCAGCTCGGTCGTCTCCTTCTACGACGGCACGCCGCAGCGCGAGCGGGCCCGTGCCGCGCCCTTCGCTCCGCCGCCGCGGCCGCTCTCGACCGATGAGCGCTGGGGGACGAGTTGGTGTTGGCCCGACCCGCTCCGCGAGCCGGCCATGCCCGTCGACGACGCCAACATGGGCTGTGACTGCGAGCCGCGCTGCGAGATCCGGGACGCGTGGACGCGCCAAGTCGACACGATCGAGATCGGGACCGACGACTACGTCACCGACGACGGCCAGGAGACCTTCAACGTCCTCGCCGCCGAGGGCATCGACCACGTGGCCATCGCCGGCGTGCACCTGAACATGTGCGTCCTGGGCCGACCCTTCGGCATCCGGCAGCTGGTCCACATGGGAAAGGAGGTCGTGCTGGTGCGCGACCTGACCGACACGATGTACGACCCGCGCATGGCGCCCTTCGTCTCCCACTTCGAGGGCACTGACCTCGTCGTGGCCCACGTCGAGCGCTACTGGTGCCCGTCGATCGAGAGCTCCGACGTCACCGGTCGTCCGGCCTTCCGATTCCGACGCTGATCCCCAGGGTCACAGCCGTCCCGCGCTCGAAGCGCTCGGCGGCGTCCACGAGGGATCGCTCGGAGAGGGGGACGATCAGCCCCAGGGTCAGGCGTGCGGAGGCGCCGACCGACCAGCTCGCCCCGGCGGTGAGTTCGAGAGCCTCGAAGCCCCCGTCGCGGTCGAGGATGCCGTCCCAGCGCGCCCCCTCCTGGCGGAAGGCGCCGACGCCGAGGTGTGCCCCGAGCCGCTCGGACAGGCGTCTGCTCACCAGGCCCCCGGCGCTGAGCTGGAGGGGCGGGAAGTACGCCTTGTCGTTCTCGTACAGCGGAAGGCGCGCCGTCGCGTAGGCGGCGAGCTCCCACGCGCCGCCGAGGGGGCGGCTGTAGTACGCCTCGAGGAGCGGATCGAAGGTCCCTGTGCCGAACTGGACGTGCTCGTGCGCCAGGCCCTCCTCTCCCAGCTCGAAGGGGTCGTGCTCGGTGCGTCCCAGGGGCACGGTCGTCCCCGCGGCGAGCAGGAGCGTGTCCCCGTCGGCCAGGACTCCCCGGGCGCGGCGGGCGGCGAGCAGGCTGGCGTCCGCGAACCCCGAGAGGGTGGCGGCGGGGTGGTGGATCTGCATGCTGCGCTCCATCTGCTCCGCCTGCTCGGGCGTCGCCTCCTCGACGAGCCCCACCGAAGCCGAGCGCTCCTTGACGTCGTAGGGCACCCGCAACCACGCGGTCCAGTCCTCGCTCAGGCGCCGGCGGGCGATGAGCTCGATCCGCAGCAGGTCCAGGCCGACCTCGTGCCGGTAGAGCGGCACCTCGACCGTCCCGCCGTCGGTGTCGATGCCCTGGGTGGACGGGTGCCCGCCGTCCATGCCCGGGGCACGGACCGCGCGCAGCTCGAGGCTCCAACCTTCTGTCGCTTCCGAGGTCGCACCGACCTCGAGCACCCCGGCGCCGGGCACGACGGGGTTGCTTCAGGCCGGTCAGCTCTGGGCTTCGCCCCGGCCCGCTAGGCCGATGACGACCAGGACCCAGACGAGCGGATGGGCGAAGGGGCGCTCGGTTCGATCGGAGGCCATCCCCCTGTCATACAGGCTCGCGGGCCTCGGCGCCGCCCCTCGCACGGGGATTCCTACTCGCCCTCGAGGAGGGCGCGCAGCTCGATCGCCGCGGCGGCGGGATCCTCGGCCGCCAGGACCGCGCTCGCCACGGCGATGCGGGCGTTCGGGTGGAGCTGGGTCGCGCGCTCGCGGGTGATGCCGCCGATCGAAAACAGCGGGACGGCGGCGGCGGACGCGGCCACCCAGGCGGCCTCGGGACCGACACCCCGCTCGTAGCCCTTGGTGGTCGTCGAGAAGAGCGGGCCGAACCCGAGGTAGTCCACCGGGAGGTCGCCGGCGCGCACGACGTCGGCGGCGCAGTGGGTCGAGAGCCCGATCAAGGGAGCGGGGCCCAGCAGCTGTCTGGCCTCCCCCGGCGGCAGATCGTCGGCGCCCAGGTGGACGCCCGCGAGGCCGCGCTCGGCCAGGGCGAGCGCGACGTCCACCCGGTCGTTCGCGATCACGAGGGGCGCCTCCGCGAGGCCGGCGCAGAGCTCGAGCACGCCCAGAGCCAACTCGAAGGTCGAGCGCGCGGGACCGGGAGCGTTGCCGCCGTCTTCGTTCGCCGCGCCCGTGGGCTTGGGGCGCACCTGGACGGCGTCGACGTGCGGCAGGACGGAGGCGACGACGGCGAGGGGGTCGCGTCCGACGCACACCCCTGGCGTGAGGACCAGCATCAGCCGGGCCCGGCTCAGCCGCTCGCGCAGGGAGTCGCCGTCCATCGGGTCGTGGGCGGGGTCGCCGCCGCCGACATCAGAACATCCCGGCGGTCAGGAGGGTGAGCGTCGCGTTCTTTCCTAGCTCTCACCCTCGCGCCCCTGTCGGCTCGGGGAGTACGGGCGAGCCCGGATGATTCATGAACACGCACACCAGACTTCGCAACCGGCCGTCTTCGACGGCCTCTCGGCCCCTGGCGGCGCGTTTCGGGACCTGGCTTCCTCGACGACCCGTTCAGGGTCGCCTGCGTCGCCAGAACCCGCAAAGCACCACCAGGAACCGAGTTGCTGTGTCTGGTGCACGTCTTCATGAATCACTCGGGCTAGGATGGACTGCATACGGCCCGTGCTCTCCCTGCGGGGGAGAGCCGCCGCCGGATGCTCCTCGCCGGCCCCTGCGCCGGCGCCCCCCATCACGGACGATCTCCATGCCGCCCCTTCTTCGCGCCGGCTGCGCCGCCTTGTTCCTGGTCCCCTGCCTCTCCGCCCAGCAGTTCCAGTATCAGCCGGGCCTGATCCCCGGCCCCAATCGCTGGACCGAGGGCATGGAGCTGGCGGATGTGGACGGCGACGGCGACCTCGATCTCCTCGTCGCCGACGGAGAGGGCTTCTCCGGCCCCGGGGCCCAGCGGCAGAACGTGCTCTTGATCAACCAGCTCGTCGAGACCGGCACCCTGGCCTTCACCGACGAGTCGGTGGCTCGCCTGGGCGCCCACCTCTCCCACGCCAAGGGCGTGACCACCGGCGACGTGGACGGCGACGGCTGGGTGGACGTGATGTTCACCAATGCCTTCAACACCGATCCGCCCTTCCTCTACATCAACCGCGGCGCGTCCCAGCCGGGATTCTTCGACGAGGAGGGCTCCTCCCGCGGTTTCACCCAGAACCTGAGCGCAGCCGGCGCCCAGTTCGGCGACCTCGACGACGACGGCGACCTCGACGTGATCGTCTGCGACTCGGGCCCGAGCTACCTCGGCGCGCCGGGCGGCCGGCCGCACCTGTTCTTCAACGACGGCAATGGCGTCTTCAGTGAAGCCACCTCCGGCTGGAGCCCGCTGCTCAAGCGCGCACACATGGACGTGCAGCTCGTCGACGTCGACAACGACTGGGACCTCGACTTCGTCGGCCTCAACCGCTCGAACAACTCGGGCGGCACCCACTACCTGATGCTGAACGACGGCTCGGGGAGCTTCAGCGACGCCTCGACGACCATCCCCAACACCTCCAGCAGCGTGTACGAGGCGGAGGTCGGCGACCTCGACGACGACACCGACCTGGACATCTTCTTCGTCAGCCTCGCGAGCTACCAGGAGGGCGTGCAGCGCAACGACCTGGAGCCGACCGGGAGCCTCGGCTTCACCTCCATGGGCGGGCTGGGCGTCTCCGACGACGACAACGAGATCGCCCTGTGCGACTACGACAACGACGGCGACCTCGATGCCTTCGTGGGCTCCCTCGGTTCCCGGGAGCGAATCTGGCGCAACGGCGGCGGCCTCTCCTTCTCCGGCGACCACACCAACGTGCAGGCGGTCAGCGACTCGACCCTCGACTGCACCTTCGGCGACGTCGACAACGACGGTGACTACGACTTCCTCACCGGCCAGGGCGAGTCGAACTCCTCCCAGTGGGTGAACAAGGTGTTCGTGAACGGCGGAGGCCCCGATACCCTGCCGCCGGTGATCGTCGCTCTCGATCACGTCGACGGCCTCGACAGCACGACCGGGCCGTGGATCGCGCACGCGAAGGTCCGCGACCAGGTGATCGACGACGGCGTGAACTACGTGGACGCCGCCGTGCGCTACGTCGTGAACCCCGCCGGCCTGACGGGGGCGATCGACATCACCTCGGGCGGCTTCCTCCCCCAGGTCCTGAACGTCGCCGCGGGGACGACGGTCACCTGGACCAACCAGACTGCGGCCGGTGAGACCGTGGAGTCGACGACCGCTCCCTACACCTACTCCTCGGGCACACTGGGCGCCGGGGACACCTACGCCTACGCCTTCGTCGTCCCGGGAACCTACGACTACCGTGGGGTCACGGGAGGCATCGCGGGACGGATCGTCGTGACGGGTTCGATCGTCCAGAACGAGGGGCTCTACATGCGCGGCGGCCAGTACCGCTTCGCGATGAGCGGTGACGCCAGCGCGAGTGGGGCCGAGCTCGTCTACGAGCTCTCGTTCGTGGACTACGCGGGCAACGAGAGCGTGTCGGAGGGGCGCGTGGAGACGCCGGCCGTGCCCTTGGGGACGCCCTTCTGCTTCGGCGACGGCTCGGGGACCTTGTGTCCGTGCCTGAACCTGGGCTTGCCGGGGCACGGTTGCGAGAACGGCACCTTCTTCTCCGGTTGCCGCCTGGCCGCCACGGGGAGCGCCTCGGTCGGCGCGGACACGGTGGTCCTGGCGGCCACGACCTCGACCCCCGGCCAGCCGGGTCTGTTCTTCCAGGGTGACGCGGACGTCAACGGCGGCAGCGGCGTGACCTTCGGCGACGGCCTGCGCTGCGCGGGGCAGAACGTCGTGCGCCTGCAGATCGTGGCGGCCGACGCCGCCGGCTCGGCCCACAGCACGAGCGCCATCGGCGCCGCCGGCGGGGTGGGTGCGGGTCAGACCAGGCGTTACCAGTGGTGGTATCGCGATCCCGTCCTGACCGTCTGCGGCAGCGGCTTCAACCTCTCCAACGGCCTGCGGATCACCTGGACGCCGTGAGCAGGGAGGCCGCCGCGGCCCGCCCCGCCGGGGGCCGGACCCGGCCGGCGGGGGAGACGATCAGGGCGTCGCCGGAGGGGTGACGCGCGGGCGCGCAGCGCTCTGGAGCGCCGCGCGGATCGGCGTAGGATCGGTGTGATGGCCTGCTCCCTCTCGACGAGCTTCGGATTGCTGGCGGCAGTCCTCGCCCAGGAGCCGCTGTTCGAGGACGTGAGCGCCCGCTGGCTGCCCGGGGTACGGACCGTGTGCGGGGCCGGGGAGGAGCCGGCGGCGATCCTGGAGGTCAACGGCGGCGGCCTGGTCGTCGAGGACTTCGACGGCGACGGGCGCCTCGACCTCGTGGTCGTGGACGGCTCGACCGTCGCCCGGGTCGAGGCCGACGAGCCCGGCCTCCCGCCGCGCCTGTTCCTGGGGGTCGAGGGCGGGGGCTTCGCCCCGTCCGGCGAGCCCTGGGCCATGGCCGGCGGCCGCTGGGGGATGGGCGGCTGCGCCGGGGACGTGAACGGCGACGGTTGGCCGGACCTGGTCGTCACCGAGTGGGGTGCCGACCGGCTGTTCCTGAACGAGGCGGGCGGCGGCTTCGTCGAGGCGACCGAGGACGCGGGACTGCGCGGCGAGGGCTGGGGCACGAGCGCGGCCTTGGGCGACCTCGACGGCGACGGCCATCTGGACCTGGTCGTGGTGAACTACCTCGACTTCGACATCGCCCGCTCGCCGCGCCGCGAGTCGGGATGTGTCTGGAAGGGGCACGCGGTCGTGTGCGGCCCCGAGGGCCTCGCCGCGAGCCCCGATCAGCTCTACCGCGGCCGTGGCGACGGCACCTTCGAGGAGGTCTCGCTCGCCTGGGGCTTCGCGCCGCCCCGGGCGGGCTTCGGCCTGGGGGTGGTGACCCTGGACTACGACCTCGACGGCGATCTCGACCTCTACGTGTCCAACGACTCGACGCCGAACCATCTGTGGGAGAATCGGGGCGAGGCGGGGCTGGTGGAGGTCGCCTTCCGCCGCGGGGTCGGCCACGACGCCAACGGCAAGGAGCAGGCGGGGATGGGCATCGCCTGCGGAGACGTGAACGCAGACCTGCGGCCCGATCTCGTGGTGACCAACTTCTCGGGCGAGCACAACGCCTTCTACCGCTCGTCGGCCGGAGTGGGGTTTCGGGAGCGCTCCCATCCCGCGGGCCTCGCCGGTCCGAGCCAGCCGCTCTTGGGGTGGGGCACGGGCCTGTTCGACTTCGACCACGACGGCGACCTGGACCTGTTCGTCTTGAACGGCCACGTCTACCCGGAGGCGGATCGGCCGGGGACGGACACGACCTACGCCCAGCCCGACCTGCTCTTCCGCGGCACCGGTGGTTCCTTCGCGCCCGAGCCCCTGTGGGCCGGTGAGCCGGCGGTCAGCCGCGCGGGCGTGGCGGCCGACCTCGACGGGGACGGGGACCTCGATCTCGCGTCGATCGAGCGGGGCGGGCGAGTGCGCGTCCTGCGCAACCGGCTCGGCGGCGAGGACCACTGGCTGGGCGTACGCCTGCGGGGCGCGGGTCCGAACACCTTTGCGATCGGTGCGCGGGTGACGGCCGCCTGTGGCGAGCGGCGGTTCACGGCCGAGGCGCGCACCGGCGCCGGTTTCCAGGCCGGCGGGCCCGCCCAGGTCCACCTGGGCCTCGGACCCGCCGAGCGCGTCGACCGCCTCGAGATCCGCTGGCCCTCGGGGCAGGTCACGACCCTGGAGGGCGTCCGCGCCGACCGCTGGCTCACGGTGGAGGAGGAGGCGCTGTGAGGCGCTCCCCGAGGCGTGCCGCGGCCCTCGCCGTGGCGTGGGCGCTCGCGGCGCCTTGGGCCTTCGCCTTCGGGGGAGTGCTCGCGGCGGGGCGGGGAACCGCGGCGCCGGTCGAGGCGGGCGGCGACCCCGCGCCGACGGACGGCGCATCGCCCGCCGCCGCCAGGGACGGCGGGGTCCTCGCCCGCGACCCCGCCGCGCTCCCCGCGGCGCCCGCGGGGCGCTGGGCCGGCTGGGACCCGGACGCGGCGGTGCCCGAGGGGTTGCGCGGGCCGCTCGAGCGGGTCCGAGCCGCCTTGGACCGGCGCGATCTGCCCGCCGCCCTCGCCGCGCTCTACGCCGTCCTCGATGCCCGGCCCGATTACCCCCCGGCCTGGCACCAGTGCGGCGTGATCTACTTCCGCCTGCAGCGCTACGGTGACGCGATCTGTGCCTTCGAGCGCTACCTGACCGCCGTACCGGAGCGCGTGGGCGACACGCGCGCCCTCGGCCACAGCCTCTACTCCCTGGGTCGCTACGCCGAGGCCATCGCCCACTACGCACGGGTCCTGGCGGCGGATCCCGACAGCGTCGAGGCCCTGCGCGGGTCCGCCCTCGCGCACCTGCGGTCGGGGTCTTCCGAGCATGCCCTCGAGCTCCTCGAGCGGGCGCTCGCCCTCGCTCCCGACCACGCCTCGGTCCACGCCTGGATCGCCCAGGTGCACTTCGACGCCGCGCGCCTCGACCAGGCCCTGGCCGCCGTCGACCGCTCCCGCGCTCTCGATCCATTCGTCGCCCGGTCCTGGTTCCTGGCGAGTCGCATCCTGTTCGAGTCGGGCCGCGACGGCGAAGGCGAGGCGGCCCGCGCCCGCTTCGAGCTCCTCGCCCGCGCCGAGGCGGAGCGTCACGCCCTCGAGGCGCGGCTCGCCCTCGACCCTGCCCAGCCCGATCTGCTGGCCCTGCTCGTGGAGTGGCGCCGTCGCATCGGCGACGTCGCCGGTGCGCGATCGGTCCTCGGACGCTGGCTGGCGTTGGAGCCCACCGACGTCCCCCTGCGCATCCTCGTCCTCGACGTCGAGGAGGCCCTCGGCGACCGCGCCACCGCGTCGCGCGCGGCCGAGACCCTAGCCCGCGTGGGAGCGGAGGACCATCGCGCCTGGGAGCGCCTGGTGCGCCGCTTCGTCCTCACCGGAGACCACGACCGCCAGCGCGAGGCGCGCCGTCAGTGGGACGCCCTCCGGCCGACGGACCGCTGAGCCGGTCGCGCGGGCGGGGTGCGGGGGAGGGAACCGAGAGAAGAAGCCTCGCCCCCTCCCGCGGGGGAGAAGGGACGAGGCCAGCGGGTGATGATCGGTGGCGACCCGGACCGGGCCGCGCGGCTCAGGCCGACTCCTTGCCGCGCTGCTTGCGCGGGCGGCCGCCCTTGGGCCGGCGCTCCTGCAGGGACTTGTTGAAGCTCTCCCAGTCGTCGCGCGAGAACAGGTGCACCCGCTCGCCGCAGTGGATGCAGTAGGAAGCCTCGACGCTCATCAGGTAGTGGACGTACTGGCCGCACTCGGGGCAGTACTTCTGGTCTTCGTAGTAGTCCGTGCGTTCCATGATGTCGGTCTCGCAGAAGGTGGCGGGTGCGTTCGTCAGCCGGTGCACCAGAGAGGGAGCAAGGTCGGTGCCAGGTGGGGTCTGCGACGCCGCATCTGCCTGCAAGCTGCTGGTTGTCAGGGGCTTAGGGGCGACAGCCGCCCCCCGACGGGCGCGTCGCGGCGAGACGCGGTGTCGAGGAATCGGAACGTGCCCTCCAGGGCTCAAGACGCACCGTGGGCGGCGGCAGGTTCCCCTCGAACCGCGTTTCTCGCCCGTGGGGCGGGGCGGGCGGGCGTGTCGAGGAACGTGAACGCCTCCGGCGCGTGTCGCGGATCGTGAACGCCCCGGCCACAGGCCCTACTCGGCCAGGTCGAGGTCCATGGCCCGCCGGACGCCGTCGTCCGTCTCACGGCCCCGGGCCAGCTCCAGGGCAGCCCGGACGCCGTGATCGGCTCCGTGTGCCCGGGCCAGGGACCAGGAGCTCGCCTCGCGCACCAGGGGCGAGGGGTCGAAGGAGAGCGCCTTCAGGAGGGCCCGGCGGCCCTCCTCGGTGGGGCGATTGCCCAGGACGAGGGCCGCATTGCGCGCCAGGCCCTCTCGGCGCGGACGCTGGAGGGGCGAGCCGCGGAAGCGCTCGGAGAACCCCTCGCCCGCGTCGAGCCAGCTCACCAGGCCGTCGTCGGCGAGGGCGGGATGGGTCCCGAAGCGCTCGGAGAGGTCGGGCGTGTCCTTGCCGAAGGGGCAGACCTCGGAGCACACGTCACAGCCGAAGGCCCAGTCGCCGAGGTGTTCTCTCAGGGAGCGCGGCACGGCGCCGCGGTTCTCGATCGTCTGGTAGCTGATGCAGTCGGGAGCGTGGACGCGGCCCGGGGCGAAGAGAGCGTCGGTGGGGCAGGCGTCGAGGCAGGCCCGGCACGTGCCGCAGGAGCCGGCGGGGGGGGACTCGGTCGGAACCAGGGGCTCGGCGATCAACAGCTCGCCCAGGAAGAACCACGGGCCGAAGTCGGGGTGGAGCAGGTTGGCCGCGCGCGACTCGAACCCCAGGCCGGCGCGGGCAGCGTGGGAACGCTCGAGCACGGGCCCGGCGTCGACGACCTTGCGCCAGGGCCCGTCGAAACCCTCGGCGGCCAGGCGCCGCGCCAGCTTCTCCAGGCGCTTGCCGAGCACGTTGTGGTAGTCGCGCCCCGCCGCGTAGCGCGCCACCCGCGCTCCGTCGGGGAGGGCGAAGTCCGGCCGCGAGTGGGCCAGGCCGACGCACAGGATGCTCTGGCCCTCGGGGAGCAGGAGCGCGGGGTCGACGGTCCGCTCGCGGTGGCGCTCGAGGTAGGCCATCGACCCGTGACGGCCCTCGTCCAGCCAGCGCTCGAAGCGGGCGGCGGCGGGGGGCGGAGCGAGGGGCGCGACCCCGGCGAGGTCGAAGCCCACCTCGCGGGCGAGCTCGAGGGCGCGCTCGGTGCGGTCCATCCGCCCATGGTGGCCTCGCCCGCGCCCCGTGCCCAGGAGCCCCCGGCCCGCCGCGTTCGCTTCGTCACGGCCCCCGGCTCGCACACGGGCGCCCGGATCCGGCTCCTCGGGCCGGTCCCTGGGCCGGCGAGGCTGGCGGCGGGGTGCGACCGGAGCGGGGGCGGGGATCACAAAGTACTATCGAGAAAGCAGTTACGGCATCCGGTCGGCCCCATGGCGGGCGTCGGACCCGATCCGTGCGTACGGGAACGGTAACCGCCTGGCCGGCAGGGGCCTAGAATGACATTCGAGGGCGCGTTCCGTCTCCACGATCCCCCCCCCGAGGCCCGCCCTTGCCTCGGAGATCTTCTTTCCCCGACCCACGGCCCCGCTTGATGCAAGCGATCGACCCCTACAGCTCCGGCCTCGACACCCTGGGGGAAGAAGTCCTGCAGAGGATCGGGTCGAGGATGGGGGAGCTGGGAGGTGAAGTGGGCAAGCGGGAGCAGGCGGCCATCGCCGCACTGCTGCGTGACACCGAGCGAACGCTGGAGTCCCGCCGCGACGCCGCTTCGACGCGCTTGATGGAGGCCTTCCGCCACGGTCGGGGACGCGGCAGCTTCGGCCTGCTCTACGAGCTCAACGGCCAGCACCTGTTCACCCAGGTCCTCGGCCGCCTGCGCCGCTACGGCAGCCACGCCGACCCGCGGGACGTGCTCCAGGAGGTGTTCTTCAACATCTACCGCTACCCGCACCGCTTCAACGCCTCGCGGGAGGACGCCTTCCGGGTCTGGTCGGCGATGATCGTGCGCAACACGGTCCTCAAGCACCTGCGCTCGAACTCGCGCGGCGGCCGTAACGAGGTGAACTTCGACGAGCTGCCCGACCAGCCCAACGAGAAGGTCCAGAGCCCCCTCGGCGGGGCGATCGAGAGCGAGAGCACCGACGAGTGCGCGCGGGTGTACGTGACCTACCTGCAGCTCTACCTGAAGTTCTACTCGATGCTCTCGGAGCGCGAGCGTCGGGCCCTGCACCTCGTCGAGGTGGAGGACCGAAGCTACCGCGAGGCGGCGGCCGCGCTCGAGATCAAGCTCGAGAACCTCAAGATGGTCATCTTCCGGGCCCGCCGGAAGATCCACCGCTCGATGCGGCGGGTCTTCGACGGCCTCTCCCCTGACTGCCGCCCGGCTCGCGACCCGCAGGCCGAAGCCTCCGCTCGCAGTGGAGGAGTGGATGTCGAACGCGGGGGCCTGCGCGCCTCCGGGAGCGACGAGTCGATCCCTGACCGCGACCTCGCGGCAGAGGAGGACCACTAACCATGGAATCGAAACAGAACTGGCTGGAAGACGCTGATCCCCACGCCGGGTTCCAGCTCGACCTGTCCTGCATGCTGGACGGGGAGCTGGACGAGGCGCGGGCGGGACGCGTGATGCTGCACATCGAAGGTTGCGGTCGCTGCCGCGATTTCCTGGAGGACCTGCGCACCCAGGTGCGCATGCACCAGGACATGGCCGACCCTGACCGGCTCTTCGCGCGGGTGGCGATGCTGACCGGGACCGACCTCGGCGAGGAGGCCGAGGCGATCGACCTGATCCACAAGCTGGCCACGGTCTTCTACCAGCTCGGCAAGTCGTACGTGCTCTCCGCCATCGACCCCGACTTCCGCACGCGGGTGTTCGAGGCGGCCGTCCCGGTCTCCGAGACCCAGTCCGCCGGCCGCGGCTTCGTCGACGGCGTCCTGATGAAGGGCGGCGAGCGCACCGGAGGCGTCGACTGGACCCACGCGCGCCACATGCTCAACGGACGCCTCGAGCGCATCGAGGATCCCATCGAGAAGGGGCGCCGCCTGCTCGAGGAGGCCGTGACCGCCGACGCCGCCCACGAGGAGGCGCGGCTGTACCTCGCCTTCCTGCACGCCCACGAGGGGCGCACCCTCAAGGCCGCCGAGGAGTACCGTCAGGTCTTCCACACCGCGCTGTGCGAGGAGAACCGCGGCCACGCCGCGATGCAGCTCGGCCGGCTGTTCGCGGGCGAGGAGGACTTCCGAAAGGCGGCCCTCTACTTCCGCTGGATCACCATCAGCGGGCTCGACCGGCGCGACGACCGCTTCTTCGGCGCCCGCTTCAACCTCGGCAAGGCCTACGCCATGCTCGGCGACCGCGAGCGGTCCCTGGGCGCCTTCCGGGGCCTGCTCGACGTACACCCCGATCACGCAGCCGAGGTCGCCCGCCTCTTCGCGGGCGCGCCGAGGCTCAGGCAGGTGATCGAGGAGAGCTCGGGATTCACCGAGCGGCTCGTGGCGGAGTGCCCCGAGCTCTTCAGCGCCCCCCCCGCGGACGAATCCGCGCGGGACGGCGAGTCCAAGGAGGACTTCTGATGACTGCATTGACGACTCGCAACGGGACCGGCCGGCACCGCCGGTGGACCTCCCTCTTCCTGGGCGGTCTGCTCGTCGGACTGGGATCGATGGCCGTGGGCAACGGTGGCTACGACGACGAGATGGTCGGCACCATGCCCATGTCCGCCGGCTTCATCATCGGCGAACCCGGTCAGGACTTTCAGCGCGACACCGCCTTCTACCTCTACGGTCCGACCTCGCGCGTGGTGCGCGGGATCGTCGGCAGCGCCGGAAACGGCGCGATCACCGTGCAGGACGCGGGAGGGAAGAACTCGCTGGTGCTCTTCCACCAGACTCTAGCCGCGGAGCTCGACGCGACCCTGTTCCTCGACCCCGAGGTCGAGGCCGGGCTGGCCACGGGACCGGGCTTGGGACCGGTGGCGGTCGGCCTGGGGACCGACGAGCGCATCGTGGGCGTCTCCGCCCTCGCGCCCCTGTCCCGCCGCGCCCTGCCGATCGGCGCCTACTACGAGAACGGACACCTCTCCCAGGGAGTCCACCTGTTCACGCGCACCGCGGCCGGCGAGCGCAGCCACGTCGTGCTCGACGCCATCGGCGGCGTCGTGAGCCTGCGCCAGGTCACCGACTGAGCGCACCGAGTCCGGCGGCCCCGACGGCCCGCTGGACGGAACGACCAGAGGCCCCGTCGCCCGCGCCGCGGGTGACGGGGCCTCTGCATGGGAGGGCGAGCCGCCGGCCAGGACTCAGTCCGGCCAGACGCAGCCGTCGATGCACAGGCGGTCGCCGCCGGCGCCGCTCTCGACCTCGCCGGTGCCCGTGTAGCCCATCGCCTCCAGCTCGGCCAGCTCAGCGTCGGTGAGCCCCGGCGTGGCGTCGTCGGCCAGGCGCGACGGCAGGCGCGAGGCCAGGGGGCCGAGGGTCGACCGCAGGGCCTCGAGGCGGGCGTCCCAGCGGGGGCCGGGGCCCTCCTCGATGCGGAAGCGCTCTCCGAAGCCGCGCTCGGTCGGATCGACGGTGAGGTCGATGTGCTGGCCGACCCACGCCGCCGCGCCACGGGCGCCGAGCAGGGCGTGCTCGTCGCCGTGGTGCAGGCCGACCAGGCGCAGGGGAGCGCCGGGCCGGTCGAACAGGAACAGCTCGGAGAGGTAGGTCGTGGGCTCGTTGGGAGCCTGGCCGCGCGCCACGGCGGAGAGGTCGCGCCCCACGGCCCCCGGCGGGGGTGCCAGACCGCACAAGCCGGTGATCGTGGGGGTGACGTCGACCAGGCCGACCGGTCCGGCGACGCGCCGGCCGGCGGGCAGGCCGTCGGGCCAGCGGGCGATCCAGGGCACGTGCACGCTCTCGCGGTAGAGGGAGCGGCGGTGCTGCTTCTCGCCGTGCTCGAAGAACTCCTCGCCGTGGTCGGAGACGACGACGACGAGGGTGTTCTGCGTCAGGCCCCGCGCCTCCAGGGCGTCGAGGAGCCGCCCGACCTCGGAGTCCACCCAGGCGATCTCGCCGTCGTAGAGGGAGACGAGGTGGCCCAGGTCGGCTTCGGCCATCCCGCGCTCCACGGGCGTGCCGGCCCCCATCACGTTGCGCCCGGTGATCGGGCCGTCGTAGGCGGGATCGGCGAAGCGGCGGTGGAAGGGCTCGGGGGCGCGGTAGGGATCGTGGACGTCGAACAGGTGCAGGAAGCAGAAGAACGGGCGCTCGGGAGAGTCCCGCCGCACTGCTTCGATCCAGCCCAGGGCGCGGTCGACCGCCTCGGGTGAGGAGGGCCGCGTGTCGTCGAAGAGCTCGGGGTGCTCGGCCGCGAGGCGTTGCAGTCCCTCGGTGTCGCCCGTCGCCCGCAGGGCCTCGAAACGTTCGGAGACGACCGGGTGCGAGTAGAAGGTGTGGCCGAGGCGCTCGTAGACCTCGAAGCCGGGGCCGAAGCCGAAGGTCGGCTCCAGGTACTTCCAGGTGAAGAAGCCCCCGGTTCGCCAGCCCGCGTCGCGCAGCACCTCGGGCAGGAAGAGCCCGCGCATCGTGACGGGCTCCGCCCCGCCGTCGGGGGCCGGACGCGACCACAGCCGGTCGTCGCAGATCCCGTGGGCGCTGACCGGCAGGCCGGTCAGCATCGAGACGTGGGCGGGCAGGGTCCAGGAGGTCGTGGAGGTGGCGCTCTCGAAGAGGACGCCCTCGCGCGCCAGGGCGTCCAGCCGTGGCGACGTCTCCCGTGCGTAGCCGTAGCAGGAGAGGTGGTCCGCCCGCAGGGTGTCGATGCTGATGAGCAGGACGTTGGGCCGCGGCGCCTCGGCGGCGTCGGGAGCGCAGGCGGCGAGAAGGGCCGCGGCGAACAGGGCTCGGGGGGCGTGGGAGACCATGGCGGTGAGGGCTCTAACCCCCGCGGGTGTGCATCTGAAGGTGCGGGTCGTCGCGACCCGCTTCGGCGGTCAGGGAGCCGTCGCGCCGGGCGAGGGCCTTGCGCTCCTCGGCCCCGCGGTCGGCGCGCGCGGTCCAGCCTGCCGTGACCAGCGCCTCGAGCTCCGCGCGCGAGGCGCCCCCGCGCAGGGGACCCCGCAGGTCCGTCCCCTCCAGGGCGTAGAGGCAGCGAAACCACTGGCCGTCGGCGGTCAGGCGGCTGCGGTCGCAGGAGGAGCAGAAGGGAGCGCTGACCGAGGCGACGATGCCGAACACGGTCCCGTCGGCCAGGCGGTAGCGCCCGGCGGGAGCCGGGTCGTCGGCCTCGAGGGCTTCGATGGGGCCGAGCTGGGCGCCCACCAGCTCGAGGATCCGATCGCGGCAGACGACCGAGTCGGGGGTCCAGCGGTTGGCGCCGCCCACGTCCATGTACTCGATGAAGCGCACCTCGGCCCCGATCTCGCGGCCGAAGCGGACGAGGTCGCCGAGCTCGTCCTCGTTCACGCCCCGCAGGGCGACAGCGTTGAGTTTGAGCCGCGGAGAGTGGGCCACCGCCCGCAGACCGGCCAGGACGCTCTGCAGATCGTCGCGGCGCGTGAGCACCTTGAAGCGCTCGGGACGCAGGGTGTCGAGGCTGACCGTCAGGCGCCCCAGCCCCGCCGCCAAGAGGGCCGGGCCCGCCTCGGCCAGGCGCAGGCCGTTGGTCGTCAGGGCGATCTCGCGCAGACCCTCCCGCGCGGCGAGGGCGGCCACCAGATCGGGGAGATCGCGGCGCAGCAGGGGCTCTCCACCCGTCAGGCGCAGCTTCTCGACGCCCAGCCCCATGAACACGTCCACGAGCGTGCCGAGCTCCTCGAAGGAGAGCAGGTCTTCGCGTTGCAGCCAGATGTACTCCTCCTCGGGCATGCAGTAGGAGCAGCGCAGGTTGCAGCGGTCGGTGACGGACAGGCGCAGGTTGCGCAGGGGGCGCTGGTGGACGTCGGTCAGCATGGCGCAGGCGACATTGTGCCGCCGCCGTGCCCGGGGAGATAGGGAGGGCGCCGGCTGCCCTCGAGCGCACCGGCGCCCCGGTACAATCCCCGGCGGCGGCGGTAGGATGTCGCCCCGCTCCGGCGCCCCGCCGGCCGCGAGAACCCCACGACAGCCATGACCGAGACCACCACGACCCCGCCGCGCAGCGCAGCGGTCCACCACCGGGCGGACTATCGCGTCCCCGACTTCCTCATCGACACCGTCGAGCTGCGCTTCGACCTTCACGCCGACCACGCCACGGTCACGGCGCTCTCGGGAGTCCGGCGCAACCCCGCCGCAAGGGACCAGGGCGCACCGCTCGTCCTCGACGGCGAGGAGCTCGAGCTGCTCTCGGTCGCCATCGACGGCAAGCGCCTGACGGAGACGGCCTTCTCCGTCGACGAGGAGACCCTCACCCTGGCGGCGGTGGGCGACGCCTTCACCCTGGAGACCGTCGTGCGCATCCGGCCCCAGGACAACACCTCCTATCAGGGGCTGTTCCGCACCGGCGGGACCTTCTGCACCCAGTGCGAGGCGCAGGGCTTCCGCAGGATCACCTACTTCCTCGACCGCCCCGACGTCATGGCGACCTACACGGTCACCGTGGAGGCGGACCGGAGGGAGGCGGGCGTGCTGCTCTCCAACGGCAACCGGACCGATTCGGGCGAGTCCGCCGACGGCCGGCACTGGGCGCGCTTCGAGGATCCCTTCGCCAAGCCGAGCTACCTCTTCGCCCTCGTCGCCGGAGACCTCGAGCACATCGAGGACCGCTTCACGACCGCCTCGGGGCGTGAGGTGCGGCTGGCGATCTACGCCGAGGCCGAGAACATCGACCGCTGCGACCACGCCATGGCCTCCCTGAAGAAGGCCATGGAGTGGGACGAGCGCGTGTACGGCCTGGAGTGCGACCTCGACGAGTACAAGATCGTCGCCACCGACGCCTTCAACATGGGCGCGATGGAGAACAAGGGGCTGAACGTCTTCAACTCCCTGTTCGTCCTCGCGCGCCAGGACACGGCGACCGACGACAACTACGAGGCGGTCGAGGGCGTCATCGCCCACGAGTACTTCCACAACTGGACCGGGAACCGCGTCACCTGCCGCGACTGGTTCCAGCTCAGCCTCAAGGAGGGCCTGACGGTCTTCCGCGACCAGGAGTTCAGCGCGGACATGACCTCGCGCGCCGTCAAGCGCATCGCGGACGTGCGTGTGCTGCGCTCGGCCCAGTTCGCCGAGGACGCCGGCCCAATGTCGCACCCGGTGCGGCCGGAGTCGTACATCGAGATGAACAACTTCTACACCCTGACCGTCTACAACAAGGGTGCGGAGGTCGTGCGGATGATCCACACGCTCGTGGGCGCCGAGGGGTTCCGTAGGGGGATGGACCTCTACTTCGAGCGGCATGACGGCCAGGCGGTGACCTGCGACGACTTCCGGGCGGCCATGGCCGACGCGAACGAGGTGGACCTCGAGCAGTTCGAGCGCTGGTACCTGCAGGCGGGAACTCCGGTCGTCGAGGCGAGCGGCGTCCACGATCCCGAGCGCCGGACCTACACCCTGCGCCTCTCCCAGAACTGCCCGCCGACGCCGGGGCAACAGGGCAAGCTCCCCTTCCACGTGCCCGTCGCCGTGGGCCTGTTGGGTCACGACGGGCGCGACTTGCCCCTGCGCCTGGAGGGCGAGGAGACCGACGGCGCCACGACACGGGTCCTGGAGCTGCGCGAGAGCGAGCAGACCTTCACCTTCCTCGACGTGGAGACCGAGCCCGTGCCCTCCCTGCTGCGCGGCTTCTCGGCGCCCGTGCGCCTGGAGTGCGAGCGACCGCGCTCCCAGCTCGCCTTCGCCATGGCCCACGACTCCGACTCCTTCAACCGCTGGGACGCTGGGGAGCGCTTCGCGACCGAGATGCTGCTGGAGATGGTCGGGGCGCGGTCGGCGGGGCAGTCGATGGAGCTCGACCCGGCCTACTTCGATGCCTTCGCCCGGGTCCTGGCCGACCCCGAGCTCGATCCTTCCCTCAAGGCCCTGGCCCTGACCCTGCCGGCGGAGACCTGGCTGGCGGAGCAGATGGAGGTCGTCGATCCCCAGGGCATCCACGCAGCGCGCGCGGGGGCCCGCGCGCAGCTCGCCACCCGCCTGCACGGGGAGTTCTGGGAGCTGTTCCACGCCAGCGCCGCGGACGGGCCGTCGAGGACCGACCAGGCCTCGATCGGCCGCAGGCGCCTGCGGGCGGTGGCCCTGTCGTACCTCGTGCGCTCGGAGGCGGCCGACTGCGTGCCCACGTGCTTCGAGGCCTTCGAGGGCGCGGACAACATGACCGACTCCCAGGCGGCCCTCGCCCTGTTGTGTCACTTCGACCGCCCCGAACGCGAGCGCGCCCTGGCGGCCTTCTACGAGCGCTGGGAGCACAACGCCCTGGTGATCGACAAGTGGTTCGGCGTCCAGGCCCTCTCCGAGCTGCCCGACGCCCTGGCGCGGGTGGATCGCCTGCTCGAGCACCCCGCCTTCACCCTCACCAACCCCAACCGCGCCCGCAGCCTGCTCGGGACCTTCTGCGCCGGGAACCCCGCGCGCTTCCACGACGCCTCGGGTGCGGGCTACGGCCTGCTCGCCGAGCAGGTGCGCGCGCTCGACGCCCTCAACCCCCAGGCGGCGGCCCGCGTGATCACGCCCCTGCTGCGCTGGGAGCGGTTCGAACCGGGGCGTGGGGAGCGCATGCGCGAGCGCCTGGAGGAGCTCCTGGCGGCCGAGTCCCTCTCCAAGGACCTGTACGAGAAGGTCTCCAAGAGCCTGGCGCGGCCGGACTGAGGACGAAGTCCGTGGCCGAGGAGAACAGACCGCACCTGGCCCTGACCGTGGGGGACCCCACGGGGATCGGGCCCGAGATCACCGCCGCGGCCCTGGCCGACCCCCGCATCCGGGCCGCCGCGCGCGTCGTGGCCGTCGGCCCCGCCTGCGCGCGTCCCGACGGTCTGGAGTGCGTCGAGGCGGGGCGCGTGGCCGAGTGGCGCGCCGGTGGCGCCCACGCAGGCTGGATCGAGAGCGCCGACCCCGGCGGCTGGGCCGTCGGGCGCGCCCACGCCGCTGGTGGGCGCGCGGCCTTGGAGGCCCTGCGCATCGGCCACGACCTCGCCCGGGGAGGTCTCGTCGAAGGCCTGGTCACAGGGCCGGTATCGAAGGAGGCCATGCACCTCGCCGGCGAGGAGGTCGAGGGCCAGACCGAGCTCCTGGGACGCTGGTGCGGCGTCGACGACCACCAGATGCTGGCGGTCGCCGGCAGGCTGCGGGTGATGCTGCTCAGCCGCCACCTTCCCCTGCGCGAGGCGATCGAGCTCATCACCACCGAGCGCGTCCTGGCCCACCTCCGCCTGCTGCACACCGCCCTGCGCGAGCTGGGCGTGGTCGCGCCGCGCCTGGCCCTGGCGGGGCTCAATCCCCACGCCGGCGAGGCGGGCCTGGTCGGCGTCGAGGAGCGCGAGGCCCTCGAGCCCGCCGTGAGCGCAGCACGCGACGAGGGCTTGACGGTCAGCGGCCCGCTCCCGGGGGACACGGTCTTCGCCCGAGGCGCGGCGGGGGAGTTCGACGGGGTCCTGGCCCTCTACCACGACCAGGCGTTCATCGCCGTCAAGGTCTTCGGCGTCGATCGCGCCCTGACCTGGGTCGCCGGCCTGCCCTACCTGCGCGTCAGTCCCGCCCACGGCGTCGCCTTCGACCTCGCCGGGACGGGGAGGGCGCGGCCCGAGAACCTGGTGCTCGCCCTCCTGCAGGCCGCCGAGTGGGCGCGCAGCCGGCGGGGCGCCGCGATCGGCTAGCCCCGGCGCGTGGGCTCAGTCGTCGCGCCGCCGCCGCTGCTCTTCGCCGCCGAACAGGCGCTCGCGCGCGATCTCGTCGCGGCAGACGCGGGTGAGGGAACCCTCGATGGGCGCGAGGTCGCCGCCCTCGAGCACGGCGCGCGCTCCGGTGCAGGCGTCCTCGAAGGCCTTGCCGGGCTTCTCCTCCTCGTCCTCCTCTCCCTGTTCCAGGGCGTCGAGGACCTCCAGCCATCCCCGCTCGCGGGTCAGGGCGACGGCGCAGGCGGCGGCGACGCGCTCGTCGGGATCGTCGCTGGCGAGGAGCTCCCGCAGGCGCTCGTCGACGTCCGCGTGGCGCGCGAGGTAGCCAAGGGCGACGATCGCGTTGGCCCGCAGGATCGGGTCCTTCTCCTTCTTGGCCCGCGACAGGAGGGTCTGGCGCGCCTTCTTGTCCGCCGCGCCGGCGCTGCCGAGGGCGCGCAGCAGGTTCTTCTCGATCTCGGCGACCTCCTCGCGCTTGAGGGCCGCGCCGATCCCGCGCGCCGATTCGGGCGCGGCGAGCTGCTCGAGGGCGACGACCGCCTCGGCCCGCAGGAGCTGGTCGGAGCCGGTGGCGGGCTCGAGCACGATCTCCCAGTAGGAGGCCGGCGAGCGGACCCCGATCGCGTGCAGCAGGGGACCGCGCGTGTCGCGCCTCTCGCCGGCGGCGCGCGCCCCGCCGCCGCCCCCGCGCCGGCCCGCCCCGCGCCCGAGGGGGGGGCCGCGGCGCAGCTCGTCCCCGATGAAGTCGATGGCCTCGGGCTCGTCGGCCAACAGGATGCGCCGCAGGGCGGCCATGCGCTCGCCACCCCTCAGGTTTCCCTTCTTGACCTCGGCGATCAGCTCGAGCACCTCCTCGCGCGTCGGAGGCGCCTGGCCGGCGCCGGCGCCGGCGACCGCGCCCATGATCAGCCGCCGCGGCGCGCGCGCTCCCGGAGACAGGCGGTGGGCGAACTCGGGATCGACGCTCTTCAGCGAGGTGAAGAAGCACCACTCGAGCTCGGCGGCGGAGATCTCGTAGGGGACCGAGAGGATGACCTTGCCGTCGGGATCGAGGAACACGTGCTGGGGCGCGATCACGAAGCCCTCGTCGTCGGGCTCGAGGACGCGCTCGCGGACGTCGATGTCCACCCGCCGGTGGTCGGGGCACGTCAGGTCTCCGAAGCGCGGGCAGGTCCGCTCGGCCTTGGCGTGCTCGCCGACCGAGGCGACCAGGTTCAGGGTGTGCTCGGCGAGGCCCGTGATCGTCTTGTCGCGGTAGGTCTCCTCGGCCATGCGGTCGTTGGCGCGCTCGCCGTCCATGTTGACGGCCACGAAGACCACCCTGCGCTCGTCGGCAGCCCGCAGGAGGGTCGTCTCGAAGTCGACCTGCCAGTCGACGCCCGCGGCGGGAGCCGGGTCGGGGGGCGGGAGGGTGAGATGGAGGCTGAGTCCGGCCAGGAGGAGAGGCGCGCCCATGGGTAGTTTCGTGTCTGGGGGTTTGGGGACGGGAATCGAACCCGGCGGTGGGTTGAGGGTAGCGACCGTCTCGGCCGATAGGAGAGGGTGAACGGAAGTCGAACCCGGTGGACGGCCCCGTGGTGTCGCCTGCCAGTTCCCCGGGCTCCTGCCGCATCAGGTAGACTGGATCGCCCCGGCTCTTACGTTCGGCCAGCCCCCCCAAGCCCCATGATCGGCCGCAAGAAGAAGATCGTCCTCTACCAGCCCCAGCAGGTCGACGAGAGCCTCGGCTTGCCGTCGAGCAAGGACATGCTGCCCCTGGAGATGCTCGCCATCTCCGCCTTTCCGCTCCGGGAGGGTTGGGAGATCGAGATCATCGACGGCAGCCTCTACTCCTCCGACGAGGCCCACCGGCGCGTGGTCGAGGCCTGTGAGGGTGCGATGGTGTACGGCACGACCGGGATCCTGGGGTTCATGGTCACCGACGGGTTCCGCTGCTCGACGCGCGTGCGCCAGGCTCATCCCGAGTTGACCATGGTGATCGGCGGCTGGTTCGCCTCGGTGCGGCCCGACCTCCAACTGCGCACGGGGCTGTACGATGCCGTGGTCCACGGTCAGGGGGAGTACACCTTCCTCGACATCCTGCACGCGGTCGAGGCGGGGGAGCCGCTCGACGGGATCGCCGGGCTGTCGCTCCTGCGAGACGAAGAGATCGTGCGCACCGAGTCGCGCGCGGTGGTGGGCTGGGACGGGATTCCGCGCATGCCCTGGGAGATGCTCGACATCGAGCCCTACAGGCAGCATCAGCTGCGGGCGCAGAGCGCGGGAGACGTGCTGCGCATGCCGGCTCCACCCTCGATTGCTTCCGACCACCGACCCTACTTCGGGATCACCTACTACTCCAGCTACGGCTGTCCCGAGCCCTGCACCTTCTGCTGCTCGCCGATCGTCACGAACCGGCGCTGGAAGGCGATGGGGGCCGAGCGCATGCTCGACGACCTCGAGGAGTTGCACGACCGCTGGGGCTTCGACGTCGTTCGCTTCCACGACGCAAACTGGGGCGTGCAGGAGAAACGCGCGCGGGACTTCGCGGAGGGCAAGTTGGAGCGCGAGCTGGACTTCCAGTACAACGCGTTCCTCGAGACCCACTCGATCCTGCACTACGACACCGGGACCCTCGACGCCCTCGCCGCGTCGGGGCTCTACATCGCCGAGATCGGCGCGGAGGCCGGCACCGACGAGATGATGAGCAAGATCGGCAAGCCCATCACCGGGGACGACAACATCGACGCGGCGGTCGAGATGGACAAGCGTGGCATCTGCGCCTCGGTGACCTACATCATCGGCTATCCCCACGAGGAGCCCGACTCGATGCTGGCCACGATCGACCAGTGCCGTCGGCTGCACGTGGCGGCGCCCGCCGCGCGGCCGACCGTTTGGCCCTACCGCCCGATCCCCGGCACGGTCATGTGGGACCAGGCGATCGACCTCGGCTACGAGTCGCCCCAGGCGCTGATCGAGTGGGGCTCGATCGGCGAGTACCACCTCGAGGAGACCTGGCCGGGCAAGATCCCTCCCCACGTCGCCGACGCGCGCAAGATGTACCAGCACTACGTGACCCTGGACTACGGGTTGGCGCGTGGAAGGCGCGGGTTCTGGGAGAAGCGGGCCGAGCGGCGCCTGCGCGACGGGAGCATCTACGGTGGTCCCGCGCGCTTCGAGGCGCGGGCCTTCAGCGTGTTCAACCGCATAGAGAAGAAGCTCACGCGGCGCTCGGAGGTCGCGCGCACGTTCATCGATCCCGGACACAAGACCGGGACGGCGGGGAACCGCTCGTCGGCCTCGCGGGAGGCGATGACCGAAGCCACGGCGGGCCGCGGGTGAATGTCGCCGTGGGTGGCCGGTTCCAGGGAGTGCTCCTCTGCGTCTGCCTGGCGTTCGGCTGCGCCGACGGGGCAGACAGCGCAGGCGCGGGCTCCGACGCGGGCGCGGGGCGGGCTGCGGAATCGTCGAGCCCCCTGGCAGGGCGCAACGTCGTGGTCATCCTGACCGACTCCGTCCACGCCGCCCACCTCGGCTGCTACGGAGCCGAGCGCGAGACCAGTCCGGCCCTCGACGTCCTCGCCGAGCATGCCGTGCGCTTCGAGACGGCCTACTCGCCCTCCTCCTGGACCCTGCCCTCGGTCACGAGCCTGTTCACCTCCCTCGAGCAGGAGCGTCATGGCATGCGGCGCATGTCCCGCGTGCTCCCCGCGGGGATCTCGACCATGGCGGAGCTGTTCCGCGCGCGGGGCTACAGCACCGAGGCGCTCGTCCAGAACGGCGTCGTCCAAGCACGCACGGGCCTGGATCGCGGCTTCGACGCCTACCGCTTCTTCAACCACGACCGCGGCACCACGCGCAGGCTGATTCGGCAGGTGCGCACGCGGCTGAAGGCCGACAGGGAGGAACCGCTGTTCCTCTACGTGCACCTGTTCGCCCCGCACCAGCCCTACGATGCCCCCGAGCCGCTGCGCGGGATGTGGGTGGACGAGGCCTACGACGGCCCGGTGACGGGGACGCTCGAGGACTGCGCGCGCATCGGCCGCGACGTGCTAGCGCCCGATCATCCCGACGTGCGCCAGCTCTCCGCCCTCTACGACGGGTACGTGCGCTACATGGACGGCGTGATCGGAGCCATGTTGGGCGGGTTCGTCAACGGGGACGCGGGAGGGGATTGGGTGTTCGTCGTCACCTCGGATCACGGCGAGGCGTTCATGCAGCACCGCTGCCTGGGGCACGGCTTCCAGGTGTACGAGGAGCAGGTGCGCATCCCGCTCTTGGTCTCCGCTCCCGGCAGCGGGTTCCGGCAGGGCCACGTGGCCACCGATCCCGTCTCCCTGCTCGACGTCCTGCCGACCTTCGTCGATTGCTTCGGACTCGAGCCCCCCGACCACCCGATGCGGGGCCGCTCGTTGCTTCCCCTGTTGAGGGGCGGGCGCGACGACGAGCGTGCGCTGTACTTCAGCGCGCGCTTCCGCGGGCCGGACAAGCCGCCGCCCCAGCGCGCGGTGCGGCGCGGCCGGTACAAGCTCGTGCGCCGCAAGGGGATCGACGAGCTCTACGACCTCGAGGCCGATCCGGGCGAGAAGCGCGACCTGGCGGCCGAGCTCCCCGAGCTCGCCCACTCCCTCACCGCAGACCTGGAGCGGTGGATGGCCGAGGCGCGCGACGACTGGATGGAGGCCAGCGGCGCCGAGCTCTCCCAGGAGACCCTGCGGGCGTTGGAGGCGATCGGCTACGCGGGCGACGACTGAGCCGCCGCCGGGGGTGAGCAGGAAGGGCGGGAGGGTAACCGGCCGCATCCTCGACCGGTCCCTCTCTCGGGCGCGGACCGGACCGCGCCTCCGGCGCACGCCGGGACTCGGGAGCCGGTGCGGCAGCGCTCGCGCGTCGCACCCAATGGGGAGCGGAGGGGATGGACGACCGGGAGGAGCCGTCGGCGGGGCGCGGGGATCGAAGGGTGCGGCGGGGAGCGGACGCAGCGCCTGGGAGATCGGGTGTGGGGGTCGGGTCGGCGCTCCTGGCGGCGAGCCTGTGCGTGGCGCCGCCCGTCGCCCCGGCAGCCTGGCGAGGCGGGCCCGACACGGCCGTCGGCCCCGCTCCGGCGGCCGCGGACGAGAGCCTCGGTGACCTGAAGGTCGCCCTGCACGCCTCGCGTTCGCGGGAGCGGCGGGGGGCCGTGAAGAAGCTGGCCCAGCTCGACCGGCGCGATGCCTGGCGACTGGTCCTCGAGTCCCTCGAGGACCCCTCGGGCGAGGTCGCCGACGAGGCCCAGTTCCACCTGGCCACGGCGCCGGCCGAGCACGTGCTCGACGGCTTGCTGGGGCGCCTGGGTCTGCGTTCCACCGACGAGTGGGTGCGCCTGCGGGCGGCCGAGGTCCTCGGACGCCGGCGGGAGGCGCTCGACGGCGAGGAGATCCTGCGCCGCGTCACGCGCCGCGACCTCCCCTTCACGCGAGCCCTCCTGCGGTCCCTCGAGCAGCTGGCCGGCGCCGAGCTCGTGGCCGGGGAGCGCACGAAGATCGTCCGCTCCCTCGGCGCGCTCGTTCGCGCACGTGGGGCGGCGGGCACGCGCGCCGCCGCCCTCTCGGCCCTGGCCGCCCTGGATCCCTCGTCGGCGGCGCCCCTGGTGCGCGAGGGCCTGGAGGATCGAGCGAGCGAGGTGCGCGCGGCGGCCCTCGACGCCTGGGAGACGGAGCACCAGCCCGGGCCGAGCCCGCCGTTGGAGCGGCTGGCCGACGACGCCGAGCTCGCCGTGCGCCGCGCCGCTCTGGAGGTCTTCGGCCGGGCCGAAAGCCGCGCCGCCGCGGAGTTGCTGATCGGCCGGCTGGAGGTCGAGGAGCGCGAGCGCTTGCGCTGGCGCGCGGTCGAGCTGCTGCGCGACCTCTCGGGCATGGGCTACGGCCTCGACGTGCGCTCCTGGCGCCACTGGTTGGAGCGCCTGGAGGGGGATCCGCTGCGTGGAGCCGGTCGGCGCGTCGCCGCCGCCGGGCCGCGAACCACGACCCTGGTGGGGCTGCCGATCCTCTCCGACCGCGTTGCGTTCCTGATCGACTTCTCGGGATCGCTCTGGTACGAGCGCGAGGGTGGGCGCACCCGCAAGGAGGTCGTCGAGGAGCGCCTGCGCGAGACCCTGCCCGCCCTCGACGCGGGGACGCGCTTCAACCTGATCCCCTACACTTCCGACCCCCATCCCTGGAGGGACGAGCTCGTCGACGCGACGCCCCGCAACGTCCGCCGCGCCCTCTCTTGGTTCGAGGACTGCAACGAGAGCGGCACCGGCGACTTCTTCGAGGCGGCCCTGTTGGCCCTCTCCGACCCCGAGGTGGACACGGTCGTCGCCCTGACCGACGGAGCGCCCACCGGCGGCCGGCGGTGGAAGCTCGAGCTGCTCGTGCCCGCCTTGGTCGAGGCCAACCGCTACCGCGGCGTGGCCTTCGACTCGATCGTGGTCGACGCCCCCCCGCGCCTGGTGCGCCACTGGGAGACCCTCGCACGCCTGACTGGCGGCCGCTGCGTGGCGGTGGACCTGTAGCCCGCTTGCCTCCGGGTGCCTCTAGCCGCGCTCCCCGGACGGTCATGCCGGCCCGGTGAGCCGGGAGCCTCAGCGCTGACTCCACAGGCGGTAGGGATCGTCGAGCCGTTCCATCTCCGACAGGAGCAGCGCCTCCATCTCCGCGCGGCGCTCCGCGTACGCCGGATCCGCTGCCAGGTTCCTCTGGTGCTCCCTGGGCTCGTGGCCTGTGAGCGCGGAGATCGCGGGATCGTGGTGTTCACCGAGCCACTCGGAGGGGTTCGCCGAGAGGTCGAAGAGCTGGGTCTCTCGCACCTTGCCGTCGAGCGTGTCGTATTGGATCAGCTTCCAGTCGCCGCGGCGCACCGAGCGCATGCCCGGCTTGGTGCCGCCGCAGTAGGCGCCGTAGAGGACGTCGCGGACCGCCTCCTCCTCGCCACGGAGCACCCCCACGAAGCTGTGGCCCTCGGAGGTCTCCGGGACGGACACTCCCGCCAGCTCGCACAGCGTCGCCAGGACGTCGAGGAGGTAGACGTTCCCCATCGCCCGGGCCCCCGCCTCGATCCCCGGCCCCTTCACGATCATGGGCACGCGCCAGGTGTGCTCGTAGAGGTTCTGCTTGCCCATCAGCCCGTGGCGGCCGATGGCGATGCCGTGGTCGGAGGTGTAGACGACGTACGTGTTCTCCAACTCGCCCATGGCCTCGAGCTTCGTCAGCACGCGTCCGAGCTGCGTGTCGATGTTCTCCCCGCAGGCGAATTGGCGGCCGATCTCATTGCGGACCGTCGGCTCGTCTCGGCGCTTCTTCACGCCCTGCACGTTGACCTCGTCCCTCAGCCCCGGGTGACCGTGCGGGAACGGGTGCGCGGGGAGGTAGTTCTCGGGGAGGGGCGGGGAGTCGGGATGGGCCGCGGCGGGCACGTGGTCGTTGTCGGCCCCGTACTTCGCCAGGAGCTCGGGTGCCCCCCAGCGCGGGTCGTGGGGATGGGAGAAGCCCAGGTAGATGAAGAACGGATCAGCGTCGGCGCTCGCGGCGCGCTCGTCGAGGAAAGCGAGCACCTGATCGGCGTGCCAGGCGCTCCCGTCGGCGCCGGAGGCTCCGCGTCGCGTCGCGTCCTTGCGCACCGCGAACTGGCGGTTGGCCGCCTCGTAGCTGTTGCCGTTCTTGCACGTCCGCATCGTGTCGTATCCGGCCCGCCCGAAGACCGCGCCCAGGGTGGAACGCTCGAGGTCCGGCGGGCAGAGGGGATTGGCGCCGGCTCCTCGGACCCCGTTGCGCGGCAGGTGCCACAGCGTCCTGCCGCTCATCACCATGTGCCGCGAGGGCGTGCACACCGCGCCGGACCAGGAGCCCATGTGGTAGGCGCCGTCGAGGGTCATGCCCTCGGCCGCCAGGCGCTCGATCACCGGGGCGTCGAGTGCCGACGAGGGGTCGTACACGCGCAGGTCGAAGGGCGACTGGTCGTCGGCGATGACGAACAGGATGTTGGGGGGTTCCCGTTCGCCCTCCTGCTCCTGCTCCTGCTCACTGGCGAAGGCGCAAGCGCAGAGGAAGACGGGAAGGAGGAACACCGAGAGGGGGCGTCGCATGATGGGGATGGGGAGTGGATCGGGACGACCGATGCCCGCGAGCATACGCTCCGGCGCGCCGGATCGGGTCCGGCGAAGGAGACCCTTCGCCCGGCGTGTTCTCCCGGCTGCGCGGCCCGACGTCACGCTTGCGACACGCTCCGCACCCGGCGATCGGGGGGGAGGGCGACGCCCCGGTTGGGGGACGCGACCTCAGGGGTAGACGCTGTCCAGCCGCTCCGCGCGGTAGGCGCTCCAGCTGTTGCCGAACGGGGCGGTGTCCGCGAAGCGCATCTCCCACACGATCCGCGGCGTCTCGTCGCGCGTCACCTCGACCAGGCGGACGTGGGCCCTGGGGAACTGACCGTTGGCCTTTCGTGCGCCGTCGGTGACGAGCACGTTGCCCGTCTGCGGCAGGGCGTCCGCGTCTCCGTAGGCGCTCGAGTACCACACGTCGCCCGCCTGGCCGCTGTACTCCCAGACCTGGCGCACGGTCTTCTCGACCTCGTCGATCTCGTACTCCACCGCCCGCGAATAGAGCAGCCCGTCAGGCTGGGGCGGGTCGGGGGGGACCGCACGGTGGTTGCCATTGTCGAACAGCATCAGCGTCCCTGCGGGGGTAATCTCGGGAGCGTGCTGGTGGTAGCTCCAGGAGAACGGGCCGCCGCCGATCGGTCGCAGCAGCTTGTCCGCCAGGGGGCCGTTCCACCGTCCATGGGGGCTGAGGATCCACTTCACCTCGCCGTCGGAGCGGCCCACCTTGACGATCGCCTCCTGGTGGCGGGCGGAGTAGATCCAGGATCCGTCACCGGCGTCGTAGAACACGGAGTTTCCGTGCGACCAGTCGCGGGTGACCGTCTGGTAGGTCATCCCCCAAGTGTCCGAGAGGGAGTCGTAGCACACGCGGTAGGGATCGAGGATGTCGAGCAGGGGCCACTCGTTGACGATCGTCCCGTCCCGCTGGAACTCGACGACGATGTCGCCGACCACCTCGGCGTGGGGCACGCTGGTGTTCTCGTCAACCTCGTCCGCCGGGTAGCTGGGGTAGACGCGCAGCTCGGTGCTGAGGGCCATGAAGTCGCCCTCGAGGGACACGGGCAGCTCGATCACGTCGTGGTGGAACACGTTCACGTCCACGAGCGTCGCGTCGGGCGATGCGTTCTTGGCGTTGATGCCCGCGGCGAACCACTCCTGGACGACGTTGCCGAACATGTCGATCTCGGCCAGGGTCGTGCGGTCGTACATGTACAGGAGGTTCCCGTTCCGCAGGCGCTGCACGTCCCCGAGGTACTGCATGACCCGGTAGTACCAGACGACCTCGCTCTCGGAGTCGAGCATGACCAGGTAGGACTCCTGGTAGCGCGAAGCGTTGACGTTGACCAGGGTGACCCCCGGCTCCATGTCCTCGGGGTCGCTGACGCTGGGGACGATCGGAGGGAAGCCCTCGGGCAGCGGCGGCGTCTCGAAGAGCACGGGCTCCTCCGCAGCCACGCGCTCGCCATTGGGCTTCTCCGACCAGACGGTGATCCAGCACCTGCTGCCGGGGCGCACCCCTAGGACGGGCACGCGGTGGATGAGGCCGAACCCCGGCTCGACCCGCACGACCCACGAGCGATCGCCCTCCTTGAACGCCAGATCCGTCCGCGTCGGCACGCTCGTCTCGAAGGTGATCAGGGCCGCCAGCGGAACCGCCGGGTTGGGGTTGGGGAGCAGGGTGGGCTGGTCGACGTACAGGGTCGGCCGTTGCGCTCGGGTCCCTCCTCCCGGAGCCTGGGGCGTCGCGGCGGTGGAAGCCGCGGCGCCTGCCACCGAAATCAGCAAGGCCGTCGCGATCACGGGGAGGCGGTTCATGGGGAGCGCTGGTCGGGGTGCTGGGGGCCGGAACAGGGGGCGAGAGGGCCGAATGGGCGCCGTTCGCCTGCGCCCGGTATACCACAGGTCGGCCGGGGCCGCGGCCCCCCCGTGCGGGCGGCTCACTCGATCAGCGCTCCAGCACCAGGAAGCGCCATCGACCGCCCGCGGCCGCCAGCGGGCCGCTGCGGCCCAGGGGCGCGAAGCAGGCGGCCAGCGCACCGGCCACGCGCCGGGTGAGGGGCGAGGCGTTGCGCGTGCGGAAGGCGACCTCGTCGGCGGAGGGGAGGGCCTCCAGGGAGAGCCGCCTGGATACCCGCAGACCCGCGTCCCGCGCGAGGCGCTCGACGGCCGCGGGCGCGAGCGCCTCGAAGGGTCCGATGTTGGGCTCGGGAGCGAGCACGTACTCGACGCCCCCGGGTCCTCCCCTGCTCCGCCGCACCGCCTCCATCGCGCCGTGGAACGAGCGCCGGCTGACGAAGCCCAACAGGAGGCGACCCCCCGGCTTCATCCAGCGGGCCATGGCGGCGAGGAGCTCGGCGCGCTCGGACTCCGCCAGCCCCTCGAGCCGGAAGAAGCACGAGACGACGTCGTAGGCTCCCGCCTCGGGTGGATCGAATCCTTCCCGAGCGACCTCCGGGGGCCAGGCCAGGCTCGCGCCCAAAGGGCGGGTGCGCGCCGCGGCGAAACGCGCCACCTCCGGAGTGCGCTCCACGACGTCGAAGTGGAAGCCGCGCCGCTCGCGGCTCAACCGGTCGGTCAGGATCCCGCTGCACGGCAGGACGTCGAGCCAGCGGCCGGGTGCCTCGCTGTCGTCGAGTGCTCGCCCCTGGGGAGCACAGCGGTCGAGGAAGGTCGACAGGACGCGCGTCTCCCACCCCCGCGGCTTGTTGTGGCGCAGGCCGTTGAGGACCCGGGCGCGCTGGTAGACGCTCAGCAGCTCGGGCGACCAGTCGGCGGGGTCGGTCGAGGAGGGGATCGCCCGACCCGCGTAGGTGTTGTAGTGCGTGACCTCCGAGAGGGGCCGGCGCTCCGGCCCCCGAGCGGGGACGACCTTGGGCACACCCAGGGCGAGCACCGCCACGACCAGCCGATCGGCCGGCAGGCCGACGAGCTCCCGCACCTTCTCCCGGTCGCCCACCTGCGTGATCCAGAACGTGCCCAGGCCCAGGGCGCCGGCGGCCAAGCTCATGTTCTGGATCATCGCGCTGGCGGACTGGATGTTGGCCCAGCCCTCCTCGGAGAACTCGCGCGCGTAGGCGACGACCAGGTTGACCGGCGCGTTGCCCATCTGGGAGGAGAGCGCCGCCAGCTCACGGTTGCGCTCCGGGTCGTCCACGGCGACCACGTCCCACATCTGGTAGTTGCAGGAGCTCGGTGCCCAGATGCCCGCGTGCAGCACGCGGTCGATCAGCTCGCGTGGCACGGGGTCGGGCCGGAAGCGGCGGATCGACCGCCGCGAGTAGAGGGTCTCCCAGAAGTCGACGGCTCCCTCGTCCGCCGGACCGCCAACGGCGTGCTCCCCCCCCTCGCTCTGGGTCGGGTCCGCTCCTTCGTCGCGAGGATCGTCTCGAGACCGGTGCGCCGCAGGATCTCTGGGCATGGTGGCTGTTTCGGCTATCGCCGCCGGGGGATGAAGGCCCCCGACGATTCCATTGGAGCAGTCCGCACCCGGCGAGGGAAGCGGCCGACGCCGGGGCCGGAGAAGAAGTAGGATCCGCGTGCCGCGCGCCACCGGCCGCCGATCCCGTGTCCCTCCCCGCCCCCGTCCAGCTGCTCGTCCTGACGGCACTCACCGCCGCCTGCGCGGCGCCGCTGACCCAATCTGCCCTCGAGGACGCGGTGGGGGAGGCGACCGAGCGCTCGCCTCGCCTCGTGCAGCGCCTGCGCCGCCACGCATCCACCGGCCAGGTCGTCCACCGCTGGGGCGAGGCCGTCCACGTCGACGGCACGCGCACGCCGCACGGGCCCGAGACGATGTCCTACCCCGACGGGACGCCGCGCTGCGAGCGAGCCTACGACCACGGCGCACCGGCGGGCACGTGGAGGACCTGGTACCCCGACGGTCGCCTGCGCTCGCTCGCCACCTTCGGCGCCGAGGACACCGCGACCCCCATGGGCTTCTGGCATCCCGACGGCCGGCCGGCGGCGGCCGGCGTGGCACGGCGGGGGTTGCGCGAGGGCCTGTGGACCTTCTGGTTTCCCGACGGCACGCCCCGCGAGCAAGGGAGGTTCGTGGCCAACCGGCGGGAGGGCGTGTGGTCGGTCTGGAACGAGGACGGCTCCCTCGCCGCGCGTGGTGCCTACGAGGCCGGCGTGCGCGTCGGCGCCTGGGAGCGGGGCGGTCAGTAGGGGATACGGTCGGCCTTCGCCGCCCAGTCCCGGAAGGACGCCAGGGCTTCGTCCCGCAGGAGCTGGGCGCTGGGGAGGCGCCGCCGGTCCGGCTCGAGGGCGAGCTCGTCATAGAGCAGCGCGTCGTCGAACCCGGCGTCGGCGGCGTCCTCCCGCGAGCACGCGAACCACAGGCGGTCGATGCGTGCCCAGTGGATCGCGGCCAGGCACATCGGGCAGGGCTCGCTGCTGGCGTAGATCTCACAGCCTTCGAGGCTGAATCCGCCCACGCGCTCGCAGGCGGCGCGGATGGCGACCACCTCCGCGTGGGCCGTCGGGTCGCCGCTCGATGTGACCCGGTTCTGCCCGACGGCGAGCACCTCGCCCTCGCGCGCGATCACGGCGCCGAAAGGGCCGCCGAGGGCCTGCGCCACCCCTTCGCGGGCGAGGTCGATGGCGCGGCGCATGAGCGTCGGATCGGGACGGGGCATCCCGCGTGAGGATAGCCCGGATCGGCCGTGCGGCTGCATCGCCCGGCGCTGAAGATTGGCTCCGTACCCTCGCCGCCTCAGGCTCAGGTCCGCGACGCGAGCGCCCGCTCGCGGAGCGAGCCACGGGCGGACCGCACGCGGCGAGCGTCCTCGGAGGGCTCGCCCAGGCGCGTGTCGAGCCTGCGGGAGGCCGCACGGATCTGGCCGTGGGAGCGCTTGCGGCGGACGAGTTGCGTGGCGACCCGCCGGCGGTAGCGCGAGGCGCGGGCAAAGCGCCGCAGGTGGCGCGTGCGCGACGAGAGTCGACTCCGCGCCCCGAGCAGGGAGAGCGCTCGTCGCGGCGCGATCCCGCTGCGCAGCAGCAGGACCAGGGTGCGGCCTCGCTCTCCGACGGTCCGGCGCACCTGGGTCACGCGCAGGGACTTCATCGAGGGCGTGATGCTCGTGAAGCCCGCCTTCTCCACGCTCACTCCCCAGGGGGACAGGCGTGCGGCGGTCGAGGCTTGGAGCAGCTCGTCGAGCTCCCGCCCGGTCGTAATGCTCTCCCGTGAGAGGCCGCGCAGCACCTCCTGCACGGAGAGGCCGAGCATCTGCAGCATGCCGCGGTCGAGATCGTCGATCTCGACCACCGCCTTGGTCGCGTCCACGACGCGGAAGACGAGGTTGGCGTCGACGACGTAGACCAGGCCCTCGTGCGTCGCGACGCGCTGGGCGGGGAGGTCGAGGGTGCGTTGGCGCGTGGCGATGCGCGGTGCGACCTGCAGGAACGGGATCAGGACGTGGAACCCGGGTTCGAGCTCCCGCCGGGCGCGCCCGAAGCTGAACAGGATGCCCGTCTGGCCCGTGCGCACGGTCACGCCGAGGGCGCGTACGATCGTCGATGCGACTCCGAGCAGCGCGATGGTCAGCTCGCGCGAGTACTCCTCCCACGCGTAGGCCGTGAACCGGCCGACCATCTCGGGCACGAGCTCGAACAGACTCCGGGGATCGGAGCTCATCGCCGGTACGGCCTACTCCTCCTCGCCCTCGTCGTCCTCGGCTTCCTCTGGCGCCGCCTCCTCCGAGGTCTCGCGCTCAGCGGCCTTGCGCTCCTTCTCGATCTCCTCGATGGCGGCGTCGAGGGCCTCCACGCGGGCGGCCTCCGCCGCCCCGTCCTCCCGCAGGCCTTCGGAGCCGGGCTCGGCCTCCAGGGAAACGACGGCGCCGGCGATCAGGGCGACCGCGGCCTCGGTGTCGACCCCGCTCGCGCGGAAGTGCTCGAACAGGGCGAGCTTCTCGCGCGCGAGGAGCTCGAGCTGGGTGATCTCCAGGGTCGCCGGGGAGGGTGAGATGTTGGAGAAGCCCAGCTGCAGGATGGTGACGCCCCACTGCTCCTCGACCCCGCCCAGCTCGGCGTGGATCTCCTCGCAGAGGGTCTCGGTGTCGAGGATCGAGACCCGGTCCTTGGCCTGGACGACCTTCTGCACCGCCATCACGACGCGGTTCTGCAGGCCGGTCACCAGGTCGTCGATCTCGATCATCGCCTTGCGCAGGTCGCTGATGCGGTAGACCACCTTGCAGTCCACCTCGTAGACGAGGTCGTCGGAGAGCTGGATGACCTGCGGCTCGAGATCGAGGGTCGTGTGCTTGGTCTCCTCGACCCGGAAGCTCTGGATGATGGGCGCCTTGAAGTGCACACCGGGCCCGTAGATCGGACCCGCCCGCCCGAGGGTGAACTTCAGGCCGTGCTGTCCGTCGTAGATCACGACGAAGACGCCCGTGACCGCCTGGAGGAGTTCGAGGAGCATGTGCGCGTGCGGCGCTCGCCGCTGCCTACTTCCTACTGCATTCAACCCGTCGCTGCTACCATGCCGCTCTCCGTTCACGATGAGCGCAACGACCCCCCCCAGGCGAGGCGGCCTGCCGCGCATCCCGCGGGAGGAGGGCGACGACTACACCGCCGAGGCCGTCGAGACGAGGCGCACGCTCCTGGAGGAGGCCGTCGGCCGGCCCTTGCCCCACATCGGACGGGCTCGCGTTCCGCTGGAGAGCGCGCGGGGCAAGATCGAGAACCTCGTCGGCCATGCCCAGGTCCCCCTGGGGATCGCCGGTCCGATGCTCGTGGACTCGACCCTGGGGGCGCGTGAGGTGTTCGTCCCCATGGCCACCACCGAGGGCGCCATGGTGGCCGCCTACTCGCGGGGCATGGCGATCCTGCGCGCGGCGGGGGGTGCGCGGTCGCGCCTGACGCGCGAAGGACTGACCCAGAACCCGATCCTGGTCTACGCCGACGCGCGGGCTGCGCAGGAGGCCGCGCGGGTCGTTCGCGCCAGCCTGGAGAGGATGCAGGCCGTCTGCGCGGAGACCACCCGGCACGGAGAGCTCATCACCCTCGACGCCGAGGTGATCGGTCGGCGCGTCGTCCTGCGCTTCGTGTTCACCACCGGCGACGCGATCGGCATCAACATGGCCTCGCGGGCGACGGACTCCTGCTTGGCCCTGCTGGCGAGCGAGACCGGCGCCCAGGCTCGCTACGTCCACGGCCAGGACGTGGAGAAGCGCGCCAATGCTCGGGCGCTCGTCGAGGGGCGCGGGCGCAGCGTCGTCTGCGACGCGACCGTGCCGCGCGAGCTGCTGGGCGAGTCTGCGCGCGCCACGCCCGAGGAGCTCGTGGCGATCCAGCGGAGCTACGCGGTCGGCTTCGCCCAGCTCGGCACCCAGAACTGGACCGTCCAGGGAGCCAACGGCCTGGCGGCGGTGATGCTGGCGTGCGGGCAGGACGTCGCCTACGTGACCGAGTGCGCCACCGGGCAGCTCGACTTCGACGTGACCACCGGCGGGGACCTGTACTGCTCGGTCTGGCTCCCCTCCCTCCTGGTAGGAACCGTCGGTGGGGGGACGGGGCAGGGGACGGCGGCGGAGTGCCTCGACGTGCTCGGTTGTCGCGGTGCGGGGAAGGCCGGGCACTTCGCCGAGCTCCTCGGCGCCGTAGTCCTGGCCGGAGACCTGTCCTTGATGGCCGCCTTCTGCGCCCACGAGTTCTCCGACGCCCACGAGCGCCTGGGTCGCAACCGCCCGCCGGCGACCGCGCAGGACCGCGAGCCGTGAGTCGCCGGCGCCGGGAGCGGTGCGCAAGCGCGGAGCGGGAGGCAGGGACCGCAGCATCGGATGCGGGCGCGGCCCTCGCCCGGGCCGTCGGCAGTGAGGCTCCCGACCGCCCCGAAGCTTGGACTCGCGCGGCGCTGGTCGTCTTCGTGCTGTTCGCGCTCGCCCTGGCCTACCTCGGCCTGCGCCCCGGCGGCGTCGGCCCGCTGGTGGTCTACATGGAAGGGCGGCTCGCGCTGGCGTTGTGCGCGCTGGCCGTACTCGCCTGGGGAGCGGTCGTCTCCCTGCGCCGTCGGCCCCTGCTGCGGCCCGGCAGGGCGCGCGCCCTCTTCGCCCTGGCGCTGGTCATCGGAGTGGCCAACTACCCCTTTCCCTATCCCTCGTCCCACGAGCATCTTCCCAGCGCCGTGCGCTTCCGCCTGCCCGTCGACGGGGAGTGGGTCGTCGTCTGGGGCGGCGAGCGCAAGGCCGACAACCGCCTGGCGGCGTTCCTGCCCGACCGGCGCTGGGGAATGCACTTGGTGGTCGAGAGGGACGGTGCGACGTGGGCGGGCGACCCCGACGACCCGGCCGCCTACCCCGCCTTCGGCCGCGAGGTCCTCGCCCCGGCGGCGGGGCGCGTCGTCGTCGTCCAGGACGGCGAGCCCGACCACTCACCCCGCCGCCGCGAGGGTTCGGCCCTGGGGAACCACGTCGTGCTCGAAATCGCGCCGGGGGAGTACTGCTTCCTCGCACACTTGCAGCAGGGCTCGATCCGCGTCGCGGTCGGAGACGAGCCGGCGCTCGGGCAACCCCTGGCCCGCGTCGGCAGCTCGGGGCGCATGGTGCTGACGCCCCAACCGCACGTCGCGATCCACCTGCAGGACACGTCGGTTCCCCTGCGCGGCGAGGGCATTCCCTGGGCGTTCAGCGGGTACGAATCCGGCGGCCGGCGCGTCGGGCGCGGGCTGCCCTGCGGGGGCGTGGGAGCCGGCGGAGAGCTCCTGGGCGAGCGCGTGCGCCACCTGGAAGGGCAGTGACGCACAGGCGGAGGGGGCGCCTGCCGGGAACTCCCCGATCGGGGCCACTTGACCCTCGCGGCCTGCCCGGTAGTCTATCTCGCCTCCAAACCCCGTCCTTTCATGGCAGGAGGCGGGGAAACGAGAACCGCTTGCGGGCGGGTTGCGCAGGGCGAGCGCCCCCGCGCCCCGGCCCGCTTCGCCTGATCCGCAGGCCCCCGCTGCACTCCCATCTCCGGCTACCGATCCGCCCAGAACCCCCGATTCGATGTCTCCTCAAGCCACCAGTGAGCGACCCGGAACCGTCCGCGCGGCCGGCCTCGCAACCCACCGCAACATCGGCATCATGGCCCACATCGATGCTGGCAAGACGACCGT
>JASLMK010000104.1 GCA_030746555.1 Planctomycetota bacterium | reverse complement strand
CCTCCCCTTTGGTAAGACCCCCCACCCCGTTGGTAAGACAGATCGGAAGGGGGGGGTGGCGGCCCAGCGGGGGCCTGCGCGTGGGGGAGGAGGGCGGGGGCGGACCCGGGGGGAGGGAGTCGATGCGAGGCGGGTCCGGACGCGCTCCGGACCTCTGCGCCTCGCCCCGCCATAGCTGGTCGGAACCTGGAATGCCACTCCCGCGCCCCCCGAGATCGGGAATCGGCTCCGTGTTCCCCCCGGCGGGATTCCCCGATCGGGGCTACACTCGTGGCACTGGAGGCGAGTTCGGATGGCTCGCCGACGACCATCGACGAGCATCCTGGAGGAGGAGAGCCTGCCAGTGGGGAGACGCCGCTCGATCTGTATCCTGTGTTTCTGCGCCCTCGCGGCCCTCGGTGCCTTGCCGCCCGGTGGTTCGCCGGTGCTGCGCACGGTCACCTTCACGGATCCGCCGGGCGTTCCCGGCGGTCACCTGCCGATGGAGGGCGGCCGGCTCTTCCCGAGCAGTCAGAACTTCGTCGAGGACGGCGTTTTCGTCGAGGCCTTCTGGCTGCGCAACAGCTGGGAGGAGTTCGACCAGGGGCACTTCCACCACCTCGAGCTCCTGCGCGAGACCTTCCACGGCTTCGAGACCGACACCGGCTTCGGCCCCGACGAGCAGGGCGTGTACCTCGAGCTGGCCGAGGGCGGCGCGTTCGACGTCGTGCGCCTCGACTACCGGGCGGACTACTCCCAGTCGCCGAACTCGGTGCTGGAGGACGTGCACCTGCAGGTCGCCTCCGACCTCGACCCGGCCGCCCCAGTGTTCGGGTTTCTCGCGCCGGCCGTCGAGGACGGCGAGTGGCACACCCTCGACGTCTCGGGCGTCTGGGACACCGAACAGGCGTTCCTGACGGCCACGATGGGCCTGAGCGCGGTCGACCAGATGCGTCTCGACAACATCGTCGTCGCGCAGGCGGAGGACGTGGCCCACGACGACTTCGAGTCCGCCGCCTTCGATGGCGGCACGGGTAGTTGGTCGGGTCCCTGGGAGCTCACGGGCGACGTGCGCATCGGCTCGATCGTCGGAGACCAGGGTCGCGTTTGCCGCATCAAGAACACCGGCGCCCTCGGCCGCGCCCTCGACACCTCGGGCCTGTTGAATCCGCGCCTGGGGATCGAGGTGATGGTCGTCAACTACGAGGGAGACGACCGCGCGACGGTCGAGGCCTCCGGCGACGGCGTGACGTTCACGCCGCTCCTCGAGCTCTCCGCAGCACAGAGCGACGGCCAGTTCCACGAGTACCTCCTGGACCTGGGCGCGCTCCCCATGTCCGCCTCCTTCGAGCTGCGCGTGGTGACCGAGACCTCGGGCTCCGACCCCGACTACCTGATGATCGACGACGTCGTCGTGCGCGGCGTCGTCAGCCTGGGAGCCCTGCCCGTCGCCGACGCCGGCGGCGACCGCGACGCCCTCGTGGGGCCCGGATTCGACTCAGCGGTCGTCGAGCTCGACGGCGGCGCCTCCTACGATCCCGACGGCGTCATCGTCGCCTACGAGTGGACCGAGGACGGAGCCCTGTTGGCCGGCACCGAGGTCGCGGCCGTGGAGCTGGCGCTGGGCGTGCACGAGCTCGTCCTGACGGTCGAGGACGACCATGGAAACCGCACCGCGGACGCCTTCCGGGTGTCGGTGAACCCGCCGACGATCGCCTACGACGGCTTCGAGTCGGCGGACCTCGCGGGCGGGGTGGGGGCCTGGATCGCGCCCTGGGCGCCCTCGGGCGACGTGATGGTCGGCGGGGGCTTCGTCCACGAGGGCCTCAAGAGCGTACGCATCAAGGACTCAGGCTCCGTGGGGCGCATCGCCCTCCTGCCCGGCGCGGTCGACGTGCGCCTGCGCTTCTGGGCCTGGGTGCTCTCCTACGAGCCCGGCGACGTGGCGCGCGTGCTCGTCAGCGCCGACGGGCTCGCCTACACGACCCTCTACGAGTTCACCGCCGCCGACAGCGACGACAGCTACCACCACTTCGACTTCGATCTGTCGGGCATGGGCATGACCTTCGACGGCGGCCTGCACCTGTTGTTCATCACCGACACCGAGCCCGCCGGGTTGGACCGGGACCGCTTCGTCTTCGACGCGGTTGAGGTCCTCGGACGCTGACGGCGCGGGGCGGTCAGCGCCCGCCGATGCAAAGGGCCCGCTCGGTGCTCCGCAGGTAGAGGGCGCCGTCGCAGATCACCGGGGAGGCCAGGAACAGGTCGTCCGCATCGATCGAGTTCGTGGCGAGGACCTTCAGCTCCTCGGAGGCCTCGACCACGACCACGTCCCCCGACTCGCTCAGGAGGTAGATGCGGTCCTCGACCACGACCGGCGAGGCCTTGAACTCCAGGCCGCGCGGGAGCCGCTGTTCGAGGTAGTGGGCCTCGCCGCTCGCCGCGTCCAGGCAGCTCATTCGGCCGCGGTCGGTCACCGTGTACAGCCGGTCCTCGACGAGGACGGCCGAGGGCGTGTAGGCCGCACCGCGCCGCCCGCTCCAGACCACCGCGTCCCCGCCGGACAGGTCGCCCTTCTCGCCCAGGCGGATGGACATCATCGCCGGTCCTCGCGGGTGGCCGCTCATCACCAGGACCGTGTCCTCGAACTGCAGGGGCGTGGGGATCGGGTTGGGTCCCAGGCCTGCGCACTCCCAAAGCTGTTTGCCCGAGCGTGGGTCGTAGGCGCGCACGCGGTCGCTGCCGGTCACGACGAGCTGGGTCTTGCCCTTGTGGAGCACCGGCCGGGGCGTCCCCCAGGAGCTGCGCTCGTCACGGTCCACGCGCCACTTGCGCCGCCCGCTCTCGCGGTCGAGGGCGATCAGGGACGAGTCGCCCTCGTGGTCGAGGTTGAGGAGCAGCAGGTCGCCGTGGAGGGCGGCGGCCGTGCCCTCTCCGAACTGGGCGCGCATCTCCAGCTCGACCTCCAGGTCCTTCTTCCACTCCAGCTCGCCGTCGACGTCGTAGCAGTACACCCCGCGCGAGCCGAAGAAGGCGTACACCCGCTCCCCGTCCGTGACGGGCGAGTTGGAGGCGAAGCTGCCGTAGGTGCCGTGGTGTCCCTCGTGCGGCGTGGCCTGGGCGGCCGTCCGTCGCCAGAGGACCTCGCCGGAGTCGATCGCCAGGCAGAAGACCTCGAAGGAGTGCTCCACCAGGGCCCCGCCGCCCCCGTGGTAGGGCTCGCGGCCGCCGGGCCAGCGGCGCTCCCCCTCGCCCTTTGGCGAGCGCACGGCGGTCGTCAGGAACAGGCGCTCCCCGGCGATCACCGGGGTCGAGCAGGCCCGCCCGGGGATCGGGCGCTCCCAGCGCACGTCCCGCGCGCTCCAATGGGTCGGCGCCTTGCCGTCGGCGTGGCCGTCGCCGTGGGGGCCGCGCCAGCTCGGCCAATCGCCCGGGGGGCTGGAGATCACGGCGAGCACGAGGGACGGCAGGAGTGCGTGCATCATCGTCAGGGAGGGGGCGGGGCCGCTCGGGCAGGGCCCCGAGGATAGCGTCCGCAGTGGCCGCGGCCACGACTTCGCCGGGTGGGGGCGAGGGGGAGCGGCGGCGCGCGGCGGGCCGGGCGAGGGGAGCTCGAAGAGGCCCCCGGGCGTGCTAGGGTCCGCCCGCGGGCCCACGCGGACGATCCGTTCGCACGCTCGGGGAGCCGTCAATCGGGATCGCAGTCGCCCTCGCAGGGGTGGGAGACCCGGCCTGTCTCCAAGAGGCCGCCGAGCTGCTCGAAGGCGGCGTCTTGGAGGACCGCGGCGTTGTGGACGCCGTTGTCGCGCCTGGGGATCGTGTTCTCCTCGGGCGGCGTGAACTCCGCGAGCAGGTGGGGGACGCGGAACTGGGTCAAGACCGGCGCCCTCGTCGGCCCGTCGATCGTCCGCAGCCCGAAGACCGGGTCCGTGGCCGTCTCGAGGTGGGCGGCGTCGATCGCTCTCGCGAGGAGGTCGGTGGACAGGTTGGGCACCTGGCAGTCGCCGATGGCCTCCTGCAGGACGACGACCTTCCTCGGGCTCCGCGGCTGGCTGCGGTCCCCGAGCATCAGGGGCGCGAGGTTCGCCGGATCGGAGAAGTCGAAGAAGGTCTGCAGGATGGCCGTGAAGAAGCTCTGGGTCAGCGGATCGGGGTAGCGCTGGTCGATCACGCGCTCGATGGGGGAGAACTGGGTCGAGCGCTGGATCATGTGCGACCAGCCCGCCCCGGGCACGGCGAGGACCGCGCGGGAGATGCGCGGGGAGATCGCGACCTGGGAGGCGCCCTGGATGCCGCCGAGGCTGACGCCGTAGTAGTAGACTTTCTTGGGATCGAGTAGCGTCCGGCGGTGGGTGCGGCCGATGGCCGGATCGGACTGGAGCTCGCCGAGCGCCAGCTCCACCAGGGCCAGGTTGTTGGCGTGGGACTGCACCAGGCGGTCGGTCACCAGGCGGATGCGTGTGATGTCGGGCACGACCTGGCTCAGGATCAAGGACAGGTCGCCGCCGGACAGACCGATCCAGTCGGTGGCGATGATCACCGCGTCGTGCATGGCGCTGAGCGGCTGCACCAGCTCGCGGCCGATGCGGCGCGTGAGGTAGCGCTCCCCCGTCCCGAACAGGCCGTGGCCGAAGAGCACCAGGGGCAGGCCGCCGCGCTTGCGCGCCGCGGGGGGGATCACCATCGTGA
Organism: Planctomycetota bacterium; assembly: GCA_030746555.1. Taxonomy (GTDB): domain Bacteria; phylum Planctomycetota; class UBA1135; order UBA1135. The sequence continues at coordinate 19,005 of JASLMK010000104.1, read as the reverse complement.
ACGGGTAGGCCGGGCTCTCCTCCGAGCGCTCGACGACCTCGTCGGAGACGCGCCGCAGCTCGTTGCGGGCGTCGAGGAACGACGCCGGGCTGAACGTGCCCTTGACCAGCCAGGCGACGTTCTCGTTGGGAGACTCCTTCACCTCTTCGATCGTGTACGGCACCCCCTCGTCGGCCGCGGCGGCCAGGGTCTGGGCGCGCACGTCGCGGATCGGGCCGAGGAGGAAGCGCTCGCTGGCGACCTGGAACTCCCAAGCCAGGAGCAGGGCGTCGCGCTCCCAGCCGGCCCGCTCGGCCACGGAGAACAGCTCCTCGTAGCGTTCCCTGAGTGCCTCGACGGCCGGGTTCGCGCTCGGGCGGTCGTCGCGCAGGTGGCCGAAGGCGTCCTGCTCCGGCAACCGAGCGCCGTCGACGTCACGCAGCTCGCTCGTCAGGAGTACGAGGTAGCGCGCACCCATCTCCATGGGAGCGAGCGGGCGGATGCAGAGCGGGTGACGGCCCGCGTACTCCTCACGCTCGCGGTTGTTGCGGTCCATCTCCGTCAGGATCGGGATCGCCTCGCCGGTGCGGGCGTGGATCAGGGCGATCGGCGCGCCAGCGCGCACGGTCTCCTCCTGCTCTCCGCTGGGGGAGAGGTGGTCGGGATGGACGTCCACACCGAACCCGACCAGGATCGGCGTCACCGGCGAAACGCCGTCGGCGATGTTGCAGATCGAGGGATCCAGGGGCAGGGAGCCGTCGGGACTCCGCAGCATCGCCCGGTGGTAGTCGAGTCGCAGACCCGTGGCCGCGTCGGGATCGGGGCGCGTGAAGTGCAGGGAGGGGAAGGGGAGCAGGCCGTCGGCGCCCGTCGCCAGGGGATTGGGAGCGCGAGGCTCGTCGCCCTCCGCGCCGCCGGGAGCGGCGGTCGCGGGCGCGAGGCCCAAGAGGGTGGCGAGGGAGGCGGCGAGGAGGCGCTGGGGCGTGGTCATGCGGGGGGGCGGTGGATGGAGAGCGGAGCGCGACGACGGTAGGGTGGTACGGTCCTGGGGGGGCCCGCGTTTCGCCATTGCCGCGTTCCGTGTCGCTCGATCGCCGGGCCGCGCCGCGCTGGCAGGCCCGGGGTGGAGGCGACCGTCGCCGGAGCGTGCGACGCGCGCTCCCGCCCGCGATCGGACGAACCCGATGACCCCCGATGCCGAGACGACCGTCCCCCGAGAGCCCCTCCCCGCTCCCGGAGTGCGCTTCGGGCCGGATTTCCTGGCGCGCGTCGAGCGCCTGCTCGTGCGCCTCGCCGGCGCGCGTGAGCGGCGCGAGGGACCGGGCCGGTCCGCCCTCAGCGGAGGCGGCGAGGAGTTCGTCGGCTTCCGCCCCTACCGCCCCGGCGAGGACCTGCGCTCGGTGGACTGGAACCTGCTGGCGCGCCTCGACCGGCCCTTCGTCCGCGTCTCGCGCCGCGAGGCCGGCGAGCGTTGGGCGATCCTCCTCGACGCCAGCGCCTCGATGGGGGTCGGCCCACCGGGCAAGCTGGTTCGCGCCGCCGAGGTCGGCGCGGCCCTGGCCTGCGCCGGCCGGCGCATCGGCGCCACCGTGCGCCTGATCGTCTCCGCTCCTCCCGACGGCCCCCCCCGCGAGTTCGCCCTGCGCTCGCGAGTCGATCCCCGGACGATGCTGGGCTTCCTGGAGGGCTGCCGCGCCGCCGGAGACGCCGGGCTCGCCGGACTGCTCGCCGCACCAACCCGCGTGGCGGACGCGGGGCGCGTGTTCGTCGTCGGCGACCTGCTCGACGTGGAGTTCGCCGCCCTCGCCGGCCTCGGGCGCCGCGGGCGCGAGCTCGGCGCCGTGCAGCTGCTCGCTCCGGTCGAGTTCGAGCCCCCGGTGGGGGCGGTGGAGTGGTGGGACCCCGAGGGCGGCGAGCGCCTGCGCCTGCGCGTCGACCGCCCGACCCGCGGCGCCTACGAGCGTCGCCTGGAGGAGCGCCTGGACGCCTGGCGCGTCCCCTGCGCGCGCCATCGCATCGCCTACACCTGCGCCAGCACCGCCGTCGACTTCGAGGACGTGGTCGGGGCCTTGCTGTGCTAGGCGCTCTGGGAAGCCTGGAGTGGACGCGCCCGGCGGGACTGCTGGCCCTGGCCCTTCCGGTGCTCCTGCTCCTCCTGCACCGCGCGCGCTCCCGGCCGCCGTCGGTGGCGACCGGGACCTTGGGCCTGTGGCGCGACCTGGAGGGCACCGCGCGGCGGGCCGACCGACGCCTGCGGCGTGCCGTGCCCCCGCGCCTGTGGTTGCTGTGCGCGTCCCTGACCCTGGGCGCCGCGGCCCTCGGCGGCCCGCGCCTCCCAGCTCCCCCCGCCGCCCGCACCTGGTCGGTGGTCGTCGACCGCAGCCCGTCGATGTACCTGTCCAGCGACGGGAGCACGCGCCTGGCGCTCGCCCTCGACAGGGCGCGCGCACTCCTGGAGATGGGGCGCGCAGGGGGCGACGCGCTCGAGTGGGAGTCGTTCTTCGGAGGCGAACACCACGTCCACGCGGGGGACGCGCCGCCCGCCGCCTGGTTGACCGAGCCCCGCGCGCCCGCCGCCGAGCCCGCCTGGGAGACCCTCGACGCCCCGGGCCGTCTGTGGGTGACCGACGCGCTCCCCGAGCCGGCGCCGAGGTTCGCGGGCTGGGCGGCGTCGGGAGGGGAGGCGGTGCCCGGCCCGGTCGGGCGCACGCGCGAGGGTGTCGTGGTCTTCGACGGCGAGGGCCTCACCACGCGCCCCGCCCAGACCGCGCCGCCGATCCTGGTCCTCACAGGCCCCCTGCCAGGGGAGGTCACCGAGCTGGCGAGGCTGTGGGCCGCAGAGCGCGGTCTCGACGTCGCCGACGGGCCGACGCCGGGAGCCCTCCTCGACCTGCGCGGCGTCAGCGAGGGGCCCGTGAGCACCGTGCCCGTGGGGCGCGACGGCTGGAGCGCGCGCGCGGTGGCCCGCGCGGCGCCTCTCGCCGACGGCCGCGGCCCCCTCGTCCCCTGGTTGGCAGACGAGGCGCGTCGCGTGGCCTTTGGCCCCGGCCGCGTCGTGTGCGCCATCGAAGGGCTCGATGAGCTCACCGGGGATCCGGCGGCCTTCGCCGTCTCCTGGGCAGAGCTGCTCGACGCCGCCTGCGGGCCGCCGGCAGGGTGCGTTCCGACCGCCGAGCGGCGCGCCGCCGGGACGGGGGGCGCCGCCGAGCCCGCCGCGCCCGAGCCCGCCCCGATCGAGGGGCGGCCGCCCCTGCCGGTCGACGCCTGGCTGGCGGTCGGCGCGCTCCTCGCGGCGCTGGTCGCACTGTGGCCGCCCCTGCCCTGACCGGCGCCAACCCGCCACGCCGACCGCGCGCAGCAGGGCTAGCCGGGCGCGGTTGAACTCGCCCACGGTGCGCACCAGCGAGCGCCGGGCACGCGAGAGGTCGAGGCCCGCCTCGAGGGCCTCGACCGTGGCGAAACGGGCCGTGGACAGCTCGAGGGCCACGGCCGCCTCGGCGTGACGCTTGTGGACGTCGAATCGCGTCGGAGCGCACGAGGTAGTCGTCGTCGCCGAGCTTCGCGCTGCCGGTGGGAACGAACGGGTTCGAGCGCTGCACGGCTCACACGACATCCACCAGGGACTGGCCGCGTGCCTCGAGATCGTCGCGGTCGACGTAGGCCGGCGCGGGCGAGCGTACTCGATCGCCGCGGCGGGCCGGAAGGGTAACGGCTGATCGGCGGCGGGGGCGTTCAGGCGGCGCCTTCGGCCCCGTCCGCGCTGCGACCGAACACGCGCAGGAACCCGATCAGCAGCGCGGCCCCGACGACCATGGCGATCCAGGGCGAGAGTCCGAGGAAGGCGCAGGGCAGGTAGCCCGCGAGCATCGCCACGGTCATGGCCAGGATCGCGTAGGGCGCCTGGGTGCGCACGTGGTCGATGTGGTCCGAGGCGGCGGCCACCGAGGAGAGCACGGTCGTGTCGGAGATGGGGGAGCAGTGGTCGCCGAAGATCGAGCCCTCCAGGACGGCGCCGATGGAGAGCACCATCAGGAAGTGACCGGCGGGGGCTCCAGCGACCTCCACGCTCTGGCCGAGGGAGAAGGACAGGCCGACGACCAGGGGCAGGAGGATGCTCATCGTCCCCCAGGACGAACCGGTCGCGAAGGCGACCGCGCCGGAGAGGACGAACAGGACCGCGGGCAGGACGAGCGGGGCGGCCATGTCGCCGAGGGCCGCGGTCAAGAACCGCGCCGTGCCGACCTCGCCGCAGGCGGCGCCGAGCATCCAGGCCAGGTAGAGGATCACCAGGGCGACGCCCATGGCACGCAGGGTCTTCCAGGCTGCGTCGAGGATCTCGCCGCGCAAGCCCGCGGCGAGGGAGAAGAGCACCGCCAGCCCCAGGCCGGTGCTCGAGCCGATGGCGAGGGGCTTGCTCCCGCTGCCGTCGAACAGCACGGCCGTGACGCCCTCCAGGGAGAACAAGCGCTCGGCGGACATGTCGAAGGCGCCGCCGCGCCGCGCGATCTCGAACAGGGTCACGAACAGGAACGCGCCCAGGGGGACCAGGGCCCGGTGGGCGCGGGTCCCGACGCCCTCGGCCGGCCGCATCGTCGTGGCGATGTCGCTCACCATCGGCTCGCCGCCGGGGCGCACGAGGGCGCCGGTGGTGCGGGCCCTGCGCTCGGCGGCGAGCATCGGCCCGAAGTCGCGGCCGCCGATGACCACCACCGCCACCAGCACCAGGCTGAAGATGCAGTAGAAGCGGTAGGGGAGCGTCTCCAAGAACACCGCGTAGCCGTCCGAGGGCGACAGGCCGGCGAGGGGGAGCTGGGCGCTGAAGGTCGAGACCTCGAAGGCGATCCAGGTGCTGAAGATCGAGATGCCCGCCACGGGCGCCGCGGTGCTGTCGACGACGTAGGCCAGCTTCTCGCGTGCGATGCGGAGCTTGTCGGTCAGCGGGCGCATGGTGCTCCCGACGAGGATCGTGTTGGCGTAGTCGTCGAAGAAGACCGCGAGGCCCATCAGGTAGGCGGCGATCTGGGTCCGGCGGACGCCGCCGGCGATGCGCGCCACCAGGTTCATGATGCCGCGCAGGCCGCCGTTGCGCGTGACGACGCCCACCATGGCGAGCATCGCCACCACGAAGACGATGATGTACTGGCGTTCGCTGTCGACGAGTTGCTCCCGCAGGAACGTCCCGAACAGGTCCACCAGGCCTCCGCCGGCGCTGGTGAGCAGCCCCTCGCCGCTCTCGAAGCGCAGCAGGAACGCGGCGGTCAGGACTCCCAGGAAGAGCGCGGGCACGGGCCTGCGCAGCAGGAGAGCGAGCCCGATGGCGACCACCGGCGGCAGGAGCGAGCGCTTGCTGGGAGGAGTCCAGGGGGAGGTGTGCTCGGTCGGCGCGGCGGAGGCGACACGCCAGGAGAGCACGAGCTGCCCATCCGACGCCTGCAGCTCGACCTCCAACCCTCCGCTCTCGACCGGCGCCTCCTCGCCCGCGATGACGAGGGCGAGGTCCGCCTCCCCGGCCGCCTCCCGCAGTGCGCGGGCGAGGGCCGCCCGCAGAGAGGCGTCGGCCTGTGGCTCGCGGGCGCCGTCGGCGAAGGCGCGCACCGCTCCCAGGGCGAGGCGCCCACCGTCCGGCCCGGTGGCCTCGAAGGCGTCCGAGCCCAACAGGAGCGCGCTCAGGGGCACGGCCTCGCCGCCGGGGCCTCTCGCCTCCGCCGTGGCGATCAGCTCGGGTACGTCGAGGGTCGCCAGACGCGCGGGCGGCGGCTCGGGCAGGACGAACACGCCCGCGAGCAAGCCGAGCAGGAACAGGCCGCTCACGAGGCGCGTCATGGGGCGGATGGTACGGCCTCGCCGCTCGTCGCGGTAGAATCGGCGCCATGGCGAATCCCCCGTCTCCCGTAGCGGCCCTCGATCCCGCGAGCCCGATCGCGGGCGTGCCCCTCGAGGCCGCCCTCCTGATCCTGGGGATCGTCGCCTGCGCCCTGTTGGCCGTCATCCTCTGGCGCCTACGCCTGGTCGGCGAGCGCCTCGAGGCCCTCGAAGCCCTCGACCCCCTCGGCGAGGACCTCGAGCGCCTCGCCGAGACCGCGGAGAGCCTGGACCTCGGGCGCCTCGAGCACCTCGTGAGCGAGCTGCGAGACTCCCAGAAGCGCCTGAACGACCGCCTGGCCCTCATGGCCGAGGAGCGCGGCCGCTCCGGCGACGCCGCGGCGGCGCCGGCCCAGCCGGTCCCCCTCGGCGAGCGCATCACCAACCGCCTGCTCGCCATGGATTACGAGGGCATCCAGCTCCTTCCCGGTCCAGAGGGCCTCGCGGAGGATGCGGCCGAGGCGGACGTCCTCGTCGAGGCGCGCCGCGGCGGAGCCTTCTGCAAGGGGCGCGTCCGCGTCCGCGACGGCGTGATCGCCGAGGTGGACCTGCGCACCGCCCACTCGATGTTCCCCTGAAGCTCTCCGATTCCATGGCTCCCACCGCGACCGTCGAGCGTCTCGCAGAACACGTCGGCGAGACCGTCACCCTCCACGGCTGGCTCTACAACAAGAGCTCCAAGGGGAAGCTCCACTTCCTCCAGGTGCGCGACGGCAGCGGCGTCGTGCAATGCGTCGTCTTCAAGGGCAACGTCGATCCCGAGCTGTTCGAGCGCCTGGCCCACGTCGGCCAGGAGACGAGCCTCTCGGTCACCGGCACGGTGAAGGCCGACGAGCGCGCCGCGGGCGGCGTCGAGCTCGGCGTCGAGGACGTCACCCTGCACCAGGTCGTCGAGGGCTACCCGATCACCCCCAAGGAGCACGGCACCGACTTCCTGCTCGGCAACCGCCACCTGTGGCTGCGCTCGCGCCGCCCCTGGGCCATCCTGCGCCTGCGCCACCGGGTCATGACGGCCCTGCGCCGCTTCTTCGACGAGCGCGACTTCATCTGCGTCGACTCGCCGATGTTCACGCCCAACGCCTGCGAGGGGACGTCGACCCTGTTCGAGGTGGACTACTTCGGCGAGAAGGCCTTCCTGACCCAGTCCGGCCAGCTCTACGCCGAGGCCTCGGCCATGGCCCACGGGCGCGTCTACTGCTTCGGGCCGACCTTCCGCGCCGAGAAGTCCAAGACGCGCCGGCACCTGACGGAGTTCTGGATGCTCGAGCCCGAGGTGGCCTACGCGGACCTGGGCGACGTGATGCAGCTCGCCGAGGACATGATCTGCTCGGTCGTCACGGAGGTGCTCGAGCGCTGCCCGACCGAGCTCGAGGTCCTGGAGCGCGACCGGTCCCGGCTGGAGGCCGTGCTCCCGCCGTTCCCGCGCATGACCTACGACGAGGCGGCGGCCCTGCTCGTTGCCCACCCCGACTCGGACTTCGTTCCCGGCTCGGACTTCGGGGCGCCCGACGAGACGATCCTCTCGTCCGCCCACGACCGCCCGTTGATGGTCACCCACTACCCGACGGAGGTGAAGGCCTTCTACATGAAGCGCGACCCCGCCGACGAGACGCGCGCGCTGTGCGTGGACGTGCTCGGCCCCGAGGGGGTGGGGGAGATCATCGGCGGCAGCCAGCGCGAGGACGACCTCGACGCCCTCCTCGAACGCATCGAGTCCCACGACCTGCCGCGCGAGGCCTTCGACTGGTTCCTCGACCTGCGCCGCTACGGAACCGTTCCCCACGGCGGCTTCGGCCTCGGGCTCGAGCGCTTCGTGGGCTGGATCGCCGGGGTCGAGCACGTGCGCGAGTGCATTCCCTACCCGCGCACGATCTACCGCCTGCACCCCTGAGGGTCCGCGGCGTTCGCGCCGCCGATCAGCCGCCGCTCGCGGAGCGCTCGCGCTCCCGTCGCCCGCTCGGGCTCAGGACGAGACCCGTGCGGCGCCGGCCACCCAACCCTCGCGGCGGATGCGCGCGGCGTCGATGCCCAAACGCTTCGCCAGTCGCTCCACGGCCGGCTTGTCCAGGGCGGCGAGGGCGGCGGCGTCGGCGATCCCCGCAGCCCGCAGGCGCTCGGCCATGCGGGCTCCGATGCGCGGGACGCTGGTGAGGTCACCTCCCGCTGCTGGCCGGGCCGGCTGCAGGGTGACCGTGCGCAGCTTCCCGCCCGCGGGCTTGCTCTGCTTCTTCGCGGCGCGCGCCCCGACCTTCTTCTTCCCCCGAGCGGCGGGAGCGCCGGCCTTCTTCTTCGCGGTCGTCGTCCTCGCCGCCTTGTTCCCGCCCGACCGGCCCGAGGCCCGGGCCCCCTTCTCCCCGGCGCTCCCCGACGGCGCCTTCGCCTTCTTGGGTCCCGCGAGGGGGGCGGACGCCCTGGCCCTCCCCTTCCCGCCCGCCTTGGCCGTGGCCTTGCCCTTCTTCCCGCGCGGAGGGCTCGCGACCGCCTTGCGCGCTGCTCGCAGGTCGCGGTCGAGCGTCCGCTGCGTCTCACGCAGCTGTTTGAGTTGGCCGCGCAGGGTCACCAGGCGCTGCTTGCGGGAGAGGAGGTCCGCCTCCAGGCGCGCCCGCGTGCCCCGAGCGCGCTCGGCGGCGCGCTCGGCGATCTCGAGCTTGCGCTCCCGCTCCTCGAGTTCCTTCTTCGTCGCCGCGCCGCGCTCCTCGGCGGCGACCGTCCGGCCCCGCTGGGCCTCCAACTCGTCGGCGGCGCGCTCGACGGCTCCGCGCAGGGAGGCCTGGGCGCTCTCGCCGCGGCCGATCTCGCCCCGCAGCTGCTCGATCGTCGCCGCGAGGGCTGCGCGCTCGCTCCGGCTCTCGCCGAGCCTCTCTTCGAGGGCCTGCCGGGCGACCTCGAGGGCATCGCGCTCGGCCTCCGCCCGATCACGCTCCCTCTCGAGGGTCTGCATACGCCGCGCCGCCTCGCCGGAGGTCTCCTGCAAGTGGCGTGCGGCGTCGCGCTCCCGGCGCGTCGTGTCTCGCCGCAGCTCGTCGAGGCTGGCCGTCAGGCCCTCTCGCGCCAGGGCGCCGGCGGAGAGCTCCTCGGAACTCTCCGCGAGCTCGCGGTGGGCGGCGTCGCGCTCGTCGAGCAGGGCGTCACGCTCGCCGGTGGCGTCGGCCAGCCTGCGCTCGAGGGACTCGACCCTGGCGGCGGCCTCCGCGGCGGCCTCGTCATGCTCGGCGGCGAGGGCGGCGGCGGAACGCTCCATCTCGCCTCGCAGCTCCTCGAGCTCGCCGGCGATCAGCTCGCGCTCCTGGGTCCTCCGGGCGAGGCGCTCCTCGCCTCGTGCGACCTCCTCGGCCAGCTCGTCGCGGCGGAGGGCGGCGGCGTCCCGTTCCTCGAGGGCGTTCTCCAATCGGCGGCTGGCCTCGCGCGTGCTGCGCTCGCCGCGCAGCTCGAACTCCTGCTCGCGCTTGCGTCCCAGGCGCTGGACCTCCTCCATCCGGGCGGCGAGGGCGCCGCTATCGCGGCGCGCCTCCTCCAGGCCAGTCTCGAGGGCTGCGCGCTCGCGGTCCAGCTCCGCGCCCTTCCGACGGGCTCCGACCAGCTCCTCTTCGAGCCCCTTGCAGCGCACCTCGGCGTCGCGCAGGCGCTCGGAGGTCTCCTGGGCCTCGGCTTCCCCGCGGCGGGCCAGGTCGCGTTCATGCTCGAGCTCCGCGCGCAGGCGCTCGAGGTCACGCTCGAGGTGCTCGCGTGCCGTGTCTGTTTCCCGGGCGGTGCCCCGCAACCCCTCCAGTTCGCGGTCGCGCTCGGCCAGCCGGTGCCCGGAGTCCTTGAGGGCGTCGGAGAGAGGGGTCAGCTCGTCGACCCAGGCGGTCAGGCGCGCGATCTCCCGGTCGCGCTCGGCCAGGGCGGCGTCCCCGCGCTCGCCCAGCTCCCGCAGCTCGGCAGCGTGGGTCGTGCGGGCCTCGGCGAGCTCCGCCGCGCCGCGCTCCCTCACCGTGGCCAGCTCGGCCGCGCTTCCCTCGCGCAGCTCCTCGAGCTCCTGGGTGCGCTGCTCGAGCTCGCCCTCGCTCTCGCCGCTCCTGCGCAGGCGTGCCTGCAGGCGCCGGACTTCGGCCCCCAGCTCCTCGGCCTGCTGGGCCAGCTCCCGCGCGCGGGTGGCCTCGAGGGTCTCTTGAGTGAGTGCCTGCTCGGTCGCGTCCTCGTAGCTGCGGAGCTTGCGCGTCCACTGCTCGTCGAGGACCGCGAGGCGGTGGCTGTGGACGCGACCGCGCATCCACCAGCCGGCCCATGCGGCGGCCGTCGCGCCGGCCGCGGTCGAGGTCAGGAGCAGCAAGGTCTGGGAGTCCATCGTAGGGGTCGCCGACGCGCGGCCCGTTTGTATCCGTGGCGGCGGCCGCCGACCAGTGGAAAGGAGCGCGAGTTGGGGGTCCGGCCTACTCGGCGCTCAGGGTCGGAGCCAGGGAGACGTTGCGCCCCGCTTCGACGACGAGCTCGGTCTCGAAGGTCTCGCATCCCTCGGCCTCCACCCGCAGGCGAACCGTTCCGGCGTCCAGGAGTGCCGACGTGCCGCGCTCGAGCCCGGGCAACAGCCAGGAGCGCCGGGCCCGCCAGCGCGCGCCGGTGACCGAGAGCTCCAGGGGTCGCCACTGCTCGGAGCCGGCGCTCGCCCACCAGACCCGAGCGCCGCGGTCGACCGCGAGGCTCGCCAGGGTCGCCTCGCGCTCGGCCCTCGTGCGCTCGGGGCCCAGGCCGAGGGCTCGGGCGTCGGGCCGGGTCGCCGTCGGGAGGCTGAGGTCGATGCGGCCGCCGCAGAGCGCCTGCACGTCCAGCCGGGCGGTCTCGCCGGCCGACACGACCACCGGGCCGAGATCGTTCAGGGGGCGGTGGTACTCGACCGCGCCGGGCCCGCCGCGGGGGAGGAGGTCTACTCTGTACGACCCCGGCTCCAGCTCCTCGGGCTCGCCGGTAGCGGCGGTGTCCAAGACGAAGCGGACCGTGGGGCGGGAGATCGTCGCCGGGCGCACGGCGACCCGGTAGACGGACGAGGGCAGGCCTTCGGGGACGTGCACCGCCAGGGCCAGCCGGCCGGGGGGCTCCGCGGGCGGGAGGACCGCCTCGCGCTCGACCAGGCGCGCGCCCGGGGCGATGGGGACCTCCGCGGCCCAGGGGCGGCGGCCGGGGCCGGTGACGAACAGGCCCAGGCGCTCGCAGGCTTCCGGCAGGTCCAGGGCGATCCCCTCGGCGTCGCCGGCGGCCTCGATCGTCTGCGCGGGCTCGCCGCCCCAGACCGTGGCCAGGACGCGCACGTCCTCGAGCGGGGCGCCGGTCTCGTCGACGACGCTCAGGCGCAGGCTGCGGGCGTTGCACGAGAGCTCGAGGTCCTCGTCGCCGGTGGAGCAGGCCACGGCGCCGCCGGTCAGGGACGGTCCGCCGCGGCGGGCGCGGAGGAGGTAGGGACCGGGGCGCAGGCCTCCCACCCGGAAGCGGCCGTGCCGGTCGGTGAGCGTGGTGGCGGCCAGCAGGCCGTCGCCGCGCTCGTGGTCGAAGCGCTCGGCGAGCCACTCCTCGACGGTCCGGGCGCGGTCGGCCTCGCGACCCTTGCGCGGCGTGACCTCCAAGACCAGGTGTCTCACGGGGGAGCCGTCGGGACGCCGGACGACGCCCGCCAGGGGAGGCCCGCCGGAGAGGCGCAGGTCGCCGAGCTCGGACCGGCCGCCGGTCTCTGACCACGCCGTGCCCAGCCCTTCCTTCGCGGCGTGCAGGCGCAGCTCGCCGGAGGCGGCGCGCGGGAGGGAGAAGCTCCCGTCGGCGAAGGTCGGCGTGGAGTGCAGGGCCCAGGAGCCCCGGCCGGTCGAGAGGCGGTCGGCGATGAGGAGCGAGACCGTTCCGCCGGCGACGGGCGCGCCCGTCGCGTCGACGAGGCGCCCGGTGAGGGGCTCGCCGGGGCACAGGGGCAGGTCGAGTTTCCAGCGCTCGCCCGCCCCCGGCGGCGGGCCGTCGCGCAGGGTGGGCTCGAAGCCGGGCGCGAGGGCGCAGAGCTGGATCGTGTCCGAGGGCGCGAACTTCAGCACCTCCAGGGCGTAGGTGCCGTCGGGCTTGCAGGGAGCGGATGCGAAGGCGTGGGTGCGGCCGTCGGGAGCGGTGACGACCAGGTCCACCCGCGCCTCGGCCACGGGGCGCAGGCCGGCCGCGGTCACGCGGCCGAGGATCGAGAGGGGTCGCGCGCGCGTGCTCGCGCCGCGCGCCGAGCGGTCCCGCAGGGGCCTGCCGGGCGCCGGCGAGGGGCTCTCCCCGCCGGTCTCCGGCGTCGCCGCCGCGACGGCTCTCGGTGCCGTCGGCGCGTCGCTCGCGGTCTCGGCGCCGAGGTCCGCTGGGGCCTCGGGCTTCGGCTCGGTGCGCGGCTCCTCCGCCGGCGCGTCGCTCGCGGTCTCGGCGACGAGGTCCGCTGGGGCCGGGGGTGTCGGTCCTGCGCTCGGCTCCTCCGCCGGCGCGTCGCTCGCGGTCTCGGCGACGAGGTCCGCCGGGGCCGGGGGTGTCGGTCCTGCGCTCGGCTCCTCCGCCGGCGCGTCGCTGTCGGTCGCGGCGGCGATCTCGGTCGCCGGAGCCGGCTGGGGATCCGGCGAGAGCGCACGGGGCGGCGTGGGGGCCGGCCGAGCGCTCACGCTCCAAGGCGCGCGCAGCTCTGCTCGCGACTCCCCGAGGGTGGGCTCGCGGCGCGCGATGCGCCCGGGCTCCAAGCGCGCGGGAGGCGCGACCTCGGCGGTGTCGAGCCACCAGAGCAGAGTACCGACGAGGAGGCCGGCGGCGACGGTGCACAGGAGCAGGCGAGCGCGGGGCATGGCGGGCGCATTCTCGCGGCGCGCGCCCGAGGACCGCAAGACGCCAGCGACCCGTAATCAGGGCCGGCGACCGTCGCGGTCGATCAAACTGCGAAGTTGCAATCTCTCTTCGCGCTGGTGCTCGTAGCTGCCGTCGGGGCGGAAGGTGCAGGGCACGCCGGCTCGCAGGGAGAGGGCGCGCGCCGCGCGGTGCTTGGCCCAGGCCATGGTGCGCTTGGTCTCCCAGTCGGGCGGGTGCTGCCGCTCGTCGGGCGTCTGGGAGGCGAGGACCGCCGACAGGAAGTCGACGACCTCGTCGCGGCCGGCGCCCAGGGCGGAGGCCGCGCACTCCACCCGCACCTCGATGTCGGGGTGCGGGCGCGGGCCGACGGCCAGGGCGGCGAGGCGCTCGGGCGCACCCTCGGCGAGGGCGCGGCCCGCCAGGGCCGCGGCGGCGACCACGTCGGCGGCGTCGCCGTGGCGCGTGGGCGAGACGGCGCGCTCCTCCAGGCGCTCGAGGAGCGCGCGCTCGGCGAGGGGGTCGCGGCTGTTGGCCAGCAGGACGGCGGCGCGCACGGCCACCGCGTCGCCGTGACCGAGGGCGCCGCGCAGCGCCTCGAGGTCCGCGGCCGCGAGGAACCCTCCCTGCTCCCCGCGCGCGGCGACCTCGCGCTCGAAGGTCAGGGCGCTCACGCTCGCCCAGTCCTCGGGCAGCTCGAAGCGCTCGCTCCGCGGCGCGGGGGCAGTCCCCCGGCAGGCGGCGCACACGAACACGAGGGCGAGGGCGGCGCGCATCGCGCCCATTCTCCCGACCGGGCGATGCGTCGTCCAGGATCGCCGAGCGCGCCCGTCAGGGGGTGAAGGCGCGCAGCCCCGCGCCGTCGCCGACCCACAGGCGCCCGCCGGGGAGGCGGGCGCTGGGGGCCTCCCAGGCCAACAGGGACCACTCGCCCTCGCGGCGCACGGCGAACCCCTCGTCGCTCCCGGGCCGCTGGGCGAGGAAGGCCTCCTCCTCGACCCGCACGGTCCAACCGTTCCAGGGCGAGCGCAGGCGGCGCTCGGCGTCGGCGCGGCGGCGCAGGACGGCGAGGCCCGCGTCGTGGCCGAAGCGCGCCTGGTCGAGGGCGTCTCCGAAGGCATCGGGGTCGCGCGGCTGGGGCTCGAGGCCCTCCTCGAAGAACAGCACGCGCCCGTCGCGCAGGCGCAGGGCGGCGCCGCCGGCGGTCGGGATCGGACCGGCGATGCAGGGGGAGCCGAGCTCCCCGGGACCCTCGACCGCGCCCGTGGTCGCTTCGACGATCCAGACCCTGCCGTCCTCGCCGACGCACAGCAGGTGGCCGGCGCGGCGGGAGAGCAGCACCGGCGCGCGGGCCAGGCCGGCGAGGGTGTCCAGGCGCAGGGTCCAGCCGAGCTCGGGGCGCGCGTCGAGGCGCCGCAGCGTGCCGCTGCGGTCGCAGACCACGTGTGCCGACCCGACGGCCACGGGCGGGGCCTCGCAGACCCCGGTCGCGCTCCACGCGCGCTCGGGGATGCGCGAGAGGCGGATCGTGCGGTCCGCCGGACCCTCGCACTCCAGGGTCAACGGCTCGCAACCGGCGAGCTCCAGGGTCACCCTCACCCGCTCACCGAGGGCGCTCTCCCAGACGAGCGGCGTCGCGCGCCGGCGTCCGTCGGGCAGGCGCGCCACGGCCCCGGGCGGGAAGGTGGACAGGCGCCAGGGAAGGGGCTCGTCGCGCGCGCCTTCGCCGAGGGTCGCCAGGACCTCCCGCGCGCCCTCGTGGTCGCCCGCCACCGCCAGGCCGCGCGCCTCCTCCACGGTCTCGAAGCGCTCGCGGACCGTGGCGATCTCCCCGGCGAGGAGTTCGCTGAGCCGTCGCTGGGGATCGCTGGCCGTCAGGCGCGCGTAGGCCTCCAGGGCCCGCTCGTCGTCGCCCGCCTCGGCGTGGGAGCGGGCCGCGGCCAGCCACAGGTCCTGGCGCGTGAGCAGGTCGAGGCGCTCTCGCTCGGCCAGGGCGCGCTCGCGCTCCGTGCCGCGCGCGGCGAGGGCGTCCTCCAGCTCGGCGAGGCGCCGCTCGAAGGGCGCGGCGTCCTCGTCCGCCCCCTGCTCACGGAGGCGATCGCCGCAGCGCGTCAGGAGCGCGGCGATCCGTCGCTCGGCCGTCGTCTGCCGGGGGTCGTCGAGCCGCGGCGGTCCGAGTTCGTCGAGGGAGACGGCGACGCGCTCGGCGAGGGAGCCGAGCACCTCGGCCGTCTTGGGCCACACGAGGTCGGCGGTCGCCACCCGCGGCGGGGGCGGCAGGTCCAGGAGCCGGTCGAGCCCCGCGAGGGGGCTGCCGAACAGGCACTCGTGGCGGGCGGCGCGGAAGTCCTCCAGCCACTCGTCCCGCCGCTCCTCGGCGAGCGCTGTGTGCCGGTCGGCGATCGCGCGGCGCAGCCGTGCGACCTCCGCCGAGTCGTCGTCGGCGAAGCGCTCCTCCAGGAGCGCCAGGGCTTCGGTCGGTCGTTCCAGGAGCGACTGGACCTCCGCCAGGGCGCGCTGGGTGCGCGTGGTCGAGTCGACCCGCACCCAGGCCCCGACCGAGACGGCGGCCAGGATCGCCAGTCCCACCAGGGAGTGCTTGCGGATCAGGCGGCGGCGGACGCTCGCGCCGCGGGCGCGGGAGAGCAGGCGGTGCGCCTCGCGGCCCTGGGGCCAGGCCGCGATCAAGGCTCGCAGGGCGGCGGTGGCCCGCTCGGGCGCTCCGCGCTCGATCCACTCGCGGGCGGGGCCGAGGATCCACTCGGCGGCCTCCTCGCCCGCGCCGGCGGCGACGAGGGCCAGGCCGAGGTCGAGCTGGGCGGCGCTGGTCGCCGGCGGACGAGCGGCGGCCACGCCGAGCAGGGCGCGTGCCCGGCGCGGGCGCTCCGCCGCCAGGAAGGCGCGCGCGGCGTCGAGCACCTCGCGGGCGTCGGGGGCCTCGCGTTCGGAGCCCTCGCGGTGCTCGGCGATCATGCGGTGCAGGCGGATGCGCTCGTCGCAGGGGTGCGAGCGGGCCAGCTCGCGCCAGTGGGGCAGGCAGGCGCTCGGCGTGGAGAGCCCTCGCTCGAGGCGCCGCAAGAGGATGCGGGCCGTGCGGGGAGCCAGCCCGGCGAGCAGGGGGGCGAGGCGACCGGCGCGCCACTCGGCTTCGATCAGGGCGGCGTCGCCCGCGGTCATCGGGCCGGGAGCCGCGGCCCCCGTCCAGGCCTCCAGGCGCGCGGCGGCGCGCCCCAGGTGACCGTCGGCGAGCTCGCGCTGGGCGAGGACGAGCAACTCGCGCGCCGGAGCTTCGCGCAGGGCGCCGGAGACCAGGTGGTTGGTGGCGGCGAGGCGGCATTGGCGGATTGGCCAGCCGAGGCGGTCGGCGATCTCCGCGACGCTCGAGCGACCGTCGCACTGGCCGAGGAACGCGTCGGCCTCGGCCGGGACCGTCCCCGAGGGTCGTGGGACGAGCCACTGGGAGCGCAGTCCCTCGGGGCCGAGGCGCTCGGTCTCGTCGTTGAGGCGCGCGTATTCGAGCAGGAGGAACTCGACCGAGACCGCCTCGCAGTGGACCTCGGGCTGGCGCGAGGGGCTCGCCCCGGCGGCCTCCTCGCCGGCTTGCGCGGCGCGGTCGGTCTCGAAGCGAAAGTGCACGCCCTCTCCGTCGAGGAGGCGGTAGACGGTCTCGATCCGATCGGCGCGAGCGATCTCCGAGGCGCGCAGGGCGGCGATGCGGGCGTCGCTGTCGACTCCCCAGGCACGCCCGACCCGCTCCCGCCAGATCGTCGGATCCTCGTCGGGCTGGGGCAGCAACAGCAGGGCGCCGTCGCGCACACCGAGGATGCTGCGCAGGCCGCCGCGGGCGGTGAGGACCAGGACGCCCTCCCGCCGGCCGCGGGCCAGGCTCTGCATCAGCTCGGCCAAGCCGATGCCGCCGACGTCTCCCTGGAAGCTCATCGTGGAAGGGGGGCCCCTGAGCGCTCGCCGGGAGCGCTCGTGGATCGGGGACTCCCCGTCCCTATCGGCTCGGCGTGATCGGGGAGTGGAGCTCAGGGGGGAGGAAATCGCTCCCGCAGCCGGTCGAGGTCGGCGGGCCGGTCCAGATCGTCGAGCACCTCGCGGGCCCGCACGGGGACCGCCAGGAGCGGGTCGGCCCGCCCACGGACGTCCCTCAGGGGCGTGTCGGGCGGGGAGGCGGCCAGCCCGGCGACCAGCTCGCGGCCGACGACGACCGGGTGGCCGTGGCGGCCGCCGTGGCGCGGGGCGAGCCAGCCGCCCCCGGGCGCCCCCGCCTCGCTCCAGGCGCGGGCGAGAGCCTCGAAGACCTCCGCTGGGACCAGGGGCACGTCGACGGGCGCCAGACACAGGTCGCGTCCAGGGCGGGCGCCCGCCGCGGCGACGATCCCGCCGCTGCGTCCGGCGGCCCAGGCGCGGTGGTGGATGAGGTCCACTCCGGGGGGCACGGCGGCGGCGAGGGCCTCGTGGTCGGCCCCGGCGACGACCAGGGGCGCGACCTCGTCCAGGCAGGCCCCGGCGTCCAACAGGCGAGCCAGGGGCGACGAGCCGCCCAACTCGACGAGGGCCTTGCAGCACCCCAGGCGCGTGCTCGCGCCCGCGGCCAGCAGGACCAGGGCGGGCTTCACGAGCCGACGTAGCGGTCGTAGAGCGCCAATGCGCGGTCGATCTCGTCGGTGCCCTCGATCAGGGCCCGGCCGTCGCGGAAGAGCGTCAGGGTGTGGGCGTCGACCGTGAAGCGCAGGATCGGTCCGGCAAAGCGCACGGACTCGGCGACGCCCTCGAGGGCCGCGGCGACGCGCTCGAGGTCGGGGGCGGGCTTGCGCCCGCGCACCTGGACCGCGTTTCGCCCGCACAGGATCGTCGCGCGCCGACCCGGCGGGGAGTGGAGGTGGGGGAAGTCGCGCTCGGCGCAGCAGGGGCAGGCGGGCTGGCGCGCGACGCGCAGGCTGCGCGCTTCGCCGCTCCAGACGTCGATCTCCACCAGGGGCGTGGGGGGCGGCTCGCCGTCGGGATCGCGGGCCAGGATGCGCAGGGCGTGGCCGGCCTGCACCGAGGCCACGGCCGCGACCGCCGGCAGGAGCACGCCGGCGGTGTCGCAGGTCGGCAGGCTGCCGGTGGGCGGCGGCTCGGGGAACAGGCAGCGCAGGCACGGTCCCGTGCCGGGCAGGATCGGCAGCACGAGGCCGCCCGATCCGACGACGCCGCCGTAGATCCACGGCACGCCCTGCTCGACGCAGTAGTCATTCAGCAGGTAGCGCGTGCCGAGGTTGTCGGTGCCGTCCAGGACGAGGTCGCAGCCCTCGGCCAGGTCCTCGACGTTGTCGGGGTCGAGGTGCTCGGCGTGGAGCTCCAAGCGCGTTGGGCCGCCGATGCGCGCGAGGGTCTCGTGCGCGGCCTCGACCTTGAGGGTTCCCTCCCGGGCGTGGCGGTCCTCGAAGAGGACCTGGCGCGGGAGGTTGGTCTCCTCCACGACGTCGCGGTCGACGAGCACCAGGCGTCCAACGCCCGAGCGCGCGAGCTCCTGGGCCAGGACGCCGCCCAGGGCTCCGCAGCCCACGAGCAGGACCCGCGCCTGTTCGAGACGCTCCTGGCCCTGGGTGCCCAGGGGCGCGAAGCGCACCTGGCGCTCGAAGCGGCGCGAGGGGCGGGCTTGGTCGTTCATGCGAAGCAGCGCAGGGAGCCGAGGACGACCAGGGTCAACAGGAGCAGGCCGCCCAGGGCGAGGGGCACGAGAGCGCGGGCGTCGCTGGCGGGCGGACGGTCGAGCTCCACCCAGTTGAAGAAGCGCCGCGCCTCCCCCGAGCGCTCCGCCCCGCAGTGGGGGCAGCTCTGCGGCTCCCGTTCGCCGTCCAGGGGGATCACGCCGTCGCAGTCCATGCAGTAGTGGTTGCGCGCGCCCCCGCCCTCGGCCACACCCGGAGCGCGAGAGCGGCGCCGGTAGTACTCGAGCGCCTCGCGGTTGTGGTGGGCGCGCCGGCGTTGCTCTCGGTCGCGGGGGCGGGGGGGGGAGGCGTCTGCGTCGGAGGGGTCCACCGCGAGACAGCCTAGCCCGGATGACTCATGAACACGCACACCAGACTTCGCAACCGGCCGTCTTCGACGGCCTCTCGGCCCCTGGCGGCGCTTTGTGAGAACCTGGCTTCCTCGACGACCCGTTCAGGGTCGCCTGCGTCGCCAGAACCCGAAAAGCACCACCAGGAACCGAGCTGCTGTGTCTGGCGCACGTCTTCATGAATCATCCAGGCTCTAGCCGGCGCCAGCGGGGCCCGTCGGCCGCTCGCGGGCCCGCAGGAGCCCGCCCGTGGATTTCCCTGGCGCCGGGGCCCCCGGTTTTGCGACTTTCTGGGC
>JASLMK010000103.1 GCA_030746555.1 Planctomycetota bacterium | reverse complement strand
TGCGGCGTTGGCAGCTTCCACGGGGTGATCCGGTGGCCCGCCGCCTGGAGCCTGCACGCTCTGCAGCTCGTGGGGGCGATCGCGGGGGGAGCCCTGCTGCTGCTCGACCCATCCCTGCGCCGCCGCGTGGGGGCAGAGGTGATGGGCTGGACCGTCGCGCTGCTGGTCCTCGTGGCGATCGCTCCCCTCCACGCCGACCACCCCCGCTTCGCTCGTCCCGCCCTCCTCGCCGTGCCCGGAGCGGTGGGCTGGGCGCTGTGCGCGATGTCGCTCCTGCGCGGCTCGCCGGTTCGGCGCCGGTGGGCGGCGCGCTACCTCGCCGCCGCGGGGCTCGGTCTCTCCATCTGGGCGTACCTGCAGTTTCGCGCCGGTGTGACGGTGCGCCCGTCGCTCCCCCTGGGCCACCACAACTTCCTCGCGGGCACGCTCCTCCTCCTGCTGGGGCCCACCCTCGCGACCCTGTTCACGGCCCGACGCGCCATCTCCCGGCTGGCCCTGGGAGCGGCGGCGCTGGGGATGATCTCGACCCTCGCCGGCACGAGCTCCCTGGGAGCGGCGCTCGGCCTCGTGGGGGGCGCGACCGTCGCGATCCACGTCATCGGACCGCGCCGCGTAGTTTCCCGCATGCGCCGGAGTGGCGGCGATCCTCTCGTCGTCGCCGTGCTCTCGGTGTTCGTGGTCGTGGGGGTGACGATCCTCGTGCCCGGCGGTCCCCGGATCGCCTCCCGCGTGGCCACGATCGTGAGCGGCGGGGCCGACACCTCCCTCCGGAACCGGGCGGATTACGCGAACGGCGCGCTGCGCGGGCTGGTGACGGAGCAGCCCGTGCTGGGCTTCGGGATCGGCGCGACGCCCCTGCGATTCCCCCTGCACCGGATTCAGCGCCGGGAGACCGAGGAGGTGGGGAAGATCGTGACCCAGCTCCACTCCACTCCCGTGCACCTTGCCTACGAGACGGGAGTGGCCGGGCTCGTGATCGCCGTGGGCCTGGTCCTCGCCCTGGCCCGCCGCTCCGCGGCCGTGCGGTCCCCCGAAGCCGTGGGTGCGCTGGCGGCCCTCGGTGCCTACGCGGTCTCCAGTCTGGGGGACTTCCAGCTCCACGTGGCGTCCATTCCCGCGACCATCGCCCTGGTGCTCGGGCTGGCCCTGGGCGACGTAGCGGCCGCGCCCCACCGGGACCCGCGGGGCCTCGGGCGGGCGCTGGGGATCGCGCTCCCGTTGCTCGGGCTGCTGGGCGCGGCGCTGCTCGTGCCCGTGGACCGCGCCCATCGTCTCTGGGATCGCTCCCTGGACCTCGAGGACGTGTCCGCGGCCGCGCAGGCCTGTGAAGAGGCGGTCGCGCTGGACCCGGCGTTCGGCTTCTACCAGCAGCAGCTCGCCCTGCTCCTGAGGGAGAGGGGCGGAGAAGGGCAGCGCACCGTGGAGCTCTTCCGGGACGCCGCCCGGCGCCTGCCCACGTCCCCCCTCTCCGCCAGCCTCGCCGGAGAGGCGCTCCTGGCCGACGGACGGGCGGAGGAGTCGCTCCCGCACCTGCGCCTCGCGGCGTCCCTCGACCTGGGCTCGCCCCTGCCCTGGTTCTTCCTCGGGGAGGCCCTGAAGGCGACGGGCGACGCCGGGGCCGCCCTCGAGATCCACGAGCGGGCGATCCGAACCGACCCCAGGCTGTGCGGTGCCCTCGCCTACCGGACCGCGGACTTCGACGAGGCGCGTCTCGATCTGGCCCGGCGCTTCGGCCTGCCTCCCGAATTGGCGCAGCGGGCCGGCGATCCCCCGGCGAGCACCCGCGCGCTGCCGGCGAACGCCTGGCTGCGCACGCTGATCGACGAGGACCCCTGGCGCTCTAGGTCGGCCTTCGTCTTCCGGCGTCGGGGGAAGGAGGCCACTACCCTGGCCGTGCCCGTCACCGCCGGCGTGCCCTTCGACGGGCTGGCGGGCTACCTGCGCGAGACGGAGCTGCGCTTTCCCGGAGTCCTGGGCCCCGCCCCGGGACCCGAGCTCCCCGCGAGGGCGGCGGACCTGCTGAGGGAGCCGGAGTGGGCGCCCGCGAGGGAGCTCGTGGAGGCTCGCTAGCCGGCACCTTTCCCCGGCTTCTCCTCCACGTGGATGGAGGGGTGGTCCGCGGCGGCCTTGGCGTAGCGCACCACCTCGTCCACCTCCGATCCCAGGAGCGCGCGGCGCAGCCGGCTGCGATGGGACCGGGCCACGTAGATCACGTCGTAGTGCTTCTGCTCGGCGAAGCGGATCACGAGCTGGGCGTAGATGCCGTTCTCGCGCCGCACCTCCAGATCGAAGCCCGCGGCCCGGGCCAGCTCGCTCGCGTGCTCCTCTCGCTCCGACGCGGCGCGGTTGCGCTCGTCCTCCAGGGCCGTGATCACCTGCTCGCAGGCTCGTCGTCCCAGGAAGCCCTGGCCCCGGATCGACTCGGCCACGCGCTCCATGGGCTCCTCCTCGTCGATGTAGATGAGCGTCAGCTCGACCCTAGCGCCCCCTTCGCGGGCCTCGCG
>JASLMK010000102.1 GCA_030746555.1 Planctomycetota bacterium | reverse complement strand
TTCGCAACCGGCCGTCTTCGACGGCCTCTCGGCCCCTGGCGGCGCTTTTCGAGAACCTGGCTTCCTCGACGACCCGTTCAGGGTCGCCTGCGTCGCCAGAACCCGCAAAGCACCACCAGGAACCGAGTTGCTGTGTCTCGTGCACATCTTCATGAATCATCCGGGCTGGGAACCGAGCGCGCCCGTGGCCCACACCATGACGATCTCCTCCAAAGCGGTGCGGCGCTCGGGCGCCGGCCTCGCCGCCCACCCCTCCGCGGCCGTCTAGATGTTCGGCCGCGTCCTGATCGCCAACCGGGGCGAGATCGCCCAACGCATCATCCGGGCCTGCCGCGAGCTGGGGGTCGAGACGGTCGCCGTGTACTCCGAGGCCGACGCCGACGCCCTCTACCTGCGCCAGGCCGACGAGACGATCTGTATCGGTCCGGCGGCGGGGGGCGCTTCCTACCTCAACATCCCGGCCATCATCTCCGCCGCCGAGGTCGGAGACGTGGAGGCGATCCATCCCGGCTACGGCTTCCTGGCGGAGAACGCCCACTTCGCCGAGGTCTGCAACGAGTGCCGCATCCAGTTCATCGGACCCGATCCTGAGACCATCGCCGCCGTGGGGGACAAGGCCAACGCCCGGGCCCTGGCCGTCGAGGCGGACGTGCCGGTCGTGCCCGGATCGGACGGCCCGGTGGCCGACGAGGACGAGGCGGCGCGGGTCGCCAGGGAGATCGGCTACCCGGTGATCATCAAGGCATCGGCGGGTGGCGGCGGGCGTGGCATGCGCGTGGCGCACAACGAGCCGAGCCTGATCAACGGGTTCCACGCCGCCCGCTCGGAGGCCATGGCGGCCTTCGGCGACGAGACCGTGTACATCGAGCACTTCGTCGAGAATCCGCGCCACATCGAGGTCCAGATCCTCGGGGACCGGGACGGGCGCATCATCCACCTCGGCGAGCGCGACTGCTCGGTCCAGCGGCGCCACCAGAAGCTGATCGAGGAGGCTCCGTCGCACGCCATCAGCCCCGCCCAGCGCGCCGAGCTGGGAGCGGCGGCCGTGCGCATGGCGCGGGCGGCGGGCTACCACAACGCGGGCACGGTCGAGTTCCTGCTCGATCCCTCGGGCGCGTTCTACTTCATCGAGGTCAACGCCCGCATCCAGGTCGAGCACACCGTGACCGAGCAGGTGACGGGGGTCGACCTGATCCAGCAGCAGCTCCTGCTGGCGAGCGGTGGGTCGCTGGAGCTGGCCCAGGAGGACGTCGTCTGCCGCGGGCACGTGATCGAGTGCCGCATCAACGCCGAGGACCCCGCGCGGGACTTCCAACCCTCCCCGGGCCTGATCGAGGCCTTCGTGCCCCCCGGAGGCCCGGGAGTGCGCGTGGACAGCCACTGCTACAGCGGCTACCGGATTCCGCCCAACTACGACTCGATGATCGGCAAGCTCTTGGTGCACCGGGACTCTCGATCTGACGCCATCCGCACCATGCTGCGCGCCCTGGGGGAGTTCGTGGTGGACGGCGTGGCGACCACGATTCCGATCCACCGCGCCGTGCTGGCCCACACCGACTTCGTGCGCGCCACCCACGACACCGGCTTCATGGAGCGCTGCTTCTCCCAGCCCGGCGCCCTGGGGGTGGGCTCGTGAGCGCCGCCCGCGGGAGGATCGGCGCCGCCGTGCTCGCCTGCCTGCTCGCCGCGTGCGCCGGAGACATGCGCTGGCCCTACATCCCAACCCAGCGCACCGCCGGGCCGATGGAGTCGGTGGGCGCGGACCTCTCCCCCGGAACCCGTGGACTCTTGCTCCCCGGGCCCGAGGAGGTGCTCGTGGTGCGCCACGCCGATCCGGTGCAGCTACGCCCGGCCGGGGAGCTGTCCGCCTTCCCCCTGCGCTTCTACGAGAAGTCGCGGCGCGTGACGGCGGGCAGTTGGATCCACTCTGCGCCGGGCGGGCGAGCGGAGGTCCTGTGGCCCGACGGCGGTTCCCTGGTGCTGTTCGGTCGCACGACGGGGATCGTGGCCTCCCCCAGCCGCGGCGAGCCCCTGTTCGTGTTCCTCGAGCTCGAGCGCGCCGACATCACCCTGACGAGCGAGGAGCAGATCGAGCTCCCCGGGGGAGCCCTGCTCGTCGCCAGCTCG
The DNA here is from genome assembly GCA_030746555.1 of Planctomycetota bacterium. GTDB lineage: Bacteria > Planctomycetota > UBA1135 > UBA1135. Next base: position 28,183 of record JASLMK010000102.1, on the reverse strand, counting down.
GGTCCGTTCGTCATCGAGTTGCGGCGGGACGACGTTCTGCGGGTCAGCAACCAGTCCAAGGTTGCCGGCGAGCTCGCTTTCCGCGACCGCGTCTTCGGCATCGATCCCAGCCAGGGCATCGACGTGCCCCTGCTCTCGATCGGCGGCGAGCCGGTGGAGCCGAACCCGGGCACCGCCTTGGGGGGCGGCTCGGGATTCACGGTCGAGGTCCAGGGGGACGTCGAGGCGGAGCGGGACGAGCACGGCTGGCGGTTGACCGCCGGAGGGAGCGAGCACGAGGTCGGGGCCCTGGGCGTGCGCCTGCGTCTGGGCCGGGGCGAGACAGCCCTGGTGCGCGGCCTCGGCGCGGTCAGCGGCGAGAGTCCGGCGGAGGTCGACAGCGACCCGGGCACCGATGCCGCTCTCGACGCCGACGCCGCCCCCGAGGTCGAGGCTCTCCCCGAGGCCGAAGACACCGGCGGAATCGAGGCCGAATCCGGCCCCGAACCCGGCCCCGAGTCGGAGGGCGAAGGGAGCGACGTGAACGATGAAGACGACCCCGTCGCCGACGGGGAGCCCGAGGGCGAAGATTCGGGAGGGGGACGATGAGCGCACCGCGCGTGCTCGTGACCGGTGGGGCGGGGTTCCTCGGGAGCCACCTGTGCGAGCGCTTCCTCGCCGAGGGGTACGAGGTCCTGTGCGTGGACAACCTGATCACCGGCGCCCTGGAGAACGTCGAGCACCTGTTCTCCGACGCCCGCTTCCACTTCGAGGAGCGCGACGTCACCGAGTACCTGCACGTCCCCGGCGACCTCGACGCGCTCTTGCACTTCGCCTCGCCCGCCAGCCCGATCGACTACCTGGAGCTGCCGATCCAGACCCTCAAGGTCGGCTCCCTGGGGACGCACAAGGTCCTCGGTCTGGCGCGCGCCAAGGGAGCGCGCTTCCTGCTCGCGTCGACCTCGGAGTGCTACGGGGATCCCCTCGTCCATCCCCAGTCCGAGAGCTACTGGGGCAACGTGAACCCGGTGGGCCCGCGGGGCGTCTACGACGAAGCCAAGCGCTTCGCCGAGGCGATGACGATGGCCTACCACCGCTTCCACGGAGTGCGCACGCGCATCGTGCGCATCTTCAACACCTACGGCCCGCGCATGCGCCTGCGCGACGGGCGGGCCCTGCCGGCGTTCATGGCCCAGGCTCTGGCCGGGGAGCCCCTGACCGTCTTCGGCGATGGCTCGCAGACGCGCTCGTTCTGCTACGTCGAAGACCTCGTGGAAGGGATCTTCCGCCTGCTCGCCAGCGAGGAGGCCCTGCCGGTGAACATCGGCAACCCCCAGGAGATGACGATCCTGGAGTTTGCGCGGGCGGTCATCGCCTGCACGGACTCCTCCTCGGAGATCGTGTTCACAGACCTCCCGGTGGACGACCCGAAGGTGCGGCAGCCCGACATCACCAAGGCGCGGGCATTGCTCGACTGGGAGCCGGAGGTCGACCTCGAGACGGGGCTCGCGCGCACGATGGCGTACTTCTCCGCGCGGCTGGCCGCCGACTCCGGCGGGGAGCACGGAGCCTAGGCGTGTGCGGCATCGTGGGAGCCGTCCTGTCCGAGGGGGCGGTGCTCGAGGGCCTGCTGGACGGCCTGCGGGCCCTGGAGTACCGGGGCTACGACAGCGCCGGCGTGGCGGTGGGGATCGAGGGCGGGGTCTCGATCCGCCGCCAGGCCGGACGCCTGGAGTCCCTCGAACAGGCGCTGGCCGACGGGGCGCTCGACGGTGCCCGGATCGGGATCGGGCACACGCGCTGGGCCACCCACGGGCCGCCGACGGAGATCAACGCCCACCCCCACACCGACGCCGGAGGCCGCGTGGCCCTGGTCCACAACGGCATCATCGAGAACTACCTGGAGCTGCGTGAGGAGCTCTGCGAGGAGGGGGTCGAGTTCGTTTCCGACACCGACACGGAGGTGCTCGCCCAGCTCGTCGGTCGCTACCTCGGGCGCGGAGGTGATCTGGCGGCCGCCGTGCGCGCCACCCTGGCCCGCGTGCGGGGCTACTACGCGATCGCCGCCCTGGCCATCGACGGCGACGGGGACACCCTGGTCTGCGCCCGCCAGGGCCCGCCCTTGTGCCTGGGGATCGTCGCCGGAGGCGCCCATCTGGCTTCAGACCCACTGGCGCTCGTGCGCCACACACGAGAAGTGGTGTTCCTCGAGGACGGAGACGTCGCCGTCCTGCGCCCGGGATCGTGCGAGGTGACCGACGGGTCCGGCGGCGCGGTCGAGCGGCCCGCCGTGCTCCTGGAGATCGACGCGGAGCAGGCCGGCCGGGGCTCCTACCCGCACTTCATGCTCAAGGAGATCCACGAGCAGCCCGACGTCCTGGCGCGCACCGCCTTCGATCGCATCGACGAGGTGGGCGGCGAGGTGCGCTTCGTCGAGGAGGGATGGGAGGTCGAGCGCCTGCGAGCGATCGAGCGCGTTCAGCTGTTGGCCTGCGGGACGGCGCGCTACGCGTGCCAGGTCGCGGCCTTCCAGCTCGAGGGCCTGGCAGGTGTCCCCGCCGAGGTGGACTACGCCAGCGAGTTCCGCTACCGCTCGCCCTGCCTGAGCCCGGACACCCTGGCCCTGGCCATCTCCCAGTCGGGCGAGACCGCGGACACTCTGGCGGCCCTGCGCCTGGCCCGCGAGCTCGGCGCCAGGGCGGGCGCCATCTGCAACGTCCCCGAGAGCACCCTCGTGCGCGAGGCGGACTGCTTCCTGATGACCTGCGCCGGGCCGGAGATCGGCGTCGCGAGCACCAAGGCCTTCGTCTCGCAGATCGTCACCTCCTACCTGCTGGCGGTCGCCGTCGGTCGGGCGCGCGGCACGCTCGATCCCGAACGGGTGCGCGGCCTGCTCGCGGACCTGCGGCTGCTGCGCCCGCGCCTGGCCCAGCTCCTCTCGCGCGAGACCCAGGAGCGCATCGCGGCGATCGCCGAGCGCCACCACGACGTCAAGGGGTTCCTCTTCCTGGGCCGCGGCATCCACTACCCGGTGGCCCTCGAGGGCGCGCTCAAGCTCAAGGAGATCTCCTACATGCACGCCGAGGGCTACCCGGCGGGGGAGATGAAGCACGGACCGATCGCCCTGATCGAGCCGGGGATGACGACCGTGGTGATCGCCAACAAGGGGCCGCTGGCGGAGAAGGTGCGCTCGAACCTCGAGCAGGTCCGCGCGCGGGGCGGCCAGGTGATCTGCGTGGGCTCCGATCCCGGGAGCCTGGCCCTGGCCGACGAGACAATCGAGGTCCCCCAGGCCACGCCCTGGCTGGCGCCGGTCCTGTCCGTGGCCCCGCTCCAGTTGCTGGCCTACGAGATCGCCCTGCGACGCGGGTGCGACATCGACAAGCCCCGCAACCTGGCCAAGAGCGTGACGGTGGAGTGAACGATGGCGACCTTCCTCGTGACCGGCGGCGCCGGGTTCATCGGCTCCCACCTCTGCGAGCGCCTCGCGGCGCGCGGGGACGGGGTGGTCGTGCTCGACAACTTCAACGATTTCTACGATCCGGCCGTGAAGCGCGCCAACGCGGCGGCCCTGGACGGCGTCGAGGTCGTCGAGGGGGACATTCGGGACGCGCAGGCCGTCGACCGCCTGTTCTCGGGGGCGCGCTTCGATGCGGTCATCCACTTGGCGGCCATGGCGGGGGTTCGTCCCTCCCTCGCCGATCCCCTGCACTACGAGGACGTGAACGTCCGCGGCACCCTGGTGCTCCTGGAAGCCGTCCGCCGCTCCGAGGGGACGCGCATGGTGTTCGCCTCCTCGTCGAGCGTCTACGGCGAGAACGAGAAGGTTCCCTTCGAGGAGTCGGACGACATCCACCGTCCCGTATCTCCCTACGCGGCGACCAAGCGCGCCGGCGAGCTGCACTGCTTCACCTACCACCACCTCTACGGCATCCCGACCACCTGCCTGCGGTTCTTCACCGTGTACGGGCCACGCCAGCGGCCGGAGATGGCGATCCACAAGTTCGTGCGCGCGGTCCTGGCCGGCGAGCCGATTCCGGTCTTCGGGGACGGCTCGACGCGCCGCGACTACACCTACGTGGACGACATCGTCGACGGTGTCGTGCGTGCCGTGGACCGCTGCGAGGGCTATGAGATCTACAACCTCGGCGGCTCGCAGACGACCTCGCTGGGGGAGCTCGTGGACCTGGTGGGCCGGGCCTGCGCCCGGGAACCGATCGTCGCGCGCGAGCCGATGCAGCCGGGGGACGTGGTGATCACCTACGCGGACGTCAGCAAGGCCTGCGAGCGCCTGGGCTACGCCCCGACGACCCCGGTGCCCGTCGGGCTGGCGCGCTTTGTCGACTGGTATCGGCAGCGCGAAGGAGGGGGCTGATCGTCGTTGCCCGGCGGCAACGACGCCCCTACCATGACCGCCCCGACGGGCCCCCGGCGACAGATGGTCGGGATTCGCTGCACTCCTCAGAGAGCTCACCCATGAAGGGCGTCATCCTCGCCGGGGGACTCGGCACGCGCCTGTTCCCCCTCACCAAGATCACGAACAAACACCTCCTGCCGGTCTACGACCGGCCGATGATCTACTACCCGATCGAGAGCCTCGTTCGGGCCGGGATCGAGGACATCATGATCGTCACCGGTGGGCAGAACTCCGGTGAGTTCCTGCGTCTGCTCGGCAACGGCAGCGACTTCGGCCTGAAGCACCTCAACTACACCTACCAGGAAGGGGAGGGCGGCATCGCCGAGGCCCTCGGGCTGGCCCGCCACTGGGCCGGGGACGACCGGCTGTGCGTGGTCCTGGGGGACAACCTGATCGAGAACAACATCCGGGGCGCGGTGGAGGACTTCCGCGCCCAGGAGAAGGGCGCCAAGATCATCGTCAAGGAGGTCCCCGACCCCGAGCGCTTCGGCGTCACGCGCATCGTCGACGGCGTGGTGGGGGAGATCGTCGAGAAGCCCGCCGAGCCGGACACGAACCTGGCGGTGATCGGGATCTACATGTACGACGAGCGGGTGTTCGAGATCATCGACACCCTCGAGCCCTCCGAGCGCGGGGAGCTGGAGATCACCGACGTCAACAACTGGTACGTGCGCGAGGGTTCCATGACCCACGAGGTGCTCGAGGGCTGGTGGACGGACGCCGGCACCTTCCAGTCCCTGCACCGCGCAGCGGGGCACGTGGCCCGGGGCGGCGCGAACAAGGCCGACTGAATGCTCGTCGGCGCACAGCGCGTCCTGGTCACCGGCGGTGCGGGGATGCTCGGGAGCCAGGTGCTCCTCAGTGCGCCCGACGGGACGACCGCCGTCGGGACGGACCTCGTCGAGGGCGCGGGCGTCCCGGCGGTGGGGGTGGACCTCGCCGAGCGCGAGCAGGTGGCGGTGCTGTTCGAGGAGCAGGGCCCGTTCACCGGCGTGATCCACACCGCGGCCTACACGGCCGTGGACGGAGCCGAGGAGGAGGAGGAGCTGGCCCTGAGGGTCAACGGTCTGGCCTGCGGTGTGCTCGCTGGAGCCTGCGCCGAGGCCGGAGTGCCGCTCGTGGCCGTCGGCACCGACTTCGTCTTCGACGGGACCTCGCGCCGGCCCTACCGGGTCGACGACCCGCCGAACCCGTTGAGCGCCTACGGCCGAACGAAGCTGGCCGGAGAGCGGGCCGCCTTGGAGGCGCATCCCACGGGCACGCGCATTGTGCGCACCCAGTGGCTGTACGGACCGCGGGGCAGGCACTTCCCCGGCACCATGCGAGCCCTGGCGGCGGAGCGCGAGGAGCTCTCGGTCGTCGACGACCAGGTCGGCTCGCCGACCTCGACCCTGGAGCTCGCGCCGGCCTTGTGGGACGTGCTGGCCTCCGGAGCGCCGGGGATCTACCACGCCGCGTGCGAGGGGAGCTGCACCTGGTACGACCTGGCCGTCGCCGCGGTCGAGGCGGGTCTGCCAGAGGGCGCCGACCGAGCGCGGATCGTGCCCTGCACGACCGCCGAGTTTCCGCGCCCGGCCCACCGGCCGCCCTACAGCGTCCTCGACTGCTCGGGCCTGACCCGCTTGCGCGGACGCAGCCTCTCGCCCTGGCGTGAGGCCCTCATGACCTACCTCGGAGACAGCGGAGAGGAGGCCTGACATGGCGCTCGAGTCCATCCTGGTCACCGGCGGAGCGGGCTTCATCGGGAGCAACTTCCTCCACATGCTCTGCGAGGATCACCCCGGGCTGCGGATCGTCAACCTCGACGCCCTGACCTATGCGGGGAACCTCGCCAACCTGACCGCGATCGAGGATCGCATCCAGTTCGTGCACGGGGACGTGCGCTCCGCCGACGACGCGCGGACGGCTCTCGAGGCGGCGGGGGAGGGCGCGACCATGGGCGTCGTCCACATGGCCGCTGAGAGCCACGTCGACCGTTCGATCCTCGACGGAGAGTCCTTCGTGACCACCAACGTGGTCGGCACCCAAGTGCTGCTCGACGCCTGTCGGGCCCACGGCGTGGCGCGCTTCGTGCATGTCTCTACCGACGAGGTCTACGGCTCCCTCGGCGAGGAGGGCTTCTTCACCGAGCAGACGCCTCTCGCGCCCAACTCGCCCTACTCGGCGAGCAAGGCCGGCAGCGACCTGCTCGTGCGCGCCGCCTTCCACACCCACGGATTCCCTGCTTGCATCACCCGCTGCTCGAACAACTACGGGCCCTACCAGTTCCCCGAGAAGCTCCTGCCCCTGATCATCGCCAACGCCCAGGAGGACCGCGACCTGCCGATCTACGGCGACGGGATGTACGTGCGGGACTGGCTGTACGTGCGGGACCACTGCGAGGCGGTCTGGGCGGTGCTCGAGCGCGGCGGCGCCGGTGAGGTCTACAACATCGGAGGGAACAACGAGTTGGCGAACCTGGTCCTGGTCCGTCGGGTCCTGGCCGAGCTCGGCAAGCCCGAGTCCCTGATCACCTTCGTGGAGGATCGCCCCGGCCACGATCGGCGCTACGCGATCGACGCCGGGAAGATCGGTCGTGAGTTGGGTTGGAAACCGCGCTACACCTTCGAACGGGCGCTGCCCCTGACCATCCGCTGGTACCAGTCGCAAGTCGAGTGGTTGCAGTCGGTTAGGAGCGGGGAATACCGTCACTACTACCGCCGCCAATACGGGCGTTGAGCGAGAGGTCAACCCGTGGATCAATGGTGCCGATGAACCCCTCGACCGTGCCCCGCGAGCAGTGCGCCCCCGCCTACCCGGCATGAGCTTCCCCACCCTAGATTCCCAACCTGAGCGCGGTCGGGCGTGGAGCCGCCGGGTGCTGCGTCTGGCGCTCTGCACGGGGCTGGCCCTGGCGTGCGCCTGCAGCTCGTATCCCGACAAGCGCCTCCTGCAGTACCTGAACACCGACGGGTTCGGGAAGCGCTACACGGGCAATGCCGAGGAGGAGAACTACGTCACGATCGGCGACACCCTTCGGATCTTCGACTCCTACAGCCCCGACGAGCTCGGCGCCGATGTTGTCGTGGACATCGACGGGACCGTGCTCCTCGTCGAGCTGGGAGCTGTCCAGGTGGCGGGCATGACCCGCACGGAGATCGAGGCGCTGTTGATGGAGAAGTACAGCCCCTTCTTCGACCTGCTCGACATCAAGGTTCGGATCGACGCCAGGGGGAAGAACTACTTCGTCTTCGGCGAGGTGAACGGCGAGGGCGAGAAACCGTTCAAGGGGGATCTGACCCTCTTCGAGGCCGTGATGCCGATCTACAAGTCCGACTCCGCCAACCTCGGCCGCGTACAGCTGATCCGAGCCGACCCCCGCGATCCCCGCATCATCACGGCCGACCTGACGGACATGTTCCGCGGGGATTCCACGTTCAATGTCCACGTCCAGGAGCTGGACATCATCTACGTTCCGCCCACGATGCTCGCCCAGCTCGGTTACTTCATCGACACGCTGCTCTTCCCCGCGCGCCAGGTCCTGCAGGGGCTCGGCGGCGCCTTGTTCGGCCTGCGCGGCCGGCGCCGAGGCTTCGGCGGCGGGTTCGGCGGCGGCGTGGGCGGCGGTTTCGGCGGGGGGATCTTCTAGGCCCCCGCGGCGATCATGGCGGTCCAGGTCGATCCCCCGGGGCAGCTCCAGGAGTTCCTGGACATCCTCAGGCAGCGTGTCTGGCAGATCGTATTGCCGACGCTCTTCTCCGTGTCGCTAGGCGTCGGCTTCGCGGTCGTCGTCCCCAAGAAGTACGAGGTGACGACCCAGGTCGAGCTGCGCGAGACCCTCTTGGGAGTGGGCGGCGTCTCGGGCAGGAACCTCTCCCTGAGCGCCCGCGAGGCCGAGAACGCGCCGCACCAGATCAAGTCGCTGCAGCGCATCCGCTTCGTCGTGGAGAAGCTGAAGTGGGCTGAGTACCTGACCCTTCCGCGTGAGGAGCAGTACGAGTACCTGCAGGACATCCAGGAAGCCCTGACGGTCACCGTTCCGCGCAAGAACAAGGACGTCGGCTCGACCTTCGTCACGATCGAGTTCCTCAACGCGAATGCTCAGCGCGCCGAGGAGTTCTTGCGGGAGCTGCGCACGGCCTGGATCGAGCAGGTGGTCGAGCGCGATCGGGACAAGATCAAGATGGAGTACGGCAAGCTCCTGGAGCAGCAGGCGACCAAGGAGAAGGAGCTGCGGCGCGAGCACCGCCAGCTGACCGAGCTGCGGGGGCGGTACGGGCTGTCGCCCACCCAACCCACGCCCGGCTCGAACAGGGAGCGGGCGGAGGATCCCGCCTACCTGCGCCTGATGGACCTCGAGACGCGCATCGAGGCCCTCAAGCTCGAGGGTGCGGCGGCGGAGGCGACGGTCGAGGAGCTCCGGGTCCAGCTCGAGGAGACCGACGAGCGTGTGCAGGAGGTGGCCTACGTCGAGGGACAGACCTACGACGAGAAGCTCGAGGAGCTGAGGGCGGAGCGTGCCGAGCACCTCAGCACTCTGCGCACCAGCGGCTACCGCCCCGCCCACTCGGCCTACCGCAAGCTCCAACACCTGATCGAGACCGTCGAAGGGAACATCGAGGAGCTGGAGAAGCTCGTCACGCGGGGAGAGGTCCAGGAGAGCTGGGTGCCCAACGAAGCATGGCTGCAGCTCAACGGGCGCCTGGCCGCCGCGGAGCTGGACCTGGTCTTGGTGAACAAGGAGCGCGAGGAGCTGGAGGAGAGGTTCACCGAGGACGAGGAGATGCTGCGCCAGCTTCAGGATGTCTACCGCGAGGACTCGGAGCACTCCGAGGCCATCACGCGCCTGACCACGAGCCTGGCCGACCTGGACATCCTGCTGCAGCGCAAGAAGCAGCAGATGGAGTTCATCGAGACCTCCTCGGGCAATCCCTTCCAGATCATGCAGGACGTCGTCGCACCGTCGACGCCGTCGGAGCCGAACCCGTTCTTGATCGTGGCCTTCTCCCTCGTCGCCGGCCTGGCTCTAGGGGCGGGGTCCGCGGTCATGGCGGAGTTCAGCCGCTCCAGCTTCAAGAGCGCCGCGGACATCGGCGCGGTGATGCTGGTCCCGGTCCTCGGCGTGGTGGAGGCGATCGTCACCCGCAAGCAGGTGCGGCGGCGCCTGCTCCGCAGAATCGCCGTGGGAAGCTCGAGCTCGGTGTTGATCGGCGCGGTCGTGTTCGTCACCTGGGCTTGGGCCACCAATCCCGAGCTCTTGGCTCCCGAGGTCCTCGAGGGAATCGAGGAGTTCCGCGAGTTGTTCCGCTAGGGGACGCTGATCGGCAGGGCACGAGGCGCCATGCGGGACATCGTCGTCAGCCTCCTGATCCTGGGCATGCTGCCCACCTGCTTCCGCAAGCCGTTCGTCGGGTTGCTGCTCTTCTCGCTGTTGGCCTACATGCGGCTCCAGGATCTGACATGGGGCTTCGCCCGCGAGGTGCGCTGGTCGTTCATGGTCGCGATCATCACCTTCGCGGGGTTCTTCGCCTCGCGCCGGGAGGGCCGCTTCATGGTCTCCGAGGCGCGCACGGTGATCATGATTCTGCTGGCCGTTCTGGTCGGCCTCAGCATCCTGACCTCGCGGGACTCTGGCGCGGACGCCATCGCGCTCTACACCGAGTACGTGAAGATCATCCTGATCGCTCTCTTCACGACCGGCATCGTGGCGACTCGCGATCGCCTGCGGGCGATCCTGTGGGTGATCACCCTCTCCTTCGCCTTCTACGGCCTCAAAGGTGGGGTGGCCGGGATCCTCTCGGGCGGCTCGATCAGGATTCTCCAGGGGCCTGGAGGCATGCTGCGGGACAACAACGACTTCGCCCTCGCCATGTGCATGGCGCTGCCGATGCTCTGGTACACGGCGCGTTCCGAGCGGCGCGACATCCTGCGCCGCTTCCTGATCTTCTGCGTGCCGCTGGCGATGATCACGATCACCCTGACCTACTCCCGCGGCGGCTTCCTGGCCATGGGGGTGACGACCTTGCTGCTGATCTGGCGCTCGCGCAACCGCGTCGCCGGGTTCGCCCTCGGTGGCCTGGTCCTCGTAGCGGGAGTCCTGGCGGCGCCCGAGGCCTACAAGGATCGCATCTCCACCATCACGACCTACGAAGAGGACGCTTCGGCCATGGCGCGCCTGTACTCCTGGCGCACGGCCGGGTACATGGCGTTGGCCAATCCGATCCTCGGCGTCGGTTACGCGCAGTTCGAGGAGCGCTACCGGGACTACGAGCCGGCCGCGCGGGATTCCAATCTGGGGGAGCATGGCGTCCACGTCGCCCACAACAGCTATCTTCAGGTCTGGGCGGAGTGCGGCACGATCGCCCTCCTGCTCTACTTGACCTTGGTCTTCCTCAGTCTCTACGACCTCTGGAGGGTGCGCGCCCTGGCGCGCAAGCGATACCGGACGAGTTGGATCGAGAACTACTGCTCGATGTTCGAGGCCTCCCTGGTGGCCTACCTCGTGGGCAGCGTGTTCCTCAACCGCGCCCACTTCGACCTCTTCTACCACTGGGTCGGGCTCATCGTCGCCTTCGGGATCATCGCCAGGCGCGAGCTGACCGACGAGGAGCGCTATCCCGAGCGTGGCGAGGAGCGCGGCGTCCTGCGGCCGAGCTCGCCGGGTGGCTTCGGGGCGATCGGGCGGGCGGCGGGCGTCGGGCCACGGGTGGCCACGGGGCGCTTGTCGTGAGGGAGCGCGCCTGATGTGTGGGCTGGCGGGTATGGCCCTCAACGACCTGCGCGCCGAGCCGGAGCGCGAGCGCCTGCTCGCCATGGGCGCGGCGCTCGTACATCGTGGCCCGGACGACGAGGGGCTCGTCGTCCGCGGTCCCCTCGGCGGCGTGTTCAGGCGCCTGTCGATCATCGACCTCGCCGGAGGCGCCCAGCCCCTGTTCAACGAGACCGGCGACGTCGCTGTCTTGGGCAACGGCGAGATCTACAACCACCGGGAGCTGCGCGAGGGCCTGCGAGAGCGCGGCCACGACCTGCGCTCGGGCTCGGACATGGAGGTCGTCGTCCACCTCTACGAGGAGCGGGGCGCCGATCTCGTGCGGGAGCTGGTGGGGATGTTCGCCCTGTGCGTCCTGGACTGGCGCGACCCCCGGCAACCGCGGGTCCTCCTGGCGCGGGACCGCATCGGCATCAAGCCCCTGTTCTTCGTACAGGACGAGCGCGGCCTGGCCTGGGGCAGCGAGCCCAAGGCCCTCCTGGCGGGCGGCTGCGTCGGCCGCGAGCTGCGGGCGACCTCACTGCTGGACTACCTCGTCCAGGGCTACTGCGCCGGGAGCGAGTCCGCCTGGAGGGGCATGGAGCGCCTCGAGGCGGCCCACGTCCTGGAGTGGAGCCCGGGCGAGCGCGCCCGGCAGCGTCCGTACTGGGACCTGCCGCGCGATGCTCTGCGGGAACCCGCCGCGCCCGAGGAGATCCGCGAGTGGGTCGACCGCGTCGTCGCAGAGCACCGGCTGGCGGACGTGCCCCTGGGAGCGTTCCTCTCGGGCGGGATCGACAGCACCGCCGTGGTCACGAGCATGGCCGCGGGCGACGAGTCGGTCGTCGCCTGCTCGGTGGGTTTCCGTGAGCGCTCCCACGACGAGTTGGGAGTGGCCGTGGAGACCGCCCGGCGGCTCGGCGTCATCCACCACACCGACGTCCTCGAGGCGGACCCCGCGGCGGCGGTCGAGGCCCTGCCCTGGTTCTACGACGAGCCCCTCGCCGACCCGTCCACGGTCCCGACCTGGCTGGTGTCGCGCATGGCCCGCGAGCACGTCACCGTGGCCCTCTCGGGTGACGGCGGTGACGAGGTCTTCGCCGGCTACCGGCGCTACGTGTTCGACGTCGCCGAGCAACGGGTGCGGCGAGCCGTCGGCCCGCGCGCGGCGCGCATGTTGGGCGCCGTCGGGCGGCACTACCCGCGCCTGGCGTGGGCGCCGCGCTTCCTGCGCGCGGGGAGCGTCCTGGCCAACCTGGGTGAGGGATCCGCCCGCGCCTACTGGAACAGCGTCACCCAGCTCGGTCGAGCCGAGGCCCTCGAGGTCCTGGCGGCGCCCCTGCGGGCGGAGCTCGCCGGCCACGATCCCTTCGACGCCTTCGAGGACCACTACCGCCGACCGGCGATCGACGATCCCCTCTACCGCGCCCAGTACGCCGACTTCCACGGGTTCCTCCCCGAGCAGATCCTGACCAAGACCGACCGCGCCTCGATGGCGGTCTCCCTGGAGGTGCGCGTGCCCTTGCTCGACCACCGCTTCGTGGAGCGCTTCGTGCACCTTCCGCGCCGCGAGAAGGTGCGCGGGGGACGCGGGAAGCACGCCCTGCGCGAGGCCCTGCGGGGGCGGCTGCCGGCCCGGGTCCTGGACGGACCCAAGCGCGGCTTCGACACCCCCCTGGGGCGTTGGATCCGCGGGGGGCTGGCGGAGGCGGTGGCCGACGCGCTCGAGACCCTGCCCGAGACCTGGGTCGACCGCGAGACCCTGCGCCGGCGCTACGCCGAGCACCAAGCGGGACGCAGGGACCACGCCCACCTCCTCTGGAGCCTGCTGGTGCTCGAACACTGGAGGCGCCGCCACGACGTGCGGGGGGTGGCGGCGTGAGCCGGCCTGGGATGCGCCACGCCCTGAGCTTCGACGTCGAGGAGTACTTCCAGGTCGCCAACCTGCGCGGCCACTTCCGCCGCGAGGACTGGGAGCGCGTCCCCTCGCGTCTCGACGTCGGCATGGACGCGATCCTCGGCGCCCTCGAGCGCCACGAGGCGCACGCGACCTTCTTCTTCCTGGGCTGGATCGCCGAGCGCCGCGCCGACCTCGTGCGCCGTTGCCTGGACGGGGGGCACGAGGTCGCCAGCCACGGCTACGAGCACGCCTTCCTCGGGGACCTCGGTCGCGAGGGCCTGGTGGAGGACCTCGCCCGCACCGAGGCCGCCCTGGAGGCCGCCGGCGCCCCCGCACCGCGCGGCTTCCGGGCCTCGACCTTCACCCTGCGCCGCGACACCTGGTGGGCCTTCGACGTGCTCGTCGAGCGCGGGTACCGCTACGACTCCAGCGTCCACCCGATCCGCCACCCGCTCTACGGCGTCCCCGGCTTCGAGCCGGGGATCTCGCGCGTCAGCGCCGCCGGCGGCACGATCCTGGAGTTCCCCGTCGCCACCTGGCCCTGCGCCGGCCGCAACCTGCCCATGGGAGGGGGGGGCTACTTCCGGCTGCTGCCCGGCGCGCTCACCCGCGCGGCTGTGGGAGGCTTGGAGCGCAGGGGACGGCCGGCCGCCCTCTACCTGCACCCCTGGGAGTTCGATCCCGACCAGCCGCGCTGCCCCGCGCCCCTCGTCGCCCGCTTTCGCCACCGGGTCAATCTGCGGCGCACCTTGCCGCGCCTCGAGCGCCTCTTGCAGCGCTTCCGATTCGACACCTACGAGCGCGTGCTCGCCGACCACCCCGACGCGGACGGTTGAGCCGCAGCGCCGCCCTCAGGGAGCGCGTTCGCCGTGGCCGACCCGCGCGAGGCCCGACAGGGCCGCCAGGTAGGCGCGCCGATAGGGGTCGTCGCAGTCCTCCAAGGCCAGGTCGAGGGCCACCAGGGCGGCGTCGGCGTCGCCGACCTGCCCGCGGGCCAGCAAGGCAGTGGCGTACAGCTCGCCCAACTCGCTCCGCAGGCCGGGGTCCTCCACCCGGTCATGGCGGGCCCACGGCTCCGCTAGGGAGAGAGCGGCGTTCACCCAGGAGTTCCGAGTCACCTGGCGCAGGAGGCCGCGGGCCCAGATCAGCTGGGACTCGAGGGCCTGGTCCGGGTCGGTCGGGCGGACTCCGGGACCAACCAGCCCCTGGATCGCCCGGGGTGGGAGGCAGCGCGAGATCGTCGAGCGCGCCAGGGCTAGGCGCGGGCGCGGGTCGGGGGAGATGCGCGTCACGCGCAGCAGGGTCTGGGCGGCCCCGTCGATCTCCCCGGAACTCTGCAGCACGCGGCCGAGCTGCAACCACAGCTCGAGGTTGCCCGGCTCCCGCTCGCGCTGGGAGCGCAGGAAGGCCTGGGCAACCTCGGGATCGATCGCCACGTAGAACTCGGCCCAGTCCTCCGAGGAGCCGGGTTGCAGGCTCTCCAGGGTCGTGTCGGGGTGGGCGGCCAGGAACGCGTCGAGGCGGCCGAAGGCGCGGGCGGTCCCCAGGGCCGGGTTGTCCGGCTCGGCGCTCAGGGCCAGGCGGGCGCGCGCCAGTGCCAGGCGCGGGTCGTGGGGAAGCTGGTCGGCGACCTCCTTCAAGACTCTCTCGTGAGCTCCCGGGGTGAGGCCTGAGCCGGGGTCTGCGGCGGCGATGGCGAGGGCCCGCAGGAAGTCGGGCACGAACGGCCGGGCGACGTGTGGCGAGCGGTCCAGGAGGACCTCGCGCCAGGCGGTCACCGCCTGGTTGTGGTCGCCGAGGTCCGAGGCCGCCCGGGCCACTTCGGCCAGACCCTCCGCCCAGTCGGGGCGGACCGCCAGGGAGCTGAGGGCGACGTTCTGCGCGCGCTTGGGGTGGCCCTCGGCGCGGTCCTTGCGCGAGAGGAGCACCATGGCCTCGGGCGAGTCCGGGCGCGCGCGGGCGCTGCTGAGGAGGCGGCTCTCGCGCACGAGGGTGAGCTGGGGGTGATCGGGAGCCCGCACGCGCTCGCGCACCGCCTGCTCCAGGAGGTCCCAGGCCGGCGTGAACGCGCTCTGGCGGGCGGTCACGTCCGACAAGAGCAGCTCCGCTTCGGCCTGGGCGCCCAGGCGCCGGCAGGCCTCCGCCTCCAGGACCACAGGCCAGGGATTGGTCGGGTAGGCGACGGCGAGCCTGCGCAGCTCGTGGGCGGCGAAGGCCTGGAAGCCGGGGGTCTCCAGGGCCAGGAGCAGGGCCGCGGCGTGGAGCGGGGAGCGCCGCGCGCCGGGGGCTCCGAGGAGGAACTCGCTCGTGCTGCGAGCGCTTCCGGCACCGAAGGCAGGCGGCGGCGCGGGCTCGAGGCCGCCGGCGTGGCGGGCGAGGATGGCGATCAGGACGGGCAGGATCCCCTGGGGGTCCGGATCGGCGGCGCACAGCTCGAGCGCGCGCTCGGGGTCGGTGCGCAGGAGCGCCGCGAGGGCCGCGACGCGGGTGGAGCCGGCCGGCCCGTCGTCACCCAGGCCGGCGAGGGTGTCCGCGACCGCCGACCAGTCTCCCCGGCGGCTGGCGAGCTGCACGCGGGCGACGGCGGCCACGCCGGCGGACAGGAACGGCTCGGCCCGATCGAGCTCTGATTCGGCGCGCTCGAGGTCCCCCGCGGCCAGGGCGCACAGGCCGGCCCGCAGGAGCCGCTCTCCATCGGGGGCGCTCCTGCCCGCGGCGAGGTCGAGGAGCTCGCCCGCCCGGGCGGGAGCGCCGAGCCTGAGCAGGGTGTCGGCGGCCACGATCAGCTCCTCGAGGCTCACCGCGGGAGCCTCGGCAAAGGCATCCACCAGGGAGCGGACCTTCTGGGCCCGGCGCCCGCGCAGGGCGCAGACGAGCTCGAGGGGATCGGGGGCCGACGTCGCGTCCGTGCCCCCCTCCGCCCGCATGCGCTCGAAGGCGCCCAGGGCGGGTCCGTACTCGCCCTCCTCGGCGAGGAGCTCGCAGATCGCGCGCAGCAGGTGTGCGTGGGGCGCCGTCTCGCGCTCGTGTTGCAGCACCGCGAGGGCGCCCCGGCGATCGCCGCGGGCGCGCAGGTGGGCGGCGGCCTCCAGGCGGCCGACGCGCGCCGGGTCGGCCACCATCATGCGGACGAGTTGGGAGCCGTCGAAGAGCTCCCGGGGGACGAGAGCCAGCAGCCCGGAGATGGCCTCGTCGCGACCCTTGGCCTCCAGGCGTTGCACGCAGAGCTCGGCGGCTTCGCGCATGCGGCCCATGCGGATCAGGGCCGCGGCCTGCAGGTCGATGGCGGGCAGGAATCCGGGGAAGCGGCTGAGCATCTGGCGCGAGGCCGTGAGCACGCCGAAGTCCTCGCCGTCGGCTGCGTAGAGCTCGGTCAGACGGTGGAGCTCGTAGGGGTTGGGGGTGCGCCTGGGGAGCAGGGAGAGCTCCTCGCGCAGGCTGGCGAGGAGGACCTGCATGTCGCGTCCCTCGGCGTCGAGCAGCTGCTCGCCGACCTCGACGAAGCGGGGGAGCAACTCCTCGGTGCGCCGGGGCGCCAGGCGCATGGCCTGCACGATCGCCTCCAGCGGCAGGCCCAGACCGCTGCGGCGATCGGAGAGCTGGATCCCCGCCAGCCGGTACCAGGCGTCGGCGGACTCCTCGGGCGCGAGGCGCGCCATCTCGTAGAGGGCCTCGCGCTCCCCGAACGGATCGCCGAGGGCCTTCGAAGCGTCGGCTACGCCCAGCCAGGCGCGGGCGCGCATGCCGGGGGCCGGGCCGACGCGGCGCGCGGTCGCAAAGCGCCGCAGCAAGGCAGCGCCCTCCTCCTCGCGTCCCAGGGCGATGAGGGAGAACCCGCGGTAGACCAGGCGAGCGGACAGCCGGCTGTGGGTGCCCGTGCCTCCCATCTGCGAGGCGCACAACAAGAGGGCGTTCCACTGTTCGCCGAGGTACAGCGCCTCGCCCAGCTCGTCGAGGAAGGCCGGATCGAGGTGGGTCCGCTTGCGGATCCAGCGCTTGGCGACATCGCTCGCGCGCGCGTGGTCCCCGCGCTCGACGAGGATGGCGAGGAGGGCGCGCGAGGCCTCGACGCTCTCGTCGAGCGCGGGCCAGTTGCGGGCCAGCATGCCCAGGTCGGCGGCCAGGGCCTCTCGCCCGGCGGACGAGAGCGATGCGACGATCCCCAAGATCGCCTCGGGGGCCAGGTGCCCCTGGTGCAGGCTGCTCAGGAAGTCGGCGAGGGACTCCCCAGCGGCGGAGCTGGCCTCGTCAGCGAGGGCCAGGATGCGGGCCAGCCGCTCCTCCTCTCCGGGCGGGAACAGGGCCTGTAGCTGCAAGGCGTTGGTCGCCCGCCCCGGATCGTCAGGCGTCCGGCCGACCAACAGGGCCAGCAGCCGGTGGGCCTCCGCGGCGTCGTCGGCCACCAGGACCAGCTCTAGGATCTCCTTGCACTCGTCGATGCGCCGTTGGGCCAGGCGCGCGTGCAGGCGTCCGGAGGCCACCAGTGCCGGGCCGAAGTCGGGAGCGTCGGCCAGGAGATCGGCGGTGGTCGCCAGGCCGTGCTCGACGTCGCCCGTGGCGAGGTCGGCCGCCACCAGCTTCAAGCGCAGCTCTGTGTCCCCCGGCAGGTAGCGCTCGAGGAGGTGCTCGAGGTCCGCGCGGGCAGCCTCGGTGGCCCCGATCTCCATCAGCAGGTCGGCGCGCGTCTCGAGGACCTCGGCGGCGAGGGTGCGGGGGCCGTCGCTCTCGGCCAGGCGCAGGGCCGTGGCGAGCGTGCGCAGGGCCGCGTCGCGATCGTAGTCGGGGGTGGTGAGGGCGGTGCGCACCTGCGCCAGGAGCTCACGCCCCGAGGAGGAGTCGCCGCCCCTCAGCACGCCGCTGAGGAGGGCGACCAGTCCCAGGGCGAGCGCGATCAGGATGCGCAGGGTCCACTTCATCGATGGGTTCGGCGGGGGCTAGGCCGGAGGCGCGGTCCCCTCGTGGGGCGCGCCGAAGACCGTGTCCATCAGGCCGTGCTTCCTCATCTTGTTGAACAGCGTCGTCCGGTTCACGCCCAATTCCGACGCCGCGTGCTTGCGGGAGCCCCGGTGGCGGCGGAGGCAGGCCAAGAGCACCGCACGCTCGGTTGCCTCGACAGCCTCGCGCAGGGTCGTCGGGGTCTCTGGGGGGCCGGGATCGGGGGTGGCGCCGCTCGCGCCCGTGGCCCGGGAGCCGACCTCGGGGGGCAGGTCGCGGCTGTGGATGCGCTCGCCGCGGGCGAGCAGGACGGCGCGCTCGATGCCGTTCTGCAGCTCGCGTACGTTCCCCGGCCAGTCGTGGGCGCACAACAGCACGAGGGCGTCGGGATCGATCCCCTCCAGGGCCCGGTCGTGCTCGGCGCTCAAGCGCTCGCAGAACTCCGCGGCCAGCAGGGGCACGTCGGAGGGGCGCTCGCGCAGCGGCGGGACCTCCACGTGCAGCACGCGGATCCGGTAGTAGAGGTCGCGGCGGAAGCGGCCCTCGGCGACCGCTCGTTCGAGGTCGGTGTTGGTGGCGGCGATGATGCGCACGTCCACCTTGCGCGTGCGGTCGTCTCCGACCCGCTCGTACTCGCGGTCCTGCAGGACGCGCAGCAGCTTGACCTGCAGGTCGAGGGAGGCGCAGGCGATCTCGTCGAGGAACAGGGTCCCGGTGTGCGCCGCCTCGAACTTGCCCTTGCGCTCCCGCGCGGCTCCGGTGAACGCGCCGCGGGCGTGGCCGAACAACTCGCTCTCCAGAAGGGTGTCGGGCAGGGCTCCGCAGTTGACCTCGACGAAGGGTGCTTCGGCGCGGGAGGAGTGGCGGTGGACCGCGCGCGCCAGCAGGGTCTTTCCGGTCCCGCTCTCGCCCTCGATCAGGATCGTGGCGCGCGTGTCGGCTACCGACCGCAGCAGCTCGAAGACTCCGGCCATCGACGGGTGGCGACTGTGGAGGTTGTCGAGCTCGAAGCGCTCGCCGACCTGCGCCTTGAGGCGGCGGTTCTCGGCGCGCAGGTCGCGGCTCTCGAGGGCTCGGGCGAGGGCGCTGGCGACCTGCTCGTCGGAGACGGGCCGCGAGAGGTAGTTCGAGGCCCCCATGTCCATGGCCTCCACGGCGTCCTGGATCGACCCGAACCCGGCCAGGAGGATGACCGCAGGCGCTCCAGGGCGCTCCAGGAGGGGAGCGATGCGCTGCATGGGGACCACCTGGGGATCACAGAGGATCGCGTCCCAGGCCTCCGAGCGCAGGAGGCGCTCGAGCCGCCGGGTGCCCGCGCAGACCTCCACCGAGTGGCCGCGCGCTTCGAGGGCCCGGGCCAGGTGTCGCGCTCCCTCGACATCGGAGTCGATCAGGAGCAGGCGCGTAGCCCAGGGATGGTCGCCGGAGCCGGGCATGTTCACCATCTTCGACACCGGCCGAGGTCGGAGTTGAGGCGGGTCACGGGTGAGCCCGCCGACCCCGCTCTGCGGGGCCGCGGGCGGGGGCGCCTGGGTCCGGCGCCTCCGTGGGCTCACTCGGCCAGGGGCAGCTCGAGGATCCAGATCAGGTGGTCCTCGGGGCCGGCGGAGAGGGAGAGGCTGCCGTCCTGGCCCCGGGCGATGCCCCGGGCGGCTGCGAGGGCGTTGGGGCCGAGCTCGGGCAGGAGGGATGCGACGCCGTAGGGCTCGAGGATCGCGGCCGGGTCCAGGCCCGCGAGGGGGCCGGCGGGGAAGGCCAGGGACACCCGGGCGCGCGAGCCGTCGGCGGCGGCCTCGATCCGCAGGATGCCCTCCGCTCCCGTCGTCGACAGAGCCAGGAAGAGCACGGCGTCGAGGGCCTGGGCGAGGAGTGCCTTGTCACCGGCGATCGGCAAGGCCTCCCCGGCGGCGAGGTGGGTCGTCGGACGCGGGCCGTCGGCTGTCAGCGAGGCGAGCTGCTCCTCGAGCAGGCGCCGCAGGTCGAGGGTCTGGTCGCCGCGCGGAGGCGGCGATGCCGTGAAGCCGAGGGTGCGCGTGAACTGCTGCAGGCGCAGCAGCTCGGCCTCGAGGTCGGCGAGGGCGGCCGTCTCGGGCGGGCCCTCCTCTTCGCCCGTGGCGCGGCAGCGCGCCAGGGAGAAGCGCAGGCGCTGCGCGATGTCCGCGAGGTCGGCGACCTGCCGACGGAAGTACGCAGCCGGCGCCGCGGGCTCGGCGCGCGGCGGGGTTGGAGAAGGAGTTGTGACCGCTGGTCGCTCCAGGATGGTCTCGATCTCCGCCCGCACCTTCGGATCGAGGCGGGGCGTCGCCTCGGGGGGGGCCGACGACCCGGGCGCGGCCTCGGCGGGGGGCGCAGGGTCGGTGGCTCGCGGTGGCGCCTCGCCGCCGAAGCTCTGCGCGCCCGAGGCCTCCGGCGTGGTCTCGCGGGGCGCGATCGACGCCGGAGAGGCCGAGGTCCCTGCGGGATCGCGCAGGAAGTCTTCGAGTGCGTCGAGGTCGGGGGGCCAGGGCGTCCAGCCCGAGCGGTCGCGGGCGAGCAGGCGGCGCGTGGCGGAGCGGGTGGAGTCCCGGCCGCACAGGTGCAGGTGCCAGGTGGGGTGAGCGGCGAGGAAGGCCTCGATCCTGCCTCCGTCCCAGTCCGACAAGGTGTCCGCATCCACCACGAGACGGCCCGTTTCCGGGAAGGTGGAAATCAGGTCGTCCCAGTCGGTGAGGGCATCGATGGCGTCGGGACCGCCGGTGGCGGCGTCGGGCCGTCCGGCTGCGAGCCAGGGCCCCAGGCGGTCCAGCCGCGCGCCCGGGCCGATCGCCAGGGTCCAGGGCTCGGGCCGCGGGGAGGGTCCAGCGGGATCGATCATGGGCGCATCCTATCCCTGATCGGCCTCAGTCTCAAAGTCGGGACTGAGTGGCCGAGAAGGAACGGGCGCCGCCGGGAGCCCGGCGGGCCTTTATCCTGCCCCCTTCCTGGCCGAAGGAAACCCCAGGGCGTGCGTCCGGACGGGATCGCGCATCCCGAGCCGAGCCCCGCTCCCCCCCAATCGTGTCCTCCTCCATCGACCTCTCGATCGTCGTGCCCGTCTTCGACGAGGAGCAGAACCTGCCGGTCCTGCACACCGAGCTGGTGGCCGCTCTAGAACCCACCGGCCGGACCTGGGAGGTGCTCTACGTGGACGACCGCTCCACGGATCGTTCGCGGGCTCGCCTCCTGGAGCTGTGGCGCGGCGACCCTCACGTGCGGGTCGTCTGCTTCCGGGCGCGGGCGGGACAGACGGCCGCCCTCGCCGCCGGCTTCGCCCAGTCCCGCGGCCGGGTCGTCGTCACCATCGACGGCGACCTGCAGAACGATCCGGGCGACATCCCCGCCTTGTTGGACCGGCTCGACGAGGGATGCGACATCGTCGCCGGTTGGCGCCGCGAGCGCCACGACGGCGTGCTGCTGCGGACCCTGCCGTCGAAGCTCGCCAACCGCCTGATCGCCTGGGTGACCGGGGTCGCCATCCACGACACCGGCTGCACCCTCAAGGCCTTCCGGCGCGAGCTCGTCGAGCAGCTGCCGATCTACGCCGAGCAGCACCGCTTCCTGCCGGCGATGTCCGCCGGCAGCGGAGCGCGCGTGGGGGAGGTCGTCGTCGGACACCGACCACGGCGCTTCGGCCGCAGCAAGTACGGCCTGGCCCGCGCCTGGGGCGTGCTGGCGGATCTGTTGACGGTCAAGATGATCGCCTCCTTCTCCCGCAGTCCCCTGCAGTACTTCCTGCTCCTGGCGGCGCCCTTCGCCGCCGCCGCCGGGGGGATCGCCTACGCGGGCTGGTCCCGCGGCGCGGGGGTCCTCGAGGACGGCGTCGCCTCGGGGGTGATGCTCGGCGCCTGCGCCCTCTGCGCGAGCGCGTGGGCGTACTTCTTCCTCCTGGGCCTGCTGGCCGAGCTGGTCGTCAAGGCCAGCGACGTGCACCTCGCCGGGCGTGGGCGCAGGATCCTCGCGACGAGCTCCCATGGTTGAGCCCGAGAACAAGGCCCCCGAGGAGCGGCTGTCCGACCTCCCCGAGGCGACCCTCGACGTGACGATCGTCCTGCCCGTGCAGACGGCGGACGGCCGGGTGCGCGAGGTCGTCGAGGCCCTGGGAGGGGAGCTCACGAGGCTGGGGCGCACCTGGGAGTGCGTGCCCGTCTTCGACGGCGTGCGCGGCAGCGCCTGGGAGGAGGCCACGGCCCTGGAGGCGGCGAACCCCGAGCAGGTGCGGCCCCTGGCGTTCCAGCAGCGTTTCGGGGAGTCGGCCTGCCTCTCCGCCGGGCTCGAGAGCTCGCGCGGGCGCGTGATCGTCACTTCGCCGCAGTACGTCCAGATCGACCCGAGCGAGATTGGAGAGATGCTGCACGCCATCGACGAGGGCGCGGACCTCGTCGTCCCCTGGCGCAAGCCCCGGGTGGACCCGCTCCTCAACCGCCTGCAGTCGATCGGCTTCAACCTCTTGATCCGGCGCATCATCGGGGCGCCCTTCCACGACTTGAACTGCTACTTGCGCGCCATGCGCCGCGAGGCCTTGGCGGGACTGGCGATCTACGGCGACATGTACCGCTTCCTGCCGGTGGTCGCCTACCGCCAGGGGTACGCGGTCGAGGAGCTCCAGGTGCGCCACGTGCGCGAGTGGGGCGGCGCGGGGATGTTCGGACTGGGCGTCTACGTGCGGCGCGTGATCGACATCGCCGCGGTCGTCTTCCTGACGCGCTTCACCCTCCAGCCTCTGCGCTTCTTCGGCGCCCTCGGAGGCCTGTTCGCCCTGGTCGGCGCCGTGCTCTCCGGCGGCGTTCTGGTCCAGAAGCTCTTGATCCCCGAGGCGGGGGTGTGGAACCGACCCCTGTTCCTCCTGGGAGTGATGCTGTTCGTGCTCGGCGTCCAGGTGGTCGGCTTCGGGCTCGTGGGCGAGATCATCATCTACACCCGCGCCAGCGCCCTGCGCGAGTACCGCATCGAGCGCGTCTACGAGCAGCCCGAGCCCGACGCCTGAGCGGCGGCCAGGATCGCGTCCACCGCCGCGGGCAGGTCGGCGGCCGTGCGCTCTGGCGGGCGGCCCGCGGCGGTCATGCGCGTCGCCTCGGCGGCGCCCTTGCCCGTGGCGACCAGGATCGAGCGGGCGCCGAGCGCCTCCCCCGCGAGGAGGTCGCGCTCGGCATCACCGACGCACCAGCTGCGCTCGCAGTCCAGCCCCAGCTCGCGAGCCGCCAACTCGAGCAGGCCGGGCAGCGGCTTGCGGCACGAGCAGTCCGCGCGCAGCGGCGGCAGTCCGTGTTCGGGGTGGTGGGGGCAGTGGTACACGCCGTCGAGGCGCGCCTCGTGCGCGGCGAGGTCTGCGTGCAGGCGTTCGTGGATCTCGCTCAGGGTCCGCTCGTCGAGCAGGCCGCGGGCGATGCCGCTCTGGTTGGTGACGACCACGACTGCCCAGCCGGCGGCGTTGAGCCGGGCCACCGCCTCGCCCGCGCCTGGCAGCAGGCACAGCCCCTCGGGGTCGGTCAGGAAGTCGCGCTCGACGATCAGGGTGCCGTCGCGATCCAGGAAGACCGCGCCCCGCACCTCAGGGCTCCGAGTCCGCGCTGCGTGCGAGTCGCACGAACACGCGCGCCGGCTTGATCGGGTTGATCGCGCGCACCGGAACGAAGGAATCGTCGGCGTTGAGGTGCAGGGGGAAGCGCCAGGCGCGGTGCCCGACGTTCATCTCGCTCCACAGGACCGTGACCGTGTGGGTGCCCACCTCCAGGGCGCGCACCGCGGTCACGAAGCCGTCCTTGACCAGCTCGACCTGGATCGCGCCCTCGTCCAGGGGCAGGCCGATCTGGCAGGGCGTCGCGAAGCCCGACGGCGTCCCGTCGAGGATCACGGCCGCCCCGGGGGGGTCGGTCGTGAACAGCACCGGTGTGCGGCCGCCGGGGGCGGCGCAGCCCCCGGCCAGGGCGGCGAGGGCCAGGCAAACCAGAGGAAGCGGGCGCGGCACAGTGGTGATTCTGGGGCTCGGGGGGAGGGGACGCAAGCGCAGCGGAGCGGGGAGGAGGGCTGTTGCGATCGTCGGCCGGCTGTGGAACTCTGCTGAAGCTCTCATGTCCCAAACCTCAGGGCAGTCCTGGAGAGCGGGCGCGGGTCCCTTCCTGTGGCTCGCAGCCTTGCTCGCGCCCCTGCGCCTGTGGCGTCTCGGCGAGTGGGGGCTGTGGATCGACGAGGCCTACACCTGGGCCGACCTGCACCACGCCTTCTCCAGCGAGGGCATCTTCAACCCTTGGGGCTACCGCCTGATCGGGGCGGTGGTGGCGCTCGCGGGTGGCGAGCCCAGCGAGTTCTCCCTGCGCCTGGCCCCGTGCCTGGCGGGGATCGCCTGCGTGCCCCTCACCTGGTGGGCCTTCCGGCCCGTGGTGGGCACGCGCCGCGCGGCCTTCGCGGCGCTCCTGGTGGCCTCGAGCGCCTGGCTCGTGTACTGGTCCCAGAGCGCGCGCTTCTACACCTTCGCACTGGGCGTCTCCCTGGCGGGTGCGGGCTTGTTCCTGCGTGGCGAGTGGCGGAGCGCCGGGCCGGCGGGCGGACGCGTCCTGGCCGCCGCCGGTTTGGGCACGGTCTGTCTGGCGGGCGCCTTCCACCCCTCGGCGCTCCTGCTCGCCGGTCCCCTGGCCGCGGCGGCGCTGGTCCGGCGGGCGAGGGCCAGCCAGACGATCGGGCGCGCCGCCCTCGCACTGACCGCCCTGCTCGTCGCGGTCGCGCTGCTCCTCGCCGGACCCTGGGCCAGCGACGCCCTCGCGCACCACGCCTCCCAGAAGGGGATCGACCGCCCGCTGGCGGGCCTGTCTCATCTCCTGCTGACCTGCGGCTACTTCTTCACACCCGTGCTC
Organism: Planctomycetota bacterium; assembly: GCA_030746555.1. Lineage (GTDB taxonomy): Bacteria > Planctomycetota > UBA1135 > UBA1135. The sequence continues at coordinate 3,359 of JASLMK010000102.1, read as the reverse complement.
CTGGCCGGGGCCTTCGCCGGAGCTTGGTCGGGCTTGCGCCGCGGGGAGTCGTTCCTCGGCTTCGCCCTGGCGGTGGTCAGCCTCGGCGCTGTGTCGGCGGCGCTGCTGTCGACCCGCATGGTGATCTCGGCTCAGTACGTCCTGGCGCTCCTGCCTTGGGCGGCTGTCCTGGCGAGCGGCCTGCTCTCACCCTCGGCGACCGCCGACCGCCGCGTGCGCGACCGGGCGGTCGCCGTCCTGCTGGTCCTGCCCGCCGTGGCGAACTTGGCCCTGTATGCGCTCGTGCGGGAGGGCGAGCGGCCGGCGTGGCGCGACGCCTACGAGTACGTGGACGCTCGGCGGCGGCCCGGGGACCTGGTGTTGGGGATGGCGGCGCCGGTGGGGGAGTTCACCCTCGGCGGCGCGAACGTCGACCTGCGACACCCCGAGACCGTCGCCACCCTCTCCGATTGGTTTCCCGACGCGCCGCGGCGCTGGACGCGCCACGCGCGGCGCATCTGGGTGGTGGTGCGCCCCCAGTGGTTCGGGGGCTTCCGGGAGCGGGACCGGGATCGCATCCGGGCCTGGCTGCGGGCGGAGTGTCGCCTCGTGCGGCGCTTCGCCGTGGACATGGAGGGGCGGGACCTCGACGTCCACGTCTACCTGCGCGAGTGAGCGCGCGCGCGCTCAGGTGCAGCGGCCTTGGAACTCGCCGGTGTCGGTGTTGATGCGGATGAGGTCGCCGACGGAGATGTGCATCGGGACCTTGACCCCCAGTCCGGTCTCCACGACGGCGTCCTTCTTCACGTTGGTCGCCGTGTTGCCCTTGACCGCGGCCTCGGCCTCGGTCACCGCGAGCTCGACCGTCGGCGGCAGGTCGATGCCGATGGCGCGGCCGTCGTGGAAGGTCAGCTCGACCGTCGTGTTCTCCTTGATGTAGCCCATGCTGTCCTCGGCCAGGCTGGCGGGCAGGGGGAACTGCTCGTAGGACTCGCCGTCCATGAACACGCAGTCGCCGTTGCCCTCGCGGTAGAGGTACTCGCACTTGCGCCGCTCCAGGAAGGCGATCTCGAACGTGTCGCCGGAGCCGGCGCGGATCGAGCCCGCCTGCCCGGTGGTCAGGCTGCGGGTCTTCATCTGGATGATCGCGCGCCAGTTGCCCGGCGTGGAGTGGTGGTACTCCGTGATCTTCAGGAGGTCACCTTGGTGATCGATCACGCTGCCCTTGCGCAGCTCGGTGGCTCGGACGCTCATGGGTGGGATGGACTCGGCTTCGGGTTGGGTCGGGGGCGGCGGCGCCCGGTGGGTGCGGGTTCTAGAAGGTCCGGCGCTGGCTCGAGGAGGGCACCGACATCATCTTGCGGTACTTGGTCACGGTCCTGCGAGCGATCGTGATCCCCTTGTCGTCGCGCAGGCGCTCGGCGATGGCCTCGTCGGAGAGAGGCTTGCGCTTGTCCTCACCGTCGACGAGCTCGCGGATGCGCTCCTGGATGCTGCCCTGGCTGGTGACCTCGCCGGTGTCGGCGGCGGTCCCGCCGGAGAAGAAGAACTTGAGCGGGAAGATCCCGCGCGGGGTCTGGGCGTACTTGCCGCTCACGGCCCGGCTGATGGTCGAGATGTGGACGCCGATCTCGTCGGCGACCTCCTGCATCCTCAGGGGCTGGAGCGCCGTCAGGCCCTTCTCGAAGAAAGGGCGCTGGTGGAGCAGGACGACGCGGGCGACGCGCTCCAGGGTGCTCTGGCGCTGGGCGAGGGCGTCGATGAACCAGCGCGCGCTCTCGAGGCGCTTCTTCAGCCAGGACTCGACGTCGTCCCCCTTGGCGGCGCTCTTGAGCAGCTCGCGGTAGGCGCGGGAGATCGTCAGGCGCGGCTGGCGCTCGCGGTCGAGGCGCACGAGGAACTCGCCGTCGAGCTCCTCGGCCACCACGTCGGGGTGGATGACGCTGGCGCGGGACTCCCCGTAGTCGGCCCCGGGCGTCGCGTCGAGGGTCTTGAGGGTCTCGATGGCTCCCTTGATCTGCTCGATGGAGGCGCCGGTCTCGTGGGCGATGTGGGGCAGTCGGTTGCGCTCGAGCTCCTCGAGGTGTCCCGCCACGATCGTGCGCGGCAGGGGCGAGTCGAGCTCGAGGGCGTCGAGCTGCAGGAGCAGGGTCTCACGCAGGTCCCGCGCCCCCAGGCCCGGATGGATCAGCTCGCGCAGGAGCGAGAGCACCTCGAGGACCTCCTCGATGCCTATGGGCCCGGGCTCGGCCTCTCCCGCCTCCGTCGCCTCGAGAGGACAGCCGGCGGCGAGGGCCTCGTGGTCTTCTCGCAGGTACCCGCGCTCGTCGAGGGAACACACCAGGTACTCGGCGATCGACCGCTGACGCGCGGTCAGGTCGAGGAAGGCGAGCTCCTCGGTCAGGGCCTCGGCCATGGACTTGGGGACGTCCGGCGCGTTCTGCATGGCGGCCAGCTTGCGGTCGCTGTCCTCGATGCCGCTGCCGGTGACCCGCGAACCGTCCCCGTAGTCGCGGTCGAGGCGCTCGAGATCCTCGAGCATCTTCTCGATCGCGTCGCGCTCGGTGAACTCGCCGGCCTCCTCGGGCGCGGCGGGGTCGGGCTCGGGAGCGGAGTCCTGCTCCTCGCGCCGCTCGAGCATGATGTTCTCGTCGAGCTCTTGCTGGATACGAGCCTCGAGATCCAGCGCCGGGAGCTGCAGGATCTTCATGGCCTGGATCATCTGCGGCGACTGAACCAGTCGCTGGGCCAGGCGGGCGGATTGGTGGAGGCCGAGTCTCACGCTGACGCTGCCTCGAGGGGGAGGCGGCCGAACGAGTATAGCCCGCGCAGGGGCGGCTCGCGGGGCCGGCGTCCTCAGGGTTCGACACACCTCACGGTGACCTCGCTCGCTCCCGCGTCGGCGGCGAGTGCGACGACGGGCGGGGCGCCGAGCTCGAGACTCAGGACGCGGGCGCGCACGGAGCGCGTCGGCAGCTGCAGGTCCCCCAGGACCGCGACGGAGCGCGGCGCCACGACGACGGCCTCGGTGTGGGTCGTGCGTAGCTCGGCCTGGAGGCTGCGGGAGGAGAGCTGTCCCTGCCAGGCCAGCCCCTCGAACCAGCGCTCGACCACGGGGTAGGGCATCGAGACATCGGGGGCGACCTCGGCGTCGTAATCGGCGAGGAAGGTGCGCTCGGTGCCAACGAGCACACGGGCGGGGACGCCGGCGGCGACCGGGAGGGAGACCTCGAGGTCGCCGGCGGCGAGCTCGACGCGCGCGGTCCGCAGGCGCGCAGCCTCCATCGCCCGCCGCAGGCCGCGCGTGCGGTCCCAGCGCTCCGCGTCGGTGGCGTGGACGAAGAGCAGGCGTTCTGTCCAGTAGGGGGGCGGTTCGGAGC
>JASLMK010000101.1 GCA_030746555.1 Planctomycetota bacterium | reverse complement strand
TGGCGGACCCTCACGCATCGTTGCCCCGCGCTGCGAACCTCCTGCTCGCACTCACTCTCGCCCAGGCGCCCGGAATCGCGTGCCGAGCGATCAGGGGCGATCCTCACATCGTCGCCGCCCGTGCGCACTGCGAGCAGCTCGCAACGGACCTCGCGACCCGTTCGGACGCGGGAGAGCCGATCACGAAGGCCGGCCCCTTGCTGCGCCCGAACGACGTGGGACTCCCCTCCTTCCTCATGAGCGAGGGAATCCGCTACGGCCGCCAAACCGATCGCTTCGTCCTGGTTTTCGAGCGACGGCTGTTCGGAGGCTTCGTGGAGACACATTGTCTCGACGTCGCCAGCGGGGCCTGGACCAAGACCGGGCCGGAGTGACGGGAGCACCGGCACCTTGGAGGACGGTACGCAGCTCGGAAGCTCAGTGTGAGTGCGTCAGCTCCACCTCGGCGCCTTCGAGGCCCAAGTGTGCGGCGACCGAGCGCGCCTCTCGCACAAGCGCGGCCATGTGTCGGCGCCGCCAGCCGCTCAGCGGAGTGAGCTCGACCCGCAGGGAGCTCCGGCGCGCGCGGTGCGTCCAGGTGGCGACGATTCGGCCCCGGTCCTGGACCGAGGCGGCCACGTACGCGCCCCGGCGCCAGATCAGCTTGCATTCCGACTCCTCCGGCACGGTCCAGCTCTTGTCCTTGTGGCCCATGAGCAGACCGTCCCACAGGGGCAGCAGGCGCAGGGGCCAGTCCGCCCCGCCCGGCGGGCTGGCTCGCAGCTCGTCGGCGTCCGCCGAGAGCGCCAGGAGCCCGCGCCGGCTACCGCAGCGCACCGGGACCAGCTCCCCCTCCAGCGCGGCGAGCCAGCCACCGGCCTCGCGCACCCGGGCGCCGAAGAAGTGGGCCAGGTCGGCGGCGGTCGCGGGACCGTAGGCCGCCAGGTAGCGACGGGTCAGCCGGGTCGCCGCCTCGGCCGGATCCGCCTCGGCTCGCCAGGAGAGCTCGGGGAACCACGCCTCCCGCGCCGCGTACGTGCGCTCGGCGCCCACCTTGCCCGCGATGCACAGGTCGCCGCGGTGGGCCAGCTGCCAGAGGACTCGCCCGGCGGCGAAGCGGATCGGGTCCATGCGAAGGCTCTCCGCCTGCTCCGCGACCGCATCGACGTACGCCCGGGTCACGGCCCGGTGCAGGAGCTCCTTGGTGAAGGGCTCCGGGGCGCCCCGCAGCGCTCGGCGGCCGGCCGCCAGGTCCGCCTCCGAAGGCATGACCCCCCGTCGTCCTCCGGGCGCCCACTGTGCTCGCGCCGCCACGATCAGCGCCCAGTCCTCCGCGGCGTCGAAGATGTGCAAGGTGTCCCGCTGCCCCCAGGTGCGGACCAGCTCCCGGGGCCCCGTCCGAAGGGCGGTGGCCAGCTCGGCCGCGCTCGGTCGCGAGGCCGTGCGCTGACTGATGCCGAGCAGCGCCGGTGCCTCCTGCTGGGCCTGGACGCCCACGGTGGCCCGAGCGGCCGCCCCCGGATCCGGCGCGCCCTGGCCGGCCAGGTGGCCGCGCCGGGCGCGGAACCACAGCACCTGCTCCTCTTGCAGCTCCATGGGCTTCTGCGCAGGCATCGTCCCCGCCCTCCCGACCCGCTCCTCTCTCCCACCCGCCGCCGCGATTCCCACCGGTCGCGCACGGCCCCCGACCGCCGCCAAACATAGCAGCGCCCCCGGGCAGTGCTGCTACCCTTGGTGCCCTCGCCGAACCCGGAGCGCGTCATGATTCACTCCCCCCTGCCCTTCGACCCACTTCCCGCGGATTACCCGCGTCGCTACGTGCCGGCGGAAGCGCGCCTGTCCGATTGGGAGCAGGTCGAGCCCCTGTTCGACGAGCTCGACTCCCGCGAGCTGGGAAGCGTCGAGGAGCTCGAGCAGTGGCTCCTCGACACGTCGGAGCTGGCATCGGTATTCATGGAGGAGGCCAGCCGCCTCCACATCGCGACCACCCTCGACACGGAGGACGAGCAGGCTGCCGCGGCCCACGCGCGGGTCACCCAGGAGGTCCTCCCGCGGTGGAGCGCGCGATCCCACGCGCTCGCGGTTCGATACGCGGGCTCCGAGCTTCGCTCGGGATTGGACCCGTCGCGCTACGCGGTCATGGATCGGGCCCTCGTCGCCTCGGTCGAGCTCTTTCGCGCCGAGAACCTACCCCTGAGCACCCGGGTCTCCCTGCTCGGGCAGCAGTACCTGCAGAGGACCGGCGGCATCATGGTGAAGTTCCGCGGGGAGGAGCTCACGCCCACCCAGCTCGCTTCCCTCCAGGAGAAGGACGACCGGGAGCTGCGAGAGGAGGCCTGGCGCGCGGAGGCGGACGCCTACGCCACCGACGCCGATTTCTACGACAGCATCTACTCGGAGATGCTCGCGCTCCGAGCCCAGACGGCCGCGAACGCCGGGATGGGACCCGCCGAAGGAGGCTACGAGTCCTACGCGTACCGATCGAAGGGGCGCTTCGACTACGGGCCCGAGGACGCCCGGCGCCTCTGCGAGTCGATCCGCAAGGTGGTCTTGCCCCTGGTGACCGCGCGGCGCGAGCGCCGACGCGACCTGATGGGCCTGGACTCCCTCCGCCCGTGGGACATGTCGGTGGATCCGGAGGGCCGCCCAGCCCTGGAGCCCTTCGATGACTACGACCATCTCAACGAGGGCGTGGCTGCAATCCTCGTCGCGGTCGACCCGGAGTTGGGCCA
>JASLMK010000100.1 GCA_030746555.1 Planctomycetota bacterium | reverse complement strand
ACGGAGGTGCCATCATCCACGCCGGTATCGATCAGTTGCTGGGGGCCAAACCATCCCCCTCCATAATTCTCATACCACGCGATATGTATCGCAGAAGCCGAGAGCACATCCGCGTCACCGTCGCCATCGATATCCGTTGCATAAACGGATCGGGCACCGAAAGCCTCTGTCGTGATCACCCGTTGAGGTCCGAAGCCCTGGGAGAAGGCCAAGGACGGCCAAATAACGAAAACGGGCAACAGCTGTGCGAGTCTCATGATCATGTCTCCATGAAGGCCACCACGGCCTCCGGGACACCAGCATAGGGACTTTCCTACTGACGGGGGCGAGGACCGCCCCGGCCCCCCACGCGCTACGCCCCTACGGGCAGAACGTCACCTCGAGACCGTCTGAGAAGTTGAAGCCAGCTGGGCCACCCTGCGGATCGCGGTACCAGAACTGGAAGTTCCAGGTACTGCCGGGAGTGATCTCGCCGGGGCCCCAACCAGTCGGAGGGTCGGGGAAGTGGATGATCCTGTCCAGATCGCCCAGGCCATCAGTGATCGCAGGCGGGTTGAGCCGGTACAGGCTCCCAGCTGCGCACACCACGCCGTCACCGTAGGGAGCCGACTGTTGATCTGACCCGTAGAAGAACAGGCCGAACTGCTGCGGTGCGGCGTCTGCCACGGTGAGGCTGAAGAAGTTGTCGTCGATGAACAGAGATCCGGTCCAGCTGATGCTGGCCGTCAGTCCGGAGGAGTTCGGCAACGCCGTGCAGTAGTTCTGTGACAGGCACTCGCAAGAGTCGAGGACACCGTTGTTGTTCAGGTCCAGCGACCCATCGTCACTGATCTCACACTCATCCAACACCCCGTCCCCGTCACAGTCGGTTATGACGTCCAACTCGCAGGAGTCGAGGGTCCCGTTAGGTTGGCAATCCAAGCTCGGATCGTCAGCTATCTGACACTCGTCGAGCACTCCGTTGCCATCGCAGTCCGGTGCGCCGTTGGCGATGTCGTCAGGGTCGGGGATGCCGTTGCCGTTGCAGTCGAACGGACCCATGAGGTTCTCGTACCAGGCGATCTTGTCGTCGCCCGACGACGCGGAGAGCACGTCCGCGTCCCCGTCTCCGTCGAGATCGGTCGCGTACACGGAGCGGGCATGATCCGCGTCAGTCGTGATCACCTGCTGGGGGCCGAACGAACCCCCTCCTAGGTTCTCGTACCAGGCAATCTTGTCGTCGTCTGCCGAAGCCGAGAGCACGTCCGCGTCTCCGTCACCATCTAGATCGGTGGCGTAAACGGCGAAGGCAGCAACCACGCTGATCGCGATCACCTGCTGCGGACCGAAACCCCCGCCGTACTCGCTCAGGTTCTCGTACCAGGCGATTTCGTCGTTGAAATAGTCTGCCGAAACCACATCCGCGTCTCCGTCGCCGTCCAGATCCGTTGCATAGACGGAATGAGATCCGAAGAAGAACCCACCGCTGATGCTGCTGATCACCTGCGTCGGCCCGAACGACCCACCGCCGAGGTTCTCGTTCCAGGCAAGCGTATCTCCCGACACCCAGAGCACGTCGGCGTCTCCGTCACCATCGAGGTCCGTGGCGTACACGGAAGCTGGCAACAAGAAGCCCGTCGCAATCACATTTTCCGGTCCGAACGCCCCACCACCCAGGTTCTCGTGACTGGCGACCTTGCCGTCAAGCGGACTGGCCCAGAGCACGTCCCGGTCGCCGTCTCCATCAAGGTCTGAGGCGTAAACGCAGTTGGCACCAAAAAAGGGGTCTTCGATGGACTGCTGCGCTCCAAACGCCCCACCGCCGAGGTTCTCGTACCAGGAAACGTAGTACCCCGACGCCGAGAGCACGTCCGCGTCTCCGTCGCCGTCGAGGTCCGTGGAGTACAGGGAATTGGGTTCGCCAGAGCCGCTTGCCGTAACCGCCTGCTCGGGTCCGAACGAGCCACCACCCAGGTTCTCGTACCAGCCAATGTTGTTGCCACCACTCCCAATATGACCCCAGTACGTGGAGAGTACGTCCGCGTCTCCGTCGCCGTCGATATCCGTAGCGTAAACGTCTCTTGCAGACCACGCGTCAGTGGTGATCTCCTGCTGAGGCCCGAAGCTCTGAGAGAAGGTCATCGATGCGGTGAGAACCACAGCGATCGGGAGCGAAACGAGCCAGTGGGACCTGGCAACACGAGTCATGGCGGGGTCTCCTGGTGGTCTGGTGAGCGGAGGCCGGGCGGTGGCCTCCGGGACACCAGCATAGGGGCTTTCCTACTGACGGGGGCGAGGCCCCACGCGCTACGCCCCTACGGGCAGAACGTCACCTCGAGACCGTCTGAGAGGTGGTAGCCCCAGCCTCCACCCTGATGGTCCCGGTACCAGAACTGGAAGTTCCAGTTGGGACCGGCGTGGCCTCACCCAGTCCTCCGTTGGCGGGAGGCAGGTCATGGTCCATGGTCGGGCCACTCGACCTGCATCCCCTCAGCGGTCGAGCGCTCGAAGTCCGGGATGATCGGGCGCGATTCGCGTGGCTCGAAACGCAGCTTGGGAGACCATGAAATCGTCAGCCATGGAATCCCAGTCCTCCATCTCGTCCTCGCCCTCCGACTCCATGTCCATGTCACCCCAACCGAAGCGCTCCCACCAGTCTGAAACGGACATCCCCTCGAAGGGGATGACGTATTCCCAGACCACCTGGTGATCTGGCGTCACCTCAAACAGCCTCCCCCTGGGACCCTCGCAGATGAAGGTGTTGCCATTGGGGAGCCTGTGGGCCCCGGAGATGAAAGACCCGTAGAACTCCCCAGGAGTCTTCGATCGATGGGACCAGGCGGGAGCTGCGGGACCGAACGGTGAGCCGGGTTGACACGAGAAGCCCTCGCCCTCTTCAAAGGGCAGCTCGAGCTCGACGACCGCCGAGGATCCGCTCCCGAATGACCTCGGGGTGCCTTCGTCTGCACGTCCCGCTTCATTGTTGAACACGAGCAGGCGTGGTCCTGGAAGCCAGCGGGCGTCGTGCTGATGGAAGAGCTGCTGGTCATCCTCAACTCCAGCCCCGTAGTTCTTCGGGTTGCCCCATCGGTAGAGGATGTCGCCTCCTCGGCCGTGGGCTCCTCCAGTGCTTCCAGCCGCCTCCTCCGTCGTCGTCGAGTGGTCGATCACGAGGATCTCGCTGGTCTCCCAGCACGAGAGGACGATGAGGTCGAGGTCGGGTTCGTACGAGACGCCGTTGACGTGCAAGAAGTCCGGGCCGAGGCCCAGGTCGAAGTCGTCCTGTTCCCCCTCCGCGGTGTCTCCCACATACCCGATGGAGCGCATCTCCTCTTCGAGGCGTCCCCTCTCTCCTTCCATCGCCGCCAGGCTCTCGGGGTCCCGCTCACTCCTCATCCGGTCCAGGTGAGGCCGATTGTTGATGTCCAGTCGGTGGGGATGGGCCGCGATCTCTCCGTAGTTGCTCTTGCTGGGATCCAGCTCCTGGACGAGGTGATCCCACGCGTTCCACTCCCAGACGATGCGGGCGTCATTCGGCGGCGAGGGTTCGAGCTCGACAAGCACGCAAGGCCAGAGGCCCTCTTCGTCAGCCTTCTCGGGGTCGTAGCCCGAGGCGATCGCCTCCTCATGGCTCCGGTACTCCCAGGCTGCGATGAGGACGTTGCCGTTCGGAAGAGGCTCGAAGTCGTGGTTCTGCATCCGCCGGTCATCGGAGATGAGGTAGTCCCAGATCAACTCGCCCTCCCAGTCGAAGAGCTGGACGCGACCGCCCGTGCCATGGGTTCGGAAGCGTGGATTCTCCGTGTCGGCGCAGCGCAACAAGCTCCCGTCTTCGAGCAGGTATGCTCCTCCTGCCGGGGTCTCGTCGGCTTCCCACTGATGAACTACCTCTCCCTCCATATCGAGGAGGAAGGTCGAGGTCGACAAGTAAGGGGCTACCAAGGTGTAGCCTTGGAAAGCTCCTGGAGCATTGACGCGTAGACCAGGCAGCTCTTCTCGCGACTCCTTCTCGGAGGTGTGCTCCCCCTCGGTGCCTCCACAGCCAAAGACGCCCAATGAGAGGAGAGCACCGGCTGCGATGTAGAGAGGGGATCCCAACCGCAGGCGTCTCATGGGTTGATTCTAGCTGGATCCACACCTGACCAACATGTCGGGAGCCCTGCTTGGGATCTCCCTCCTCTTTGAAGTGAGGCAGGGGTGTGCCACGCCCTCACGCCCCAGGCCCTCACGCGCTGCGCGCTCCGATCAAACTGTCACCCCAAGTCCGGTGTCCACCGAAGCGGGGGAGGGTCACGGGTGCCGAAGCCGAGCGTGACGCCGCTCTGGCCCACTTCGCAGGTCGGTAGCCAGGGAAGCCTCGACCAAGTGGGCGTCGCACGACAGCTACCCCGACTCCACGCCCTTCTCCCTGCCAGACCCGCATTGTGGAGGTTCCTCCCACGGCTTATCCTCCCCGGCGTGAGGAGGATCTCCGTGTGCGTCATCGCGCAGGATGAGGCGGGCAGCATCGGCGCCTGCCTCGAAAGCGCCTCGTGCGTCGCCTTCGAGGCGATCGTCGTCGACACCGGCAGTGCCGACCACACGCGCCGTCGCGCCGCCGCGCACGGAGCGCGAGTCGTCGACCACGAATGGCGCAACGACCTGGCGGCGGCGCGCAATGCGGGCCTCGAGCGCGCCACCGGGACGCACGTCCTGATCCTCGACGCCGACGAGGTCCTCACCCCCTCCGCCGGCGAGGCCCTCGCCTCCGCCGCACTGGACGAGCACCTCGTCCTCGCCTTCCTGCCCGTCCACGACGCGAGCTCCCTCGATCACACCGCGACCGAGGTGGCGCGAGGCACGGGGCGACGGTGGGATCCCGTCTGGAGTCCTCGCCTGCTCGTGAACGACCCGCGCGTCCGCTTCCGGCGGCGCATCCACGAGAGCGTGGTCGAAGGAGCCAACCTCCGGCTCACGGCCGACGGCGGACGGATCGACAAGCTCGACGCACCGATCGTAGGCTACGGCGACGCACTCGAGGTCGAGAGCCCACACCGCCGAGCGAGACGCGACACGGCGCTGCTCGAGCGCGCCCTGGCCGAAGATCCCGAGGACGGCGAGCTTGCCGCGCACCTTGCCCGCGCCTACCTCGCGAGCGGCATGCCCGACGAAGCGCACGAGATCGCGGAGCACGCCCTCGGGCCGTGGCTCGCCGCCCTGGACGAGATCCCCGAGCATCTCCTGCGGCCCTCTCCAATCCCCCTCGGTGCGATCCTCGCTCTCTGCCAGCTCCAGCGCGGCGATCACGGCGCCGCCCTCGAGACCGTGCGCGAGGCCGCGCGGCGCACCAACGACCCGCACCCCGACCTGACCTTCCTCGAAGGCGTCGCACTCGAGCGCGCCGGCGAGCTCACCGGCGCCGAGCGCTGCCTTCGAGACTGCCTCGCTCTGGGCGGCAGAGCGCACCTCGTGCCCGCGAGCCCCGGCGTGACCGACCGCGCGGCACGCCTGCGCCTGGCGAACGTCCTGCTGACCAAGGGCCGCGCCGAGGAGGCGCTGCACATGGTGGACGAGCTGGACGGCGTCTACGCGCTCCCGGCTCTGTACGTGCGCGCCGAGGCCCAGCTCGCTCTCGGCCGGGCCGCGGACGCCATCTGCACCCTGCGCCCCCTCCTGGACTCCCAGAGGGATGAGACGGACCTCTACGCGCTGGCCTCCCGGGCTCTGGAGGGCGTCGGGCGTCCCGACGAGCGGCTGATGGAGCTCGTCGGGGCGGCACCGCCGGAGGGCTGGCTGGAGCAGCGCCGCAAGGAGCTCGTGGGCCAGAGCCAACGGCTCGACGCCTAGGGCGCCCCGCACTACCCTGGCGGCATGACTCTCAATCAGCACACGACCTCCCTGCTCCTGCTCGCCGTCCTGACCGCACCCGCCTGCCAGACCGGAGTGCGTGGCGGACGCTACATCGCCTTCGACACGGCGACGGCACGACCCGTCGAGCTGGCCGACATGGCCGAGCGCATGGCCGGCGCGGACGTCGTGTTCCTGGGCGAAGAACACGACAACGACGTCGGGCACAAGGTGCAGTTCTGGACGACGCGCATGCTCCACGCCCACCGCCCCGGTGTGATCCTCTCGATGGAGATGTTCGAGGCGGATGTCCAGGAGACGCTCGACGCCTACCTCGCCGGCGAGATCGACGAGCGGACCTTCCTGGAGAACTCGCGGCCCTGGGGGAACTACTTCGAGCACTACCGGCCCGCCGTCGAGTGGGCCAAGGCCAACGGTGTCCCCGTCGTCGCCGCCAACATCCCCCGCCCCCTGGCACGCTCGGTAAGCCGCGGCCATGCCAGCCGCGTCGTCGGTGACCGCCACGCCCCCTGGGGCCTGACGGTGGACGAGCCCAGTTACCGCGCACGCTTCGAGGAAGCCATGGGCGGGCACGGAGACGGGGCGGACAAGTCCCTCGATAACTGGTTCGCCGCCCAGTGCATCAAGGACGACCGCATGGCCGAGAGCATCATCGACGCCCTGGAGCAGTACGAGGACGACGACCCTCTGGTCGTCCACTGGTGCGGGCGCTTCCACTCCGACCGCGGTGAGGGCACGGTCTCCCGCATGCTGCGGCGCCGCCCCGGACTCGACGTGAAGGTCGTCTCCATGAGCTCGGGCGAACGCCTGGGGCGCACGCTGGAAGAGTCCGAGCGCGCCAGCGGCGCCTACGTCATCCGGGTTCCCTGATCGGCCTCCCGCCGGCACCGGCGTCGGAGCGCACTGCGGGCACGCCGCCGCCCACGAAGAAGGCGGCGCCCACCGGGGACGCCGCCTGTTCGATCGGGATCGGGCTTCGATCAGGGACCGAAGACCACCCGCACCGCCGACGTCAGGTTGAAGCCGCTGGTGCAGGGGCTGCCCGAGGGATCGCGGTACCAGCCCTGGAACGTCCGGCCGTCGCCGGAGCCCCAGCCGCCGGTGGCGCCCAGGCCCGGACCCCAGGAGGCTCCGCCGCCAGCATCGGGGAACTGCACGCCCAGGCGAACCACGCTGCCGCCGGCGCAGCGCAGGCCGTCGCCGAAGGTGACGCCGTTGCCGCCATTGAGGGTGTTGTTGCCCACGAACAGCAGGGCGGGCTGGCTGGGCAGCATGCCCAGGCCGTCCAACACGAGGTCGTCGGCAGAGGCGCTGTCCGATCCGAAGCCGGCCAGGCTCGCGCCCGAGCCCGTGGAGTTCGCGCAGCCCTCGAAGGCACCACCGGTGTTTCCGCAGGGCGCGGCCGTACCGCTGCCGTCACAGAAACAGACCGGAGTGCCGACCGGATCCGGCGTGGGGTCGAGGGTGTTGAACCACACGTCCGTTCCCGAGCAGCGCCCGAACACCATGTCCTTGTCGCCGTCGTTGTCGATGTCGAAGGCGCAGATGTCGTGCATGCCCTGCAGGGCGCTGCCGGAGATGCCGACGGCCCCCTTCCAGCCGCCGTTACCCGCCTGCTGGGCTTCCTCGCGCAGGGTGATCTGCTGGCCGACGTTGCCGCCGGGGTTGTGGTAGATGTGGGCCCTCCGGCTGCAGCCGGAGATGTCCACGTCCACGTCGCAGATCAGGACGTCGGCCCAGCCGTCTTCGTCGAGGTCGACGATGTAGTTGTCGCTGGCGAACCCGTCGTCACCGCCCGAGAGGAAATCAAAGGTCTTGGCCGATCCCCAGGTCACCCGGCCGAAGGTGTCGGTGCCGAGGTTGTAGCGGTAGCGGTCGTTGCCGTCGTCGCTGACGACCACATCGATGCGGCCGTCGTTGTTCAGGTCACCGATGTTGACATGGTAGGGGGCGAAGTCGTGGAAGGCGTCGAAGAGGTCGAAGTAGCCCTCGTTCTCCGGGTCGTTGTAGGAGACCGAAACATACTGGGGGGCGTTCAGGGAGGTGTCCTTGACGATGTCGTTGACGCCGTCGAGGTTCATGTCCGCCACGGCAACCGAGTTGCCGAAGGCGGAGGAGAGCATCTGGGAGGTCATCCGCGCGGAGCTCTGATCGGTGAAGTAGCCGTTCCCGTTGTTGATGAGCAGGCGGTCGTTCATGTCGCCGCCGCCGGAGGGGGTGCCCGAGTCGTAGTCCCCGAAGTAGAGGTCGGGATAGCCGTCTCCCGTAACGTCACCGGCGTCAACCGAGCAGAACATCGGGAACGACGGATTGCCGTTCGAGAGCACCAGCTGAGGGAAGCGGGTGTCTTCGTGGCGCAGGCCCTGCCAGTTCCCTCCCGCATCGTTGCCGAGGTTCATGTACACGCGCGGGTGAGAGATGTGCTTGGGCTGACCGGAGGTGAAGGTCGTGCAGGTGACGACGTCCAGCCAACCGTCGAGGTCCACGTCCACCACCACGACGTCCCGGTCGTTCGTCAGCGCGAGGAAGCCCTGGTCCCCGGACACGGTCGAGGCCGTGGCATACTGGGTGGTCCTGTCGACGAGGGTTCCGCCCTCGTTCATGAACAAGACGTTGCGCCGCCGCCCTGGGGTGGTGAAGGGCTGCTTGCGGACACAGACGAGGTCGGTCCAGCCGTCCTTGTCGAGGTCGCCCTGCATGTAGTCCTTCTCCTCGGTGTCGCCCAGCCCGATGCTGTTTCCGGCGACCAGCTTGGAGTTGTCGTTGTAGAACTCGACCCACTCATTGCCGAAGCCCTGGGCTCCGGCGAGGGTCGACAGGGCGGCCAACCAGGCGGCGGGTACGAGAGTCCTCCGGCAGACTCCCCAGGTCGCTTGCGTCGTCAACTTGGTCATGGTTTCGTTCAGCCTTCCGTCGGCTCTTCGTTCCGGGTTCGTGGGACGAGTGAGATGAGAGAGATGTGGTCCTCCCATCCCTCGTACCGCCCGCGGGCCTGCCGCATGCGGCCGGGCGGATCTCGGGGGGGTGGGGGGGGGCGCCGCTTGTGCGCTCGCATGGGCGGCGGGTCGCGGCACTCGTCAGCAGTGAAGAAGTGAAAAGAGACTCGGCGAGAGCCGGCCGCACGACCGCACGGCGGCCCGCTCCGACCCTACTGATTATCCTAACGCCACCACCGCCCGCCGGGGCCGTTTCTCGCCCCCCGACAGGTCCCGATCAGGTAAGGGCTGTCCGCGGGAGGTTCGAAGCGGCCAGACGGGCGACCGTCGCACCCTCAAATGCGTCGAAGGCGCCCCGGATCCGCCGGAGAATCCGCCATTTCGACCGCCCCAAGCCCCTCGAGAGGGTCAGCGGCGGCCCCTGCCCGAGCGTTGGACGCGCAGCAAGGCGCGGTAGTAGGCCGCCTCCTCGCCCCGTCCCGCAGACTCCAGCTCCGCGGCCAGGGCCCCCAGATTGCGCGGCATGCCGTAGAACCAGCGTCCCGGATGCGAGGACCGGGGGCGCGCGCCGACCCCGTCGATGCCGTAGGCGTGGGCGTCTTCGAGGAGCCGATCCACCCCCACCGGCCCGAGGTAGACGACCTGGATCAGATCGTCGCGGTCGATCAACAGGCTCACCGGCAGCGCCGTGGCGTCTCGGCCACGCAGAACGCTCTCGAGCAGGACGAGGAGGGCGTCGATGACGCCCTGTTCGGGCCGGACCGGCCCGAAGGGCTCCGCCGCCATCAGGGGGGCGATGCGGTCCTCGAACAGGGCCGCGGCTGCCTCTCCGTCCCCGGCGGGATCGACCGCCACCGCCAGGACGTCGAGGCCCACGTAGGACAGCTCGTCGGAGCGCCGGGCGAAGGCGCCGAGCTCCTCCACGCACGGGGCGCACCACGACGCCCACAGGTTCACCAGGCGCGCGCGCCCCTCGACGCCGTCGGGGTACAAGGCCGCCTGCAGCTTCGGGGCCAGGGGCAGGGGGGTACGCAGGACGACACGCGCCGCCGAGTCGCGCTCGGGCCAGAAAGGACCGGCCTCCCGGGAGAGGGGGCCGCGCGCGGGGAGCTCCACCGCCTCCCCCGCTCCCTGGACCACCGACCAGCGCCGGTCCACGGCCAGAGCGCCCAGGTGCTCCTCTTCGCCCCCCGGCCAGGTGACGATCACGTCCTCCAGGGACTCCACCGCTCCCAAGCCGAAGGTCAAGGTCGTGCTCGACTGGGCGAGGTAGCCCTCCCCCGCGCGTACCTCCCGACTCCACTGACGGTCCCCGGCGACGAGCGTCACCCGCGCGCCGACCCCGTCTCGGTTGCACGTCACGCCGCGCAGGGTGAAGGCCGCGAAGTGCGACTCCCCCGTGGACTGGTTGCGCAGGAAGCGCAGGCGCGGACCGGTGCGGTGAGCCAACCACAAGTCCACCGCGCCGTCACCGTCCCAGTCCGTCGCCGCCAGGGCGCGGCCGTCGTCGATGAAGTCGAGGCCGGAGACGCCCGAGACGTCCACGAACCCCGCTTCTCCCAGATTCAGGTAGGCGCAGTGGCGCTCCCGGCCGCTCCACGAGGCCCCCGAGTCCATCAGGCGGCTCAGGGCCGCCCAACCGTTCTCGTAGGCCTCCTCCTCCGCCTCGTTCGCCGGGGAGCGCGACGCCACGCGCCGCCAGAAGAAGCTTCACAAGTCCTCTGACTCCGTGTTCGTCAGGAACCCATTGGGGACGACCATGTCCGGCCGACCGTCACCGTCGATCTCTGTGAACACCGCCCCCCAGGCCCAGCGCCCCATGCGAACGCCCGCCTCGGTGCCGACGTCCTCGAAAGTGCCGTCGCCGCTGTTTCGAAACAGGCTGTTTCCCAGGGCGTGACGCGCGAGCTCCGCCCGTAGGGTCTCGTCGGAGCCCTTGAAGCGAGGCTGGTAGGAGATCCGGCGCCCCGCCGAGGAGTACATGTTGCTGACGAGCAGATCCGGGGCGCCGTCGCCGTCCGCGTCGGCCCAGCTGACCCCCATCCCCGCCGCCTGGTCCTCGCAGCCCGCCTCCGCCGCCACGTCGACGAACCTCCCGCCGTCGTTTCGGTAGAGGTTGTTGCGACCGAAGTCGTTGGCCACGTACAGGTCGGGATCACCGTCGAGGTCGTAGTCGCACCAGGAGGCCGCCAAGCTGAAGCGGTCGTTGCCTTCCCCCAGGCCCACCTCGTCGGTCACGTCGGTGAAGCCCTCCTCGCCGTCGTTGCGCAGGAGATGGTTGCGCGGCCCGTTGCGGGCGTCGTGCAACGGCATCGGCACGCTGTCGCCGTAGGACGTCTTGACATAGCGCACGGCGTAGAGGTCGAGGTCTCCGTCGAGGTCGAAGTCGGCCGCGGTCAGGGAGTAGAAGCCCGCCGTCGAAGCCGCCCGCATGCGGCGCGCGGGCGTGAAGTTCCCTTCGCCGTCGTTGGTCGACAGGACGATCGACGGCCCCATCGCGCAGAACAGGTCGCGGTCGCCGTCGTTGTCGTGGTCGATCAACAGGACGCCCTTGGTGTCGTCCAGCCAGGCGCAGCCGGCCTCCAGGGCCCGCTCCGTCGCGCTCCCGTCGGCGTTCTGGATGAACAGCATGTTGGGCAGGCCGGTCCCCGTCGCCACGTAGAGGTCCTCGAGGCCGTCGCCGTCGACGTCCGCGACCGCGAGGCCGTTGTGCCCCCAGAAGTTGGGCTCTCCCAAGTCGTCGACGCGGCCGTTCCAGTAATCGCACCCCTGCGCCAACAGGTCCGTCGCGCCTCCCGCCTCCGCGAGGATGGCCCGTGTGCGCTCGGAATACAGCGGGCGCGGAGCCGAGACGAGATCAAGCCGACGCTCCTCGATGCGCGCCAGCAGCGGCCCCGCCTCCGGCGGTTCGCACACCGCCCAATCCACGGTCCACTCGCCGGTGAAGGCGACGACGGCCTCGCCTCTGCGGCCCGAAGCGTCGAACAGGACATCGGTCGCGAACCCCGCCTCCGCCTCTCCCATCCGCACCGCGACGATCTTGAAGTGCACGTGCACGTCCTCGGCCCCCGCCAGCGGCGCCCTCCAGGCACCGAGCAGCTCCTCCAGGCCGAGGCCGGCGGCCTCGCACCCATCGACGCCGCCCCAGCGCTCCACCCCCAGGCCGCCGTGGGTGGCGCGGATCGCTTCGCCGGTGCGGATCGAGCGGCCCTCGAAGCCCTCCACAGCGAACGCCGTGGGATCGATCTCCGCAATGCCGTCCGCTTCCTCCAGGACGGCCGCCAGGGCCCGCAGGCGGCCCATGGCCCCCGCACTGGCGCTCTCGGACGCCCAGTCGTCCGAGACGGCGTCCCGCCTGCCCAGGAGATCGGCGACGTCGGCCGCGCGCTCCTGGGCGAGGCCCGCTCCCGCCGTCAGCACGACGACCCCGATGCCAGCGCAACGCCTCATCGGAGGGAGTCTACGCGATCACTCCCTCGACGCGCGCCACCACCCCGACGACTTGCGGCGCGACGACCCGCGAAGGGACCGCCGCGCCGCAGTCTGCGTCCATGTCCCTCAGGGACAGACCGTCACGGCCAGGCCGTCGGAGAGCCCCGTGCCCGTCCCGTCGGGGTGGGTCACGTCGCGCTGCCACTGCTGGGCGTAGAACGTGTTTCCGATCCCCAGGCCGGCGGCCTGCATGTCCGCCTGGCTGAAGTGGTGGGAGTAGGATCCCGTGCAGTCGATGGTAGGAGCCGGCGTGCCGCCGGAGTTCTGGACCGCCGTCCGCACGATCGGCGGACTGACGCACAGGGTTCCCCCACCGAAGGGCGTACTCGCCGGTGCCAGGCCCCAGAACATGATCCCGTTGGCGTTGTTGATCATGTTCGAGGCGGTCACGTGGAAATCGTCGGGGCCGCTCAACGAGGGCGTCCCGGTCGATCCCATCGCCGGCGTGCAGCCCTGGGAGTTCTGCTTGGCCGTGCAGTAGTTCGACGCATCGCAGGCGACGACGGTGATCTCCAGCTCCGACGCCTGCCCGCCCGCGGGCACCACGTGCCAGAACGGATCGGCGGCCGAGGTCCCGCCGCGGATGACGTTGGCGAAGATGTTCTCCACCTCCAGGGTGTACACGCCCGACGAGGCCGGAGCCGTGAGCGAGCCGCTAGCCAGCAGCAGGCTCGAGTGGCCGACGTCGACGATCACCGTCCCGGTGGGCTGGGGCGCGAACCCCTGCTTGATGGTGTTCTGCGCGCCGCCGACCTGGATCAAGTCGCCCCCGATGAGCGTCCCGCCGTAGCCGGCGGGGTTGTTGATCCCCAGGGGCGAGGCGAAGTTCAAGGTCTCCGGCGTACCGGGGTTCGTCACCTGGGCGAGAGCTCCGCCGTCGAAATCGAGGTCGAAGGCGAACATCGCCAGACCCCGGTTGTTCGTGTCGGAGAGGACGCCGGTGATGGTGAAGTCGACGGTCTCGCCCGGGCTCACCGTGACCTGGTGCGCGCCGCCGCTCTCGACGGAGAGCACGAGATCGGAGCCGCTCGCGGGGATTCCGAGGGTCGCCAAGGCGACCGTGATGAGGGTGTTCTTCATCTGTTGGGTTCCTTGGTTCCTAGAAGATCTGGCCCGTGAAGGCGCGTTGGAGGAGACCGAACTCAATCAGGTCGAAGTCACCGTCCTGGTCGAGGTCACACAGGTTCGCGGGCGAGTCGTCGGGGGAGATCGAGCCCGCTCCCGGTCCGGTGAAGTGCGGCTCCAGGAAGAACCAGTCGAACTCGTCGAGGTCGTTGTCGACCTCGGCGTCGAACTCCTCCTGGCCGAGGGACGCCAAGAACGCGATCAGCTGGTCCTGCTCGAGGCTGGACAAGCCGAGGAAGGCGGCGCGCGAGGCGGCGCCCTCTCCCTCGTGCTCTGCAATCGTCGCCCGCATGTTGTCGGCGAAGGAACCGCCGGAGGCGCGGCCGTCGTGCAGGAAGGCGTCCCGAGCCCGCAGGCCCCACAGGGCGCGGGTGTGCATGATGTCCTCGGTCGCCGAGCCCTGGACGATCTGGTCGCCGAGGCTGCCCATGTCGTGCAGCAGGCAGTCGGTGTAGGGCTTGATCGGGATCCCCGAGAGGGCGCTCTCGGGGGCGATCTGGGTCACGAAGCCGGGCGAGTAGTGGCACCCGCCGCAGCCGATGGCGTCGAAGAGCACTTCGCCGGCCATCCCCGCACGCGGCGTCTGGGGCGGCGCGGCCAGGAAGCGCTGGAAGTCGGTGAAGCGGTCCACTCGGGTGAATCCGTCGGCGTCCGGGAGGTCCTCGGGGTCGGGCACCGAGTCGCAGAAGGCGAGTTGGGCGGCGTCCCCGTTCGGAGCGGTCTCGTTGGGCAGGAAGACCGTCGTCAGACCCATCTCGCCCAGGGAGGCGTCGATCGAGAAGGACTTCGTCGTAGCGATCACGCCCTTCCACCCGAACTTGGCCACGCGCAAGGGAGCGGTCGGATCCTCCAGCAGCGGCACCATGTGGGGGAACCCATTCAGGCCCGGGGGCTGGTTGCTCGCCAGCAGCAGGAGCTCGGCGTCGTCGATCCCCTCGAGCAGGCCCGCGCCGAAGGTGATCGGAGTCATGCGCTCGGCGATCACGTTCGCCTCGGCGGGGACGTGCTCCTCGCAGTCGACCGAAATCGCCTGCTCTTGGAGCAGGCTGCCGCCGAGGTGTCCGAGGGGATCGAAGGGGTTGCCGCCGGTGGCGGCGACGCCGAAGCGCGTCACCGTGCGCACGCTGCCGCCGCCCGGAAGCGGTCCGGAGTGACAGTTGCCGCACGAGATGTCGTTGAACGCCGGTCCCAGACCGTCGGCGGGGGTCAGGTTCGTGTTGAACACGGTCATGCCCCTGCGGAAGCGCTGGTACTGGTCGGGGGTCAGCCCCGCAACGGGATCTCCCAGCCTGGGCTGGAGATCCTGCGCGGAGGTCGCGCCGGCCAGGCCGAGCGCGGCACCGGCCGCCATCAAGGTCCTGATCATGATTGCTGCACCTTTCGGATCGGTGAGTGAGAGGAGAGGTGAGTGAGAGGAGATTCGGGGGGATTGTGACTGGGTGAGCGTCGAGACCGCAGCGGTCGGGGCACCCCTGCGGGGTCCCCCGCGGTCTGCCCCGCCTGGGATCTCGCTCGATCCCCGGCTCCGGCGCCCGGGTGCCGCCTGTCCCGACACTCTCAAGAGCGTCATCGGACGGGGTTTTCCGCACCACTCTCGGCGGCCTTCCCGCCCCGTCTTCCGACCTCATTATGCACCAGGATTCCGAGAGCATAAGGTGACTGTCGGATCCGTTTTGCGATTCGTGCCCCGCCGAGCGCCCCCCCGAGCCCTCGGGCCCCTCGCGGGGGCGCTCCGCGGCACCTATCATGTGTCACGCTCGGCCGGCGGCGCGCCGGGAGCCGCCACCTCCCATGACCACCCCCTCAGCTCCTCCGCCGCCCCCCGCGCCCGAGCACCGCGCTCCCTCGCCCCCGCGCCTGGTCTTCACCCTCCTCACTCTGCTGGCGGCGATCCCTTGCCTGCTCGTGGTCTCGGTCGTCGGCCTGTTCGCGGGCATCCTGCTCGTGACCGGCGGCCTTCCAAGCGGCGGCGAGGACTCCCTCGAGCTCGTCGGCTCCCTGCTCGACCACCCTCTCGGGATCGCATTCCTGGTCCTCCCGGGCCAAGTCACGTTGGTCGGCCTGGCAGTCATCCCCGCGGCCCTCTCCCCGTCGGCGTTTCGTCGGCGCCTGGGACTGGTCCGCCCAAAGGTCAGCACGCGCAGCGTCCTCCTGCTGCTCGGCGCGACGCCCGCCGTGCAGTTGCTCGCCACGCTCCCCATCCACCTGCTCGGCCTGGAGGCCGACGAGCAGCTCGAGTTCATCGGGCGCTTGATCAGCGAGCCGCGCGGCCTGGCGGCGATCCTGATGTTCGGCACGGTCGTGTTCGGCGCCGGCTTCGCGGAGGAGCTCCTCTTCCGCGGCTACGTCCAGCGCCGCCTCCTGGAGCGTTGGAGCGCTCCGGCGGCCATCGCCGTTCCCGGCCTCGTGTTCGCCGCCATGCACATGAGCCCGGTCCACGCCCTCGGAGTCCTGCCCCTGGGATTGTGGATGGGCTTTCTGGCCTGGCGTACGGGCTCTGTGCTGCCGGCCATGGCAGCGCACATGGCGAACAACGCCCTCGGTGTCGCCGTCGCCCTGCTCTCGACCGAGCCGCTCGACAACTCCGCCGTGGACATCGCCCAGAGCCCGGCGTGGTACTGGGTCGCGGTCGGTGTCGGCGCCGTCTGCCTCGTCGCCGGCCTCTTCTCCCTCGCGCACGAGGGGCACGAGCGAAGCGCCTGACCGCAGCGCTCAGCCGAGCAGGGCGACGGTGCGCTTCTCGCGCGCGCTCTGCACCGCCGTGTCGACGATCTGCTGGCCGATTCGCGAGAGCGACGGCGAGAGCGGTCCCTCGACCGCGCGGCCGTGCTCCAGGCAGTCGAGCAGGTACTGGATCGGGTTCTGCAGCGGCGCCCGCGTGACGTCCACCGGTAGAACGACGCCCTCGGGGTGCTCGCGGGTCTGCAGGCGCACCGTGTCCTCGTAGTCGTAGCTGGCGATCGTTCCGTCGGTCCCGACGATCTCGAACCCGCACTTGGGCTGCGGCTGGTGGGTCCAGGGGTCGCTGAAGGTCCCCCAGCGCGTCTCGAAGCGCGAGAGACCGAACTCGTAGCGCGCGACGGTCACGCTGTGCTCGTCGACCTCGAGGCCGGGAGGCTCGTCGACGACGCTGGTCACCTCGATCGGCGCCCGTCCGCCCAGAAACCACGTCCCCAGGGTCGCCCCGTAGCCGAGGTAGTCGAGCTGTGAGCCGCCACCCGCCTCCCGGCTGTACCACCAGCTCGTCGCCTTGCTGCTCTGGACGAACTCCGCGTCGGTCTCCGCCTTGTCCGCCAGGTGCCACAGCGGACCGCGGTTCCCGTCGTAGTAGTGCGCCTCGATCACCTCCCCGATCCGCCCCTCGTCGATGAGCCGCCGCGCGGTCACGTGCGGCGGGTACCAGGCCAGCGGCCAGTTGATCGCGAACAGCCGCCCCGCCTCGCGCATGTCGGCGATCATCCGGTCGGCGTCGGCGAGGTTCGCGGCGAAGGGCTTTTCGAGCATCACATTCACACGCTGGGCCGCCACGCGCGCCACCCAGTCCGCGTGGCTCGCGGTGGCCGGGCACAGCACTGCCAGGTCGGGCCGAGTCGCCTCGAGGCACTCGTCGAGGTCGGTGAAGACCGCTTCGGGCGCGATGCCGAAGGTCTCGATCGCCGACTGCATGCGCGCGGGATCCTCATCACACAAGCCGACGATCCGGGTGTCGGGGTGGTCGTGGGCAAAGCGCAGGTTGTCGCCCATGTGCATGTGGTCGAAGTTGATGCCGACGATCTTCCACGGTGCGCTCATGCTCGTCCTCGTTGCGTTCGCGTGGTCAGGGTTGCGTGGCGAGCGGCTCCCACCGCTCCGGCGAGCGGACCGAGCTGCGCGGGAAGGACGGGGACGCGGCGGTCGAGAGGTCGCCACTCGATCGCATCCAGCTCGGCCTCCAGGAGCTCGAAGAGCGCCGCCCCCGCACGAGCCGCGCCTCCCCCCAGGATCACGGCCTGGGGATCGAGCACGTTGATGGCCGAGGCGACCGCACAGGCCAGGGAGCGGACCGAGCGCTCCCACACTGCCCGCGCCCCCTCGTCGCCGGCGGCCGCTGCCGTGACCAACTCGCGGGTCGTGCGAAAGCGCCCTTCGCTGCGGCGCTCGAGGGAGCACTCGCCGACGGCGTCCTCGAGGCTGCCGGGCATGCCCGTGATGTCAGGCTCGCCGCCGGGGTCGAGGCACAGGTGACCCCAGTGCCCGGCTCGGCCTCCCGCCCCCTCCAGCAGCCGTCCGTCCGCCAGGCAGGCGCCGCCGACGCCGGTGCCGAGCGTGAACAGGACCGCATGGTCTAGCCCCGCGGCGGCTCCAGTCCAGGCCTCCCCGACCAGGGCCGCGTGGGCGTCGTTCAGCACGGTGACCGGTCTGGGGGTCTGCAGGGCGTGGGTCCAGTCGAGGCCTTCCAGCCCCTCCAGCCGACCCGGCATGTGGGCGATCGAGCGCCGGTCGGCCGCAGCCAGACCCGGCGCGGCCAGCCCAATGGCCTCGGCGGACCCGGAACCGGCGCGTTCGAGGTCGCCGATCAGGCCTAGCAGCGCGTGGGACCAGCGCGCCGGGTTCGTCCCGTCGTCGCGGTCCTCGGTGGCGACCGTGCGGGCGCCGAGGAGGGAGCCCGCGGTGTCCACCGCCGCCGCCTTGATGTTCGTTCCGCCGAGGTCGATGCCGATCGCGAATGCCGGTTGGGTCATCGTCGCAGCTGCAGCTCGACCTCCGCAAAGCCGACGGCGTCCGCCTTGGACGTCGCCGTGCGGTCGAGCACGCGCAGACCGATCCTACGCACGATCGTGGGCTTGGGGAACACCCACTCGGTCTTGCGCAGATCGTCGGGCTCCATCTCGATCACGTGCGGCACTCCGCGCGGGTTGAGCGTGACCTCCACCAACCGGGCGCGGACCGAGGCCCGCTTGCCCGCCGTGCGCGTGTGGCTCAGCAACAGCCTGTCCGCCCGAATGCCGCGGCGCAGGTCGATCGTCAGGGTCGGATCGGTCGGGCCCGCGCTCCTCAAGCCTGCGAACCGAGCATCGGCAGGTCCACGCCCCGCTCGCGGGCGCAGGCGATCGCTTCGTCGTAGCCCGCGTCGGCGTGGCGCATGACGCCCGTACCCGGGTCGTTGGTCAACACGCGCTCGACCGCGGCCTCCGCCTCGTCGCTGCCGTCGGCCACGACGACCTGTCCGGCGTGCAGGGCGTAACCCATGCCGACGCCCCCGCCGTGGTGGAAGGAGACCCAGCTCGCTCCCGAGGCGACGTTGAGCATGCAGTTGAGCAGCGGCCAGTCGGCCACGGCGTCGGTGCCGTCCTTCATGCTCTCGGTCTCGCGGTTGGGCGAGGCGACCGACCCGCAGTCGAGGTGGTCGCGGCCGATGGCGATCGGCGCCGTGATGCGCCCGTCGCGCACCGCCTCGTTGAAGGCGGCCCCGGCCCGCGCGCGCTCGCCGTAGCCGAGCCAGCAGATGCGGCAGGGCAGACCTTGGAACTGCACGCGCTCACCCGCCATGCGGATCCAACGGCACAGGGCTTCGTCCTCGGGGAACAGCTCCAGGATGATGCGGTCGGTGACGGCGATGTCGGCCGGGTCCCCCGAGAGCGCCGCCCAGCGGAAGGGCCCCTTGCCCTCGCAGAACAGCGGTCGCACGTACTTGGGCACGAAGCCCTCGAACGCAAAGGCGTTGGGATGCCCGGCCTGCTCGGCGTGACCGCGCAGGTTGTTGCCGTAGTCGAAGGTGTCCGCGCCGCGCGCCTGCAGCTCGTTCATGGCCGTGACGTGGTCCTTCATGGTGCGGAAGGACTCGGCCTGATAGCGCTCTGGATCCTCGGCGCGCAGCGCGAGGGCCTCCTCGAGGCTCATCCCGTCGGGCACGTAGCCGTCGAGGGGGTCGTGGGCGCTGGTCTGGTCGGTGAGCACGTCGGGCGTGACTTCGCGCTCGATCAACCGCCGCAGGAGATCGACGGCGTTGCAGGGCACGCCGATGGACTTCGCCGTGCCCCCGGCCCGCCACTCCAGGGCCCGGTCGATCGCGGCGTCGACGTCGTCGATCATCTCGTCGCAGTAACCTGTCTCCAGGCGCTTGGCGATGCGCGCGGGGTCCACGTCCGCGCCGAGGAAGGTGCCCTCGTTCATCGTCGCCGCCAGGGGCTGGGCGCCGCCCATGCCTCCCAGGCCACCGGTGACCACCAGCCGACCCGCGAGCGTCCCTCCGAAGTGGCGTCGGGCGGCGGCGGCGAAGGTCTCGTAGGTGCCCTGCAGGATTCCCTGGCTGCCGATGTAGATCCAGCTGCCGGCGGTCATCTGGCCGAACATCATCTTCCCCTCGGCCTCGAGAGCGCGGAAGTGCTCCCAGTTCGCCCAGCGCCCGACGAGGTTGGAGTTGGCGATCAACACGCGCGGCGCCTGAGGGGTCGTGCGGAACACGCCCACGGGCTTGCCCGACTGGACGAGCAGGGTCTCGTCGGCCTCCAGCCGCCGCAGGCCGGCGACGATGGCGCGGAAGCAGTCCCAGTCCCGCGCAGCCTTGCCGCTGCCTCCGTAGACAACGAGGCGCTCGGGGTCCTCGGCCACCTCGGGGTCGAGGTTGTTCATCAGCATCCGCAGGGCGGCCTCCGCCGCCCAG
This sequence comes from Planctomycetota bacterium, assembly GCA_030746555.1. Classification (GTDB taxonomy): domain Bacteria; phylum Planctomycetota; class UBA1135; order UBA1135. Next base: position 106,919 of record JASLMK010000100.1, on the reverse strand, counting down.
GTCTTGCAGGTGCGTTCACTGCCGCGCGGCGCGCGCTGCGGCCCGATCGGGATGTCGTCGAATCCGGTCATGGTGGTCTGGCTCGTGGTGAGGCTCATGCTTCCAGCGGGCCGACGGCCGCTTCCACCGCCGCGACGACCGCACCGGAGCGCAGCAGCTCGCCCGCGAGCTCGAGGTCGTCGTGGACGTAGCGGTCGGCCTCCAGCTTGGGGATCGCCGAGCGCACGAGGTCATGGAGCGTCTGGGCGCCGGGGCCGGCCTGCAATTCGTCGCGCAGGTCTCGCGCCTGGACCGCGCACAGCAGCTCGATGGCGAGCACGCGCTCGGTGTTCTCCACGATCTCCCGTGCCTTGCGAGCCGCGGTGACCCCCATCGAGACGTGGTCCTCCTGGTTGGCGTTGGTCGGGATCGTGTCGGCCGAGGCGGGGTGGGCCAGCACCTTGTTCTCGCTGGCGAGCGAGGCCGCCGCGACCTGCGCGATCATGTAGCCCGAGTTCACCCCCGGATCGGGGGTCAGGAACGCGGGCAGGCCTGAGAGGTCGGGGTTGACCAGCTGCTCGATCCGGCGCTCGGAGATGTTCGCCAGGGTCGTGACGCCGATCGCGAGGTAGTCGAGGGCCATCGAGACCGGCTGGCCGTGGAACTGGCCGGCGCTCACGACCTCTCCGCTGTCGGGGAAGAGCACCGGGTTGTCGGTGACGCTGTTGATCTCCGCGCCCAGCACGTCGCCCACGTGCTCGATGGCAGCCTTGGAGGCGCCGTGGACCTGCGGGGCGCAGCGCAGGGAGTAGGCGTCCTGGACGCGGGCGCAGTCGGCGTGGCTCGCGAGCACCCCCGAGCCGGCCAGGCAGCGTCGGACGTTTGCCGCCGTCCGCCGGTGGCCCGCGCTGCCCTTGAGGTCGGCCAGGCGCTCGTCGAAGGGAGCCAGGCTGCCGTGCATGGCCTCGATCGTGAGGGCGCAGATCGCGTCCGAGGCCCGCGAGAGGTTTGCGGCCCCCAGCCAGGCCGCCACGCCGGTGGCCTTCATGATCTCGGTGCCGTTGATCAGCGCCAGGCCCTCCTTGGCCTGCAGCACGATCGGCTCCTCGCCCACCGCGGCCAGGGCGTCGGCGGCACTCATGCGCTCGCCGCCGACGCGGGCGTGGCCGGCACCCAAGTAGGCGGCGGCCATGTGCGCCAGGGGCGCGAGATCGCCGCTCGCACCGACCGAGCCCTTCTGCGGGACCTCGGGAACGAACCCCTTCTCGAACAGGCGCACCAGCGCCTCGAGCAGCTCCACGCGCACGCCCGAGTGACCGCGCGAGAGGCCGTTGAGGCGCAGGACTTGGGCGATGCGCACCTCGGGCACCGGCATCGGGTCGCCGCTCCCGCAACAGTGGGAGAGGACGAGGTTGCGCTGCAGGCGCTCGAGGTCCGCGGCGTCGATGGCGACGTCCTTGAGCTTGCCGAAGCCTGTGGTCAGCCCGTAGACGACATCGCCGGCGCGCACGTGCTCCTCGACCACCGCCCGCGCGCGGGCGACGGCGGCGAGGGCGTCCTCGCCCAGCACCAGGCCCACCGGCTGCCCCTCCCGGAGGGGTTGGAGCTGTTCGAGGCTGAGGGAGCGACCGTCCAGGTTGAGCGTGTCCATGGGCGGGCGACACTATACGGCCCCGCGCCTCAAGGGCAGAGGGTCGCGCTCATGGCGTGGGTGAAGTTGAACCCCGCGCAGCCTACGCAGGGGTCCCGATACCAGCACTGGAAGAAGAGCACGTCGCCGGGGGCGAAGGTGTCGGTGGGCGGCGAGGTGAAGTCCACCGGGCGCAGGACCTGCCCGGCCGGGTCGACGGACACCGCCGGGTTCAGGCGCACCATGGGCGGCGCGACGCACAGCCAGCCGTCCCCGAAAGGGGCCGGATCCAGGGGCGAGAAGCCGAAGAAGAAGAGGGCGAACTCGCCGGGGACGATGTCGTCGGCGAGCAGGCTGAAGCCGTTCAGCGAGAGGCTGGGCATCCCCACGGCCCCCAGGCGACCCCCGCTGCCCACGCTGTTGGGGGCGCCGATGCAGGTGATCGCCGTCAGGCACTCGCAGGCGTCGAGGATCCCGTTGGCGTTCTGATCGACGGTTGGATTGGCGGCGATCTCGCACTCGTCGAGGATGCCGTCCGAGTCGCAGTCGGGATCAGCGCCGACGGCGAAGGCGTACACGCCGACGTCGTCAACCCCCCACCCGAAGGTCCCGTTGGCGAAGTCGTCGCCGGCGTTGAAGAAGAACACCAGGTCGACGGTCTGGCCGGCGTAGGCGGAGAGGTCCGCCGTGCGTGCCTCCCAGACGGCCTGCCGCGCGGTGCCCGAGACGTTGTCCGACAGCTCCAGCGCCCCGCCGCCCTCGGGCCGCACGAAGACGAAGGCCAGGTCGTAGTCCGCGCCGCTCGCGCCGCCCTCCCCCTCGTAGAAGGAGCAGAAGGTGAGGGTGATCTCGTGCTGGGCCGGCAGGGCGAGGCCGCGCAGCTCGTAATTGCCGTACACCCAGCCGGCGTCGAAGTCGCAGACGGCGGGCTGGCCGAAGTAGGCGAACTGGCTCGCCCCGCAGGCGCCCGCGGGGCGACAGCCGAGCTCTACGTGCCAGAGTCCGGTCATGTGGGTCGTGACCCCAGGCGGGAGCGCGGCGCCGTCGTGGTCCTCCAGGAGCAGCTCGGAACCGTTCAGCTCGGCCGCGTCGGGGACGCCGTTTCCGTTGCAGTCCTGTGCCGCGGCGGCCCGCGGCGCGGCCAGCGACAGGCACAGGGCGCCGGCACGCAACGCGCGCCGACGACGGCTTCGACGATCTCTCACGAGGGCGATCCAGTTCTCGGGCGTCGCCCCCTCTCAGGCGACGGGGCGACCTGGCCCCATCCTAGCCGCTGCCGGGCGGAGCGCCCGATCCGCGCGCGGCGACCGCCAGGAGCAGCCAGCCGGCGATGAGCCCCGCGCCGCCCAGGGGCGTCACCGGCCCCAGGATTCGCGGCCCGCCCAGGACGAGGGCGTAGAGCGAGCCGGAGAAGGCGACCGTCCCCGCCGCGAAGGCCCAGCCCGCGCCGTTCAAGCTCCGGGCGCGCCCGGCGGCGCCCGCGCCTCTAGCCAGGACCCCGACGACGAGCAGGGCGAGCGCGTGGAACATCTGGTAGTGGACCGCCGTGCTCCACACCTCCAACTCGGACACCTCCAAGCGGTCCGCGAGGCCGTGGGCGCCGAAGGCCCCGAGGACGACGGCCAGCGCGCCGGAGCAGGCGCCCACGACGATCCAGTCGGCCTTCATCGCCCGCGGCCCCTCCGCCCGGCGCCCTCGAGCGCCTCGAGGCAGAGCGCGACCGCGCCGGCTCGCCGGCGCATGCGGTTGGGACCGCCCTTCATCCCTCGATCGCTCCGGCGGGCAAGACGAGCTCCCATTCGGTCTCGTCGTCGATCTCCAGCTCCCGCTCGTCCCACAGCACCTCTCGGTGCCAGCGCGAGCTGATCTTCCAGACGCCCGGCTGCAGGTCCTCGATCCGCAGGGGCACGCCGGGCGGGAGCAGGGGCAGATCGCGCGGCTCGCCGTTCACCCAGACCTCGACCGGCAGCGCCTGGTGGCGCTCTTGGGTCTCGATCTCCAAGCTCGCGAGCTCGACGGTCGGGTCTTCGAGCTCGAGCACGACCTCGGTGTCCCCCGGCCGCAGGACCCTCCCCGCCCAGCCCTGCCCGCGCGGAGCGCTCGCGGTGAGGTAGCGCACCCCCGAGAGAGCTTCGTTCGCGGAGAACTCGAAGCGACCGTCCGAGCCAGTCAGGGCCGACTGGACGCCGAGGTTCCCGAAGACGTGGGTCTCGTGAACGCCTGGCGGCATCTTCAACAGCCACTGCGTGCCCTTGGCCCGGTCGGGCAACTCCAGCGTCACCAGCGCTCCGCCCACCGGCCGCCCGGAGCGTTGGACGACCCCGCGCACAGAGGGCGCCGGTTCGATGTGCAGGACGAGGTGCAATGCCTTGCCCGAGGAGAGGTTGACCTCGGTCTTCACCGGCACCGCGCGCGCGCCGGCGTGGAACAGCAAGGCTTGGAACCGATCGGGCGGCAGATCGTCGATCGTCACCGTGCTGCCCGGGAAGATCGACACCGGGCTGACGGTGTACCAGGGGAAGCTGCGCTGACGCTGCCGGGCGCTCTGCCCGCCGAACTGGGGCATCAGGTACAGCTGGGCGGACTGGGTCGCGCCGATGCGCTCGGGGATCGTGACCTTCAGGTTCACCCCGCGCTCGAGCGTGTACCGCAGGCGCCCGCGCGGGATCGTCTGGCCGGCGGTGACGTTGTAGGTCTCGCGGTAGGCCGCGTAGCCGGGCTTGCGGACGAAGACGAGCACCTGGCCCGAGGCCATCTGCGGGAAGTGAAAGAACCCGCGCTCGTCGCTCTGCGCCCTCCGCCCGTCCATCGTGACCTCCGCATCCCCGACGGGCTCGCCCCCCCTGTCGATCACCTGGCCGTAGACGGCGGCGGGACGACCGAAGCCAATGTTCAACAGCGCCTGCTTGCCGTTGCGCAGGCGCAGCTCGCGCATCGCGCCGGGGATCGTGGCTCCGGTCACCTCGACGATCGACAGCCCCGGGTAGAGGTCGGAGGCGCCCAGCAGTCCGTCCGCGGCCGACTCGAGCACGCGGCCGGCGTTGGGTCCGGCGACGAACGTCACCCGGCACGGTGCGCCGCGACCGGCCGCGTCGTTGATGCGGCCGCGCAGGCGCGCGGACGCGCCGCTGCCCAGGCCGGGCGCATTCTCCGCGTCGAGCAGGCCCGCGGCACGCACCAGCTCCAGCTCGACCTCCAAGGGGAATGCGACCGTCGTCGCTCCCGGATCGACGGCGACGTCGCCGCCCCGCGCGGCCCCGCGCAGCTCCTCGGCGGCCGGTGCCGCCAGGAGTGAGGAGCCGCCGCCGGACGGCCGACCTGTCTGCACCAGGGGCGCGGGGGTCGGTTGCTCGTCGTCGGAGACCGACGACACCACGGCTGCGAGCGCGCCAGCCAGGGCGAGCAACACCGCCACCAGGATCCCCTGCCGTCTGTTCATACCTTGCATATCTCGCGCGCGCGTCTGGGTCCGCGGCACAGCGAGTAGCAGGATAGACGGGCCAGGTTGCCGCTCCACTCCCCCCTTTCCACAATGCCGCCATGTCCACCGGCGTCTTCCTCGGCCTGGCCCTCTGCCTGGGCCTCCCGGCTCCCGCTCCCGACGGGAGCGACGGTCTGCCCCTGCCGCACCCCGCGGCCCGACTGGAGCTCGAGGTGGGAGGCACTCCCGAGGGCTGCGTGATCTGCGACGTCGACGGCGACGGCCGCGACGAGCTCCTGGCGACGGTCCGCCTGCCGGGCACCCTCTTGGTGTGGACGGGCCCCCCCAGCGGCTGGGAGCTCGCCCCCAAGCCGACCGAGATCTCCATCGGCGACTGGCCCCTCGGGCCGGTCGCCCTCCCCGGCACAGGCGGCACTCCCGTCGCCGTCGCATCGCGCACCGACGACACCCTCGTGGTGCTGACGATCACCCCCGGCAGCTCGGTCTCGCGCCGGAGCCATCCCCTCGCCGCCCGGCCGCGGGTGCTCGCGGCGGGCGACCTCGGCGCCGACGGACGGGGCGAAGTCGCCGTCATCGACACCACGGGGCGACTGGTCCTGTGGGACGGCGAGCGTCCTTCGGTCGCCATCGAGACCGGAGAGGAGCTCGCGACCTGCCTCGCCTTCACGGGTGACGGGACGGGGCTCGTCGCCGGGTTCCAGGGCTCGCGGCGCGTACGCCTGTATCGCCGCGGCGACGGCGGGCCGCTGGAGTCGGAGGCCACACGCACCTACGAGCTCGACGGCCTGCCGCGCGCGATCGCCGAGCTGGACGTCGACGCCGACGGCACGGACGAGCTGCTCGTCGCGGGCGGCGATCGTTGGGTCTGGATCCTCGATGACGAGTCGGGGGTTGCGCGCAAGGTCGAGGTCGGGCTGGTGCCCCTGCGGATGCGCACGGCGGACATGACCGGCGACGGTAGGGAGGAGCTAGTGCTCCTGCAGTTCGGGGACCTCTCCTATGCGCTGATCGCAGGCCTGGGGGACCCGGGCGGCCTGAGCGCGATCGAGTACGCCGGCCAGGATCCACGCGACCTCGCCATCGGTGACCTCAACGGCGACGGCCGACCCGAGCTGGCCTTCGCCAACGCCGACGCCCGGCGCGTGGGCGTGCTGTTCGGCAACGCTCCCTACGGATTCCGCCAGGCCCGGCGCGTCCCGACCGGACGCGCGCCGCACTCGATCGCCTGCGGGGACCTCGACGGCGATGGCCGCGCCGAGGCCGCGGTTCTCAACTCCCTCGACGGGACCCTCTCGGTGCTGCCCAACGTCGGCGGGAACCTGCGCTCGGGCGCGGGCCTGCGCGCGGGCGAGGGAGCCGATCACGTCGCCGTGGAGGATCTCGACGCGGACGGCGACCTGGACGTCGTGTGGACTTCGCGGGATGCGAGCGGGGTGCACCTGCGCGGAGCGCTCGGAGACGGCTCGGGGGAGCTGGAGCCCCTCGCGGAGGCGGCCGAGCTCGTCGGGGTGCGCGAGGCCGAGGGCGCGCTGTTCCGGGCCGCCGACGGCCGAGTCGAGGTCTTCATCGCCGACCGCGAGGCCGGGCACCTCGCCTGGTTCGACGTCGGGATCAGCGGTGCGACCCTGCGGAACAAGCGCCTCGACTCGATCGCCCTGCCCGCGGCGCCGCGCACGATCACCCCCTTGACCGTGGCGGGTCGCGAGGTGCTGGCGGTCGCCATGGGCACCGAGCAGGGCCGGGCGGGGATGGCACTCGTCGAGGCCCGGCGCACAGCCGACGGAGGAAGCCTGATCGCCGGCGAGGGTCCGCGCACCTGGACACTGCCGATCGCCCTGTGCGCGGCGGACTTCGACGGCGACGGGTTCGACGACCTCGCCCACCTAGGGCGCATGCGGCCGGGCCGAACCGTGGGCATGGTCGAGGTCTTCCTGCAGCGCGAAGGCGGCACCTGGAAGGAGCTGCCGACCTTCGAGAGCGGCCAGCGTCCCTTCGGGATCGCCGCACGCGACCTGACCGGCGACGGCCGGGCCGAGATCGTCGTCAGCGCCCAGAACAGCCACCACGTCAATCTGTGGTTGCCAGACGCGAACACGCCGCCGCGCTTCGCACGCGCCGCAGACCTCGGGGTCGGTACCGGCCCCCTCGACCTGCTGTTCGCCGACCTCTCCGGAGACGGGCGCCTGCGCCTGCTCGTCGCCAACGCCTTCAGCAACGACCTGTCGGTGATCGATCTGCGCTGATCCCGTGCGCGGCGCTCAGTCCCCCAGCTTCCCCAGCATCTCCACGAGCCCGGGCACGAAGCGCATGGCGCCGCCGCCGGGATTGGTCGTGCTGTGCTCGCTGCGCGTCGAGAGGAACCCGTAGGGTCGCCGGTACTCGGTCACGCTGCTGCGCAGGACCGCCGTGAACATCGCCCGCAGCTCGTCCGTGCGCATCCCCAGATCCTCCTCGTAGGCGATCGCCAGCCCCGCCAGGAGATTCTGGGGGACTCCGGTGAAGTCGCCCACCTGCAGGTCCGCGCGAGGATCGAAGTCGAAGATCGTCACGTCCCCCCAGGCACCATTGCCGTACTGCTCGCCCTTGAAGTGGGAGCGCACGGCGGCGTGCAGGAGCTCGGCGACCGCCGGCGCCTCGGCCGGATCCAGGCGCGCCATGCGCACGAAGACGTCCCAGCAGCGCACCTGATCGGCGGCCACGTTGCCGCCCAGACGCAGGGCGTTGCGCCACAGGGGCGCGAAGTGGCGCCAGCCGCTGTGCACGATGCGTCGGAAAGTCCCGTCGGTAGGGTGCGCCTTCCACATCACCAGGGCGCGCTCTCCGTAGTGACCGAACTCGTCGTCGAAGCCGGGGTCGATGACGTCCCAGCTCCCGTGCCACAGGTGGGTGAACTCGAAGGTCCCGACAGCCTCGCGTGCCGCCGCCGTGAAGCGCCCGTCCCCCGCGACGGCGCCCAGGCGCGCGAGCTGGGCGGGGACGTCGAGCCGCCGTAGGGGCGGGTAGCCCGTCGCCGGGCGACCGTTTCCGGGACGGTAGCCCGGCGCGATGTTGCCGTCGGGCAAGGTTCCCTCGGCGAGCACGTGCTCGCCGATCGCAAGCGCGTGGCGCAGGGCCCGCTCACGGTGGTGCTCGGGTCCGCGCTCGGCCAGATCGAGCAGGAAGCGCAGGGCGACGTGCACCTCGCGGGGGCGGTCGTCCTCGGGGACGTCCTCGGTCACGTTCCAGCCCCTGGGGAGTCCGGTCTCGGGGTGGATCGCGAGCTCGAGGTAGTCGTCCACGAAATCCTCGAGGCGCCGGCGCCAGAGGGGTGCCTCCTGGGCCTCGAGAGCGTCGAGGAGCGCGAAGTAGAGCGAGCTCAGGCCTCCCGCTCCGATACCGGCCGGCGCTCCGCTGACGACGTCGAAGTAGCGGCAGACGAACTCGGTCTCGCGGGGGCCGACGCGATCGAGGGAGCGCTCGGTCCACTCGCCGAAGAACCAGTCGAGGTGGGAGACGAGCTCCTCGCGCAGGGCCGCCTCATCCGGACAGGGCAGCTCGACCTGGGCGCGCACGTCGGTCCAATAGGCCGCGTCTCCCGCGTCGGCTTGCAGGGTCAGGAGGAAGCGCGGCGAGGGCGGTCGGGAGGCGAACGGCTCGAGGCCTGTGGGTCGGAACGAGAACTCCTGGACTCCGTCGGGTGCCTCGGCACTGTCGAGCTCGAGGCGCACCGAGGTTCCCCGCCCGTCGGTGACGACCACGCGTCCGCGGCCCGACATGCGCCCGCTCACGACGACGCTCCCCGCCAGGGGCGCGTAGGCCGCGAACGGCTGCTGGGCTTGGAGGGAGCCGGCCGTCCCCACCCAGACGGCTCCGTCGCGCTCGACGAGCTGCTCGGCCCCCTGCGCCGTGCGCCACCAGGGGATGCGCCGCGGGACGCCGGGCGTCTCGGCCGACGGCACGGCCTCCTCGAAGCGCGGGTTGTCGATCAGCTGCACGCGGATCGTCGGCTCCTCACCGGCGCTCGCCACGGGCGGGCAGGCCACCGAGGCCGCGAACAGGGCGTAGATGTGTACTCTCGAAGTGATGGCGGGCTATCCTGTCGGGCTACATTCTCGCACGGAGAGTCCACCGGATGAAGCACCACACCATCGTCGAGATCCTCGGAGACGGCATCTCCGCCGAGCTCTCCGAGAGCGTCCACACCGTCGCCGAGGTCCTGCCCTGCGGCCTCGAGTTCGTCGAGATGGACCTCTCCGACCCCGAGCGCGAGCGCCTCGGCACGGCGATCTACGACCGGGCCGAGGAACTGATGCGGCGGCACCACGTCGCCCTGAAGTACCCCACGGCCACGACCCGCGAGAGCCCGAACAAGGTGCTGCGCGACCGCTGCCGGTTCGCGGTCATCCACCGGCCGGTGTGCTCGATCCCCGGCATCGAGACGCACTTCACCGAGAACCTCGACATCGACGTCGTGCGCGTGGCCACCGGCGGCACCTACGACGACGCCGGCCGGCGCATCGGGCCGGACACGGCGGTCTCGTTGCGCGTGATCTCCCGCGGGCCGAGCCGGCACGCGGCGCGCTTCGCCTTCAAGCGCGCGATGGTCCGGGGCACCAACGTGGTCTCGACCAGCAAGTGGACGATCCAGCGCGAGACCGACGGGTTCTTCGAGGAGATCGTCGACCAGGTAGCCGAGGACTACCCCGCAGTCGAGTACCGCCGCGAGCTCTTCGACGCCCTCCTCGCGGGGCTGATCATGCACCCAGGACGCTACGGCGTGATCGTGACCCCCAACGAGTACGGCGACTTCCTCTCGGACGCCGCCTGCGGCCTGATCGGCTCGGTCGGCATCGGCGACAGCGCCTCCTATGCCTTCGACGACGACGGACGGGTGGAGCTGGCGATGTTCGACCCCGCCGGGGGGAGCGCGCCCGACATCGCCGGCCAGGACGTCGCCAACCCCAGCGCCGCCCTGTTGGCTCTGGCGAACCTGCTCGACCACATCGACGAACGCGATGCCTCGGTCGCCCTACGCGGCGGGTTGATGGACTCCGTGGCCCAAGGCGCCAAGACGCGCGACATCGGTGGAGACCTGGGCACTCGCGCCTTCACCTCGGAGGTGATCGACCGGATGCGCGCGCGGCTCCCCAAGGCCTAGGCGCGAAGGGCGCGAACCGCCTACCAGGTGGGTGCGCGCACGAGAACGACCCTGCGGGGAGCTCGCAAGAGGCCTCCTCCCGCGGTCCTCGCGCCCGTGGATGGGACAGGCTACGCTCTCGCTCAAAGGCCAATGCAAGCGCAGCTCCCCGAGCCCACCGATCACGCCGGCAACTCCCCCACGGCCCGAGTCGTCGTCGCCTGCCTCCTCGTCGCGGCGCTCCTCCTCATCCTCGGCCTGCTGTGGAATCGAGACGGGCCGGAGAACGCGATGCCCTGGGACGAGCTCGTAGCGGCCGAGGAGGCGATCATCGAGCTCGGGCCCGCCCTCGAGAGCCTCGGCGAGGCCCTGGAGAACCTCCGCCTGCCCGACCCCAGCGCGCGCGGGCTCTTCGCCGGAAACGTCGAGGTCGTCGACCTCGCCGAGCGCGGCGAGGCGCGGGCACGGCCTCTGGGTGCGCTCGACGCTTCCTACGCCCCCGCTCGGGGTCGTGCGCGGACGATCCCACGGAGTGAGCTGGACCTGTGGCGCGGCTTCCTCGAGGGCATCGACCTGTTCGAGCACGCCGCCCTGCGCGTGGTCCGCGGGGAGCTGGCCGGCGGACCGCCTGCCAGATTGCGAACCGAGCTCGCCTTCGCGGGCGCCTCACGCCGCGCGGGCCGGACGGAGTGGACCCGGGGGCGGCTGGAGGTGACCTGGGAGGCGGACGGAGAGGCGGCCGGCGGCGCAGTGAGGAGCTGGCGCATCGTCTCCTGGCTCAGCGGCGGCCTGCGCACCTTGTCCGTGGAGCGCCCGCTGTTCTCCGACGTCCTGGAGGAGGCCACCGCGCCGGCGGACGCGATGCGCGCCCGCCGCTCCATCCACGAAGAGCACGTACTCGAGCTGTTGCTGCGGCGGCAGGGGGCGCCCACGACCTCGCCGGCGCGCCCTCTGCCCCACCCCCTCTTCCAGCTCCCCGCCTTCGACCGCCACCCCGGCGTCAGCGTCTGCGACATCGACGGTGACGGGCACGACGACCTGTACATCATGGCGCGCTGGGGACCCAACCTCCTGTTCCGTAATCGTGGGGACGGCACCTTCGAGGAGGTCGCCGCTTCCTTCGGGCTCGACGTGGCCGAGCACACCTCCTGCGCCCTGTTCGTCGACCTCGACAACGACGGCGACCTCGATGCGGTCCTGGGGCGCACCCTCGCGCCGAGCCTGTACCTGGTGAACGAGGACGGCCGCTTCGTCGATCGCTCCGCCGAGCTCGTCGAGGGGCCCCTGCCGGCCTTCGTCTCCTCCCTCTCCGCCACCGACCTCGACGCCGACGGCCTGCTGGACGTGTACTGCTCGACCTACGCGGCGAGCGTGACCAACGACGAACCGGTCGAGGCCTGGGCACCGCTGCTCTCCGGCCCCGACGCACGGGAGCTGGAGCGGCTGCGAGCCACCCCCGACCACCACGCCATCCTGAACCGCTTCGGTCCCCCCAACATCCTCCTGAAGAACCTCGGCGGCGGCCGCCTCGCGCCGGCCGAGAGCGGCGCACTGCGCGTCTTCGCCAACACCTACCAGGCGGGGTGGGCCGATTACGACGACGACGGCGACGCGGACGTCTACCTCGCCAACGACTTCGCGCCCAATCACCTCTTCCGGAACGACGGCGCAGGAGCGTTCACCGACGTCACCGCCGAGACGGGCACGGCGGATCTGGGCTTCGGCATGGGGGTCTCGTGGGGGGACTACGACGGCGACGGCCGCTTCGACCTGTACGTCTCGAACATGTTCAGCAAGGCGGGCAGGCGCATCACGCAGGCGCTGTCGGACCTCGATCCCCGCTTCGCCGGGATGGCGCGGGGCAACACGCTCTTTCGCAACGGCGCCAGAGGATTCGAGCACGCTTCCGGGCTGGAGCCGCCGAGCCTGCTCGTGGAGGCCGCGGGCTGGTCGTGGGGTGGGCAGTTCATCGACCTCGACAACGACACCGACCTCGACCTGGTCGCCCTGAGCGGCTACTACACGGCCCCCGATGTCGTGGAGCAGCCGGTCGACATATGAACGGACTTCTGGCGCGCAGTTGCGCGCACGGACGGGGACGAGACGACCCGGCGCTTCGACATGGGAGAGCGCGGGAACACGCGCCTGCTGGACGGCGCGTCGCTCTCCGGCAACGAGCGCAACCACCTGTTCCTGAACGAGGGCGGCCGCGAGTTCCTGGAGTACTCGGGGATCTCCGGCCTCGACGATCCGGCCGACGCGCGCTCGGTCGCGATCCTGGACTACGACACGGACGGCTGGCTCGACCTCGCGGTGGTGAACGCCAACGCCCCGCTCCTGCGGTTGTACCGCAACCGCATCGGCGACGGAGGAGCCTCGACCCACGGTGGAATCTCCCTGCGGTTGGTCGGCGGCAATCAAGAGGCGCGCCGCAGCAGACTCCTCAGCGCGCGGGACGCCTACGGCGCCCGCGTCCGGTTCGAAGTGGACGGTAGGTGGCTGGTTCGGGAGCACACGGCGGGCGCCGGTTTCGCGGCGCAGAACTCGGCCGCCCTGCACCTGGGAATCGGCGCCGCCCAGGCCGCGGAGCGGCTCGAGATCCGCTGGCCCTCGGGACGGGTCAGCGCCCTCTCCGACGTCCCGCGTGGCGCTGGGGTCACGGCCTTCGAGGACCCGGCGACCTCGCCCGACGGTGAACCGTTTCTGGTGGCGCTTCCCAAGCGCACTCCGACGCCCCGTGGAACCGCCCGTGTCGGAGCCGTTCGCCGGGGAGCGGACACCCCGGTCCTCGCGCTCCCCGGGGCGGCCCCGGGGAAACTGACGCTCTACACGACCATGGCGACCTGGTGCGCTCCCTGCGTCGAGGAGCTGCCCACCCTCGCGCACCTGCGCGCGGCCCTCGGCGACGAGCGCCTGGCGATGCGGGGGATCCCACACGACCGCGCGCAGACGGCCGAGGAACTCGAGACCTGGGCACGTGCCCACCAGCCTCCCTACGAGCTGCTCACCGGGCTCTCCGCCGAAGAGCACGCCGCCGTGCGAGGCATGCTCCTGGAGACCCTGCGCCGGGAGGGCCTGCCGGCATCGATCGTCACCGACGCAGCGGGAAGCGTCCTGCTCGTGCGCTGGGGGCCGCCGACGGTCTCCGAGCTCCTGCTCCTCCACGAGCGATTGACGCTGGACCGCTAGCCCGGGTCATTCATGAAGACGTGCACCAGACACAGCAACTCGGTTCCTGGTGGTGCTTTGCGGGTTCTGGCGACGCAGGCGACCCTGGACGGGTCGTCGAGGAAGTCAGGTTCCGTGAAGCGCCGCCAGGGGCCGAGAGGCCGTCGAAGACGGCCGGTTGCGAAGTCTGGTGTGCGTGTTCATGAATCATCCGGGCTAGCGGCCACGAGACCGGATACGACACGGCCGCCGGAGCGCACAGCTCCGGCGGCCGTCGTGTTCGACCGTCGCCCGGGGGGGCGTGTCAGTCCGAGACGTGTCGCTGCTCGCGGCCGTAGATGACGACGAAGAGGAGCAGGGCGATCAGACCCGCCAGGCCCTTCTCCGACACGTTGCCCGCGAGGTTTGCGATGCCCGTCGCGATCCCCGTCGTGTCGGGGAACAGGATGTCGATCACGACACCGACGACGATCAGCGAAACGCCGAGGCCGGCGAGATCGCGCAGCAGGCGCGTTGCCTTCGAGATGGTCTGTTGCATGGCCGATTGGTGGGTTGGGTCCCGGGAGGAGGTTGGGCTCGAGCCAGTCAGCGAGTGCCGAACCGGTGCTTCCTGAGGCTCGCGCTCATCCGCTCCCTAGACGTGTGAAGAACGGCTCAGGCCGTGGAGCGCGAGTCCGCCAGGGACAGGAACAGAAGGAGGGTGATGAGGCCGGTAAGCCCACCGCTGGTGAACTTGCCCACGAGGTTCGAGACGTTGTCCACGATGCCCACGCCTCCGCTGGAAGGGAAGACGACCCCGACGACGAGGAACAGCACCGCGAGGTTCAACGCGAGCCCGATGACGGGGCCGCAGAGGTTGCCGGCGGAGCGGATGGAGGTGGTGAATCTGTCCATGAGAGAGAGACCTTGGATGATGGAAACCGACCAGCCCTGCCCGGTGATGCCTCCCCCCTGTGGGAGGTCGGGAAGGCGCTGCCGATCGCCTCCGGATGGTTGCCAGGATGGCGGGCGGGCCGGAGTTGGCACGCCCTGCGATGGTGTTCGGTAGGCCCGGCGAGACCCGGGCGCGAAATGCCCTCCCGAGGCCTGAGAGGGCGCACGACACAACCCTAACCAGTTGTCCTTCAGAGCGTTACGGCGCCGATTCCCACGACCGAAGCCTAGCTCTGGAGGCTGTGAGGCCCGTTTCTCCCTCGCTCTCCCAAGATGGGGCGAACACGGAATCCGCGCTGGGGGGTCATCGCCCTGACCGGGGCGGGCGCGCGTCGGGCGAAGCCGCCCTTGGGCCGGCGGCCTGCGCGCCGTGGACCACGCGGGAGCCCGGCTGTGCGCAACTTGGTCCCGGGAGGAATCGCGACGCGACGGCCGGATCGAGACGAGGCGCTACCCTGGCCACATGCCGACGCTCCGCCACACCTTCCTCCTCCTCCTCGCGGCCCTCGCGCAACCCGCGACGGCCGACCCCCCCGGCGGCGAGCTGGTCTGGGAGGGAGACCACCTGTTCCGTGGCGAGCGCGTCCCCTCCCGCCTCTACCGCGTGCGCTGCCCCAAGGGAGAGCTCGCCAACGGAATCGACCGAACACTGGCCCTGACCCTGCACCCGCCCGAGCCCGACGGCTCGCTGCTGATGATCATCGGCGGCGGCCGCGCGCCGCTGGCCAACAGCTCGTTCGGGCGCGAGGCGTCCCTGGCCGACATCGACCTCGGCGCGTTCCTCGACAGCGGCTACACCCTCGCCTTCCTCGAGTACCGCGGCTCGCAGACACCCGGCTCCGACGACTCCTTCGACCCGCCGTTGACTCGCTACAACGATCTGATCGACGGCTACGAAGAGGACGCCGCCTGCGAGTACGGGACCGGCGACGCCACGGATGTGGTCGCGGCCGCGCGCTTCCTGATGAGAGGCCGCGCCTTCGACGTCGACCCCGAGCGCATCTTCGCAGCCGGCGGCAGCCACGGCGGCTACCTCGTCCTGTGCCTGGCCCGCGAGCTCTCCGGCATCGCGGGCATCGTCGCCGCCCACGCGCCGACAGACCTCAAGCTCAGCATGGCCTGGGTCCGCGATGCGCCCGGCGCCGGGCATCCGCTCTTCCGAATGCAGTCCCCCGCCCTGGCGATGAACTTCCCGATCGAGGGCACGACGGTCAAACGCGCCTTCTCCGAGCTGATCGCCTCCCTCGACGGCCGGCCCGAGAGTGACGAGGACCTGTGCCTCTTGGAACGCGCTCCCAAGAGCGACCGCATCCTGCTCCTGCACAACGTCGACGACTGGCTGGTGTCCGTCGGCAACGCGCGCGCCTACGTCGAGCGCTGGCGCCCGGCCCATCCCGACATCCTCTACGCCGAGTTCACCAGCAGCCGCGTCGCCGAGCTCTTCCCCGCCACCGTCGACGCCCTGGAGTCCGATCGCCTGCTCTCCACCCACTCCGAGAACCTCGCCGGCTCCGTGCTCGAGGAACCGGTCCTGCGCATGCTCGGCCTGCACGAGGGGGATGTGGAGGTCCCCGCCGACCTCGCCGGTCCGCTCTACGCCCCCCTGCGCCTGCGCCTGTCGATCAGCGCGAAGAGGCACCCCGGCCGGGATCTGGGCGGGGCGCGGGTGCGGCTGCGCGGCTGGGACGGCTTTCGTCCGTCCCCGCCCCTCGAGGCGCGGGCGGACGCCGACGGGGAGGTGTTCTTCGAGTCCGTCCCGCTCGGCTACCGCCGGGTCGACGTCGAGCTCACCGATGCGACCGTATTCGACGGCCGCTCGATCTACGTGCGCGGCGACACCGACAAGACGACGACCCTTCGGCTGCGCTGACGGACCGCCGGGGGCTCGTCACTCCGCCCGCAGGGCCTCGATGGGGTCCAGCGACGCGGCGCGGGCCGCGGGGAGGACTCCGGAGAGCAAGCCGACCACGACGCTCACGCCGAGGGCGGTGGCGACGTACTCCGGCGGGGTGTGCAGCGGCAGCCCGGGCATGAGCGCACGCACGAGCGCGGTGAACGCGAAACCCGCCCCGATGCCGGCCAGCCCGCCGCAGGCGCTCAGGAGCACGGCCTCCCACAAGAACAGGCCCAGGACCTGATCCCGCTCCGCGCCGACCGCGCGCAGGAGGCCGATCTCGCTCGTGCGTTCACCCACGGCGATCCACATCATGGTCAGGATCCCGATCGCTCCGACCAGGAGCGAGATGCCGCCGATGGCGCCCACGGCCAGCGTGATGATCTCCATCACGTTGCCGAAAACGTCGAGCATCGCCTCCTGGGTGGTGATCGTGAAGTCCTCCCGACCTCCGTGGCGCTCGGTCAGGACGCGCCGCACGTCGGCCAACAACTGCTCGAGCTGGCCCGCGTGGGCGTAGGTCATGTCGATCTCGAAGAGCTCGGCGAGGTTGAACATCTCCATCGCCGTGGCGACGGGAACGTAGATCGTGTCGTCGAGGTCGATCCCCAGGACCTGCCCCTTGGGCTTCATCACGCCGATCACGCGCAGGCGTACGCCCGCGGCCCGCACCCACTCGCCCAGGGCGTTCTCCTCGCCGAACAGCTCCGCCTTCAGGTTTGGCCCGAGCACGGCCACCGCGCTCCCGCGGCGCGGGTCGCCGGGCGGGAGGAACTCCCCCACTCCCAGCTCGAACCGCCAGGCCGCGGGCATCTGCGAAGTCACACCGTAGACCGCGACGCTCCTGCCGCGCCCACCCGCCTCGACGCGCCCCTGACCGAGAGCGAGGGGAACGAGGTGCTCGACGGCCGGGATGCGCAGCAACGCCTCGGCGTCGTCCAAGGTCAGCTTGTGGGTCGTGCCGCCCATGATGCCGGGCAGGCCCAGGGTCTCGGTCTTGCCGGGATTGACGGCGACGATGTTCGTTCCAAACTGCGTGAACTGGCCCAGCACGTAGTCGCGTGTCCCCTGGCCGATCGAGGTCAGCACCATCACCGCCGTCACGCCGATCGCGATCCCCAGCACCGAGAGCAAGGTGCGCAGCCGGTGCCCGCCCAGGGCGCCCGTCGCCAGGCGGATCAGCTCGCCGCTGTGCGCCACGGCCCCTACTTCCCCCCCAGGGCGATCACGGGATCGAGGCGGCTCGCGCCGCGCGCGGGCAGGACGCCGAAGAGAGCGCCGACGATCAGGGAGAGGAGCAGGGAGGCCCCCACGGCCCAGGCCGGCGGCTCGGCCGGGAAGGTGGGGTACCACAGCATCACCAGCCGGGTCGCCAGCCAGCTCACGGCGAGGCCGATCAGGCCGCCGGCGCTGGAGAGCAGGACGGCCTCCACCAGGAACAGCGCCAGGATCTGCCCGCGGCGCGCACCCACGGCGCGCAGGAGGCCGACCTCGCTGGTGCGCTCGGATACCGAGACCAGCATCACGTTCATGATTCCGATGCCGGCCACGGTCAGGGAGACGCCCGCGATGCCCGCCACCGCCAGGGTCAGGACGGCGAGGATCCCGCCCAGGGCCCCCGCGACGGCGTCTTGGGTCAGGCACGTGACGTCCTCCTCGCCGTGGCGCTCGGCGAGGACGTCGAGCACGCGCTCTTCGGCGAGCTCGATCTCGGTGTGCACGCCGACCTGGATCAGCACGCGGAACAAGGAGCGGCGGTCGAAGAACTGCATCGCGGAGGCGACGGGAACGACCACGAGGTCGTCCATGTTCACGCCCAGTTGCGTCCCGCGCGGCTCGAGGACGCCGATCACCCGCGCCCGTGCCTCGCCGATGCGCACGACGCCGCCGAGAGGGTTCTCGTCCTCGAAGAGCTCGGTCGCCAGTTCGGCGCCGAGCACGGCCACGGGCGACGCGCGCTCCCAGTCGGTAGCCGGGAGGAAGGTCCCCGAGCGCACCGCCAGGCGCCGGGCCTCCAGGAAGCCGTCGGTGGCGCCGATGACCGTGACCTGCCGGCGGCGCTCGCCGTGGGACACGGTCTCGTTGCCCACGGCCAAGGGGACGACGAGCTCCGCCTGGGGGACGCGGCGCAGCAGGACCTCGGCGTCCTCCACGGTCAAGTCGTTGGGCGCGCCTCCCACGCCGGGGATGGCCCCGGTCGTCTCGTTCTTGCCGGGGATGACGATCAACAGGTTCGTCCCCAGGGACTCGAACTGCCCGCTGACGTAGCGCCGAGCGCCCTCTCCCAGGGCGGTCAACACGACGACCGCCGCGACGCCCACGGCCACGCCGACCAGGCTCAAGCCGGCGCGCAGCCGCTGCCCGCTCACCGCCCCCCAGGCGATGGCCAGCAGATCCAACGGCCTCACGCCTGGCTCCCGGAGAACAGGCGCGCGAGGTCGGTCACCTCGGAGCCGGGCATCCTCCGGGCGATGCAGCCGTCATCGAGAATGACCACCCGGTCCGCCCGGCGAGCGACGCCGGGATCGTGGGTGACGACGATCAGGGTCAGGCCGGCGGCGCTCATGCGATCGAGCAGCTCGAGGACCTGGGCCCCCGAGGCCGAGTCGAGGTTGCCGGTCGGCTCGTCGGCCAGGAGGATCTTCGGCTCCATCACGGTCGCGCGCGCGATCGCCACCCGCTGGCGCTGGCCGCCGGACATCTCCGCGGGGCGGTGCGCGGAGCGGCTCTCGACCCCCACGGCCTCCAGGGCGCGGCGGACCCGCTCCTTGCGCTCGGAGCGTGAGACGCCCGCGAAGATCATCGGGAGCTCCACGTTGGCGGCGGCGTCGAGGCGTGCCACGAGGTGGTAGGACTGGAACACGAAGCCGATCTCGCGCTGTCGGACGCGGGAGAGCTCAGCGTCGGAGAGTTCCGCCACCTCCCGCCCCGCGAGCCGGTACGAGCCGGAGGTCGGTCGGTCCAGACAGCCGAGCACGTTCAAGAGCGTCGACTTCCCCGATCCCGAGGGCCCCATCACGGCGACGTGCTCTCCAGCCTCGACCGTCTCGCTGACGCCGGCGAGGGCGTGCAGCTTCTCGTCACCCATGGTGTAGGTGCGCCAGATGTCGGAGAGCTCGATCATCCCCCGGAAGCGTCGTCCTCCAGCACCGCCAGGGCGCCGGCGACGACGTCCGAGCTTCCAAGGGAAGTGACGACGCGCTCGCCCGGGCTCAAGCCCGAGCGCACCTCGACCCAGTCCCAGTTGCGCAGGCCGATCTCGAGGGTCCGCTCGACCAGGCGCTCTCCTTCCAGGACGAGCACCTTGCCGCCCTCGAGCAAGGTCGAGCGCGGGATGCGCAGCACGCCCTCGCTGACATCCAAGATCACCTCCACGTCCGCGGTCGTCCCCGGGAGGAGCCCGGCGGCGAACTCCGTATTCGTGAGCTCGACCTCGATCTCCACGGTCCTGTTCTGCGCCTGGACGTCTAGCACGAAGGGCGCGATGCGCACGACGGTGCCCTCGAAGGGGCGTCCGAGGAACGGATCGAAGGTGACGCGCACCCGCTGGCCGACGGCGATGATGGCCGAGTCGACCTCGTCCATCGGGGCGCTCACGAAGATCGAGGTCGGATCGAGGAGGTCGATGACCGGCGGGATGGGCACGCCCGGCGGCGCGGGGGTGATGAACTCGCCCACCTCGACGGAGACGTCGGCCAGGATGCCCGCGAAGGGAGCGCGAAGGAAGGTCTTGGCGATCTCGACCTCGACGACCCCGATCTCAGCTGCGACGAGCTCGACCTGCGCCGCGGCCGACCCGCAGGCGGCGTCGGCGGACTCCAGGGCGCTCGAGAGCTGGTCGAGGCGGTCGGGGGAGACGATCTCCTCACCCAGCTCGCTGTAGCGATCGACCTCGCGCCGGGCGCGGCGCGCGACGACGCAGGTCTCGTCGTAGCGGGCCTGGGCCGCGGCCTGGGAGCGGCGCGAGAGCTCCAGCCGCGCGCGCTGGGCGGAATCGTCCATACGCAGGAGCTCGGTGCCCTCCTCCACGCGGTCGCCCTCGCGGTGCAGGAGCGCGACGACGCGCCCGCTGGTCTCCGGCGAGAGCTGGGAGCGCCGGCGGGCCCTGACGGTGCCCGCGCGCGAGTTGGTGACGGTCGCTTCCACGCGCCCGGTGCCCACCTCGGCCACGCGCACGGCGACCGGGCGCTCCGCGAACAGGGTCGCCCGCGCACCGAGACCGGCGGCGACCAGCACCGCCACGACCGCGAGCCGTCGCATCCAGGTCCACATGGCCGTGAGTATAGTCTCCGCCGAGGCGGCCCCGCATGGACGAACACTCGAACCACCCCACCGATCGCCCGCTCCTGCGCCGGGTCTGGAAGGGCACCGGCCTGTTGGTCCTCGGCCGCCTGTGGGGATCGGCCTGCACGCTCGCGATCCTCTTCGTCCTCGCCCGACACCTGGAAGCGAGCGCATTCGGTCGGTTCACGTTCTACCTGGCGGCCTTCGCCCTGCTCGACAGCCTGACCGACCTGGGCACCGGATCGGTCGCGGTGCAACGCACGGCCGACGATCCGGGGGCGGTGGGCGGGGTGCTCCGCGCCGCACGGCGCATCCGCGTCGTCTCCGCTCTGTCCTGCTCTGTGGTCGTGGCCGGCGGAGCCTTCGCCTTCGGCGAGCCGGGAGCGGCCTGGATCGCCGTCGCGAGCCTGTACCCGCTGACCCACGCACTGGAGCTCTCGGCCACCGTCTTCCGCAACCGCATCGCCTGGGGCGTCCCCGTCGCCGTGCGCGCGGGGGCGGCAACGGTCGGCATGGCGTTGGTGTGGCTCGGCTACGACGCGGGGATCGAGGAGCCGGCGCTGTTCCTGCTCGCCGTGGCGACGGGCAGCGCGACGGCCAACGTCGCCTTGCACCTCGCCTCGCGACGGCACCTGCCGCGGGCGTGCGAGCCCGCCGCGCCTTGGCGGCCCCTGTTGGCCCAGGCCCTGCCCCTGGGGATCGCCGGGCTCTGCCAGCAGGCCTACTTCTACGTCGACAACGTCTTCGTGCGCGCCATCGCCGGCCCGATCGACCTCGGCCACTACAACGTCGGCGTGCGGATCATGAGCTACGCCATCGCGGTCGCGGTCTACGCCTCCCTGGCCGCCCTGCCGTGGCTGACCCGCGAGCACGCCGCCGGACGCCTCGGCGACGCCGTCGCGCGCCTCCTCCAACCCCTGCTCGCGAGCGCGGGGCTGGGCGTCGGTCTGTGCCTGCCGTGGACCGAGCAGGTGCTTGGCCTGTTCGGCCCCGGCTTCGGCAGCGCGGCCAGCAGCCTGCGCTGGCTCCTTCTCGCCGCCGCCGCCGTCTACGCGGGCAGCGGCCTGTTGACGGCCCTGGTCGCCACGGGCAAGGCGCGGGCGGTGCTGGCGGTCAGCATCCTCGCCCTGGGGGTGAACCTGGTCGGCAACACCCTGCTCGTGGGGCCCCTGGGCATCGAGGGCGCGGCGATCGCCACCCTGGCCACGGAGCTGTGCGTCGTCGCCGGCGCACTGGCGGCCCTGGTACGCGCGGGCGTTCGGGGCCTGGCCGGTGAGCGACGCCGACGCTGGCTGGCGGGGGCGCTGCTCATGGCCGCGGCCGCCTGGGTCTCCGCGCGGCTGCCCGTGGAAGCCTGGCTGCAGGCCGCCGGCACGCTGCCGAGTTGAGGCCCCGCCCCCTCGGAATCCCGGGATCCCCGGGGCGGCCGCGGCTGAGACGGCCGATAGAAGGGGGTAGCACGCTCGCCCGCACCTACCCGCACCCTCGCACCCTCGCACCATGAAGTTCCCTCTCGCGGCCCTCGCCCTGCTCGGGCTCTGCTCCTGCCGTTCCTTCCACGAGGCCGAGGCGCGCGTCGTCTACACCGCCTACGGGGAGGCGGACTTCACCGCCGACGGCGCGGACGGCGCAGTCGACGTCTCCACGGTCGAGCTCGGCTTCCTGGCCGGCGACGGGGAGGACGGCCGACTGGTCGGCTTCGCCGGCGACATCGCCCTGCGCGGCGCGACCGAGTCCCAGACCTTCGATGGAATCGGGGCGGAGCTCCACCAGCTCGGATTGCGCACCGGCGTGCGCTACTACTACGACACGAAGACCGCGCGGCTCCAGCCCTACCTCGGCGTGGGGCTGTTGCTCCAGCAGGTGTGGGCACGCTCCTCGACCCTGGGGGTCGAGGCGGACGACTCCGCCTTCGGCCTCGTCACCATGGTCGGGATCGAGTCGCTGCTCGGCGCGGGAATGCGCCTGGGTCTTGGCTGCCAGGTGACCCTGGGGCTCGAGCCGGAGGTCGAGGTCTACACCTTCGACTTCGACGCCGTGACGCCCGTGGTCTCCCTCGGCGTCAGCTTCTGAGAGCCCCGCGCCGACGCTCCCCCGAGCGCGCCCGCCCCGGATCGGGGCCAGGAACCGGATCGCGATCACCCCCCTTTCCGAAAAAGCGACCCCAGGGTATGCTTTTCGTGCCGCCGGGCTCGCTGAACCAGCGCAGAGAGGGAGCAACTGATGGAAGTACCGACCCAATGTGACGTCGTCGTGATCGGAGGCGGGCCCGCGGGCAGCCTCTGCGGAAGCCTGCTCGCCGAGGAGGGGTTCGACGTGGTGCTGCTCGAGAAGGCAGTGCACCCGCGCTATCAGGTGGGCGAGAGCCTGATCCCCCACTTCTGGAAGTTCTGCGACCTCGCGGGCCTCACGCCCGAAATCGAGGCCGAGGGTTTCCTCGAGAAGGCCGGCGGCACGATCGTCTGGAACGGCGAGATCAACCAGATGGCGTTCAAGGACTTCGGCTACGAGCGCCCGGCCCTGCACGTCGAGCGGGATCGCTTCGACCTGATCCTGTTGAACCACGCGAGGAAGCGGGGCGTGCGCGTGTTCGAGGAGGTCGCCGTGACGCGCTTCGAGTCCCACGGCGACGCGGACGCGTCGGTGTTCTGGCGCCCGGTCGGCGAATCGGGGGAGGGCGAGAACGAGCTGCGCTGTCGCTACACCGTGGACGCCAGCGGGCAGGACGCCCTCCTCGCGCGCCAGCTCGGCTTGCACCGGACCGACCCCGACTTCCGCTTCATGAGCATGTGGGGCTACTACGAGGGATCGAGCTTCGTCGCCCTCGACGGGAAGGTACACCCGGCGGAGATGCTCACCTCGATCGCTCCCACGACCTTCGTCTCCTCCACCGAGCTGCTCGGCCGCTGGGGTTGGGTGTGGCAGATCCCCCTGCGGGAGACGACCAGCGTCGGCATGATCGTGCCGATGGATCGCCTGAAGGCCGCCAAGGCCGAACCGGGTGGCGCGGAGGGCTTCTTCCGGCGCATCTGTTCGGAGGTCCCGCTCCTGCAGGATCTGCTGGCTCCGGCGCGCTACGAGGAGGGCGGATTCCACCTCTTGCGCAACTACTCCCACAGCTCCACGGCGGTCGCCGGGCCGGGGTTCTTCTTGATCGGCGACGCCGCCGCCTTCGTCGATCCGGTGCTCTCCGCAGGGGTGACCGTCTCCCTCTACTCGGCCTGGTTGTGCGCCTGGACCGTGGGCCGCTGCCTGCGCTCGCCCGAGCGTGTTGCGAGCCACCAGGACTTCTACACCCAGCGGCTCGTGGAGCGCGTCACCGTCTATCGCTCGCTGGTGCTGCCCGCCTACGAGGGCCGCAAGCAAATGGCCGACGACGCACGGCGCACGATCCGACGCGAGCCGCTCACCGAACAGGCGCTGATGGCGGTCGCGACCGCCCTGACCGACCGCTCCGTCGACATCGACGCCTTCGTCGACCCCACCGCAAGGCACGATCTGTCCAGCCGCTTCCGCACCCTCGAGGGCCTGGAGTTCTGAGAGCATCCTCTCCCGCCGCGACCGCGCTTCCCCAGGAACCAGCGGAGCAGGCGACGGCACTGTGCGTCCTCGGCCCGGACGAGGGCCTGGCTCTGGTCGCCTCTCTGCCGCGTGTCGAGGCGCTGCTGGTGGACATGCAAGGTGAGCTGCACGCCTCCGCCGCCCTCGAGGGCGCGGCGGCCGCCGGCGCGGACGGCTGACTCAGGCCGGCGAGCCGGCCGGGAGTACGCCGGCGGAGTAGTCGCGGGCGAGGCGCTCCCAACCGCGCAGGGTGGCGCTGGCCGAGCGCTGTGCCTGGCGGATGGCCCGCCGCAGGTGCGTGAGCTCGCGCTCGATGGCGCGGCGCAGCTCGGTGGTCTTCGCGTCCGCCGCCCGCCGCTGCCCGTCACGATGGGCCGCCCGCAGGGCCTTGAGCTCGGCGAGCCGCAGTTCGGCCTTCGCCTGGGCCGCGAGCAACTGGTCGCGCATGGCGGTCTTCCCCTCGCGCAGGCCTTCGAGGAACTGGTCCCGCCGGCAGCGCAGCTCCTCGCGCTTCTGCTCGAGGAGGGTGCTCCACTCCTCGGCCGTGTGGGCTCCCCAGCCCTCCAAGCGGGCAGCCAGGGAACGGCAGCTCTCCTCGAAGCGCGTGCTCAACACCACATCGACGGGAGCGCGGCGCAGGTCGCTGGCAAGGCCGACCTTGCTCAGGCACCAGATCAACCACTTGGTCGGATCGCAGTTGTACCAGCGCGGCCCGTTGCGGTAGTCGGCTTGGAAAGAGTGGTGGTAGTTGTGGTAGCCCTCGCCCAGGGTGAACAGGGAGAGGAACCAGTTGTCCCGACTGGTCGTCCCCTTCGACCACGGCTGCGTGCCCCACACGTGCGCCGCGGAGTTGATCAGGAAGGTCAGGTGCTGCACGACCACGATCCGCAGCAGAACGGCGACGATGAGCATCCCCAACAGATGACCGCCGATGAGGGCGGCGAGACCTCCGAGGACGAGATTGGTGACGACGGCGACGGCGAGGTAGTGCTCGTGCTGCCAGACCAGGATCGGATCGCGGCGCAGGTCGGGGACGTTGGTGTAGTCGTTGCCCTGCGGGCCTTCGCGGAAGATCCAGCCCATGTGCGAGTACCAGAACCCGCGCGTGGCGTCGTAGGGATCTCCGTCGGTGTCCGTCTCGGAATGGTGGTAGCGGTGGTCGCTGCTCCAGGCGATGGCGCTGTTCTGGCAGGCGGCGGCGCCGAGCGCCGCGTAGACGAAGCGCAGCGGCGCGGGCGCGCGGTAGCCGCAGTGGGAGAAGAGGCGGTGGTAGCCGGCGGTGATCCCCAGGCCGGTCAGCCACCACAGCACGATCGCCGCGATCACTTCCGCCCAACCGATCCCGACGGTCAGCCCGTAGGCGATGGTGGCGGCGACGGCGACGGCTGGGAAGACCGTCAGGAACAGGGCATTTCGCCAGACAATGGGCCGGCGCGGCAGGGGGGGGCGTGACATCGAATCGTCTCGTTCTCGGCCTTTGGGTGCGGAACTCGGGGCAAGAGCCTAGTCGACCCGGACCGGCAGCACACCTCTCGCGAGGCGGTTCTCGACCCCACCCTGGCGCATTCATGACCCACCCAGTCGCCCTGCAGGCTTGGATGCGGGCGCCCGACCCGGCTAACTGGCGGGCGTGAGGGTCGGAATCGACTACCGGGCGGGCCTGGTCAACCGCGAGGGCATCGGGCGCTATGCGCGCGAGCTGGTGCGCGGGCTGTGCGGGTTGGGCTTCGACGCGAACTTGGGGTTGTTCGGCTACACCCTGGCCGCGCCCCGGTTCTCGCGCGCCGAGCTGGGGATCGCCCGGACCCGCGCCGAGTTGGTGCGCATGCGCTTGCCCGCACGCTGGACGCCGTGGTTGCTCCAGCGCCTGCACAAGGGAGTCGACGATCTCGTCGGCGGATGCGCGGTCTACCACCACACCCAGCCCAACCTGCTGGCCGTCCGCGAGGCGGCGGAGGTTGTCACGATCTTCGACTGCATCTACGCGCTCGACGCGGGCTACATGGATCCCGTCGACGCCGCGCGCATGACGACCGTCGCCAGGGAGCAGGTCGCGCGGGCGCGCCGCATCCTCGTCCCCACCGAGTTCGTCGGCGCGGAAGTCGTCATGACCCTCGGGGCCCACCCCGGTCGGATCAGTGTCGTGCCCCTCGGTTGCGACCACGCCGTGCGGACCCTGCCGCCGGAGGGCTTCGAAGAACCCGCCGAGCCCTACGTCCTGACCGTCTCGCGCGTCGACCCGCGCAAGAACCACGCGCGCACGCTCGAGGCCTTCGAGCGCCTCGTCGGTGAGGGCTTCCCCCACCGCTGGATCGTCGTCGGCCCGCCGGGCTGGGGCTCGGAGGCGTTCGAACGCGCCCTGGCGGACTCCCCGGCGCGCGAGCGGATCGACTGGCGGCGCACGGTGGGCGACAGCGAGCTCACGCGCCTGTACGCCGGGGCCGACGCCTTCCTCTTCCCCAGCCTCC
This sequence comes from Planctomycetota bacterium, assembly GCA_030746555.1. Classification (GTDB taxonomy): domain Bacteria; phylum Planctomycetota; class UBA1135; order UBA1135. The sequence goes on along the minus strand of JASLMK010000100.1, from coordinate 80,444 downwards.
ACGAGGGCTTCGGCCTGCCGCCCCTGGAAGCCATGGCGTGCGGCACGCCGGTCGTGACGAGCTGTGTCACCTCGCTCCCAGAGGTCTGCGGCGACGCCGCCCTGCTCGTCGAGCCCACCGACGCGGGCCAGATCTTCGAGGCGGCACGTCGGCTCCTCTCCGAACCGGACCTGGCCGCAGACCTGGTGCGGCGAGGACGCGTCCGCGCCCGCACGCTCACCTGGCGCGAGTGCGCCCGGCGTTCCCTGCAGGCCTACCGCGCGGCCGTAGAGCCCGGGCCGGACGAGCCCGAACTCCGCCGTTCGCTCTGAGAGACGCTCCGCTCACCATCGTCGACGAGGCTCGCTCGGCGGCGGGCGGGCTCTGCCACGAGCTCGCGCAGAAAGCCGCGGCGCAGGCTCCGCAGGCGGCGGTCCGCGTCGAATCCCATCACGACACCGACGAGGTCGGTATCGAAGTCGTCGAAGCTGACCGAGCCCGAGAAGCGGTCGAACAGCGGCACGCTGACCTGGGCTCCGAGCTGGCGCTCCCGATACCAGCCGTAGGCCACGGCCATCTCGCCCGCCGGCAGCTCCCACACGCGCAGGGGCGCACCGCAGGCCGCGAGGACCTCGGCCAGATCGGAGTCGTCGACCCGGATTCCCGAAAGGGCCTGTTCGGAGAGGGGCTCGTTGCGCGTGTGCCGCTCCCAGGTCACGCTCACGCACGAGGCGAGGGCCCACGCCATGACGAGCGTGAGCGCTCGCAGGGGACTCCGCGCGGTCACGGCCGACTACTCCGCCGCGTCCCAGGGCATGGTGTAGGCCGCCGTCGCTCCCTCGAAGCTACCGCCGACGTGGGTCAACAGGCCCGCTTCGTCGAAGAACACCCAGACGCGATCGGAGCGCGTGTCGGTGTTCACCAAGGTGACGACGAGGACAGAGAAGGCTGCGCTCTTGGTCTGGTTGAACAGGTACAGCCAGGCACTGCGGCGCCCCAGCTGCACGACGTCCGCTGGCGCACCGAGGGCGTCGAGGACATCGTCCGCCGTCGCGACTCCAGGTTCGAGCTCGGTGACGACGGCGGCAGGCAGGGGCTCGTTGACCCGGTCCCGAGACACGAAACAGGAGCCGCACAGGAATGGGAGGACGAGGAATGGGAGGAGCGTCTTCATCATGGGGCGTGGCCGGCTCGGTGGTCGGGGAGGGCTGTAAGCCTAGCCCGGATGATTCACGAACACGCACACCAGACTTCGCAACCGGCCGTCTTCGACGGCCTCTCGGCCCCTGGCGGCGCTTCTCGGAACCTGGTCAGGGAGGCCGGCCAGATGGTCACCACGCGCTCCCCGACTGCGCGGGCCCCTTCCGCCCACGAGACCCCGACATCGCGCCCGCCACCACGGACGACCGCCCAACATCGAGAAACGGCGGTACATTGGGGAAGCCCAGCGACCCATCCACTCCCGTTCCACCGCACGGAGCTTCCATCATGCACGACGTCTCTCGCTGCCCGCTCGTCCGCGCCTTCGCTATCAGCGCCCTCGCAGCGAGCGCCGCGGCCCAATCGGTTCCGGTTCCCTCCGCATTCACGACCGAGTGGCGCTTCACAGGCGACACCAACGAATTCGTGGACTCGGCCGGAGGACCGGGGACGCTCTCCTACTCGGATGGCGACGACGGGCCGACAGACCAGCTCGATGTGTTCACGACAACCCAGAGCGCCGGGATTCCCGACATCGGCGGCGTGGATTCTCCGGTCCTGCAGTTCGGGCACCACAATCCCAATACCCTCGGCTATCACTTCCGGCCGTTGACGGGCCTCGGCAATCACTACGAGTTCAGCTTCGTCTGGGACATCTACCTCGATCCCGCCAACCCCGATGCCTACCAGGCCCTTTGGCAGGGAAACGCGACGAACTCCAACGACGCCGAGCTCCACCTCGAGATCCAAACGGGCGGCTTCTACCACGCGAGTCACGGCGGCGGGAGCGGGTCGATTGGAGCGGGCAGCTGGAATCTGGGAGAGTGGAATCGATTCGTCTACGTTGCCGACTTCAACACCGATGTCGCGTCGACGTACGTGAACGGCGTCCTCGCCTTCACCGATGACGCGGTCGACTGGCTCTACGACGGAGGCGACCCGGCGTTCCCCAACTGGATCCTGTCCGACCAGAACGGCGACACGACCGAGGGCTTCATCGCCAACTTCGCCTTCACCGAGGTCCTGCTCGACGCCGCCACGGTCGCAGCCCTCGGTGCGCCCGAGGCCGGCGGGATCTTCCAGTTCCCCACGCCTTCGGTCCCCTACTGCTTCTGCGACGCCAACTCCGCCTTCCCGGCGGGTCTGTGCGGAAACCCCGGCTCCGCGGGGAACGGCTGCGCGAACGGCTCCAATGCAGCCGGAGCCAACCTCTCCGCGACGGGAGCACCGGCCCCCGGGACCCTCATTCTCGTGGGCGCCGGAGCGACGCCGGGCCAGCCCGGGCTCTTCTTCCAGGGCGACAACCAGGTCGCGGGAGGCTCAGGCGTGGGCTTCGGTGACGGTATCCGGTGCGCGGGGGGCAACGTCGTCCGCCTGCAGGTCGTCGCCGCCGACGCGACCGGCGCCAGCCAGACCTCGATCGACATCTTCGCCGCCGGCGGGATCTCCCCCGGCGACGTGAAGCGCTACCAGCTGTGGTACCGCGACCCGGCCCTCTCGCCCTGCGGCTCCACGTTCAACCTCTCGAACGGCCTGCAGATCACCTGGTAGCGGACCGCCGGGCCGGGAGGGATCAGTCCCTCCCCGCCCCCGGCAGGTGCTCCGACAAGACCGCGCCGTCCTGGACGCCGCCCAAGGTCGCGCCGAAGGCGGTGGGTCCGAGGTCGTCGTGGAGGCGATTGCGCTGCACGCCCGAGAGCAAGACCCGGTCCATGCGCGCCAGCGGGTCGATGAACCGCAGGACGCAGGAGACTCGGGAGCCCGGCGCGTGCGCGCTCGAACGCACGCTGCGGTGCCAGATGTCCTTCCCGAACAGCAGGGCATCCCCAGGGTCCATGCGCGGCGCGATCGCGGCCCTCTCCAGGCTGGCGATGTGCCCAGCCCCGCCGAAGCGCTCGTAGGGATGGAGGATGGCCTCGCGCCGGGAGAGGTCGCCGTCACATAACTCCTTCATGGTCTCGTAGTGGACCGCCGCGGAGCTGGCCGAGCGCGGCACGTACTCCACCCCCCCCCATCTCCGGTCCGGCCGAATGGAGGTGAGGGGAATCCACAGCGACCAGGCGCCATCGGCGGGGCGTAGGAAGTTGAAGCTGTACACGTCGAAGTGCCAACGCACGCCCGGATCTCCCGGCGCCTGCACGAACGCTGCTCCGTGGGTGAACACGGGTTGCGTGCCGCACAGTTGCCGGGCGAGGTCGGCGAAACGCGGTGAGCTGCTGAGTCCCTCCACCGCGGAACAGGTGAGATCGACGTCGTGATGGCTGTCGATCAGCTTCCCCCTGCGCGTGAGGCCGATCGTGGCACGCTCAGTCAGGGCCCGGACGGCCCTCTGGGTGAGCAGGCCCCGCAGCACGAGGGCTCCCTCGCGCTCGAACTCCGCCACCTGCTCGGGAGTGACCGAGCAGTCCAGGGTCCACGGATCGGACTCGCTCACGACCACGCCTGCCTTGGCGTGCGCCGTCTGGGAGCCGGTCGGTCCGGAGCCGCTCGCGTCGGGAGCTGAGCAGTGAACTCCATGCCCGATACTAACTGCTCGCCCGGGTTCGGCCAGCCGCAGGCGACTAGCGTGCCTCCTCAACGCTCAGGACGGTCATGTACACGGTCTCCTCGACCACCGCGCCGGCGTCGTCACGGAGCCTGAAGTGGAGCTCCATCTGGTCCGCGGGGCGCAGGTCGTGGGGTTCGATCCGCACCCTGCAGCCCTCCGCCTCGACCCGGGCGGCGAGGACGCCGACCCGGTCCCGGCCCTCCTCGCCGGGCCGCTCGATGGAGTACGCCGCGGACCCGTAGGCACGGGCCCAGCGGTAGTTCCACCGGTGCAGCCTGTAGCGCTTCGGGTCGGCGGCGATCTCGGCGTCGAGAGGCGCACTGAAGACGAGCTCGATCCCTCCCTCGCCCACTCCGGCCTCGACCAGGATCGTCGCCGGCTCGCCGGTGTAGCGCACGCGCTGGAGGCAACCGTCCGCTCCGCCGGGGGGGCCCTGCCAGCCCGACAGACCGACGGCGTACACCTGCCCGTCGGCGGGGTTGACGCGCGCGCGCTGGATCCCCGCGGCGAACTCCAACGGCAGAGTCCAGGCCGCACCCTGGGCGACACCGCCCCGCTCGCGAATCGACAGCCGCATCATCCGCCCCTTGCCGAAGCTCGTGTGCACATACCCCCCCGCCAGGGGGCCCCAGCGGGCGTCGTCCACGAAGAGCTGGCCTCCGCTCGACGAGTCGAACTCCTGGGGCATCCAGAGGACGGGCGGATCGAAGTCGTCTCGGGTCTGCACGCCGGGACCGTTGGTGTCGATGGACTCGAACACGCCGTAGAACCCCCCCTGGCGCGCGAGGCTGATCTTGCTCGCCGGCACCCAGTTGCCCTGGTTGTCGCTCACCAGCGGTCGGCCGTCGGGGGTCATGCCCATCCCGTTGGGGGTGCGCAGGCCGGTACAGAACACCTCGTGCGAGCGCCCGTCGGAGGCGACCTTCAGGATCGCTCCCGGCAGGGCGTAGTCAGTGTACTGACCGGACTTGGCGTAGTAGAGGCTTCCATCCGCATCGGTCTGCAGGTCGAAGTTGAAGGCGTGGAAGCTCGCCGTCACGTCGGGGTCGGGGAAGAAGCTCTCGTGGAAGTCAGCCTCGCCGTCGTCGTCGATGTCGTGCAGGCGGACGATGCGGTCACGACAGGTGACCAGGACCTTCCCGTCGACGACGCGCAGGCCCATGGGCTCGAACAGCCCGGCGGCGAAGCGCCTCCAGCGCAAGGCGTCGAGGTCGGCGTCGATCCCCGAGACGACCCACACGTCTCCCCCGTAGGTGGACACGGCGGCGCGGCCGTCGGAGAAGAAGTCGAGGGCGCTGGTCCGCAGCCAGGCGTCATGGGGGTTGGTAGCGGGAAGGGTCAAGGTGTCGAGGGCGTAGGGGACCTGCGAGCCCAGCTCTCCGCGCGTGACCAGCTCTCCGGGCCAACGCGCAGGCCCTCCGTGGAGCAACCCTCCCGGCGGGGGCGGGAGAGGCCTCTCGGCCATGTTGTCGAGCAGGCGCGTGAAGCCGCTGACCTCCTCCACGGTCAACCCTCCCGCGCGCAGGATCCAAAGCTGCGTGTCCTCCTCGGCGGGCGGGATCTCCAGCGCGGCCCGCCGACCGCCGTCGAGCCAGCGCAGGCGCGCCCCGCCGCGGAAGGCCACGGCTGCCCGCGTGTCTCCGGTGCCGACGAAGCCGGTCGTCCAAGCCGTGGCGCCCGGGCCCTCCCACCAACCGATCAAGGCGATGCGATCGCCCTCCGAGGGAGCGCGCACGCATCCCAGGAGCAGCGGCCGCTCACCCGGGCCAATCGTCAGGCGGTGGGTCACGACGGCCAGCCCCGACGCGCGGTCCACTCCCGGGAGCTCGAGCACCTCACGGCCCTCGATCGCGTAGGAGAGCACCGTCCTCTCGCCGTGGACGAAGCGGCCGTGGTAGTCGAGCCACTCGCGCGGCAACGGACCGCGGGGCGGACGGCGCTCGGCCGGCCAGTCGAGGGTGCCCTCGAATCCCCAGCCCCATCCCTCCAGCCCGGCCAGCATGACGCCCCCGGGGCGTCCGATGGACTCGCCGCGCTGGCGGTGGTGGTGCGTACCAGCGAGATCGACGAACTCGCCCGTCCACGCGCCGGGGGAGCGCATGGTCTGCAGGTCGTAGCCCAGGGTCGTCTCGTCGTCCAGGCGCACGGCCAACCCCGCGCCGACCTCCCTTCCCAGCTGCACCGCGAGGGCCGGACCGAAGTCGCGCCGCACCGGCTCCTCCGCGCCGGGTTCGGCCCCGTGCGGCCGGCCCTTGGGGAGGGCGTTCAGCCAGGCGTCGTCGACCGGGAAGAACTGGCGCGGATTGCGCTCACGGAGGAACTCCTCGCGCAGGTAGTGGATCACGTCGTAGCGTTGCTCGGGGCTCAGCCAGGCGTTTCCGGGCATCTCCTGATACCCGTCCGTGACCGTCCGGAACAGGCTCAAGGGGTCGCTGCCGTTCCGGAGCTCGCCGCGCGCGAAGGGGCGCGCATTGGGGTTGATCGTCTTCGCGCCGTCCTCCCCGTGGCAGAGCACGCACAACCCGCCGTAGATCCGCTCGCCTCGCTCGAAGCTCTCCGGCCCCCAGGCCGAGATCAGGCCGGCGTGGTCGACGTCGCCCAGGGGAGCCACCCAGACATTGGCGAAGCGCAACGCCTCGGCGTTGGCCCGCAAACGCAACGGGGCGTGGAGCGGCTCGACCTCCTCCAGCACGCGGAGGGCCTCCCAGTCCAGAGCGGGGGTGTGACGCGCCCGCTCTCCCAAGGAGAGCGGCCGCGCGTCGGCGGGCGAGAGCGCCTTGGAGTAGAACCGCGCGTGGGCGACCTCGCCGTCGAGGGATCCGCCGAAGTCGCTGGCGGCTGCGCCGACCTTGAACACGAACGAGGGTTCGTCGGCGGCGTGGAACTCTTCCCGCCAGCCCTCCAGCTCGCCGTCGACGAACAGCCGCACACCATCGTCCGCCGAGACCAGCACGGCGCGGTGCCACTCTCCGTCGTTGAAGGCGCGTTCGCTGGTGAGCGCGCCGATCCAACCGATGTCGTAGACCAGCCGGCCGCCGCGCAGGAAGAGGGCCTTGGAGGCGGGCGCCCACGCGCCCCGTGGCGGGCACTTCGCCACCAGGGTGCCGCTCGCCAGGGAGCGGAAGCGGACCTCGAGAGTGAAGGGCTCGCCCAGGTCGATCGAGTGCGACGGCTCGCCGGGCGCGCTGGCGAAGCGCGCTTCGCCGGCGCCCCCGGCGCCGGGGATGGGAACGGGAAGACCGCCGGGAGTCGGACCGTGCAGGACGAGGTCGTCGTGGATCAGGGTGTCGTTCAGCCAGACCGAGACCCTCGGCAGGGCGCCGGGCGCCAGGGAGAAGGCCGCGTCCAGGCTCTGCCAGACGCCCGGCGGCCGCAGGGCGTTCGCGAGCGGCGGGCTCTGATCACAGACGGCTCCGGCTCTCCGCGCGCCCGTCCCCTCGCCGGGAGCGTCACCGAGGAGAACCTCGTAGCGCCCAGCCAGGAAGACGCCCCCGGCCCCGCGGTCGGCCACCGGGCCGCCTGCGCTCGACGCCGTCGGGGAGAGAAGGAAGTCGAAGTGGAGGTGATGGTCGGCGAAGGCATCGACGCTGACGAGCTCCTCGGCTTGCGGTCCGGGGGCGAGGGCGCGCCCTTCCACGGTCCATCCTTGCACCGCCTCGCCCGTGCCCGTGGGCGCTCCGTCGGGGTCCCACCGGCGCCAGGAGTCCAGGTCGGTGCCGTCGAACAGCACCTGCGCCCCCGCGGGTGCGGCCAAGACGGGCGGGTCGTCTCCCGCGGCGTTCGACGCAGGGCCGTGCGTGCCATGGAGCACGAGCAACAGAGCGGTGATGGGATGCGGCATGCGGCGGCGCCCCACCGTACCGTCCCGCCGGGGCGGCGGCCCGCTCTCGGCCGCGAGTTCCGCCCCTGATCAGTGCTCCGGGGCCGCCCCGGTGCCCCGGTGCGCCCAGGCCTCCCTGCCGGAGCGCACGACTCCGCCCTCGCTCCAGAAGAACTCGACGGTCTGTGAGCGATACATGTTCGTGCGACGGAACACGGAGAACGGGAGGTCGCGCTCGCACACGCGGGCGCAGGCGGCGAGGTACTCGCTCCGTGGAATCGTGAGCGAGCCCGCGTGTACACCGCCGCCCCGCCCCAGGGGCAGGAACCGGTAGAGGTGCCAGGCGTGGACGTTGCGGAACCTGGCGTGGTAGTCGTCGAGGAAACGCGCGAGGTCGATGACGCCCGCCACGTTGACGCGCGTCAGCACGGTCGAGAGGGTCACCGACCTCCCCGCGCGCCCCAGCGCGTCCAGGCGCCGCAGGATCACGCCGTGGTGGCCCGGCGGCCTGTAGCGCATCTCCTCGTGGACGCGCGGCTCGACAGACTCCAGCGGGAGCACCCAGCGATCGACACAGTCCAACCCCTCGAAGCCGTGGGGTAGGCGGACTCCGTTCGTGCCGACCTGCACGGTCAGGCCCCGCGCGGAGGCCTGGGCGGCCAGCCGCAGGACGTCACCGGGCCAGACCAGGGGTTCCCCGCCCCCCAGCACGACGCTGCGGACTCCCTGGGCGACGAGCTCGTCCAGCAAGTCGACGGCCCGCTCGAGCTCCATGGCGTCGAAACCCTCCTCGGTCACGCAAAACGTACATGACATGTCGCAGGCGGGTTGCAGGAGCAGGACGGCCACGCGGACCGGGCCCCGGTGGTCGGGCGCGGGCACAGTGGGCGGAGCGTGCTCGGTGCGCTCCTTGTTCACGAAGCGGCTGGGGCCTCGCCCCCGACGAGAGGTGACCTGCCCAAGGCGCGCAACAGGATCCAGCCGAACAGGGCCAGGGCACCGGCGAGAGGACCGAGCTCCCAGAGCCCCAGGCGCACCTCGCTCCCCAGGATGGGCGGCGCGATCATCACGAACAGGTCGAGGGCACGGCCCACCAGCATCAATGCGGCGACGCGGGTCAGGATGATGCTCGAGCGGCGCCAGGGGCGCAGCATCATGGCGAGGAACGGCACCGCGAAGTTCACGATCAAGTTCACGGGCAGGAGCGTGCCCCAGTCGCCTTGCCTGCGGAGCAGGTAGTACCCGGTCTCCTCGGGGATGTCGGTGTACCAGATGATCATGTACTCGCAGTACCAGATGTAGGCCCAGAAGAGCGACAGGGCGAGCAGGATCTTCCCCATGTCGTCCATGCGGTCCTCGGTCACGACCGCGCGCATGGTTCCCCGCCTGCGCAGGGTCGTCAACACGAGGGTACACAGCGCCATCCCCGCGCAGCCGATGCCCGACAGGATGCGCAGGGCGAACATCGTGCTGAACCAGTGCGGATCGAGGGACTGAACCCAATCGACGCTCGCCAGTGAGAGCGTGACCGAGAGCGCCGCCATGAACGCGGCGGAGACGGCGATGCTGCGGCGGCGCCCCTCCGGACCCGAGCAGGCTTGCCTGGAGAGGCTCGCGAGCTTGCGGCCGATCCAGATCCAGACCAGGAAGTAGATCACCATCCGAATCGAGAAGGCCCCTACGTTCAGGTAGGGAACCTTGTGCGCCAGCAGCGCATCGCTCTCGACGGCCTGGGCATGGGACCACTCGTAGAGCTCGTGGGTCCCGATGATGAGCCCCAACCCGAGCACCAAGGCGACCGGCAGAGCGGCGCCCATCGCCTCGGGGATGCGGAGCAGGGGTTTGGCCCAGGTGGCACCGGAGAGATAGACGATCGAGAGGAACAGAGGTCCGGCCAGCGCCAGGCTGACGAAGTAGACGAATCCCATCAGGTAGCCGCCCCACGCGCGCTCGGGCTGGAGCATGATGCCCGCGAGGAACAGGAGCGCTCCCAGGCCCGCGGTCGTCAGCAAGGCGCTCTGGAGCCTACGGGGAGTGCGCCAATCGGGCGCGATCGGGGGTGCGTCCAGACGGGGGTTCATCGCGCCGGCTCCTGGAGGGATCGGATGTAGCGGATCAGCTTCCAGCGGTCCTGCGGCGTGACCTGCGCGGCGTGCGAACCCATGTTCCCCTGGCCCATCGTCACGATGTGGAACATCTCGCCGTCGGCCATCGCCAGAGCCCGCGCCGCGAGGAGTGAAGGGGGCGGGAGCATCCCGCGCTCCACGACCGGCCCCCTGCCGCCACCGTCGAGGCCGTGGCAGAGCGCACAGTAGCGGCCGAATAGCTCGCGGCCGCGGGCGAGGACCTGCGGCCCGTCGGACACGGGGTTCGTGAGCTCCACACCGGCCCGCACGGCCTCCTCCGGCCCCGTGCCGTAGTGGAAGGGCACCTGCCCGCGCACGACGACGCCCTCGACGATCGCTTGCTGGGTCATGCCGGCTGGGAGCGCGATGCTCGCATCCAGGCTCTCGGCGGCCTTGGAGTACACCATCTCAGTGAGGAGCTCGTAGTTGCGCTCACGGGGGTTCGGATGCAACAGGCGCTCGAGGAGCAACAGCACCGCCGCGCTGGAGACGAACAGCACGAGCAGGGTCCGACCCGAGGAGCTCACCGGTCCCCCTCCCGCCAGACGTCTAGCGCGCCGTGGCGGCGCAGGAGCTCGGGGAGCTCGGAACTGGGCAGGTCGGTGTTGCTGCGCGCGATCACGAGCGCGAAACGATCATCGGTCACACCTGGCGGTGTCGATCCGCGCTTTCCCGGCCACAGGCGACTGCGAACGAGCAGCGCCAGGGCGGTGGACAGGCCGCCGAACAAGACCGTGAGCTCGAAGCCGACGGGCATGAACGCGGGCAGTGAGTCGAAGGGCTTGCCGCCGACGTTCAGGGGCCAGTCCGTCGCCGAGGACCAGTACTGGAACCACAGTCCCAGCGACAGGCCGAGCAGCCCGCCGAAGAAGCAGACCAGCGTGAGGCGCGAGCGTCGGATCCCCATCAGCTCGTCGATCCCGTGGATCGGGTAGGGCGAGTAGGCATCCACGACGACCAGGCCGCGCGAGCGGCTCTCGGCGATGGCCGCCAGGAGGTGCTCCTCGGCCTCGAACAGGCCCACCTGAGCCAAGCGAGTCATGCCACGCTCCTCTCGCGCGCATCGCTCTCGCTCGCGGCTCGCTCGTGGCCGTCGGTGAGGACCGTCTTGACCTCGAACATGCTGATCATCGGAAGGAACCTGCAGAACAGGAGGAACAGGGTGAAGAACAGCCCGAATCCCCCGATCAGGGCGCCGAACTCGACAGAGGTCGGCACGTAGTCGGACCAGGCCGAGGGCAGGTAGTCACGTTGCAGGGAACCGGCGATGATCACGAAACGCTCGAACCACATGCCGATGTTCACCAGGACCGTGATCAAGAACACCAAGCCCAGGGAGTTGCGGATGCGGCGGCTCCAGAGCAGCTGTGGAGCGACGACGTTGCACAGCACCATCACCGCGTAGGCCCAACCCATCGGTCCGCGCAGGCGATTGGAGAAGGCGAACATCTCGTACTCGCTGCCTGAGTACCAGGCGGTGAAGAGCTCGGTCGCGTACGCCAGGCCGACGATCGAACCCGTGAAGACGAGGACCTTGCACATCGCTCCGATGTGTGCGCTGGTGATGTAGTCCTCGAAGCTCATCACCCTGCGGGCGATGAGCATCAACATCAGCACCATCGCGAATCCCGAGAACACCGCGCCGATCACGAAGTAGGGCGGCAGGACGGTCGTGTGCCAGCCGGGGACGACAGACGTGGCGAAGTCGGTGCTGACCACGCTGTGGACGGAGACGACGAGCGGTGTGGCGAGGCTCGCCAGGAGGACGCAGGCCATCTCGTAGCGCGACCAGGTGCGCGCCGAGCCGTTCCAACCCAGGCTGAACAGCCCGGTGATCTTCCTCCGCAATCCGCGGGAACGGTCCCGCAGGGTCGCCAGGTCGGGGATCATGCCCACGTACCAGAAGACCAGGGAGATCGTGAAGTAGGTCCCGATGGCGAAGACGTCCCACAAGAGGGCCGAGCGCCAGTTCACCCACAACGGGCCGCGGAAGTTCGGATAGGGGAAGACCCAGAAGGCGAGCCACGGGCGGCCCATGTGGATCACCGGATACAGCCCGGCGCAGATGACGGCGAAGATCGTCATCGCCTCGGCGGAGCGGTTGATCGAGGTGCGCCACTTCTGGCGGAACAGGAGCAGCACGGCGGAGATGAGCGTCCCCGCGTGGCCGATCCCGACCCAGAACACGAAGTTGGTGATGTCGAATCCCCAACCGACGGTGCGGTTCAGCCCCCAGGTGCCGATCCCTGTCGCGACCTGGTACCAGACCGCCGCGATGCCGATCGCGAGCAAGGAGGCCGCGCCCGCGAACGCCAGCCACCACATGCCGGTCGGGCGGCGTTCCAACGGGCCGCAGACGTCGCGGGTCACGTCGGAGGGCATCTTTCCACCGCCGATCAGCGGGGGAGCGAGGTTCGCGGCTTCCGGCTCAGTGTGCACGGTGCCCCTCCTCTCTGCGGCCGTTGTGTACGTGGGCCAGGTAGCGCACCGAGGGCTGGACGTTGAGCTCCTCGAGCATGGCGTAGGCGCGCGGTCGCGCCGCCAGAGCGGCCACCCGACTCTCGGGATCGCGGAGGTTGCCGAACACGATGGCTCCGGCCGGGCACGACTGCTGGCAGGCGGGGGTGATGTCACCGTCGCGCAGCTCGCGCCCCTCCCGCTTCGCCTCGGCCTTGGCCTCCTGGATGCGCTGCAGACAGAAAGAGCACTTCTCCATGACCCCGCGTGAGCGAATGGTCACGTCGGGATTGAGCGCGTGGTTCTGGAGCGCGTCCTCCCGCGGGTAGTTGAACCAGTTGAAGCGGCGCGTCTTGTACGGACAGGTGTTCGCGCAGTAGCGCGTGCCCACGCAGCGATTGTAGACCTGCTGGTTGAGCCCCTCGGAGGAGTGGACCGTCGCCAGGACGGGACAGACCGACTCGCAGGGCGCATGGTCGCACTGCTGGCACATCATGGGCTGGTGCAGGGCGCGCAGGTCGTCCTCTTCGCCCTCGAAGTAGCGGTCGATCCTCAGCCAGCTCATCTCCCTGTGCCGCTGGACCTCGTCGCGCCCGACGACCGGCACGTTGTTCTCGGCCTGGCACGCCACGACGCAGGCTGAACAGCCGGTGCACTTGGCGAGGTCGATCGCCAGGCCCCAGGTCGTGTCGCCGGCGTGGTCGTCCTGCCACAGATCCGTTGCGGGAAGGTGATGGCCGTGAGCCACCGCGCCCGGGTCTTCCTTCCAGGCGGCGAAGGACGTGGTGCGGGCGAGATCGCGCCGCTCGTGACCCTCGATCGCCAGGTGCTCTGGCAGGACGAGGGAGTGGTGGTCCTGAGTCGCCGCGAGTTCGGTCGCGGCTCCGGTCGCCGCGACCGTCACGTGCCGCGTGCTCCCGCGCCGTCCGGCGGGGTCGGCGATGAGCGCCTCGGCTCTCGCGCCGACCAGGGATCCCGGTTCCACGGTGGGACGGCCCTCCAGCCACTGCGGGCCGACGTCGGTGAAGCGCTGCGTCCCCTCGCGACCATACCCGAGAGCGACAGCGACGACTCCGTCGTGTTGGCCGCGCTGGATGTGCACGGGCAGTCGGATCGAGGCGTCGGAATCGGTCGGGGAGACGTCGACGACGTCCCCCTCGTCGAGCCCTAGACGCTCCGCGGTCTTGGGTGACAGGCAGGCGTAGTTGTCCCAGGTGATCTTGCTGACCGGATCGGGGAGCTCGTGCAACCAGGGGTTGTGAGCGTGCCGACCGTCGAGCATGCCGACCTTCGGGTAGAGCACGAGGTCGAGCGCGCCGGCGACGGGCGCCACCGCGCCGGCCACGGGCCGGACCGCCGCCATGACGAACCGCCGCGGAGCGACCCGCTCCTCCCCCAGGATGACGAAACCCTCGTGGAGCGCGCCGTCGAAGAAGGTGTCGAAGTCGGTCTCTGCCGTCCGCGGGAAGAGCTCCTCTCGCCAGTACTCACGCAGGAGTTCACGGTCCGTGCGGCTATCGCCGCCAAGCGCCGCGAGGGTGGCACGCAGGGTCCGCCCCGGTCGCAGGGCGGGGACCGTGGGCTGGGTGAGGCAGTACGTTCCGCGGCGAGGTTGCGCGTCGTCCCAGCTCTCGAGGAAGTGCGGCTCGGGCAGCACCCAATCCGCCAGGGCACTCGTCTCGTCGGGAACCGTCGCGCAGCTCACCAGGTGCGTTGCCCGACCGACGTCCAGGGTGCCGCCGAGGGTATGGGCCGGGTTCGCGCCCGCCACGATCAACAGGTCCACCTCCCCTTCGACGAGCTCCGCCTGCAGGGCCTCGAGCTGTCGATCGTCGCCCGAGCATTGGCGGGAGTCCTCCGCGAGGTCGACGGTGCTCCCGTAGTTGCCCAGGAGCTCGTTGGCGTAGTTGGCCAGGACTTGGATGGAGCTCTCGTCGGACCCGGCGATCACCAGGCTCTCACCGCGGTGCTCCCACAGCTCCGTCGCCATGGACGCGATCCGCTCGCCGTGGCCGTCCACTTCGGCGACGCCCGCGCAAGGCCCGGGCTTGCCGGCGAGGCGCTCGAGCCGCCCACACAGCGCGGAGAGGGCGGGGCCGACTTCCCACGGCGCCAGCCTGGTCCGGACATCGGCACGGCAGCCTGTCAGGGAGGTGCGCGCCTCGAGGTGGTGATGCCTCGACATGCGCGTGCCGTCGGCCTCCAGGTCACGCGCCGCCGTGTATCCCGCGGCGAACTCCACCGGAGAGATCCAGGTGCCGAGGAAGTCGGCGTCGAAGGCGACGATGGTCTTGGCTCGCTCGAAGCGGTAGGTCGGGACTAGCCTCTCCCCGTGGGTCGCCTCGTGCGCGGCGCCGATCGCCGACGTGGAGAGGCCGTCGTAGGTGATGTGGCGCGCGTCCGCGAAGCTCCCGACGAACTCCGCAATCGTCGCCTTGGTGCTCGGGCCGTGGATCGTTCCGGTCAGGAGCCGCACCCGCCCGCCACTCGCCCGCACCTGTTCGAGCAGGGCACGCAGCTCTGCGTCGGCCTCTTGCCAGGTCACGCTCTCCTCGCCTCCCTCCACCCTGCGGCGCGGGCCGTCGAAGCGGTGGGAGTCGTAGAGCGAGAGGACCGAGCCTTGCCCTGACGGACACAGCCCTCCCGATGAGATCGGATGGGCCGGCGTCCCTTCGAGCTTGATCGGCCTGCCGTCCCTGCAGCGCGCCAGGACGCCGCAGCCCGCCTCACACCCGCCGCAGGTCGAGGCGATCCAGTAGGGCCGGCCGGGCACGAACTCCCGCGACGCCTCCAGGGCGGGGACCGCCCTGCGCGTGGGCCCTCGCGAGCACCCCGCCAGGGACGCGCCCGCAATGCCGAAGCCCACCAGCTGCAGGAAGCTGCGCCGGGAGCCGCCCTCCCGCTCGAAGGGGAGCAGGACTTCGTTCTCTGTGGTCTCGTCCATCAGTAGTGACACACTCCGCAGTCGGTCGATGCGTGCTCGACCAGGTGGCCCTCGGGTGCGACGGAGCTGTCGCGGTGGCACTGCACGCACCAGCCCATGGACAGGTCGGAGTGCTGCCGCACGCGCTCCATGCTCCCGACGGGTCCGTGGCAGGTCTCGCACGCCAGCCCCTCGGCCACGTGGACACGGTGATCGAAGTAGACGAAGTCGGGCAGGTTGTGGACGCGAACCCACTCGATGGGATCGCCCTGTACACCCGTGGGCTCGAGGTCTTCATCGAGACCGACGGCGTCGTAGAGCTTGCGCAACTCGCTGGAGACGACGCGCCTAGGCTCGCGCCCCTCTTCCTCCGCCGCGGCACGCTCCTCGAGGAGAGCGTCGAGCCCGCTAGTGACCGTCTTGTGGCAGTTCATGCACACCGAGGCCGAGGGGATACCGGCATGGCGGCTGCGCTCCGCCCCGTAGTGGCAGTACTGGCAGTCGATCCCGAGCTCCCCCGCGTGCAGGCGATGGGAGTAGGCGATCGGCTGGACCGGCTCGTAGCCCTGGTGGTTGCCCGGCAGCCTCACGGAGGTCGTGCGGGCGAGGACGACGGTCCCGATCACCAACATGAAGAAGGCGATGATCTTGCCGTTGAGGGCGGCCATCTCAGCAGGGCACCTCCGCACCCTTGCGCGCGTAGAACCACCAGTTCACGACCAAGCACGAAGCGTAGTAGAGGGCGAAGCCGTACAGCGCGTACTCGGGAGTGCCCGCCTTGATCTGCGTCGCGAAGATCTTGGGGATGAGGTAGGCGCCGTAGGCTGCGACGGCGGAAGTCCAGCCGAGCACGGGGCCGGCGTGCTCCTTGGAGAAGATGATCGGGATCATCCGGAAGGTGGATCCGTTGCCTATCCCGGTCGTGGCGAACAGGACGATGAACAGCAGCAGGAACGGGATGAAGTACTGCTCCGGCTGGGTGGATTGGCTCGCCAGCGAGACGCAGTAACCCGCGCCAATCGTCGACGCGATCATCACGACCGTGTCCCACTGAGTGACGCGCGCTCCGCCGAGCTTGTCGGAGAGCCAGCCGCCCAGGGGCCGGATGAGGGCCCCCACTCCAGCGCCGATCCAGATGAACTTGGCCGAGATCGGAGCGCCCGGATTGGTGATCGACTCGGCCAGGGGCGAACCGTCTCCCGCGACACGGATCACACCGAACACGTCGTCGATCAGCTTGGGGAAGGCATTGGCGTAGCCGATGAACGAGCCGAAGGTCATCGTGTAGAGCCACGTCATGACCCAGTTGTGCTTGTTCTTGAAGATCGCGAACTGACCCTCGAGGTTCACACTGATCGCCTTGGGCGTCAGCTTCTTCATCAGGAACAACGTCACGAGGATGGTCACGAGCAGCACGAGGAAGGTCTTCAGCAGGACCGGAACGCCGCCCCAGGGGACGATCAGCAGGACGACACCCACCGAGACGCTCGCGAACCCAAGGAGGGTCAGCCACAGGTACTTCCCGATCGCAACGGGAAGCGTGCCGCACTCGTGCTGCGGCAGGTTGTTCATGAATAGGTAGGCCATGATCGCTAGCACGCCCAGGATCGGAACCCAGACCAGCGCCGCGTTCTGCACCCAGACCTCCGCCCCTCCGGCCCCCACGAAGGGCTCGCCCCCGATGGCTCCGAACGCGCCGAAGGTGATGATCCACGGCAGGAGGAACTGCATCACGCTCACGCCGGCGTTGCCCAACCCCGCGTTGAGCCCCAGAGACAGGCCCTGCATCCGCTTGGGGAAGAAGAAGCTGATGTTGGACATCGATGACGCGAACGCGCCCCCGCCCACGCCCGAGAGCGCCGCGAGCATGATGAAGACGTGGAACGGAGTGTCGGGGTTCTGCAGGGCGAACCCGGCTCCGATGGCGGGAAGGAGCAACATCAGGGTCGTCATGAACTTGACGTTGCGTCCGCCGCAAATGGCGATCATGAACGCATTCGGTATGCGCAGCGTGGCCCCCGACAAGCCGGCCACCGCAGGCAGCGTGAAGAGCAGCGCCCGGTACTCGTCTCCCGAGTAGGACGCGCCGTCGTTCATGAAGGTGAAGTCGAATAGCTCCTTGCTCGTGAAGTGCAACTTCTGGATGAACTTCGCCAGCATCCCCCAGTAGAGCCACACGGAGAAGCCGCACAGGAGATTGGGAATGGAGACCCAGAGGTTGCGATTGGCGATCGCCTTGCCTTCGGAGTCCCAGAACTGCTCGTCCTCGACGTCCCAGCGTTCGGGTGTCTTCACGGATAGACCTTCCTGATCAGTCGTGGTTGTGGATCTTCGTGCGATCCCAGTTCCAGATCACGACCTGCGTGCGGCGCCAGAGGTAGGGATTGGGAACGACGAGGATGTGCACGAGGCGTGTGAACGGGAAGAAACCGATCAGGAGGAACGCATTGACGATGTGCGCCTTGACCATGAACGGCAGCGGGGCGACGAAGGACACGTCGGGCGAGAGCTTCACGAGCGACCAGAGCCACGGGGTCAGGTTGGTGGCGAACCACGAGCTCCCCCAACCGTGGAACACGGCCACACCGATCCCCGTGAGCACCTGGACGAGCAGCAGGGCGTAGACGATCCAGTCACCGCGGGTGGTCACCCGGCGCGTGAGGGCGCTCGTGCAGCGGCGGATCATGATGTTCGCCAGGCCGACGAGCGTGAGTACTGCGAAGGCGATGCCGGTGACCTCGAGCAGCATCAACCGCGCCGGCTCGGCATTCCATGAGAGGATCGTCTTGGGCGCGAGGAACCCGAGGACGTGCCCGAACAGGACGACGAGGATTCCGTAATGGAAGGGCACCGACCCCCAGAAGTGGTGCTGGTTCTCCAGGAACTGCGACGACAGGCTCGAGTAGCTGAAGGCCTTCAGGCGATAGCGTTGGATCGTCACGATGAAGAACACGACCATCACCACGTAGGGCAGCACTCCAAAGAGAACGAACTCGTTCATCGCGTAGCCTCCTGTTCGGCGCAGGTCGGAGAAGAGTGCGACTCGAGCACTCGGAGGGTGACCGCGAGGACGCCGGCCCAGGGGCTCGTGATCGCTCGCAGGTTCTCGTGGATCTTCTCCGCTGCCTGGTGGACCTGGTTACGGGCCAGGGCTCCCGCCAAATCCTCGGGCAGGTGCCCGAGAAGGGCCAGGACATGGGTGAGGTGGTCGGGAAGCTCGGTGTGCTCTGTGATGCCATGCTCGCGCATCAGACCCCTCAGGCGAACCATCAGCACTCCGCGCGCGTAGTTCTCGCCGAAGAGCTGCCAGCCGACCTCGAGTGATCGGTCCGCGACGTTGTCGAAGGTGTGGGTGTAGAGCTCCTCCAGCTCGCCATCACCGAGCTCGCCGATGCCGGCGAGGAAGGCCCGCAACTCCTCCGCACAGTCGGGAAGGGACCGGCTGACCACATCGGCGGCCGCCGCGTAGCGTTCGGACCCTCCGCCCTCCCCCGGATAGGTGAGCAGGCACGCGAGGGCGTCGTGGACTTCGGGAGCCGGCCTCATCTCAACTCCTGCGCGGTGCGTCCCGGAAGCCGAACCCCGCGGCCGAGCGGTGCTCGTGCGGATCGGTGATCATCTCCATGGCCATTTCGCGTTGGAACGGCGGAATGACGAACCGATCCTCCCAGGTGGAGAGGGCCGTCAGCTTGTAGATCTCATCGGCTTCCTCGGGCGAGCAATCCGCCTCGATCAGGGCTTGGGTCGCGGCTTCGAGGCCGACGTCCCCGACGGTGACGTGGCGCCGCCAGACGCGGACGGCGAGCTGCTTGCGCAGCGCGTAGCGAACCTTGCCCTCGTTGCCCCCAGCGAAGAGCTTCCCCAGGTAGCCGATGGGCGCCCGCGCCTTCTCGATCTCCGCGAACAACTCGTCCACGTCGCTGCGCACGAGGTCTCCTTCGGAGATCGACATCACTGGCAGGAGCGGCGGAACGTAGAACAGCATGGGGAAGGTGCGGTACTCCACGTGCAGCGGCAGGCCGAGCTTCCACTCCTTGGCAAACCGATACGCCGGCGACTTGCGGGCCGAGTCGATGACCGCCTCGGGGATCCCACAGCGCGTAGCCGCCTCGACGACCGTCGGATCGTTGGGGTCGAGGATGGTGCGCCGCTGGGCTTCGACGAGCTCGTCGTCGGGACACAGGGCGGCCTCCTTGATCAGGTCCGCGTCGTAGAGGACATTGCCCAGGTAGCGGATGCGGCCGACGCAGCTGTGGAAGCACGCGGGAGCTTCTCCCGCCTCCAGGCGCGGGAAGCAGAGGATGCACTTCTCCGACTTGCCTGTGGACCAGTTGTAGTACGTCTTCTTGTAGGGACAGGCGGAGATGCACGACCGCCAGGCCCGGCAGCGATCCTGGTTGATGAGGACGATCCCGTCCTCCCCACGCTTGTACATCGCACCCGACGGGCACGAAGCCACACAAGCGGGGTTGAGGCAGTGATTGCAGATGCGCGGCAGGTAGAACATGACCATCCGCTCGATGGCCTTCATCTGCTGCTGCTGTTCCTCCGACAGCACGTCCAGGTTCGTGTCGTTGGCCGCGTAGACCTCCGACCCGCCCAAGTCGTCGTCCCAGTTCGGCCCCGCCTCGATCTCCAGCGGCTCGCCGGTGATCATCGAGATCGGGCGCGCCACGGGCTGGTCGTCCCCCTCGGGGGCATTGAACAGCTCGCTGTAGTCGTACGTCCACGGCTCGTAGTAGTCGTCCAGGCTCGGCTGCGAGGGGTTGTGGAAGATGTTGGGGACGATCTTGCGCTTGCTCGTCGACCTCAGCTCGAGGTCCTTCCCGTCGGTCTTCCACCCGCCCTTGTAGGCTTCCTGGTCCTCCCACTTCGTCGGATACCCGGTCCCCGGCTTGGTCTCGACGTTGTTCCACCACATGTAGTCCGTGCCCTCGCGGTCGGTCCACACGTTCTTGCAGGCGACGCTGCACGTGTGGCACCCGATGCACTTGTCGAGGTGGAACACCAGCGAGATCTGAGATCGAACGTCCATGTCTGTCCTCTCGAAGATGGGCTACCAGTTCAGCTCGGGGAGCTTGCGAACCAGGATGTGCGTGTCCCGGTTGCAGCCCGTCGGGCCCCAGTAGTTGAAGTGGTAGGTGAACTGGCCGTAGCCCCCGATCATCAGGTTGGGCTTGAGGCGCGTGCGTGTGAGGCTGTTGTGCCCTCCCGCTCGCCGGTTCCCGCGCAGGGGCGACTTGGGCACCGAGTAGGTGCGTTCCGGAGAGTGGTAGATCAGGCAGATCCCCTGCGGAATCCTCCGGCTGACCGCCGCACGCGTCACGACGACCCCATGGTCGTTGTGCGCCTCGACCCAGTCGTTGTCGTCCACGCCGATCGCGGCGGCGTCGGTGGGGTTGATCCACATCGGCTCACAACCGCGCGAGAGGGTCGTCATCCGATGGTTGTCTCCGTAGGTCGAGTGGATGTGCCACTTCCCGTGCGGAGTCAGGTAGTTGAGTTGGATCGTGGGTCCCGCTTCGGCGCTGAACACGAGGTCCGCGTACTCGTTCGGAGTCGGCTTGGGCTTGTAGGTCGGAAGGTGCTCCCCGAGCTGGATGTAACCCTCGTGGTCGAGGTAGAAGTGCTGCCTTCCCGTCAGCGTGCGCCAGGGGACCATGCGCTCGCGGTTGTAGGTGAACGGCGCGTAGGTGCGTCCGCTCCCCACCAGCCCGCTCCACATTGGTGAGTTCAACAGCCGTCGCGGCTGGGACTGCAGGTCCTTGTAGGTCATGCGGACGTTGCGGTCCGCCTGGGCGATGTCGGTCAGCGGCAGCCCGACCTTCTCCTCCATGTTGGCGTAGGAACGATGCGCCAACTCGCCGTTGGTGACCGTGGCCAGACGCAAGACCGCGTCCGCCGCCTCGCGAGCCTCCATGAGTGACGGGTAGGTCCCCTCGCCCCAGCGCTGGACCGGTCCCGTGGCCAGCATCTCGTCGTAGAAGTCGTCGATCGCGTAGCTGGTTCCGTGGGCGCCCAGACCGTTCTTGCGTGCGATGGGCCCGAAGGAGATGAATTGGTTGTAGAGGTTCTCGTAGTCGCGTTGGACGACCTTGAGGTTGGGCATCGTCACACCCGGGATCGCCTCGCACTCTCCCTTGCTCCAGTCGAGCATCTTCGGTTGGGAGACCTCGCCGGGGGTGTCGTGGGCGATCGGCGCGGCGATGATGTCCGGCGTCAAACCGGGCAGGTGCTTGGCGGCCAGCTCGGAGAAGCTCTTGGAGATCGTGCGGAAGATGTCCCAGTCACTCTTCGACTCCCAGCACGGAGGAACGGCCTGCGACAGCGGATGAATGAAGCTGTGCATGTCCGTCGAGTTGAGATCGTCCTTCTCGTACCACGTCGCCGCAGGAAGAACGATGTCTGAGTACAACGCCGAGGTGTCCATGCGGAAGTTCAGATCGATGACGAGGTCGATCTTCCCGCTGGGCGCCTGCCCCCTCCAGACGACGTCGTTGACGGCGTCCGCGGCCATGTCCTTGGAGACGTTGTTGTGGTGCGTGCCCAGGTAGTGATCGAGGAAGTACTCGTGCCCCTTGGCCGATGACATCAGGGCGTTCCCCCGCCAGATGAACCACAGGCGCGGCCACGCGCTCTCCGCGTCCGGATCCTCGATGGCGAACTTCAAGCCACCCTTCTTGAGGGAGTCCACGACGAAGTCGACGACACCGGCATCGTCTTCCGCTCCCGCCTCGCGCGCCTCGCGGACGACGTCCACCGAGCTGCGGTCGAACTGAGGGTAGAACGGGAGCCAGCCGCCCTTCACGGCCCGCACATTCGTGTCGATTGTGTGACCGTCTGCCAGCCCGCCGTCGGGATGGTCCGCGGGCACGCAGTTGTAGTCGCGGTGGCTCTTCTCGTAGCGCCACTGATCGGAGTGGACGTAGTGCCAGCTCGGCGCGTTCTGAAGCCGGGACGGGGGATACCAGTCCTTCGCGAAGGCGATGTTGGACCACGGCTCCATCGGCGCGAGCTTCTCCTGCCCCACGTAGTGGGCCAGGCCGCCTCCGTTCACGCCCACGCAGCCGCAGAACATCAGCGCGTGCATCGCCGCGCGGTACATGAGGTTGGCGTGGTACCAGTGATTGATCCCCGCCCCGATGATGACCGTGCACTTGCCGCCGGTGTGGTGCGCCGTCGAAGCCCACTCCCGCGCAAAGCGGATGATCGTCTCGCGCCCCATCCCGGTGTAGCGCTCCGCCCAGGCGGGGGTGTAGGTCGCGTCCTCGTCGTAGCTGGAGGGGTAGTCTCCCTCCAAGCCCCGTCCGACGCCGTACTGCGCCATCAGGAGGTCGTAGGCCGTCGCGACGAGCACCTGCGTGCCATCGGCGAGCGCGATGCGCTTGGCCGGCACGCCGCGCTCCACCGACCTGGCAGCGCCGAAGTCGTCGAGCGCCACCTGGACGATCTCGTCGTGGTCGTCGAGCAGCGTCAGGGCCGCGTCGATATCGCTGCCGTCCTTGCCGTCGGTCGGGAGCAAGTTCCACTGCCCCTTCTTCTCCTGCCAACGGTGGCCGGAGCTGCCCATCGGCATCTTCGCGCGGGCGTCACCGCGGTCCCACTGCAGGAACTTCCACTCGCCCTTCTCCTCGTCGTCGTACGCCTCCAGCCTCCCGGCCCTCAGGAGCTGGCGGGCCTTGTAGGCCCCGCCGGCCTCCTCGAGCTCCACGAGGAACGGCGCGTCGGTGAAGCTGCGGGTGTAGTCGAGGAAGGCCTCGTTCTGCTGCTCGTGGTGGAACTCCTTGAGGATGACGTGGTTGACCGCCATCCACCACGCGCCGTCCTGCCCGGCGTTGATCGGAATCCACTCGTCGGCGAACTTCGCCACCTGGTTGAAGTCCGGTGCGAAGACGACCATCTTCGACCCGTTGGTTCGCGCCTCCGAGGCGAAGTGCACGTCGGGCGTGCGGGTCATGTTCAGGTTCGCCCCCATCACGGCCAGGAACTTGGCGTGGAACCAGTCCGCCGACTCGTTCACGTCCGTCTGCTCGCCCCAGGTCTCGGGCGAGGCGTTGGGAAGGTCGCAATACCAGTCGTAGAACGAGAGGTTGACCCCGCCCATCAGCTGGAGCATTCGGCCACCTGCGGCATAGGACAGCATCGACATCGCCGGGATCGGCGAGAAGCCGACGATGCGATCGGGTCCGTGGTCCTTGATCGTGTGGACGGCCGAGGCCGAGATGATCTCCTTGACCGTACTCCAAGACGTGCGACGTAAACCGCCCTTGCCGCGTGCGCGCTGGTAGCGCGCTCGCTTGGCCGGATCGCTCTGGAGCGCCTTCCAGGCGTCTACCGGATCCTCGTGCTGCGAACGAGCTTCCTTCCACAGATCGAGCAGTGCGCCCCGGATGTAGGGGTACTTCACCCGCAGCGGGCTGTAGAGATACCAGGAGTAGGAGATCCCGCGCTGGCAGCCGCGAGGCTCGTAGGGCGGGATCTGCTTGTCGATC
Source organism: Planctomycetota bacterium (assembly GCA_030746555.1). GTDB lineage: Bacteria > Planctomycetota > UBA1135 > UBA1135. The sequence continues at coordinate 56,899 of JASLMK010000100.1, read as the reverse complement.
GTCGGGTAGTCGAGAGCCTGCATCTCCCAGGTGACGATCCCGTCCTTGGTGTGGATGTTCCAAGAACACCCGCCGGTGCAGTTGACCCCGTGGGTGCTGCGCACGACGTTGTCGTGCTGCCAACGGTTGCGATAGAACTCCTCCCAAGAGCGAGCCTTGGGATCGACGGAGTCCTGGATGTAGGGGTTGTCGGGGTTCCCCGCGAAGCCGTTCTTCATGAGCTGGATCCCATTCGCGCGTGCTTGCTGTCGCTGATCAGGGGGCGCCGGGTCGCGCGGTAGCGCCCGCGCCAGAGGAAGTCGAAGAGCAACAGGAGCAGGGCGGAACCCCCGAAGCCGAGGAGCACGAACTGCAGGATGCTGGTCGGCCCCTCGTTCGCCTCGCTCTCCGCGACGGACTTGAGGTAGGCGACGATGGCCAGGATCTCCTCGCCGTCGAGGGCGTGGTTCTTGAAGACCGGTTGCATCACCAACGACGGCGGCGCGCCGAGCCAGGCGGAGAGGGCCTTGCGCCCCTCGAGCCGTGCGTAGGCGTCCGTCAGGTCGGGCCCTAGCCGACCCCCGCCCAGTCCGCCGATGCCGCTCGCCGTGTGACAGGAGATGCAGGCCGGCGCACCGTTCTCGTAGACAGCGGTGCCCATGAACAGAGCGCGGCCGCGCTCGACGTCGGCCTCCGTCAGGGGACGATCGCTGATCTCCAGGCCGGCGAACAGCGAGCGCTCCTTGGCCGACTCGGCGACGATCAATCTCACGAGCTTCTCGGCCTTGGCGCGGTCGAGCCCAGGAACCTGGGTCATGTAGACGCCGCGCGCCTCTCGCAGCAGCTCCGCCGCGTAGGGGTCTCCGCTGTCGATCACGGCCTTGGGGTCGAGGATGAAGTCGACGAGCCACGCCTCGTCCGCCCGCTCGGTAACGCCCTTCAGATCGGGCCCGGTCAGAGGTCCGCCGCCGATCGTGTGGCAGCTCATGCAGTTCTGCCGGAAGTACTCGATCGTCTCCTCCGACGGAGCGTCCTGGGCGAGGGCCACACTCGGCGTCACCGAGAGCAGGGCCGCCGCGACGGGAGCGGAGAGAGAGAGGGAGAGCCGGTGGATCTTGTTCAACATGGAACCTCGTGCGTGCTCGGGGACCTGCGTACTTCAAACTCCGTGCCGGGAAGCGAGAGCGCCTGCGCACGTCTCCGGCTCGAATCCCGTCGAACTGCGCATACGCGGCTATGCACCCCGCCAAACTCCCTATGCACCCCCGACCTCCTCAAGTGGCCGAGGCGACGCCGCTCTCCGAACCGCTCTCCTCGCGGACCATGCGGTCCATCGAGAAGCCGCCGGCTCCCTGCCAGAAGATGATGACCAGCGTCACCAACACGAGCATGGCGAACTGGAAGTTGAGGTTGGCTCCAAGGAGCTCGAGGCTCGTCGCTCCGGTCAGGTGGACCAGGACGGCACCACTCAGCACGACAGCGTTCACGGCCGCGACGAAGCGGGTGGCCAGGCCCAGCGCCAGGCACGCGCCGCCCACCGAGTGGGCCAGAACTACGAACCAGGCGACCACCGTTTGTGCGTGCCCGAAGGTCCCCTCCATGTGCGCCTCCAGATCGCCCATGTTGAGGATGAAGTAGATGCCCTTGACCGCCAGGGCGACGCCCAGGTAGATGCGCAACACGGCAATCGGGGTCACGCGCCGCCCCGCCGCCGGACGCGGCAGTTCGAAGCTGCGCTCTCGCTTGGTGCGAGCCCGCACGGCCAGCGCGTCGGCGTGCTCCGCGGTCGCTTCCTTCTCGTCCGCCTCGCTGAAGCGCACGAGCAGGGCCACGAAGGACAGACACAGCACCGCGCAACCCAGGATCAAGAGAGCGCCCGGCCAGGTGAGGCCTTCCATGCGGAACAGGAACCCTGCGGAGACCGCCCCCACGTTTCCGCCGGCCCCCACGATCCCCGCGACCGACCCCAGGGCCTTCTTGTTGATGAAAGGAACGACGGAGTAGGTCGCGCCCTCGGACATCTGCACGAACAGGCTGAAGACGATCATCGTGCCGATCGCCACGGGGAGGATGGTCATGCGCGAGAAGCAGATGAGCGCAATCCCCTCCACGAAGAGTGCGATGAAGAGCCAGCGCACGCGCCCCCTCAGGCCCCAGCGACGCCCGAACTTGTCTCCGATGATCCCCCCGGTAGTCCGGGCGAAGATGTTCATCAGACCGAACAGGCCGGCGACGAGGCCGGCTGACTTCAATCCGAGCCCGAAGAAGTCGATGTAGTAGAGGGCGGCGATGTTGTTGATCGTCAGCTCGATCCCGAAGCATGCCGCGTAGACCAGGAAGAGCATCCAGACGCGCCGATCCTTGGCAGCGAGCAGGAAGCTACCGCGCGTCTTCTCCTTGGTCGTGATCTCCCCGCGCCTGCGCAGCTCGCCGAAGTTGCCGTCGGGGAGGTCCTGTGTGAGGAAGAAGTAGGCGATGCCGGTGACGAAGCACACCCCCCCGGCGGCGACCATGGACAGCCGCCAGCTGATGGCGTCGGTGTACCCCAGGGCCACGAATCCCGCGAAGACCAGCGGCATCACCATCTGGGTAACGCCGCCCCCCAGATTCCCCCAACCGGCGCTGGTCGCGTTCGCCGTCCCCACGCAGTTGGGCGCGAACATGACGGACGTGTGGTACTGGGTGATGACGAAGGAGGCGCCGATCACGCCGATCCCCAGGCGGAAGAGCAGGAAGCTCTCATAGCTCTCGGCGAGCCCGATCCCCATCACCGGGAGGGACCCCCCGAGCAGCAGCATCGTGTAGCTGATGCGCGGTCCGATGTGGTCGCACAACCAGCCGATCATCAGGCGGGCCACGATCGTGATGGCGACCGACGCGATGATCGTGTTCCCGATCTGCGCCTTGGTGAGGCCGAGCTCGTCGCGCACGATCGCCATCAGCGGCGCGATCCCGAACCAGGAGAAGAAACACAGGAAGAAGGCGAACCACGACATGTGGAACGCCCTCATCTGCGGGGTCCTCAGGCTGAACAGGTCAATGCGGGTCGCCTTGTTCTTGACGTCCATGTCTCCGCTCCGTGCGCGTCCTCTCGGATTCGTGCGAGGCGTCAGGCAATGCGCCTCGCGACCGGCAGGCTCCCGCGCAAGCGGTGTGCCAATCCTGAAGGAGAAGCGGAGGCGGCTCGCGCCACCTGGAAGGCCCACTCCTGCATACGCGGCTATGCAATCCCGCATACCGCCGGTGGCGGGCGCAGGACTCGCGGAGCGTCGCGAGCATCGGTATCAGTGCGTATCTCGCTTGCGCCTCGCCGGCCCTTGCCCGCGGTGAGAGTCGGGCCCTACTCGTACGCCTCTCGCTCGATGTCGAGCTGGCGCATGATCCGCTGGAGCGCCGCCCGGGTCATGCCGCACGACTGGGCGGCCCGCGAGATGTTCCCCCGCGCGCCCTCGAGCGCCCTGTGCACGAACTGGCGCTGGAACTCCTCGACGGCCCGCTGCTTGCTCCGCGAGTAGTCCATGTCCTCTTCCTCCGCTTCCGCCGGCTCCCAGCCGCTGCTGCGCAGACCGAGGTGCCAGGGCTCGATGACTCCATCGGTGCAGACGATCACCGCCCGCTGCAGAGCGTTCTCGAGCTCGCGCACGTTGCCGGGCCAGTCATGGCCGAGGAGTGCGCTCATGGCCTCCGTGGAGATGCGCGGCGCCTCGACCCCTTCGCCCAAGCTCGTGCCCGCGCTGCGGCGCAGGAAGTGGTTGGCAAGGAGCGGAATGTCGTCGGGGCGGGCGCGCAGGGGCGGCACGAAGATCCGCACCACGCCGAGCCGGTAGAAGAGGTCCTCACGGAACTCCCCCTTGCGAATCGCCACCTCTAGATCGCGGTTCGTGGCGGCGAGGAGGCGGAATTCGACCGGCACGTCGCCCGAACCACCCAGGCGGCGTACGACGCGCTCCTGCAGCACGCGCAAGAGCTTGCCCTGGAACGGGGCGGACATGGACGACACCTCGTCGAGGAAGACCGTCCCTCCGCCGGCCTCGGCGAAGATGCCCTCCCGGGCGCGGTCGGCGCCGGTGAAGGCCCCGCGCTCGTGGCCGAACAGCTCTGACTCGAGGAGCGTGTCGGGCAACGCGGGCGTGTTGACCGCCAGGAACGGCCGGTCGGCCACGGCGCTGCGGCGGTGGATCTCCCGCGCGATCACCTCTTTGCCCGTCCCGCTCTCGCCCTCGATCAGGACCGCGACCGAGCTCTGCGCCACGCGCGCGATCAGCTCGGTCACCGGCTTCATGCGCGCGTCCTGAGCCAGCAGCGTCGCATCGCCGTCCGCCTCGGGGATGCGGCGGGCCAGAACCTGGCGACCCAGCCGCCGGATGAGCTGCGTGACGCCCTCGTTGTCGAAGGGCTTGGTCAGAAAGTGCGCGGCACCGGTCTGCAGGCACTGCACGGCCGACTGCACGGTCCCGTAGCCGGTGAGGATCACGACCTCGGTGCCGGGCTGGCGCTTCTTGATCTCCACCAGCAGCTGCCCACCGGACATCTTGGGCATCATCAGGTCCGTCAAGACCAGATCCGCGGGCCAGCGGTCGAGCACGCCCAGGGCGGCCCGGCCGTCGGGCGCCTCCTCCACCTGGGCGCCGACCGAGGCCGCCAGGCGCCCGAGCCCCAGGCGGATGTCGTCCTCGTCGTCCACGACCAGCACGCGCAGGTCGCTGAGGTCGAGTCGGGAGGGAGCGTTCACGGCGCGTCACGCAAGAGCCGCACGAGGAACACCGTCTTGCCCGGCCGCGACTCCACCAGCTCGATCCCGCCGCCCTGGATCTCGGTGATGCGCCGCGCGGTGGAGAGCCCCAATCCGGTGCCGCTGCCACGCGGCTTGGTCGTGTAGAAGGGCCTGAAGATCTCCTCCACGGACTCGGGCGGGATGCCCGGGCCGTCGTCCTCCACCTCGACGACGATGTGGCCGCCGCCCTGCCGCGTCCTGACCTCGACCGTTCCCTCTCCGACCGCCTGCAGGGCATTGAGGATCAGGTTCACGAAGACCTGACGCAGCTGCACCTCGTCACCGGTGACCACGGGGTCCTCCGCGGCGAGCACCAACTCGAGCTCGATCTCCTTGCGCTCGCGGAAGGCGCGCAGGAAGCTCGCCACCTCCCTCAGGCTCTCGTGGATGTCGACGGGACCCACCTCGGGGGTGGCTCCCGTGGCGTAGTCGAGCAGCTCCCGGATCGTGCGCGTGCAGGTCTGGGTGTTGCGCTCGATCACCTTGACGTCTTCGAGCAGCGGAGAGTCGGCGGGGAGCTTGGAGACGATCATCTGGCTGAACATCTTGATCGCCGCCAAGGGGTTGTTCAACTCGTGCGCCATCACGGCCGCTACCTCCCCCAAGACCGCCAGCCGCTCCTGGTGGATCTCGCGTTCGTCCTGCTGGGCGCGGTCGGCCACGTCGCGGGCGACGAGGACGCGACCGGCGCGGCCGTCGGGCTCGGAGGACAGGCGCGTGGAGTGGATCTCGTAGACGAAGGGGCCGACGTCGAGCAGGCAGGAGCGCGGCGGAGCCGCGGGCTCGAAGAGGCACTTCAGGCAGGGATGCCCGGCATCCGTCACGGGCTGGGGATCCTCTTCGTCGGGGAGGGCGGACCGCTGGCAGTTGCGGTGCGACGCCACGCCCAGCCCGCCGTCGGCGACGGCCGTCCGCAGCGGCTCCGCCGCCGCGTTCCAGACATCCGGCCTGCCGTCGGCGTCCAGGACCATCAGGCCGTCGCGCATGGAGAGGATCACCGCGTTCAGGCGGTCGCGCTCCTTGAGCAGGTCGTTCTTGCGCTGGGAGAGCGACTCGGCGGTCGCCTCCAGCGACTCCGTCCTCTCCTCGACGGCACGGGCCATGCGGTTGAAGGACTGGGAGAGGTCGCCGATCTCGTCGGTGGAGTCGACCGGGACGCGCACGCTGAAGTCACCCTCGCCGATGTGCACGGTCGCATCCCGCAGCTCTCGGATCGGGCGCACGAGGAAGCGCATGGGGAAGAACAGGATCACGCAAGCAGCCAGCGCCAGGACAACGCCCGTCAGCAGGAAGCGCGCCTGCAAACCCGAGACGGCGCGCAGCGCCTCGGTCGTCTCCAATGAGGTCTCCAGCGCCCAGCCGTTGATGGTGATCGGGAAGCTGCTCGCCAGCACGTCGCGGGAGAGGACGGGGACGCGCTCGCGCTGTGCCTCCCCTCCGGTGACGACGAGGACGGATCCCCGTCCTCTCCCGCTCCCCCCGGTCGCGACGCCGCCGCCCAGCATCCGCTGGGGAATCTCCAGGGCCCTCCCCGAGCGGTCGCGGAGGCGCAGGCTGGGATCGGCTCCCCGCATCTCCTCCCCGACCTGGATGGAGCCGAGGGCACTTGCGATCCACACGCCGCAGTCGACGCGCACGAGGAGGGTCCCGACGCGCCGATCCCCCGCGAGGCTCCAGAGCGGGGTCGCGAGGACGACCGAGGGCCGCGTGTCCTCCCCCTCCCCGACCACGATCCCGCTCGACCAGTCGTCGGTGCCGAAAGCGGCCGGCGTCAGGGACCGAATCCAGAGCGCGTCCTGTTCGTCGGCCAGGAAGATCCCGTTCCCCTCCGGCCTCGCCAGGGCGAGGTTCGAGAACGCAGGCTCGAGGGTGAGCTTGTTCCGCAGGAGGTGGCCGCGCAGGGCCTCCTCCTCTCCGGCGCGGGCGACGGGATCGGGCTCGGCGCCTAGCTCGTCGAAGCGCGTCCGGATGTAGCCGTCCGAGGCGAAGTCGCGCGCGCGCAGACCGAGCGCCCGCAGGTCCGCCTCGAGGACCGTGGCGTAGAACTGCGATTGGAAGCGCAGGAGGGTCAGGATCTCGCGCTCGAGGGACTCCCGAGCCGACGAGGACACCAGGAAGCCGCCGACACCGAAGGCCAGGAAGCAGACCCCCAGGAAGGAGATGACCAGCTTGTAGCGGACGGAGACGTTGCGGAGCGGATCCCTCATGGTCGCGCGGTCGGCGCCGGCCGACCGGGTCCACTTGTAGCACGGCGACCTGGGCCGGATGTGCGCCGCCCCGGAGGAACTGGGCGCCCGCCCCCCGATCCGCCGCCGCAGGACCTTGCAACCCCGGCACCGCACGCGAGACTATGGCCGTGGACGTTCGGACCCGGCAGCTGTTCCTCGCCCTGCTCGTGGCGATCTTCTGCATGCAGACCTGGCGCGTCTACTCCGACCCTCTTGGGAGACTCCAGAGTCTCTCGCCGCTCGCTCTCGAGGGTCAGGCGGTCTGGCGCGACCACAACTGTCAGAGCTGCCATCAGATCTACGGCTTCGGAGGGTTCCTCGGGCCGGACCTGACCAACGCGATCGATCTCATCAGCCCCGAACGGCTGACCGCCATCCTCACCGACGGTGCCGGGCAGATGCCGGCCTTCGGACTCGACGCGCCGGCACGCGAGGCCGTCGCCGCGTTCCTGGGCGAGCTCGACGAGACAGGCGTCGCCCAGGCGGTGCTGGGAGAGGTCGTCGCGCCGGCCGATCTCCTGCGCGGCCTCGTCGAGTCGACCGGCGACCTGGGCGAGAGCGCCGCACGTGGCTGGGAGATCGTCGCCGCTCAGGGCTGCATCGGATGCCATCTCCCCAACGGCCAGAGCCTCCACCTCGCCACCGACCTGACGGCGATGGCCGAGCAGGTGGAGCCCGCGCGCCTCTTCGGAGTACTGCGCGACGGCATCCCCCCGACGGCGATGCCGCGCTTGGGCCTGGACGACGAGGACTGCGAGGCAGTGCTCGCCTTCTTGGGCTGGCTCGGCGAGCACGGCGAGGGCATCCGCGCGCGCTTCGAGAGCCGTGCGACCAGCGACGAGCTCCTCCTCTCCGAGATCCCCTGGTTCGAGTTCGAATGAGCGACGACCGCCTCGCCGACGGCCAGCGCGTCACGCTCGCAGTGATGAGTTGCGCATTCGTTTGTCTGCTGCTCTCGATCCTCGCGGGGGCGCTGGGAGCGCTCTACTACCTGCCGCCCCTCGCGCCGCTCGCCGGCGCCGTGGGCATCAGCCTGGTCGAGCTCAGGCCGCTGCACACCACCTTTGCTTCCTCGTGGATCTTCCTTGGGGTGACCGCCGCCGTCCTGCACTTCCTGTTCGAGTCGCGCGGACCGACCGCGGCGGAGAAGCTGCGCGTCAAGGCCCAGCTCGCGTGCTGGGGTCTCGCTGGCCTGGCCGCGCTCGCCACCCTGACCCTGGGGATCACCACCGGCCGCGAGTACCTGGGGTTCCACCCGCTCATCTCCGTCCTGATCCTCGCCGGGTGGTTCCTCTTCGCCTACACGTTCTTCCGGCGCGTCTCCCGCGGCTTCTTCTCGCGGCCGGTCTACGTCTACATGTGGGGCGCGGGGATCCTCTACTTCATCTACACCTTCATCGAGGGACACGCATACCTGCTCCCCGGCATCGACCGCCACCCCATCGCCGACCTGCAGATCCAGTGGAAGAGCTGCGGGACCCTGGTCGCCGCGTTCAACCAGATGGTCTACGGATCGCTCATCTTCGTCGGTGAGCGGATGACCGGCGACACGCGGGCGGGGCACTCCAAGACCTCGTTCTCGCTGTTCTTCATCGGTCTGCTCAACTCCTTCACCAACTACGCGCACCACACCTACCACATCCCCCAGGATCACCTCATCAAGTGGATCGCGTTCGTCGTGAGCATGCTGGAGATCATCCTGCTCGTGCTCGTCTTCCGCGAAGTGACGCTCATGATGCAGCGCAAGCCGGGCTCCTCTCTCGACTACCGCGCATCCGTGCAGTTCATCGAGTACTCCAAGTACTGGAACGCCTGCCTCTTGACCCTCGCCCTGTTGATCTCCGTGCCGCCGCTCAACTCCCTGATCCACGGCACGCACGTCGTGATGGCGCACGCCATGGGTTCGGAGCTCGCCATCGACAGCTACATCCTGTTCGCGGTCTTCGCCTACATCCTCGGCACGATCTTCCCCAAACGAGAGATCCTGCGCCGCTACATCGACAGCCCGCGCCTGCGCGCCATCGCGCGCAGGCTGAACGCCGCCCTCGTCCTCCTCGTCCTGTGGCTGCTCGTGCGCGGCCTCGCCGTCGGCGTCACCCGCTACCTCGGGCAGCGCGAGCCGGACTGGCTCGAGCCCTTCCCCTACCTGTTCGCCTTCCTCGGCATCACCGTGGGCCTGTTCCTCGTGAAGCTCGTCCTCGCCTGGGCGCCGCTCCTGGTGCAACCCCAGCGGCACAAGCTCTGGAGCTGAGTCCCGCCGCCCTCAGTCTCCGGGCCAGACGTACTCCGCCTCGGCGAGGGGCTCGCGCTCGGCGAGGCCGCGCCAGCGCCCGAGGACGCCGCCACCCGACACCGACGGCTCCGCCACCAGCGGCGCCCCGCTGCGCGTGTCGCCCTCGCTGGAGACCGAGGCGTCACTCGCCCCGCCCGAGGCGACGGCGTGGGCCTCCTCCAGCAGCGACTGGGCCCGGGCTCGGTCGCCCGCTACCCACGCCACGCGCCCGCCGAAGTAGGGTGCCTGAGGGTCTCGTGGGTTGGCCACGGCGGCCCTCCCCAGCAGGTCGGCGGCGTGCTCGTGCTCGCCGAGCAACAGAGCCACCAAACCCAGTCGCAGGATCGGCAGGCTCTCCTCGCCGTTGATGCGGCGGCAGCGCTCGAAGGCGTCCCGCGCCGCGAGGAGATCGTCGAGGGCGGGGTCGCCCCCGGGAAGGCGGATCGTTCCGATGCGCATGAACCCCCGGCTGCTGTCGGGATGCGCGGCCGTCAGGCGCTCGAACACCTCCAGCGCGCCCGGCTCGTCGTTGAGGTCCAAGAGGCAGTTCGCGAGGTAGTAGAGGCTGTCGGCGTGGTCCGGCCACATCTCGAGGGCCTCGCGGTACACGCCGACGGCCTCGGCGATGCGGCCCTCCACCCTGGCACGGCGCGCCCGACGTTGGCGGTCGTAGAAGAGGCGCTGCGCCTCGACGTCGAGGCGCGCGCCGACGGTCACGACCGGCGCCCCCGGCCGCTCGACCGATGGCCGCAGCCCCCGCGTCCAGGTGACGACGCTGCCGGCGGCGAAGGGCCCCGCCACGCCTTCCGTGCCGTCCGGCCAGCGAACGGTCACGTTCTCCAGCGCATCGGCGCCGCCCAGGCCGATCAGCGTCTCGCCCACGGCGTGCTGGGAGAGGTAGGAGCCCTGGGAATCGCTCACGCGCAGGAGGGTCCGCCCGCCCGCTACCGCCGTGATGTGCGCCCCCACGGCGAAGCGGTTCCCCTCCTCCTGGCGCAGGCGCAGGCGAACGGAACCACCGGTCGGCGTGTCGTTGCGCAGGAGCCGAGGGCCCCCGCCGTGCAGGCTGACGAGGAGATCCTCGTCTCCGTCGCCGTCGTAGTCGAATGCGGCGCCGCCCCGGGCGACGTGGCGCTGGGCGAAGAAGTCCCCCGCGGCGTCACCCACCTCGAAGAATCCGCGCTCGGCTCCGGCGTTCCAGAACAACTGCGATCTCATCGCGACCAGCTCCGCCGGGCGCTCCTCCTCGGGGATCGTGCTGCCGTTGAGGACGAACAGGTCGAGGCGCCCGTCGAGGTCGAAGTCCACGAAGCCCGTCGCCCATCCCACACGATCCAGAGCGACGTGCCCCAGACCGAAGCGATCGGCGGAGTCCATGAACAGCGGCGCGCCCCCGCGGTCGACCCCCGACGGCGTGTGGTTCACGTACAGACCGTTCTCCTGGGCGATCCAGTGGGTGACGAAGAAGTCGAGGTCCATGTCGCCGTCGAAGTCTCCCGCCGCGAGCCCCATGGCCCCGCGGTAGTCTCCGACGAGCGCCTCGTTGGTCAAGTCGTCGAAGGTCCCGTCCCCCCGGTTCACGAACAGCGCGTTGTCCGACACGTCGTTCGCCACGTAGAGGTCCGGCAAGCCGTCGTCGTTCAGGTCGCAGAACATCGCGCCCAGACTGCGCCCGGCGGGATTCGCAACGCCCGCGGCCGCAGAGATGTCCTCGAAGCGGTTCCCGCCCCGGTTGCGCAGGAGCAGGTTCGGCACGGGCTCAAAGGCGGACGGATTCAGCAGCATCGGGATGGCAACGCCGAACTGGGAGAGCACGCCGGGGTCTGAGGCGTCCTCGCGGAAGTCGACATAGCGACACAGGTACAGGTCCATCAGGCCGTCGCCGTCGGCGTCTCCGACGGCGATCCCCGCGAGGAACCCGTCGATCAAGGCCAGACCTGCCTCCTCTGTGATGTCGGTGAAGCGCAGTGCACCGTCGTTGCGCAGCAGTCGCACTCCCCCAACCGACGTCAGCACGAGATCGAGGTCACCGTCCGAATCGGTGTCGCAGAAGGCGGCCGCCATGCCGATCCCCACCGACCTCAAGCCCGCCCGCTCGGTCACATCGCTGAAGGTCCCGTCGCCGAGGTTTCGGAACAACCGGGGCGGCGCCGCTCCTGCGCTTGCGATCACCATGACCAGGGCGTCGCACCAACCGTCGCCGTCCACGTCCCCCAGGGCGACTCCAGAGCCCATGTCCTCGGAGAGCAAGCCCGTGCGCTCGCCCGAAGAATGCTCACAGGCGATGCCCGCCGCGACGGTCACATCGGTGAACCCCACCTCGGGCGCATCGGCCGGAAGGCTCCGCCCCAGCCTGTCGGTCAGCCCGTCGGTTACGTCACCGGCGCGATAGGGGTCGGTGCGCCCGCGCAGAGCGAGCCACGCCCCGACCGCCGAGAGCACCACGAGGGCCAGCGCCAACAAGCGCCTGGTGCGTCGGTTGCGAAGGACGGCCACCGGGTGCGCCCGCTCCGGCTCAGAGTCCCTTGCGTCCCTCTGCCGCCAGGCCGACCGTGGCGCTGGCCTCCGCGACGGTCGTGATCGGCGCCGTGAGCCCCGAATCCTCTCCGAAGGCGAAGTTCAAGAGGAACTGGTCGAACTTGCGGTAGTGCAGCATGGCGGATACCTCGAACGGTCCACGCGCTGAGGCCGGGGTCAGGACCCGGTAGGGCTCGGGCGCGTCTTCCGCTCCGCCACCCGCACCGCCGTCGCCTTGCGTCACGGCCGGGGCGGCTCCCGGGCAATCGAACGAGAAGCGCGCCACCTCCGCGGCTCCGGGGAACAGGGAGCGCTTGAAGCGCACGCCGACCATCTCCCACAGGTTGTGCCTGTCGATCAGGTTGCCGTAGCGATCGACCGGCTCGGCCTTGAACATGTAGCTGCCGGGCTCGACGAAGTTCCGCTCGTCCACGGTCCCGGTGTGGAAGACGACCTGACCGTCGGCGTCGGTCACCCGCACTTCGATCCAGGCCTGGATGATGTCGAGGGGGCCGGTCGGGAAGTCGTGACCGACCTTGTTGTTGGCCACGTGGACCCGGATCGGGAACTCCTCCCCGGGCCGGACCTCCTCGGGCACCTCCAGGGCGATCGGCACCGCCGGCCCCTCGTGCCAGCGGTCGGCGATCTCGGGAATCTCGAGCTCTCCCCGCAACCAGGCCTCGACGAGCTCTACGTGCTCCTCGGCTCCCTCGAGCTCGTGCAACAGCGGGATGAACTGGTTCGCCCCCAGGAACCGATGGCTGCGGTGCTTCCCGTCGTCGGCTGAGCGATTGAAGTCCGCCTCGTCCCCCGCCGCCGGGTCGAGCGAATCCACCAGCGGCATGTGGCACTCGCGGCACTCGATCGTCTGCTCGGGGTCGTCGGCGTCGTGCCAGCGGCTGGCACGCCAGTTGTCGTACTGGTTCTGGAGCTGGACCCAGCCGACGTCGTTCACCTCCTCGTCGATGAACTGCTTGTGACAGGCCGCGCAGAACTCCGGCGTCTTGAACATGCGCCGGGACAAGGTCTCGACATGGTGGGCGGGGTAGGTGCGGATCAAGAACTTCGAGAGGAAACCGGCCACGGGCCCGTCCCGCAGCTCGAAGACGTAGCGCGCCGGCTGCGCCATCACGTAGTTGGCGTTCCCCTGGACGTCGGTGGCCTCCACGGCGTGGCAGGCGACGCAGCTGATCCCCTCGTTGTAGCCCGCCAGGCCCGTGAGGTCGTCGACACCGATGTTCTTGGTGCCCGAGAAGAGCGAGATCGGATCGTGGCAGCCCCCGCAGTAGCGAGTCGTGACCGGGCCGTTCTGCTGGGCCATCACGCTCTGGATCTTCTGGAAGCCGGCGTCCATGGACGCGTAACGGTGGGCGCTGGGGAGCCACTCCCGATAGATCTCCTCGTGGCAACCCGATGTCCCGCAGGAAGCCGAGTCCCCCAGGGAGCGGCTGTCGAGGGCGCCGCCGGTGGACGTCGTCGCGAGGCTCGGCGAGAACGGCCCGGCCCCCTCGTAGGGGCTGTGCTCGTAGTCCACGGGGAAGGCGTTGTCGAAGGACACCGCCGGGATCGTGAACGCGAGGGCGCCCACGACCAGACAGGGGACGAGTGCGGAACCGAGGGTGAAGCGCGACCAACCCCTGCGGACGGCGGCCAGCGACGCGGCCCCGTCGGCACGCGTCGGCTTGCGCAGGAAGACGGCGACGAGATGGGGAACGGCGAACAGGATCAACCCGAAGGTCGTGACGATGTGGACCGCGCGCCACAGGTAGGAGATGCGCGTCCCCAAGGCGCCCTGCCCCGTGAGCCACAGGCCCGAGACGACGCAGACGACGAGCATCACGCCGCTCGCCCAGCCGGTGAACTTGATGTGGGTCAGGGGGAAGGCCAGCCACGCCCTGACGTGACGCGCGAGGTAGACGCCGGCCGCGGGGAGGAAGAGGATTCCAACCAGCGTGTGGACGAGCAGGGAGTGCTGGGTGAACGCGCTGAAGGGCAGGGCGAAGACCGCCAGGCCGCTGACGATCAAGAACAAGCCGCTTCCCGAGGTCCAGCGCCCCAGACGGTCGGTCCAGCCTGCCCTGCGCAGGGCGCTCCAGTCCGTGTCCGCCGCTTGCCTCGCCAGGTTGGACGCGAAGCCCTCACGAGCGCCGCACGATCCACTCTAGGCGCGCCTGTTCCAGGCCGGAATACGCACTGGGTCGGGGGGGGGAGTCGGTCGTCGAGGTCCGCCGACTAGCCCTCGAACGGCGGGCGCCAGCCGCCGACGAGGCGCTCGAGCTCGCTCGCCACGGCGATCGTGAGCTCGTCGTTGCCGTGCGCCGCGACGACTTGGACCCCCAGGGGCAGGCCGCGCGTCCCCAGCCCCAGGGGCACCTGGGTCACCGGCAGCTCGAGGATGTTGAATAGACCCGCGCAGAGCCACTGGAACGGCCGCAGGAGGGGAACGCGATGGCGGGGTGCGACGTCCGCGTAGCTGGGGAACAGGAGCACGCCGTCTCGCCCGAGGAGCCCGTTGAGCTCCGCGCGCAGGGCCGCCATCTCCTCCATCACCGGGCGGCGGTCGCGGGGGACGATCAGCGGCAGGTTCTCCCCCGCGGCCACGACCAACGGCGGCAGGGAGTGGCGGGAGCGCCCGACGGTCCACAGCAGCAGTTCCTTCCACGGGTTGATCGCCTCTCCCGCGCCCAGGTGCACGCGCAGGGGAACGTCCGCCGCGGCCTCGCGCATGCACTGCGTCCAGATGGCGAAGGCGCGCGCGAAGGTGGCCGGACGCGGCGTGTCGTCCGCGCTCATCCCGCCTGCCACCAGGGCGGCCGCCCACCTGTCCTGGGTCTCGCGCAGCTCCCGGCTGACGCTGCACATCCCGGTGTCGGTCCAGTGGAGCAGGCGCAGCGCGCCGAGGTCGACCTCCGCGGGATCGCCCCGCAGGCGCTCTTCGCCGGCGGGGCTCCCTTCCCCCTCGGCGGTGAGCACCTCGAGCAGCGGCCAGAGGTCTTCCGCGTGGCGGGCGAGCGGGCCGATGCACAGGTAGCGCCGTGCGAAGCCGTTCGGCATCGGCTGGTGCCCCTCGATCGACCCCAGTCCGCCGCTGGGCTTGTGGCCGAACACGCCGTTGAAGAAGGCGGGGATGCGGATCGAGCCGCCGATGTCGCTGCCGATGCCGATCGGGGTGCACCCCGAGCCGACCAGGGCGCCCTCGCCGCCGGAGCTGCCGCCGCAGGTACGCCGAGGATCGTAGGCATTCCCGGTTCGACCGTAGACGCGATTGACCGACTCGATCCAAAAGCCCGCCTCGGAGAGGTTGGACACGCCCAGGAGGATGCCCCCGGCCGCTCTCATGCGGGCGACGGCCGGCGCGTCCCGCTCAGCGACCATGCCGCTGCGCGCCACCAGGGCGCTCGTGTGCGGCTGGCCCGCGGCGGGGATGCACTCCTTGAGGGAGAACGGGACGCCGTAGAAGGGCGGGAACTCCGCTCCCGCGGGCGCCGCCGCCACGGCGCGGTCGACCGCGCGGGCCTCTTCGAGCGCCTCTTCGAAGCGCTCGTTCACGAGAGCGTTCAGTGCTGGGTTGACCTGGCGGATGCGGCGGATGTGGGCCGAGACGATCTCCTCGGAGCTCTCCTCGCCGCCGGCGATCCAACGCGCGAGGACGGTTGCGGAGCGCGTCAGGAGCGTGTGGTCCACCGAGTCCATTCGGTCCATGATCCACGACCGGGCGAGGGAAGGGAAGTGGCTTGGCGCGGCGGCGGGGTATCCTCTCGCCCGTCGCCTCGACCACCGACCCGCCCTCGTCGATCCTGCTCTCGATGATCTCCCCCGGCCCTTCCCGATTCGCCGTCGCCCTCCTCTCCGCTCGGAGGACTGGTCGGTGAGCGGAATGCGCTGGTGGGGCTGGGGCCGCGACGGCCGGGACGGCCCCCTTCCGGAAGAGGCTCGGGCGGCCCTCTTCTCCCTGCTGGGAGCCGAAGATCGTCCGCCGCGTCCGGTCGGCGACGCGCCGCAGCCGCCGCCGCCGGTCCCGCTCTCCCCGCCGCTGCGATCCTCTGTCGACCCCCACGAGCGGCTGGTTCACAGCACGGGCAAGAGCAGCCACGACCTCCTCCTGCTTCGGTTGGCGCGCCTGCCCCATGCCCCCGACGCGGTGCTCTTCCCCGGTTCGGCCGCCGAGGTCGCCGAGGCCCTCGCCTGGGCCGCCCGCGAGGACGTGGCCGTCATCCCCTTCGGAGGGGGAACGAGCGTCGTGGGTGGCGTCGACGCACGGCGCGGCGGGCACCGCGCCGCAGTGAGCCTCGACCTCGGCGGGCTGTCGAGCGTGGGCGAGGTGGACGAGGAGTCCGGCCTGGTCGAGGCGCAGTGCGGCGTCCTCGGGCCGGACCTCGAGGCGCGCCTCAACGCCCGCGGTTGGTCCGTCGGGCACTTCCCCCAGTCGTTCGAGCACTCCACGCTCGGAGGCTGGGTGGCGACGCGCTCGGCGGGCCAGAACTCGACGCGCTGGGGGAAGATCGAGCACATGGTGGCGGGCCTGCGCGCCGTGACGCCCGGAGGCGAGTGGACCGTGCCCGCCCTACCCGCCCGCGCCAGCGGGCCGGAGCTGCGCGAGCTGCTCGTCGGCAGCGAGGGCCAGCTCGGCGTCCTGACCGACGTCACCCTGCGGGTCCACCGGCTCCCCGGCGCGATGCGCTTCTCGTCGTGGTTCTTCCCCTGCTTCGCCTCCGGGCGCGCGGCCCTGCGCGAGATGATGCAGGCCGGCCTGCGGCCTGCGGTGCTGCGGTTGTCCGATGAGCTGGAGACGCGCCTGCACCTCACCCTCTCCGGCGCCGACCGCAAGCTCGGCCCGCGCCTGCTGCGCGCGTTCGGCGCGGGCAGCCGCCTCGACGGCTGCCACCTCATGGCCGGGTTCGAGGGCGCGGGGCCGGCCGGCGACCGCGTCGCGCGAGGCGAGCAGGGCCACGCCTCTCGAATCGCCCGCGCCGGCGGCGGGTTCCCCGTCGGCTCCTCCCCTGGTCGCCACTGGGAGCGGGAGCGTTTCGCCCACCCCTACCTGCGCGACCGGCTGCTCGACGTCGGCGTGCTGGCCGAGACCTTCGAGACCGCGACGACCTACGCCCGCATCCCGGCTCTGGTCGAGGCGGTGCGCGAGGCTCTCGAGGCGCCGCTGGTGATGTGCCACCTCTCCCACGCCTACCCCGACGGCGCGTCGCTGTACTTCACCTGGTTCGCCGACGCGCCGGACCCCGAGCAGGCCCTGGAGCTGTGGACGCGCACCAAGCGCGCCGCGGGCGAGGTGCTCGCCGCCCACGGAGCCGCCCTCAGCCACCACCACGCCGTGGGCCACGACCACCGACCGTTCATGGCCGTCGAGCACGGCGAGCGCGGCATGGCCCTGCTGCGCGCGGCCAAGCGCGAGCTCGATCCGACCGGCATCCTGAATCCCGAGAAGCTCCTGTGAAGCCGGCGGGCCCCGTGCGCATGCCTGTCTGGTCGCGCAGCGACCGCGGGCGGGACTTCGCGGGCCTCTCCTCCCGCCCGGTCGACCTGCTCGTCATCGGAGGCGGCATCACCGGAGCGGGGATCGCCCTCGACGCCGCGGCGCGCGGCCTGCGCACGGCTCTGGTCGACAAGGGCGACTTCGCCTCGGGCACGAGCAGCCGCTCCTCGAAGCTGATCCACGGAGGCCTGCGCTACCTGCGCCAAGGGCAGTGGCGCACGACGCGCGAATCGTCGCGCGAGCGAGCCACCCTGCAGCGCCTCGCGCCGCACCTCGTCGAGGACCTGCCGTTCCTGCTGCCCGTCGACGGCGGCCTCGGCAAGCGGCTCGTCCTCGGGACCGGGATGTGGCTCTACGGCTCCGCCGGTGGCAGGCACGCCCGTCGGGGGCACCGTCACCTCGACCGCGCGCTCGCCCTCGAGCAACTCCCGTCGCTCGCCCCCACCGACCGCAGCGCCTACGTGTTCCACGACGCCCGCGCCGACGACTGCCGCCTGACCCTGCACGTGCTCAAGCGCGCCGTCAGCGCCGGCTGCACGGCCTTGAGCTACGTTCGCGTCGACGAGCTCTGTCACTCCGACGGCCAAGTCAGCGGCGCGCGCCTGCGCGACGTCCGCGGCGGGAGCGAGAGCAGCATCGAGGCGCGCGTCATCGTCAACGCGACCGGCGTCTGGTGCGACGAGTTGCGGCGCCTCGATCAGCCGCGGGCGAGTGCGCTGCTGCGCCCGTCCAAGGGCGTGCACCTGCTGTTGCCCCGCGAGCGCGTGCGCAACCGCTGCGCCGTGGCTTTTTCCCTACCGCGGGGAGGGCCGTCGGGCTTCCTGCTCCCCTGGGGAGAGCGGGCGATCCTCGGCACCACCGACACCGAGCACGACGACGACCTCGATGAGGTTCGGGCGACAGCGGCGGACGTGGAGCTGCTGCTCTCTCTCGCCAACGAGCGCTTTCCCGACCTTGGGTTGGGTCGCGGCGACGTCCTCGCCACCTGGGCCGGGCTGCGGCCCCTGCTCGGCCACGACAACGAAGCCGATCCCTCACGCGCGCCGCGCGACGACGTGATCGAGCGCTCCCCCTCGGGCCTGATCTCGGTCACCGGCGGCAAGCTGACGACCTACCGCCACATGGCCGAGCGGGTCGTCGATCGCGTCGCGGAGGCCCTCGGGAGGACGGCCCCCTGCACGACCAGAACCCTCGCGCTCTTCGCCGCGCCCGCGGGCGACGACCCGCTCGTGCGCTCTCATGGCAGCGAGGCGGCGGTGGTGCGCGGGATGCAGGAACGCGACGGCGACCTCGCCCGCCCTCTGGTCGAGAGCCGGCCGGAGAGCCTCGCGGAGGCGGTTTACGCCCTGGAGCACGAGCGAGCGGTGACCCTCGCCGACCTGTTGCTGCGCCGCACGCGCCTTGGCTTGTTGGCGCCCGAAGGGACCGCCGCCGCGGCCGAGTCCATCGCCCGCTTCCTGGCGGTCAAGACCGGTTGGGACGTCAGCGCCGAGCTCGACGAGTACAGCGAGCAGGCTCGGCTCTTCGGGGTGCCGGCATGAATCGGCCTCTGCGCTGCATCGCCAACCCCCGCACACGACGGCGCCGGGCCCTCGAGCGCGCGGCGGCCGCCCTGAGGGTAGACCTGGTCTTCACCCGCGGACCCGACGACGCGGGCACACGCTTCGGCGAGGCCCTGGCGGCGGGCTGCGAGCGTGTGGCCGTCGCGGGGGGCGACGGGATGGTGATGCAGGCCGCCGCCGCCCTGCGCGGCTGTGGCGTTCCCCTGGGAATCGTCCCGGCGGGGACCGGCAACGACTTCGCGCGCATGCTCGCCATCCCCACCGACCTCGAGAGCGCCCTCGTGCTGGCGCGCGACGGTCGCGCGCGGCCCCTCGATGTCGGCCTCGTAACCCTCGGTGAGCGCCCGCCGGTCGCCTTCGCCAACATCGCCAACGTCGGCCTCGCCGCCGGGGTCGTCGAGTTGATGAACCGCTACAGCCGCCGCGCTCCGAGCTTCCTCGCCTATCCCCTGGCGACCCTCGGCGCCCTGGCCTCGCACCGTCCGCACGAGGTCGAGATCGTCCTCGACGGCGAGCGGCGCCTGGAGGTGGCCCGGCTCACGAACCTCGTGATCGCCAACGGCCGGCACTTCGGCCGCGGCCTGACGCCCGCGCCCGACGCCCGTCCGGACGACGGCCTGTTCGACCTCCTGGTTCTGCGCGACCTCAGCCGCGCCCGAATCCTGAGGACCTTCCCGTCCCTCGGCCACGGCCCGCCGGCGGACGATCCGTGCGCGCAGGTCGAGAGGGCCCGCACGGTCGAGGTGCGCGGTGCGACGCAGGTCGGCGTCGAGGCCGACGGCGAGTCCCTCGGACACCTGCCCGCCCGCTTCGAGATCGATCCCGAGGCGGTGCGGGTGGTTTGTCCGTAGCCCGATTGAAGAGACCCGCGCGGGAGCAGCGCCTACTGCGTGATCGGGAGGTGGCAGGAGCGGCAGCGCGCCTGGAGCAACAGCGGCGCCATCCCCGCATGCCGGAGGCGGGGAGCACCCGAGGATCCGTCAGCGTGGCACAACAGGCAGTCGTCGCGCAGCCAGGCGCCGTCGTGGTCGGCGTCCTCTGGGAGCTGGGGCGGGAAGGCGCGCCGCAGGAACGGCACGCCGCACTCCTCGTCGGGAGGATCCCCGTCGCCTTCCGGCACGTGACAAGTACGGCAGCGCACCTTCAGGAGCAGGGGCGTCATGCCCGAGTGCCTCACGCGCGGAGTGTCCCGATCGCCGTCGGCGTGGCACAGCAGACAGTCGTCGCCGTACCACGCGTTTGCGTGGGTCTCGTCCCCCGGAAGGGTCGGGGGGAAGGCGTTGCGCGCGAAGTCGAAGAAGGACGGAGCGGGCGCCTCCACAGACCACGTCGTCCCAGCTTCGCCATCCGACGATGGTGAGGCCGTGACGCCCGCTCCGATGCCACCGCGATAGACGACCGCCAGCACCAGGAGGCTGGCCGACAGGGCCGGGAGAGTTCTGTTCCACATGGTGCCCTCCTCTCAGACGGTCCGGGCCTTGGAGAGGCGAACGGCGCAGATCTTGAACTCCGGCTGCTTGGAGCCGGCGTCGAAGGCGTCGATCGTCACATCGTTGATGAGGCTCCCGGCGTGCTCCCAGTGGAAGGGAACGAAGGCCGTGCCCTTCTGCGGCATGTCCACCACCCGCGCCTCGATGGAAGCCTCGCCGCGGCGCGACTCCAGGTGCACGAGATCTCCGGTCGAGACCTCCAGAGCCCGCGCGTCCTCGGGATGGATCTCCACGAAGGCCTTGGGCTGGGCCCGGCGCAGCTCGCGGGCCGCCATCGTCATCGTGCCGGTGTGCCAGTGCTCGAGGACCCGACCGGTGGAGAGCAGGAAGGGGTACTCCTCGTCCGCCTCCTCCGCCGGGCCGACGACCGGCCGGAGCCAGATCACCGCGCGGTGATCGCTCGCCGCGTAGAACTTCAGTTGGCCCTCGGCGAGGCTCTCGTCGGCGTAGGGGCCGGCGTCGAGCAGCGGGTCGTCGCCCTTGACGAAGCGCCGGGCCGTCCCGGGGTGGTCGACGGTCGGCGCCGGCCAGCGCACGCCGCGCTCCCGCTTGAGGCGCTCGCGGGTCATTCCGCGGAAGTCATACGCCGTGTCCCGCGAGGCCTCTCGCATCTCGTCCCAGATCGCGTCCGCATCCTCCAGCTTCCCCGTGACGAATCCCTCGGGGACGACCCCGCGCGCCTCGAGGCGCTTGGCGAGATCGATCAGGACGTCGAGGTCGGGCCGAGCCTGGCCCGGCGGGTCTACGACGCACGGCTGGTACTGGTAACGCCGCTCGGACATCCCGAAGACCCCCGCCTTCTCGGTCCACATCGCCGCCGGCAACACGACGTCGGCGAGCCTGGTCGTCTGGGTCTCGAAGGCGTCGATCACGCACAGGAAGGGAGCGTTCGCCATCGCCCGGCGGTGGGCGTTGAGGTTCGGCATCGAGTGGGCGGGATTCGTCGTCAGGACGAACATCGCCTTGATGTCCCCCTGTCCCAGGGCGTTGAACATCGCGACCGTGTGCAATCCGGGCGCGGGCTTGATCCGGCCCTCCTCAGAGCCCCACAGCGCCTCCATCTCGGCGCGGTGCGCGGGGTTCTTCACGACGCGGCCGTAGGGGAGGATGTGGCACAATGAGCCCGTGTCCCGTACGCCGCCGCAGGCGTTGGGCTGACCGGTCAGGGAGAACGGCGTCGCCCCGGGCTTGCCGATCTGGCCCGTCAACAGGTGCAGGTTGTGGACGAGGTTGTTGGCCCAGACCCCGCGCGTGCGCTGGTTCAGGCCCATCGTCCAAAACGACATCGTCGGACCCATGGCGAAGGCCCGCGCGGCGTCCCGAATGCCCTGCGCGCTCACGCCGCAGACCGCCTCTGCCTTCTCCGGGGTCCAGTCGTCGAGGAACTCGCGGTAGGCCTCCCAGCCCACGGAGACCGGCTTGCCGTCCACGACCTTCTTGAACTGCACGTGCTCGGCGAGGAACTCTTCGTCGTGCCGGTTGGTCTCGATGATCGCGCTAGCCATCCCGTGCAGCAACGCGAGGTCGTAGCCTGGCTTGGGACTGAGGTAGACATCGGCGATCGACTGCACCGGACTCTTGCGCGGATCGACGCAGATCACCATGACGCGGTTGCTCTCCTGCTTGCGGGCCATGATCCGATCGAAGATGACCGGATGGCACTCCGCGGCGTTTGAGCCGATCAGGAAGAACACGTTGGCGTGGTCGATGTCGTCGTAGGAACCCATCGGCTCGTCCTTGCCGTAGGTCGAGACGTAGCCGCCCACGGCGCTCGCCATGCACAGCCTAGGGTTGCCCTCGACGTTGTTCGTTCCGATCCCTCCCTTGAACAGACGGTTGGCGAAGTAGCTCTCCTCGGAGAGCGCCTGGCCTGAGCCGTAGTACGCGACGCTATCGGGTCCGTGGTCTGCGATCGCATCCGCGAACTTCTCCGCCACCAGGCTCATCGCCTCCTCCCAGCTCGCGCGCTCGAGCTTCCCTCCCCGACGGATCATCGGGTGGGTCAGGCGCGTCGGCGAGTGGACGATCTTGGGCAGGTAGAGGGCCTTGGCGCACACCAGCCCCCGGGTGGTGGGGTGGTCGACGTCCCCGCGCAAGGCGACCAGCTTGCGGTCGGAGATCGCGAGCTGGACCCCGCAGCCGGTGCCGCAGAAGCGACAGACCGACTTGACCCACTCCGGTCCAGGACGCGCCATCATCCCCGCGCCGAGGGTGCCCGCGGTGGCGGATGCGGCGGTGGCGGTCGCCGCTGAGATCTTGACGAAGTCCCGTCTGTTGATGCGCATCGGTGCTCCTTTGGTTCACGGGTCCGGCCCGCCGCCTTGCTTCACCACTCGAAGTGGATGGGCCACGCGACGAGGACGTTCTCGAGCCTGGTGACTTCCTCCCGCAGCCGGGCCTGCGCGCTCTCGAGGGTCTCGTCCCGGATGAGGACTCCCAGGGTTCCCGGCTCCTCCAGCTCGATCGGTTCGATGCCGTGGAATTCCCCCAGGGCGAGTGCGACGCTGCGTTCGCAGCCGAGCCTCGTCCGGACATGAACACCGACGGTCACCAAGGGAACCTCCTCATCCGACACTCCCGTTCTAGCCGGAAGCGCGGGTCGCGGCGCTCGGGCGCTCTGCGCAGGGCGCACGGGACCATTCCGTAGCGGCCACCTACGCATGGGCGGTGCTGCGTAGCACGCAGCGCGTACGCTCCACGCAGGGAACGGGCGCATTGCCGGGCAGGCTCGGCTGCCGCGTACCGGCCCCTGGCGGACCTTGCTACGCTGGGCGGGTCGCCATGGTCCGTATGCGCCACAACTCCAGCGCCCTCCTGGGGACCGGCGCTCTCTGTGCGGCGGTGCTTTCGGGCCTGCTGGCCGCGGGCAGCGGCCTCGGTGGGGACACACCGTCCGGCAAGCTCGACTACGTACGCGAGGTACGGCCGATCCTGGCCCGCAACTGCTTCGCCTGCCACGGACTCGACGAGGGTGCGCGCGAGGCGGACCTGCGCCTGGACCTGCGCGAGCACGCCGTCAAGGACCTCGGCGGCTACCGTGCGGTGGCTCCCGGAGACAGCGGCGACAGCGAGCTGGTGCTGCGCATCACTGACGAGATCGACCCCATGCCTCCGGAGGAGTCGGGGCGCAACCTGAGCGAGGAGGAGGTCGCGGTCCTGCGGCGCTGGATCGACGAGGGTGCGGAGTACACGCCCCACTGGGCCTTCGCGGCGCCGGCGCCGACGCCGCCCCCGCGGGTCGCTCGCCCCGACTGGATCCGCAATCCCATCGACGCCTTCGTCCTGGCTCGGCTGGAAGCCGAGGGACTCGACCCCGCGCCCGTTGCCGACCGCTACACCCTGATCCGCCGCCTCGCGCTGGACCTGACCGGCCTGCCGCCGACGCCCGACGAGGCTCGGGCCTTCGCCGAGGATCCGAGCCCGGACGCCTACGAGCGCCTCGTGGACCGGCTCCTGGACAGTCCCGCCTACGGCGAGCGCTGGGCCCGCGTCTGGCTCGACCTGGCGCGCTACGCCGACTCGAAGGGCCACGGCTCCGATCCCCTGCGCACGATCTGGCGCTACCGCGACTGGGTGATCGCCGCCTTCAACGACAACATGCCCTACGACCGCTTCACGATCGAGCAGCTCGCCGGAGACCTGCTGCCCGACGCGACCGTGGAGCAGCGTCTCGCGACCGCCTTTCATCGCAACACGATGACCAACACCGAGGGCGGGACCGACGACGAGGAGTTCCGGGTCGCCGCGGTGAAGGACCGCGCGATCACGACGGCCCAAGTCTGGATGGGGCTGACGCTGGGCTGCGCCGAGTGCCACTCCCACAAGTTCGACCCCCTCTCCCACGAGGAGTTCTACGGTTTCTACGCGTTCTTCAACCAGACCGCCGACAACGACGCCAACGACGACAGGCCGCTGCTCGAGACCCCCACGGTCGATGAGCTCGGCGAGCGCGAGCGGCTCGCCGCGCACGTGGCCGAGCTCGAGGGCGAGCTCGCCTCGCCGACCCACGACGCGACCGCGGCCCTCGCCGCCTGGGAGGACGAGCAGCGCGCGCGGGAGAGTCGGTGGGAGGTCCTCGACATCCAAGACGCCCGGTCCGAAGGCGGGGCGATCCTGACCGTCAGGGAAGACGGATCGATCTCGGCCTCCGGGCCCTCGCCGGACACCGACGTCTACACGATCCGCGCCACGAGCGAGCTCACCGACATCACCGCCGTGCGGCTCGAGGTCCTGGCCGACCCCGCCCTCCCGCGCGGCGGACCGGGGCGCTCGGTGGACAACGGCAACTTCGTCCTCAACCACCTCGAGCTCACCTCTGCGCCGCCCGCCGAGCAGGCACGCGAGCGCGTGCGCGGTCGCTTCGTGCGCTTCGAGAACCCCGGCGGCAACAAGATCCTCTCCCTGGCGGAGGTCGAGGTGCAGAGCGCGGGTACGAACGTCGCTCCCCAGGGCGCGGCCAGCCAGTCCAGCACGGCCTACGACGGGCCCGCTCACCTCGCGGTCGACGGAGTGCGGGACGGGCACTTCTTCAAGGCCCGCTCGGTGACCCACACGGCAACCGAGTCCGACCCGTGGTGGGAGCTGGATCTCGGCCGCGCGGTCGAGATCGACGGCCTGGGCGTGTGGAACCGCAGCGACGGTGCCGAGGGGAGGTTGGTCGGGGTGACGATCCAGATCCTCGACGAACAGCGCCGGACCCAGTGGTCGACAACGATCGATCGCGCGCCGCGCCCCGACCTCGCGATCGACCTGGAGACCTTCGTCACCAGCGTCCCCCTGGTCGATGCGAGCGCGGACTTCAGCCAGGACGGCTGGGGCGTGGGGCGCGCCATCGACGCCGACGAGAGTGGCAAGTTGGGCTGGGCCATCGGGCCGGAGCAGGGCATCGGGCACGTCGCCGCCTTCGAAACACCCCACGGCGTCAGCGGCCCGAATCTGACCTTCACCCTGCACCAGGAGTACGGGACCCAGCACACCCTCGGTCGCCTGCGCCTGTCGGTCACCGACCAGCCGGCACCGGTGCGCGCCCTGCCCCTGGCGGTCACCCGGGCCCTGGCGATCCCCGCCGACGAGCGCGACGAAGAGGCGCGCGACCGGCTCGCCGAGCACTACCGTGGAATCGACCCGCTCCTGGAGAGCGTTCGAGATGAGCTCTCGCAGGCGCGGGGCGAGCTCGAGGCCGCCCCGCTCACGAAGACGCCGGTGATGGTCGAGCTCGCCGAGTCGAAGCGACGCGAGACCCGCGTCATGGTGAAGGGGAACTTCCTGCTGCCCGGCGACCGGGTCGAGGCCCACGTCCCCGCCGCCCTGAACCCCTGGCCCGCCGATCAATCCGCCGACAGGCTGGGGCTCGCGCGCTGGATGGTGGACGGGGCGAATCCCCTCACCGCCCGCGTCGCCGTCAACCGCTGGTGGGCCGCGCTCTTTGGAGCGGGGCTCGTGGAGACCGAGGAGGATTTCGGCACCCAGGGAGCGCTCCCGAGCCATCCCGCGCTGCTCGACTGGCTGGCCGTGACCTACGTCGACGGCGGCTGGGACACGAAGGCCCTCCTGAAGACGATCGTCACCTCCGCCACCTACCGCCAGGCGTCGCGCACCGACGGCTCCCGCCGGACCCGCGACCCGGCCAATCGGCTCCACTCCCGCGGCCCCCGCTTCCGCCTGGAGGCCGAGACCGTGCGGGACGTCGCCCTGGCGTCGAGCGGCCTGTTGAGTCGCAAGCTCTACGGACCGTCGGTCTTCCCGCCCCAGCCCGCGGGACTGTGGAAGGCGGCCTTCAACGGCGAGCGGAACTGGCAGGAGAGCACCGGCGAGGATCGCTACCGGCGCGGCGTGTACGTCTTCCTGCGCCGGACCGTCCCCTACCCCTCGATGGCCGTCTTCGACGCCCCCAGCCGCGAGGCGTGCACGCCGCGCCGCCTGCGCACGAACACTCCCCTGCAGGCCTTCGTGACGCTCAACGACCCGGTCTTCGTGGAGGCCGCCCAGGCCCTGGCGCGGCGCATCGTGTCGGAGGCCGGCGAGGGCGTTCACGAGAGGATCGAGCACGGCTTGTGGCTGTGCCTCACCCGCCCGCCCGACCCCCGGCAGGTGGAGGTGCTCACCGGGCTCTTCGAGAGCGAGCGCGCGCACTTCAGCGGCAAGCCCGAGGCTGCGCTGGCCCTGGCGACCGACCCGCTCGGGCCCCTGCCCGAGGGGGAGCGCGCCGAGGAGCTCGCGGCCTGGACGGTCGTGGCGAACGTGATGCTCAATCAGGACGGGGTCTTGGTGAAGCCATGAGGTCGCGCCCCGAGCTGCCCGAGGTCGAGGCGATCGCCACGACCCGACGCCACTTCCTGCGCGGCTGCGGCGCGGGCCTTGGGGCGGTGGCCGCGGCGAGCCTGCTGGGCGAGGACGGCCTCGCCGCCCCCGGCGAGAGCGCGCGCCCCCTCGTGCCGACCCATCCGGCGCGCGCCAAGCACGTGATCTACCTGCAGATGGCCGGCGCGCCGCCGCCTCAGGACCTCTTCGACCACAAGCCCAAGCTCGGCGAGCTGCACGGCGAGCTGTGCCCGACCGAGTTCATCGAGGGCAAGCGCCTGGCCTTCATCAAGGGCCACCCGACCCTGCTCGGCTCCCAGCAGCGCTTCGTTCCCGCCGGCGAGTCCGGCGTGATGATGAACGAGCTGGCGCCGCACATGGCGTCGATCCTCGACCAGATCACGATCGTGCGCTCAATGCACACGACCGAGTTCAACCACGCGCCGGCCGACCTGTTCCTGTTCACCGGCAAGCGCCAGGTCGGCGGGGCCTCCATGGGATCCTGGGCCACCTACGGGCTCGGCTCGCCCAACAAGAACCTGCCGGGGTTCGTCGTGATGGTCTCCGGCGGCAGCGATCCGACCGGCGGGAAGAGCACCTGGGGCTCGGGCTTCTTGCCGTCGGAGTACCAGGGCGTGCGCCTGCGCGGCCAGGGCGACCCCGTCCTGTACGTCTCCAACCCCTCCGGGATGTCGTCTCAGGTACGCAGGCGCAGCCTCGACGCTCTGCGGGAGTTGAACGAAATCGAGCACGAGGAGGCGGGCGACCCCGAGACGCGGGCGCGGATCGAGCAGTACGAGCTCGCCTACCGCATGCAGGCGGCCGTGCCCGAGGTGATGGACATCCAACGCGAGCCCGAGGAGGTGCGCGCCCTCTACGGCGCGGACCCGTCGAAGGCCTCCTTCGCCAACAACTGCCTGCTCGCGCGCCGCCTGGTCGAGAACGGCGTGCGCTTCGTGCAGTTGTTCGACTGGGGTTGGGACATGCACGGGACGGGCCCCGACAACGACCTGGTGACCGGACTGCCCAAGAAACTCGGGGATGTCGACCGCCCCGTGGCCGCCCTGATCGAGGACCTCTCCCGCCGCGGCCTGCTCGACGAGACCCTGGTCGTCTGGGGCGGCGAGTTCGGGCGCACGTCGATGAACGAGAAGCGCAACGGCTCGGTCTACCTCGGCCGGGACCACCACGCCGACTGCTTCACGATCTGGATGGCCGGTGCGGGGATCCACCGCGGGCGCGTCTACGGGGCCACCGACGAGCTCGGCTACACGATCACCGCCGACCCCGTCGGCGTGCACGACCTGCAGGCGACGATCCTGCACCTGTTGGGCCTCGACCCCTACAGCCTGCGCTATCCCTACCAGGGCCTCGAGCAGCGGTTGATCGGCCCCAGCGAGAGCCCGCGGGTGGTGACCGAGCTGTTCGCCTGAGGGTCGGTGATGAAGATCTTCCCGTCCCCCACCTCCCCGGTGCGCGCGGCCGAGACGATGGCCGTGATCAGTCTCATGAAGATCTCCCGTGGGATTCACCGAGGTTGGAGAAGACGCCGGGCAGCTCCAAGGTCTCCGCGCGGGTGAGCAGCAGGGCTCCCTCACCCGAAGAGGTCGCCTGCTCACCGTGCAGGGGCACGTCGAGCCCGCGGCCCTCCTCGACGTCGTCCACCCGCAGCCCGACGGCCAGACTCGTCAGCTTGTACAGAGCGAAGGAGGCGCCCGCGCTGTAGAGCAGCGCGACCGCGACCGCCAGGGCCTGGATCCACGCCGTGTCGGCGGGGGCGATCTCGGAGACGATCGGGGCGGGAACGGCGACCTCGGAGGCGATGAGGGCGGGCATGAGCCGATGGGATGGGGCCGATGGACGTGCGATGCCCAGGCCCTAAGGCTCGCGGACACGACCCGACGCGCTCGCCGTGCTCACGAGCAACTCCTCGAGTCGCTCGAGCCACGGTCCCAGCCCGCGCTCCTCGACGCCGCGTCGGACCAGATCGGGACGGGGCGCCTCCGACCGCAACCGCTCGAGCCACGCTCCGATCGCCGCGCTCCAGCGTCGGGGGGCGCCCAGGGGCAGGACCTCGCCGCCCACACCGCCGATCACGGCGTCGGCGGCGCCGACCGCGTCGCTGACCAGGGCCGGCGTGCCCGCGGCCAGAGCCTCCAGCACGGCCAGCGGGCAGGGATCGCGGCGGCTGGGCGCCAGGTGCAGGTCTACCCCCGCCGCCAGGTCGAGGCCGTCGACGCGCTCGACCACCGCGACGCGGTCGGCGGGCAGGCCGCGGGCGCGGGCCAGGCGCAACCAGCGGCGGTGGCCGGCCGCCCCGGCCAGGAGCAGCCGCCAGGGCCGTCCCCCGAGCGCGCTCAGGGCCTCGCAGCACAGCTCGAATCCCTTGGGGATGGGGTGGCGGGCGACGAAGGACAGGCGCGGCACCTCCTCGGGCCAACCCAGCAGCTCCCCCAGCCGCGCCCGCGCCGGCCCGCGCTCGGCGGGCCGGAAGCGGTCGAGGTCCACGCCGTTGGGGACGAGGTGCAGGCGCTCGGCGGCGGCGGGGTAGTGCCGCTCGAGCTCCTCGCGCACCAGCTCGGAGACGCACGCCACCGCCCGGGCCTGCCCCCCTTCGAGCAGGCCGCGCTCGAGCTCGACGAAGGTCGCGTGGCGCCCGCGACAGGGCTTGTTCAGGGCGGCCAGGGTGGCGCCGTGGGCGCCGCCGTGTGGCCAATACAGATCTACGCGCGGCAGATGACGGACGCCCACGGTGGCGTCGCAACCCCGCTCGCTCGGCGGCGGAGAGCAGGGCCTGGCCAAGGTTACGCTCCCGTGCCGCCCGCCCCAGACCGCGGGCGGCGACGGGGACGAAGCGCCCGGGCGCGGCCTCGTCGCTGCGCGGGCCGTGCACGCCGAAGGCCAGGACTTCGTGGCCGCGCCCCTCCAGGTGGGCGGCGAACTGCGCCAGGGCGCGCTCGGCGCCGCCGCGGCTCGGCTGCCAGCGGTCGATCAGGAAGGCGACGCGCACGATCCTCTCTCAGCGCTCCTCGGTCTTGGGCGCGGCCGACGCGAGCGTCATCCCCTCGCGCAAGACGTGCAGGGCCAGCCCCGTGCCCGCCGCAGGGCTCCCCTCGGCGGCGCGTTCCACCCGCGCCGTGCGCCCGTCGACGACGACGACGCTGCTCGTTCCGAGCACGCTGATGCGCCCGTCGTGGACGACGGCGGCGGTGCCCTCGTCGACGGCGACGCCCAACAGGTGCGGCGCGTCGAGGACGGCCGACACCAGCCTGTTGAGCCGCCGGCGCCGCAGGGCGTGCTGGTCGACGATCACGCCCCCCAACAGGCCCAGCCCCGCGCGGGTCCGGGTGGCCCCGGCCGTGATGCTCTCGAGGTCCGCGTGACCGGTGATCGTGCGCTCGGAGAGGACCGCGGCCCCCGCGCTCGTCCCGGCGACCACGGCCCCCTCGGCGTGCCGCGCGCGCACGAGGTCCGCCAAGTCCGCCTCCGCGAGGGCGTCGAGCAGGCGCACCTGGCTCCCGCCTCCCATCCAGATGAGGTCCGCCGCGCCGACGCGCTCCCTGTCGGTGGATGGCTCGCCCCCATCGGCGAGCTCCACGTGCAGAGCGCCCGCGGCGCGCCAGCGGGCCACCGACGCCGCCCCCGCGTCCTCGCGGGAGGACGCCTGGGGCAAGACGACGACCCGCGCCGCCTTCCCGCCCGCGAGGTCCAACAGGCTCTCGAAGACCTCGTCGCCGACGGCGCCGCCGCCGACGGCGACCACCGCACCCGCCGTCGGAGCGGCGGCGCGCGGTGACTCCGCGACCACGGCCAGCGCCGCGACGCCCAGGACCAGACATGCGTGCTTCATGGCCGTGAGGCTACTCCAATCGGTGCCCGCGCGGGTCCGTCGGACCGCCGACCGCGGCCCTTGCTCACTCGAACGGCGCGCAACGTGGGCAGTCGCAGTCGGCCTCGATCCAGCTCGCGCTCTGAGCATCGACCATCGAGACGTACCCCAGGGCGGCGAGCTGGCGTTCGACCTCGCTGTCGGGGGCGAACGAGCTCGTCACCAGGGAGCGCGCGCTCGCCTGACCCAGCCAACGCACGAGCACCCCTCGCAGGCGTGCACAGCGCTCGGGCGCGGCGGCCGCGAGGTCTTCGAGGCAGAAGGGGTCGGCGCTGAGGTCGAAGAGCTCGAGCTCGTGCAACTCGCCGCCCCGCGCGCCCCGGGTCGGGGGCACCGACCGCAGGAACAGGCGCAGCATCCACCCCTCGTTGATGATCGAGGCGCTGATGCCGTTGGCCTCGATGGCGAAGCGCGGACCGCCCTCCGCGCGCAGGAGGCTGCGCCCGGGGAAGGGCGCGTCCTCGAGTCCCGCAAGGTCGAGCAGGGTCCGACCGACGTCGATCTGCCGTACCGCATCCGAGCGCGTCGTCCCCGCGGCCAGTCCGGGCGCACGGAGGATCAACGGGACGGCGAGGGTGCTCCAGGAGAGGCCGCCGTGGTCGAAGGGACGCTCCCGGCCGTGGCGCAGCACTTCACCGTGGTCGGCGGTGAAGGCCGTCACCCCCCTGCGCACGCGCTCGAGGGCGAGCAGGCGGGACAACTGCCTGTCCAGGAAGGTGATCTCGCCCTTGTAGAGCGCCTCGGTGTAGTCGGGATCGGTGATGGTGTAGCCCCAAGTCGGCGCCAGCCGGCGGTCCGCAACCGGGCGGTCGCGATCGAACGGGTCACGGCTCTCGTCGTAGTAGAGCGCCAGAACATCGTCGGGAGGCTCGTAGGGCCCGTGGGCGTCGAAGAGGTGGACCCAACAGAACACCGCGGCGCCCGTGAAGTCCTCCAGGGCCTCCAGGGCGCGCGCGACCGTCTCCTCCGCCGTGCGTGAGGGGCTCCGCGCGGGGATCGAGTAGCGGTCGAAGCCTTGCCCGAGGCCGGAGCTAGCGAACTTGACCGGCGCCGCGCTGACCGCCGCCAGGGTCGCAAAGCCCCGCTCGGCGAACACCTCGGCGAGGGTACGCGCCTCCTCCGCCAGGCGCTTGCGGTTCGCCACCAGACCCGTGTCCCGTGGGGAGAGGCCGGTGAGCAGGGCCGCGTGGGAGGGGGTCGTGTTGTTGGCGCTGGAGACGGCATCGAGGAACGCGACGCCCTCGCGCGCAAGAACATCCAGGGCTCTCGTCTCCAGGGCGTCGGAGCCCGCGACGAAGCCGACGTGATCCGCGCGGTGGGTGTCCGAGGTGACCAAGAGCACCGTCGGCGACTCGCGCCGGGGGTGGACGACGCGCGGCATGGTGACCAGGCAGAGGGTCTCCCCGCTCGCCCCGACGAGGTCGACGCTCGCCCTCACGCGCCGGCCGCGCCAGGGGTCCAAGGCAACCGACGCATCCCGCCAGCGTGCCGCCGACCCACCCTGTCCGCCCAGCTCGAGGAGCGTCTCGGACACACCGCCGGAGTCTCCCTCCAACCTCAGGCGCAGGCGAGCGTCGCCGATGACGTCCTCGAGGAAAGCGGGCCGCCCGTGGGAGAAGCTCAGGCGCTCCCCGTCCTCGCGCACCTCAAAGCGGGTCTCGAAGCCCCCGCCGCCGGCGAGCACCGTGGCGAGTCGGGCGTCGCCCTCGAGCTCGACCAGGGCTCGCCCGCCGAAGACAGCCGCGCCCAGCTCCATGCCCTCGGTCGCCTCCCTGAGGGAGATCGCCGCGATCCCCAGGGGGGCCGAGTCCGCGGCGACCGACAGGACCAGCCGGGTGGGCGCGTGGCTCCCCGCCGTTTCGCTCTCGATGCGCAGGGCGATGGCCTGGATGTCGGGAGTGGAAGGCGGAGTCCGGCGCGCGCGCCCCAGGGTCCTGCCGTCCTCGACCAGCGTTGCGGTCAGGTCCGCCCCGCGCCCGGGCACGGTCGCCATCACGGTCACGACGCAGGCGTCACGAAAGGCCGCCGAGATCGGGATCACGATCTCCACCGGCTCCTCGCGGGACACCCGCAGGACGGGCCGGCCGCGGAAGCTCCCGACCCAGCGGCGGGCCCCCCCGAAGTCCCAGCCGGCGTGCTGGCGGCCGACCTCGAAGTCCTCCCAGTGCGCGAGCAGCCTTCCCTCGGGGAACGTCGCCGGCGCGCCGACCGGCTCCCAGTGGAGGCGCTCGAAGCGCGCGGGCAAGCTCTCGCCGTCCTCGCCCGCCCCGCAGCCCGCCAGCCAGAGAAACCCCCAGGCGCACAGCGCACCGGCTAGCCCGGGTGATTCATGAAGACGTGCGCCAGACACAGCAACTCGGTTCGGGGTGGTGCTTTGCGGGTTCTGGCGACGCAGGCGACCCTGAACGGGTCGTCGAGGAAGTCAGGTTCCGAAAAGCGCCGCCAGGGGCCGAGAGGCCGTCGAAGACGGCCGCTTGCGAAGTCTGGTGTGCGTGTTCATGAATAACCCGGGCTAGGACGATCGGCTCGGCTCCGCGCGGCATACGCCGGCCATCCTAGCAGGGCCTCCGACGCCGACCGAGGGCCTCTAGGGCAGCCAGTCGAGGGTCAGGCCGTTGGTCAGGTTGAAGGTCGTTCCGCAGGGAGAGCCCGCCGGATCGCGGTACCACAGCTGGTAGTGGCGCCTGTCCCCCGCCGAGACCCCGCCCGAGGCGGCGATGGCCGCCGAGGTCTGGGAGTCGCCGTTCCCGTCGGCCGCGACGACCTGCAGGCGCACGACGTTCATTCCCGCGCAGCGCAGGCCGTCACCGAAGAAGACGCCCATGCCGTTGTTGACCGCGTTGTCCCCCTGGAAGAAAAGCCCCGGCTGGCCGGGCACGGCTCCCCCGCCCTCCAGGGAGATCGTGTCGGCGGCGACGCTGGGGAACCCGCTCGCCGTCAGGTTCGCGCCGGCGGGGTTGGACCCGTTGCCGCAGCCGTTCCCGACGGCCCCCGAGTTCCCGCAGGGCGAGGTCTGGTCGCAGAAGCAGTAGCCCGCTCCCGGCGGGGCGGCATCGGTGGTGATCTCGAAGTTGCCGGAGTTCCCCGGTCCGCCCGGCCAGTTCCCGAGTTGGATCGTGTAGGTGGCGCCGACGGTGATTGGCCAGTTGATCGTCGAGCGCGTCAGGCAGTCGTCGTCGTTGCAGGCCAGCGCCGTGCCGTCGAGAGGACAGCCGCTGCCGGGGTAGACGGCCACCTTGCTGTCCATGAAGACCATGTTGCAGGTGGTCAGGGTCGCCGTGCCCGATCCCGGCGACGTCCACTCGAACCACACGTCGTTGGTGATCCGCGGGCCACCTGCTCCGGCGCACAGCGACTCGTTCTGGCCTTCCGTCCCGGTCGTCGCCGCGCTGTTGTCGAAGGGGAAGATCCCCTCGCCGGCGATCGGCGTCGGCGTCGCACAGGAGTCGCTTCCTCCCAGCCAACCGGCCCCGGTCGGCGCGGGGTTCACGGCCACGGCGCCCTTGAGGACCGCGACGGAGGCAGGGCCTTGGGTCGCGGCGCACAGGAGCGCCGGGGAGAGCAAGATCAGGGGCAGCATGGACGCACTCGGGGTGTGTAGGGAGTGGGAACACGACCCTGCGGGCCGCCCCTAGCAGGAGCAGCCCGCAGGCGCCGTCTCGGTTGAGTTCGCGGGGAGATCAGAACCAGACGATCGTGTAGCCGTTGGTCAGGTTGAAGGTCGTTCCACAGGGCGAGCCGGCCGGATCCCGATACCACAGCTGGTAGTGCTTGGTGTCACCCGGACTGACGCCGCCCCCGACGGAGATCGAGGTGTTCGTCGCCGAGTTGCCGGTGGCGTCTGCCGCCCGCACCTGCAGGCGCTGGACGCCCTGGCCGGCGCACCGCAGGCCGTCGCCGAAGGTCACTCCGTTGCCGCCGTTGATGGCGTTGTTGCCTTGGAAGTACAAGCCCGGCTGACCCGGGACCAACCCGCTGCCCTCCAAGACGACCGTGTCGGCAGCCGTGTCGGCGACTCCCGAGGCGCCCAGGTGCGCGCCGGCGGGGTTGGAGCCGTTGGCGCAGCCGTTTCCGGCGCCGCCGGTCGTGCCGCAGGCGCTCGTCGAGTTGGTGCAGTCGCAGAACCCCATTCCCGGTTCCGCTCCCGGGCACGCATTGAGACGCTCGACGATCTGGAACCCGTTCAAGGAGCCGAAGCCGGAGCCGGAGTTGGCGATCTCGATCTGCACCAGGGAACCGCCCGAGACGGTCACGCAGTGGCGCGCGTAGGTGCCTCCCTGGGTGTGGGTGCCGGTCCAAGCCGTGCCGCCGACAGGTTGCATGTCTCCCAGGTCGCCCCCTGTGATGTTGGTGATGTAACTGGGGTTGTCCGGGGCCCAGGCGTAGGTGTAGATGTCGTAGAACCCGTCGGCCAAGTTGCCGAAGGTCCAGGTGTAGACGCCGCCGACACCTCCGATGTCCTGAAGGTCGTCGAGCAGGGCCTCGTCGTCGCCCGTGGTCGCGCCGTTGTCGCTGTAGAAGTCACCTCCGCCGCCGTTGCCCTGGCAATCGGTCGTGACCGTCGTCGCCTGCTGGTTCAGATCGAGCAGGGTGAACTGGTAGGGAGGACCGCCGTCGACCGGATTCCAGAATCCTGCTTGACCGGCTCCGGCGCCGTAGTTGGCGGAGGGGTGGCCGATGCTGAAGGTGTCTCCGACGTCGATGTTGAAGTTCTGGGCACTCACCGATCCGGCGAGGAGCAGGAACGCGGCCGAGGAGAACAGGCTGACGTGTCGCTTCATGGTGCAGCAGAGGCTGGGGTTGGATGGGTTGGTAGTGCCACGTGCAAACCTACCCCCGACCCGTCCGTTTCGGCCACCCCTCCCTCTCGCTGGGGGCCGAGGCGCCCGTCGGACGCCCTGAAAACGCTCCCCGCGGCCTCACGCTCGGTCCTCGCGTGCCTCCGACGGCCGACGGTGCACCTACCAATCGACCGTCACGCCGTTGGTCAGGTTGAACCCCGTGCCGCAGGGGGAGGACGCCGGATCGCGATACCAGAGCTGGTAGCTCCTCGTGTCACCGGGCGTGATGCCGCCGGTCACGAACAGGTCCACGGTCGTGGCGGAAGTCCCCGCCGTGGTGGCGGCGACGACTTGGAGCCGGACCACGCCCCCGCCGGCGCAGCGCAGACCGTCCCCGAAGGTGACGCCTAGCCCGCCGTTGATCTCGTTGTCGCCCTGGAAGTACAGACCCGGCTGGCCGGGCACGAGGCCGACGGCCTCCAAGACCAATCCGTCGGGTACGGGCGCGCCCGTCGCGGTGAGGTTCGCACCGGCGGACACGGAGCCGTTGGCGCAACCGTTCCCCGCGGCACCGGTGTTGCCGCAGGGCGCGGCCGTGCCTCCGCCGTCGCAGAAGCAGAACGCGACCCCCGGCGCCCCGCCGCCGCAGGCCGTCGACTTGGGCACGAGCTGGAAACCGTTGACCGAGCCGAAACCGGTCGCGGTGGCGATCTCCAACACCAGGACTCCCGCCGAGTCGACCGTCACGCAGTGCAGGGCGTAGGTCGTTCCCAGAGCGTGGCCCCCGGGCCACGGGCCCCCGCTGACCTGTGTGTCGCTGGTGCCGCCCGGCGTGATGTTCGTCGTGTAGGTCGCCACGTCCGGCGCCCATGCATAGGTGAAGACGTTGTAGGCGCCCGGCGCCAGACCGCTGAAGGTCCAGATCGCCGTCGACCCAACGCCGCCGACGTCCTGGAGATCGTCCATCAGCAACTCGTCGTCACCGGAGGTGAGGGCGTTGTCGGAGCTGTAGTCCCCCAACCCGTTTCCCATGACCTGGCAGTCGGTCACGACGCTCGTCGTCGTGCCGTGGACGTCGTCGAGCGTGAAGGCGTAGGGCGGCCCGCCGTTGAGGCTGAACCACTCCCCGGCCTGGCCCGCCGCCGCGCCGTAGGCGCTCGAGGGGATCCCGAAGGTGGTCGCGTCCCCCACGTCGAGGTTGAACTCCTGGGCTGCAGCGCTCGCGGGCGCGACGAGGAGCGCGACCCACCACGACGATTGGATCTTTCTCATGAGAATCTGGGGTCCGGAACTCGCCGGGGCCTGGGGTGCGGGGTTCGTGCCGGCATGAAGCCGACACCCGGCGCCCGCTTCGACTCTAGCCGTGATCGGCGAAACCGACAAGCCGCCCACGGGCCTCCGAGCGCGCGGCGGGCGGGCTCGCTCACGAGCCTCGCAGGTGAGGAAGGACCGCCTTCCGAAGCGCAGCACGTTCCCGGCTGCGCTCTGGAGTCTGGACGTCGATGACCGTGTTCTGGGAGTCGTGGAAGTCGGCGTACATGAAGACGCCGAAGCCGGCCATGGAGCGCTCCGCCCACCGCATGCGCTCGATCAGGACCTCGGGGGCGACCGAGCCCGCACGCAACCCCATCACGACGCTCACTCGGTCGGCGAAGGCGGACCAGGCCTCCATGCGGCGCTCGAAGCGCGCCGGATCGGCCGTGTAGTTCATCGGGAAGACGCGCTCCAGCAGCCCCTCGGCGATCCAGCGCCGCCAGTCCTGGTGGTGGGAGAGTGCGGCCTCGGCCTCCGCCCCCACGGCGGCGCTCAGCTCCGCGTCCGGTCGCACCCGATCCCGCGCACCCGCGATCGCGCGCACCAGCTCGGTCACCTGCTCGGCGCGCCAACCGTCCCACGCACCCGGATCCTCGTCGGGCGCCAGGCCGGTCGCCTCCCGGTACAGGGCGAGGGTGCGCACGTCGCGTGGGAAGTCCTGGTCCGGCCGCTGGGCCGGAGGCTCGTTGGGGAAGCGGATGTAGTCGAGGTGCAGCCCGTCGACGGCGTACTCCTCCAGGAGCTCCGCCAGGACCGCCACGAGGTACTCGCGCACCTCGGGCAGGCACGGATTCAAGCTCACGTAGAAGCGCGGCGAGAAGGCCTGGCGGCGGCCCTGGGCGTCAAACCACAGCCACTCTGGGTGGGTGTGGACGACGTGCGCCCGGTCGGTTGGAGGATCCGGCCCCCACCAGGCGGGAACGACGTTCACCCAGGCGTGCAAGGCGACGCCTCGGCGCCGGGCGGCGGCGATTGCCGTCGCCATGGGATCGAAGCCGGGATCGGCCCAGCCCAGCTGCTCCGCCCAGGGCTCGAGGGAGGAGCGGTAGAACGCGGTCGCGTTGCCGCGCACCTGGAACAGGAGGGTGTCGAATCCGGCGTCGGCGCAGTGCTCGACGATGCGCTCGACGTCGTCGCGCGTGCGGTAGTCCCAGCGCGTAATCCAGATCGCGCGCACGGGTTCGGCGGCGGAGGCCGTCGGCGCGCAGGCCGACAGGATGAGGACGAGCCGGAGGACGAGTTGTGTCATCGCGAGGATGCGGGTCGGGCAAGGGCGATGGCGAGGGTGAACGCGATCGCGCTCCCCAGGGGAACGTACCAGGGCCAGGCCAGGACCGCCCGGCCGCCGTCGGGAGCGGGGAAGGAACCCCACAGCGAGAGGGCCACGACCCCGGCCGCCGCGAGGGCCAGGATCACGACGCGGGCCGCGACGGGCACGGGCGGCACCCCCGAGCGCAACTCGGGGAGGGCTCGGTAGCGCACGAAGAGCGCCAGCAGCGCGGCCCCCGCTCCCAGACATGCCAGCGGCGGCTCCACGCCGAGCTCCCGCGCCCAGCTCTGGTGGGACGTCACGGCGAAGACCGCCAGGACCGAGACCGGTGCCGACCAGACCAGGCCCGCCCCGGCCCGCGACCGACCGGTGAGGGCCAGGAAGAACCCAGCGACGAGGGCGCCCCCGGTGTAGCTGGCCACGGCCAGCGCCAGGTCGAGGATCGAGGCGTAGTCCTTTGCCACGCGGTCGATCCAGACCGCCACCGAGCACAGGAGCATGGCGCAGACGAAGACCAGACGGCGCGAGACGCGCAAGGCGGCGGCGGAGTCGAGCTCACGGCCGCGCCTGCGCAGGACGGGGACGACCACGGCGGACAGGATCGTCTGGGAGAGGGCGGCCAGGATCGAGTCCAGGCTCGAGATGGCCGCGGCGAAGGCCCCCGCGAGGACGAGGCCCTTGGCCCCCGGAGGCAGGGCCTCGACGATGAAGGCGGGGAAGGCGCGGTCGGGCTGGTCGGACGTCAGGGCGAGGGCGGTCGCGCTCTGGGGATGGTCGACGCCGAACGCCCACAGGCCCACCCCCACGGCCGCCACGAGGCAGGTGACGATCATCGCGGCGTAGCTCGAGATCACCGCCCGCCGCGCGTCGGTCGCGCTCGCGCAGCAGAACAGGCGCTGGGCGATCAGCTGGTCGGTGCCGTAGAAGCCGACCATGCCCCAGGTGGAGGCGATCGCCGCCGTCCAGATCGTGTAGTTCTTCACCGGCGAGGGGTCGAAGTCGAGAAGGCGCAGCTTCCCCGTCTCCCAGGCCGCCTCCACAGCACCGCCCAGACCCGCCTCCAACCGCCCGGAGAGGACCGCGAGCGAGATGCCGATGCCGACGAGGAACAGGAGGAACAGGATCCCGTCGGTCCAGACGACCGTGGCGATCCCACCGATCAGGGTCCAGGCCACGGCAACCACGCCGATGGCGGTCACGGCGGTGACCAGCGGCGGCAGGC
The DNA here is from genome assembly GCA_030746555.1 of Planctomycetota bacterium. Classification (GTDB taxonomy): domain Bacteria; phylum Planctomycetota; class UBA1135; order UBA1135. The sequence continues at coordinate 17,813 of JASLMK010000100.1, read as the reverse complement.
CGGTGTGCGCCTCGACCCAGGCCAGCTCCCCGGCCAAGATCACCTCCAAGACGACGGCCGTCAGGTAGACGCGGGCCGCCTGACCGAGGACGCCGCCGAGGGCGAACAGGCCCGAGGCCGTCAGGCGTGCACCGCTCCCCAGGCGAGCTCCCATGTAGTCGTAGGGGCTGTAGATCTCCCGCTCGTAGTAGGCCGGGACGAGCACGAGCCCGATGATCGCCTTGGCGCACAGGGAGCCGATCAACCCGAGCTGGAGGTAGGTCAGGTTCCCCCCGGGTCGGGCAACGACCGAGGGCAGGCTGATGAAGGTCACGGCGCTGATCTCGGTGGCGACGATGGAAGCCGCCACGGCGTACCAGGGCAGGTTGCGGCCGCCGAGGAAGAAGTCGCGCACCGAGCGCTGGCTGGGAGCCAGGCGCTCGCCGACGAGGGTCGTCAGGACCAAGAGGCCGAACACGACCGCCCAGTCGAGGCCGCCGAAGCGGGTGGGCTCACCCATCGCCGGCACGGGGGCCGACGCCGATCGCGAACGCGGCGGCGAGGTGGAGCGAGGTGGGCATGCGTCGTCCGCGCCGGATCCTACGGGCGAGGCCGACCGCTCTCCAGGGTGCGAGCCCGGTGCGGGTCGTATCGGGCTATGATCTCGCGCCCATGCACCCCGACCCATCTCAGACGCCGCGTGAGCTGGGCGGCGCTCGCCTGCGGACTCTTGTGGTCGGCGAGGCGCTGGAGGCGGCCGCCGCCCTCGCCGAGGAGATCGCAACCCTGGTGGAAGGCGCCCGCGCCGAGGGCCAGAGCGCCACCTTGGGCCTGGCCACCGGCGAGACGCCCCGCGAGCTCTACGCGCAGCTCGTCCAGCGCTCGCGTGAGGGGCTCGACCTCTCCGAGGTGACGACCTTCAACCTCGACGAGTACGTGGGATTGGCGCCCGACCATCCCGCCAGCTTCGCCGCCTTCATGCGCCGCAACCTGTTCGAGCCCGCGGGCATGTCCGCGGAGCTCACCCACTCCCCCGACGGCACCCTCTCCGAGCACGACTACCCCTTGCACTGCGCCGAATACGAGCGCGCCATCACCGCAACGGGCGGCATCGACCTCCAGGTCCTCGGCCTCGGCCGCAACGGCCACATCGCCTTCAACGAACCGGGGACAGCCTTCGACTCGCGCACCCGGGTGGCGAGGTTGACCGAGGACACGCGCGCCGCCAACGCGGGAGCGTTCCCCGACGGCGAGGAGGTCCCCCGACGGGCGGTGACCATGGGGTTGGCGACGATCCTCGAGGCGCGGCGCGTGCGCCTGCTCGCCTTCGGCGCCAGCAAGGCCGCCGCCGTCGAGCGCCTGCTCCGCGAACCGGCGCGGCGCGAGCTACCAGCCTCCTGCCTGCACGGCCATCCCGACATCGTCGTCTGGGTCGACGAGGCCGCGGTGCAGCGCCTGCGCTGAGCCAAGGCCGTGGCGACCGCCGACCACCATCCGGTAGGGTGCCCGCGACCATGCGCGTCGGCTTCGATTGTTCGCCTCTCGTTCGACCCCACCCGCTGGGGATCGTGCGCGTCGTGCACGAGACGGTCGGGGCGATCGAGGCCCGCGGCGGGCTCGAGGTCGTGCGCCTCGCCCCCACGCCGGGGCAAGAGCTCTCGTCCTGGCGGCAACGCCTGCTCCCCAAGCTCGCCGGGGAGCGGGGCCTCGCGGGCATCCACTCGTTCCTGTCGGCCTTCCCCTTGCGCGGCCCGGGCAGGCGGGTGCAGACGATCCACGAGCTCCCCTGGCGGCACGGCGTGGGGGAGAACGCGGGCCCGCGCCACCGCCTCTGGGCCGCCATCGGCCCCCTGCGCGCCGACCGCGTCGTGTGCGCCACCGAGGTCGTGGCCGGGGACCTGCGGCGCCGCCTGCTCCCCGGCGCCGCCCGCGTGCGCGTGTGTCCCTGGGGCGTCGGGCCGCCGTTCGGCCCCGCGCCGCCGCCGGGGGTCGTCGACGAGGCCGTCCTCCACCGCTATCGCCTGCCCGAGGACCCCCTGGTGGTCTGCCCCGGAGCCGTCAGGCCCAAGAAGAACCTGGCCGCGGTCCTGCACGGCGTGGCGCACCTGCACGACTCGGGCGGCCCGCGGGTCCACGTGGTCGTGACCGGCGAGGAGACCGCCCAACTGCGCGGCGACCTCGGGCTCGTCTCCCGCTTGGGCCTCAACCGCCACGTGTCCACGCCGGGTGTGCTCTCCGACGAGGAGCTCGCGGGCCTGCTGCGCACGAGCGCCGCCGCGACCGTCCTCTCGACCTCCGAGGGCTTCGGCCTGCCGGCGCTCGAGGCCCTCTCGTGCGGCGTCGGGGTCCTCGTGCCGCGGGCGAGCGCCCAGGCCGAGGTGGCCGGCGCGGCGGGGATCGAGGTCGAACCCGCCGATCCCGAGTCGGTGGCCGCCGGGTTGCGTCTGGCCGTGGAGCAGCGCGAGCGCGACCGGGAGCTCCGCATCGAACGCGCGCGTGCCTTCACCTGGGAGCGCTCGGCGCGTGCGATCGAGGCCGTTTGGGAAGAGCTGGCGTGAGCGCGCCGAGGGTCCTGGTCTCCGGCGTGCTCCTCGGCCAACCCGCAGGCGGCGTGCGCCGTCACTGCGCCGAGCTGCTCCCCCGGGCGGCGAACCTGCTCGGAAGCTCGGGCGGCGCACTCGCGATGATGGAGGGCAGCGTGCCCGTGGCCTTCGGCCTGCCGTCCAGCGTCGAGCGCCTGAGGAGCAGCGTCCCGCCGCGCCCGGTGTTGGTGCGGGCGACCCTCGAGGGGCGCTGGCTGCGCAAGGTGCTCGAGGCGGCGAAGACGCCCTTCGACTTGGTCCACCTCGCGCACCTTCCGGTCCCGCGCCACCTGCCGGTCCCCTACAGCCTGACGCTGCACGACCTGCGCGACCTCGAGCTGGCCCACACGCCGATGTCACGGCGGATGGTGGCCCGGAAGGTGATCGGGAGGGCCGTCGAGCACGCCGCGTGCGTGATCACCGTCAGCGAGACGGTGCGGGAGGACCTCCTGGAGCGCTTCGAGCTCGACGCCGAGCGCGTGCTCGTCGTCCCCAACGCCGGGGACCATCTGCCGGTCCTGGCGCGGGAGGCCGGGCCGGACGCGCCGATCTTGCACGTCGGCCACGTCGAGCGGCGCAAGAACATCGAGCTCCTACTGCGTGCCCTGGCCGTGGACGCCGATCTTCCGCCCCTGCTGGCGGCGGGCGCCCCCAAGGAGGGAGAGGACGAGCGCCTCGCGGGGTTGGCGCGAAAGCTGGGTGTCGCCGAGCGCGTCAACCTCGTCGGCGCCGTGGACGACGCCGAGCTCGCGCGCCTCTACGCGCGCGCCGCCTGCGTCGCCCTGCCGTCCCTGCTCGAGGGCTTCGGCATCGCCGCCCTCGAAGCCGGGCGCGCCGGAGTCCCCCTGTGCGTCTCCAGCGCGGGCGCCCTCTCCGAGGTCGCCGGCCCCTCGACGCCGACCTTCGCGCCCGACGACCCGGCCGCCTGCGCCCTCGCCATCCGCGCGGCCCTCGCCACCTCCGAGGAGGCGCTGCGCGAGACCCGCGCCCGAGCGGAGCGCTGGCGCTGGGACGACTCCGCGGCGCGCTTGGTGCGCGCGTGGACGGAGGCCGCGGCGTGACCCTGGCCCACGCCGTCCTCGCCGCCCTCCTTCAGGGTGCGGCGGCGGAGACGTTCGTTCACTTCGAGACGCCCCACGTCTCGCCCCTCGCCCTCTCGCCAGGCGGCGCAACGCTCTGCGCCGTCAACACCCCCGACGCCCGCCTGGAGGTCTTCGACGTCTCCGGCGAGAGCCCGCGGCTGACCGCGAGCGTTCCGGTGGGCCTCGACCCCGTGTCGGTGCGCTTTCGTGACGAGACCGAGGTTTGGGTCGCCAACCACGTCTCCGACAGCGTCAGCGTGGTCGACCTCCCCTCGCTCGACGTCGTCGCCACCCTCGAGACCGCCGACGAGCCCTGCGACGTCGTGTTCGCGGGTACGCCAGAGCGCGCCTTCGTCTCCTGCTCTCAGGCCGGCAGGATCCTGGTCTTCGATCCCGCCGATCCGACCGCGGCGCCGGTGGAGATCGAGATCGAGGGCGAGGACCCCCGCGCCCTCGCACGCAGCCTCGACGGCACGACGGTCTACGCCGCGATCTTCGAATCGGGCAACGGCTCGACCATCCTCTCCGGCGGCCTGGACGGCTCCCGCCCCTTCTCCTACCCGCCCGATGCCCTCGGCGCCGCCGCCGGCCCCCACGGCGGGCTCAACCCGCCGCCGAACGCGGGCGCGAACTTCGAGCCGCGGCCCGCCGCGGACACCCCGCCGCCGCCCAGGGTCGGCCTGATCGTCAAGCGCGACGGGAACGGGCGCTGGCGCGACGACACCGGCGCCGACTGGAGCGATCTCGTCAGCGGCCCCGACGCTCCCCTCTCGGGTCGACCGGTCGGCTGGGAGCTTCTCGACCACGACCTCGCGGCGATCGACGCGCGCGACCTCTCGGTCACCTACAGCGGCGGCTTGATGAACCTCTGCATGGCGCTCGCGGTCCACCCACGGACCGGAGCGGTCTGCGTGATCGGCACGGACGCGACCAACGAAGTGCGCTTCGAGCCGCGCCTCAACGGCCGCTTCCTGCGTGTGAACGCGGCCTTCGTCGATGCCGCGGGGGTGACGGTCGTCGATCTCAATCCCCACCTCGACTACGCCGGGGCGCGGGTCCCCCAGGCGGTGCGCGACCGCTCCCTGGGCGACCCGCGGGGCATCGCCTGGAGCGCGTCGTCGGGCAAGGGCTACGTGAGCGGCATGGGCTCGAACAACGTCGTCGTGATCGACGCCGCCGGAGCGCGCGCGGGGCGGGCGGCGACGATCGAAGTCGGCGAGGGACCGACCGGGCTCGCCCTCGACGAGGCGCGCGGCCGGCTGTTCGTCCTGGCCCGCTTCGCGAGCGCCCTGTGCGTGGTGGACCTCGCCACCGAGCGCGAGACGGCGCGCATCCCGTTCCACGACCCCACGCCCCAGGCCGTCCGCGCCGGGCGGCGGCTCCTGTACGACACCCACGCAACCTCCGGTCTGGGGCACGTCGCCTGCGGCTCGTGCCACGTCGACGGCCGCATGGACCGTCTGGCTTGGGACCTCGGCGACCCCTCGGGGGCGGTCACCCCGATCGCGGGGCGCAACCTCGGGGCGAACTTCCCCGGCTTCACCGGCTTCGAGGACTACCACCCGATGAAGGGTCCGATGACGACCCAGACCCTACAGGGCGCCGTCGGATTGGAGCCGCTGCACTGGCGCGGCGACCGCCTGGGGATCGAGGACTTCGCGCCGGCCTTCCGCTCCCTGCAGGGAGACGACGAGCTCCCCGGCGAGGTCGACCTGGCGGCCTTCAAGGTGTTCCTGCGCAGCATCCACTACCCGCCCAACCCGTTCCGCGAGCCCGACAACAGCCTGCGGGAGCGGCTCGCGCTCCCCGGGCACTTCGCGAGCGGGCGCTTCGGCCCGGCGGGCCGCCCTCTGCCGGACGGAAACGCGCGGCGCGGGCTCGCCCTCTTCGACCGAGGCGCCTTGAACGCGGGCCGGCTGCACTGTTCCACCTGCCACACGCTCCCGACGGGCGCGGGGACCGACTCACGCTGGGAGGGCACGCGCTACGCGCCGATCCCCTCCGGGCCGCGCGGCGAGCGCAACCACGCCCTGTTCGCGGGGGACGGTTCCTCCCAGCACCACTTCAAGATCCCGCACCTGCGCAACGCCTACGAGAAGGTGGGCTTTGAGACGACGCGGGCGACGGCCCGGGCGGGCTTCGGGTTCCTGCACGACGGCAGCGTCGACTCCCTGGCGCGCTTTGTGTCCCAGCCCGCCTTCGCCGTGCAAGACGACCAGGACGTGGCCGACGTGGTCGCCTTCCTGCTGAGCCTCACGGGGTCGGACCTGCCGGTCGCCCGAGAGGGCGACCTGCGGCACCCGCCGGGAACAGACAGTCCCGACGCCCACGCAGCCATCGGCAGGCAGACGAGCGTAGCCGGGGGCGGCGGCGATCCGCGCCGGCGCGGGCGAGTCGAGGCCGCCGTTGAGCGGGCGCGCAAGGGCGCCGTCGGGCTGGTCGCCAAGGGCCGGCGCAACGGCGAGCGTCGCGGTTGGTTCCACGCCGGAGGCGGGCGGATGCAATCCGACCGCGACGGGGAGACGCTGGGATGGGAGCGCCTGTTCGACTCGGCGCTGGAGGGGGAGCGCCTGACCTGGACCGAGGTCCCCCTCTCCCAGGCGCGCCGCGTGGGCGTCGACCGTGACGGCGACGGCGCCCTCGATCGCGACGAGCTCGACGCGGGCTGCGATCCGGCGGACCCTGGCAGCACCCCCGCGCTCCTCGCGCATCCCGCGGGCTGCGGGCCTCCTGTCGCTGCCGCGGTTCCCCGTTGCACCCCGGTGGCCGGTGGCGGGACGACGGTGATCTTGGGCGTGCAGGGCCTGCCAGCGGGCAGCCTCAACCTGCTCGTCACCCACGCTCTCGGGGCGACGCCCTTCGGCGACCAGACACGGGGTGCGGCCGTGGTCGGTTGGAGAGCGGCCTGCGCGCGGGGCGTGGTCGGGATGCGCGTCCGCTCCTTCGCCCGCGGGATCGACACCGTCCTGTGGCGGCGCTCGGTCGAAGAGGGTTCCACGCGGTTCGTCCGCGCCGGCGATCTACGGCTCCACCGCCCCTGACTCGGTTCGCCCTCAGGCGAACAGCTTGCGCACGCGGCCGGCCGAGTACTCGGGGAAGAAGTCCTTGGGTGCGTCGAAGCGGAAGTGCTCGCGCAGCACCTCGCCGAACACGTCGCGGAAGTCCGTCGTGACCTCGAGGTCGCGGCGCTGGTAGAGGTTCGCCTCCTCCAGGCCAGTCCACTTGCCGTGTACGCGCCCGCCCGCCACGCTCCCGCCCAACAGGAACATCGCGCTCCCGTGGCCGTGGTCGGTGCCGGAGTTGCCGTTCTCGCGGCAGGTGCGGCCGAACTCGGTCATCACCATCACCAGGGTGCGCCTCGCGTGCGGGCCGATGTCGCCCATGAATGCGGCGAGGGCGTCGGCCAGGCTGCGCAGGCGGTTGGCCATGGAGCCAGTCGCTCCGCCCTGACCGGCGTGGGTGTCCCAGCCACCGACGTCGAGGGCCGCAACTTCGAGTCCGGCGCCTGAGCGGATGACGCGGGCCAGATCCCGCATGGCCGAGCCCAGTCCATCGTCAGGGTAGCGGCCTCTCCGACGAGAGCGCCCCTCCTTGCGCCCGACGATCTCGCGGAAGCGCTCGAGGGTCTCGAAGGTGTCCCTACCGGCGTCGATCAGTGAATCCTCGCCCTCGCGCCGCGGCTCCATGGCACCTCCCGAGCCGCCGTAGAGCGGTCCGTAGAGGTCGAGCAACTCCTCGTCGCCGAGCACCCTCTCCTCGGGCACGGCGAGGGCGGTGTACGACCCGCGCAGGGAGCGCGGCAGGAGTCCCTGCATGGCGAGAGCGCGCAGGTCGCTTCCCTCTCCTTCGCGGTCGGATGCCGAGAGGAAGCGGTTCAACCAGCCGTTGCGCACGGTGCGCATCCCCGGCGCGGCGTACTCCATGAAGTCCTGCGCGTCGAAGTGGCTGCGCGTGGGGTGCGGCGAGCCGACGTTGAGGATCGGCGCGAGCTTCTCATCCTCCCAGTAGGGCATCAGGCTCGACATGGCCGGGTGGAGGCCGAAGTCGCGGTCGAGGCGCAGGACTCCGGGACCCTCGGCAGTGTCCTCGGGCGGGATCGCGATCGTCGTGCGCAGCTCGTAGTAGCGGTCGTCGGAGTAGGGCACGACCATGTTGAGCGGGTCCGCCCCGCCCCGGAGATAGACCACGACCAGGGTGGGCCGCGGCTCGTCGTCACCGAATGCGCTCCGCAGGTGGGCGGCGGGCAGGGGCAGGGCCAGGGACGCGAAGCTCGCGCCGGAGGCCTTGAGGAAGGTGCGTCGCTTCATCGGCTACTGCTCCTGGAACTCGGGGGAAGCGAGGAGCACGCCCACCAGGGAGGGCACGGCCTTGCGCAGGCTCCTCTCGGTCCCGGAGTGCTCGGCGATCCTGGCGCTCAAGACGCGCGAGGTGCGCTCGCCCACGCCGGCGGGCAGCACGCGCCGCACGAGCTCGAGATTCAGGTACTCCTCGCGCGCATCCTCCAGACCCGCGTAGAAGGTGCTCGGTACGCGCACTCCCTCGATCCTACCGGCGACGAGATCCTTGGCGAACTTCCAGCGCACGGCGAGGGCGCCGGGATCGAGCCAAGCCTCGGCCTGGTCGTAGTAGCCGGTCGGATCCTTGCACAGGTAGATGTTCTCGTTCATGGCCGCAAGCGCCTTGTGCAGGCCGGTGCAACTTCGGATGTCGGCCCTGGTCACGCGGAGAGCGCTGACGACGAACTCGAAGGGCCGCTTGAACTTGGCGCCGTAGAACCGGGGGTCGAAGAAGTCGGGGTCGGTGGCGATCGCCCTGTAGACGGCCGCGAGATTGCCGTCGCTCTTGCGGAAGGCGGCCGCCACGCGCCGGACGATGCCCTCGGGCGGGTCGTCGCAGACAAAGAAGCGGCACAGCTTCCAGGCGAGGTAGTCAGCGGTGCCCTCGTGCTCCGCGAGCAAGTCGAGGACCTGCTCGCCCTCCTGTTGGGGATCCTTCCAGTCGCGGCGGATCACCTTGTGGAGCACGCGCTTGTTGTCCCCGCAGTGCATGTCGGCGTGGAACTTGAAGACCATCGGCTCGCGCCCGCCCTTCTCGATCGTCCAGCCGGTGAGCGCCCGCGCCACCTCCTCCACGTCGCCCTGGGTGTAGTAGTTGTCCACGCCGAGGGTGTGCAGCTCGAGCAACTCGCGTGCGTAGTTCTCGTTGAGCCCGCGCTGGGCGGCGATGTCACTGGCCTCCTGCCCCTGCCGCTTGGAGTTCGTCTCGAGGCGCTTGCGCATCTCGATCGCCTTCAGCTCCGCCTTGGTGGGCGGGCGTCGGGAGACCTCGTTGTCGAGGTAGGTGAGCATCGCCGGGTGCTTGGCGCTCGCCCCTAGGATGCCCCGGAAGGCGCCGAAGCAGCGCCCGCGGATCACCTCGCGCTCGTACTCCGTCGCGAAGTACTTCACCGCGCCCTTGTCGACGGCCACGCAGAAGTGGTTGCGCAGGAAGTCGGCGGCGACTTCGAGCACGCAGTGAGGTCCGTAGACGGCGTGTAGGAGGACGCTGTCGCGCACCTCACGACTGGGGACGTTGCGCAGCCGGTTGCGCGCCCGGCGCTCTTCCGCCGAGAGGTCGGCGGGGATCGGCTTCACGTACTCGCTGAAGACCTCGGCGTTGGTGAGACCGATCGAGCCCAGTGACTCCAGGCGGCGGTCGAGGTCGAGGGCGGGCTCGACGCGCCCCTCGAGCTGCCGGTCGAGCCACTCCTCGATCCCCAGTCCGCTGACCTGCGACACCAGCTCTGGTGTGCAACCAGGGCTGAAGCGGCGCAGCAGGTGCACCACCCTCTGGCGCTCGGTGAGCGGCGGCAGGTCAGCGCGCCGCTTCCCCGGATCGGCCTTCCAACCGGTGATCGGCGTCATGCGCCCATCCTAACGCAGAATCCTCCGGAGGGTTTCGTGGAGGGCGGCGCCCACGGGCGCGCTCAGCCCTCGTCCGTCACGGGGGGGAGGTCGGTCGCCCGATCGCCTCCCTTGAGGGCCCCCGTGGCCCTGAAGGCCACCAGGAACGCCCCCAAGGCCAAGCCGACGGCGCCGACCACCAGCAGGAACCTGAGCCAGCCCGGGAACTGGGAGAAGTCGCTCACCAGGAGCCCGCGGCTCGCGGGCTTGGCGTGGTACTGCAACGGCGGTCGGCCGGCTTGGACGTCCACGCCACCGGCCGCGGGCCGAGGCGCGCCGCTGCGGGCGAGCTCCTCGGCCATGCGCTCCCGAGCGCTGGAAGGAGCAGGAGCGGCCTGAGGCGCCGGTGCGGCCAAGGGCGCGGGCGGCGGTGGAGGCGGGGGTGCCGGCGGCGGCGCGGGCGGCGCAACGGCGGGTCCGTCCCCGAGGACGATCTCCTCGAGCTCGATCTCCTCGAGCTCGCCCGCCTCCGGGGCGGCGCGTTCCGCCTCGCCCGGGGGGGCCGATTCGCCGCCTGGGGGCGAACCCGCCTCGGGGCGCGAGCCCGCTGCCGGGGCCGGCACTCCGCCCTCCTGCCGGTAACGCAGCTCCACGTCGCCGAGACGGAACACGGCGCCGTCGTGGAGTTCGAGCCTCGCGATCCTCGACCCCTCGTGGAGCAGGCCGTTGCGCGACCCCTCGTCCACGATCGCCCAACCGGTGGGGCCGAGTTCCAGACGCGCGTGGCGACGGCTGATGGACGTCGCCCGCATGGGGGCCGCGCAGGCGGGGTCGCGGCCGATGTGGTCCCCATCCCCCAGGTCGAAGGTGCGACCGAGGTCGACACCGCTGAGAACGAACAGGCGCGGCATGGACTGACCTCAGGCCTCGACCAGGCCTTCGCGGATCGCGTAGCGGGCGAGCTCCACGCGGTCGTGGATGTCGAGCTTGCGCATGATGCTGGAGCTGTGGTGCTCGATGGTCTTCACCGAGAGTTGCATGAGCTGGGCGACCTCCTTCTTGGCCAGGCCGCGTGCGAGGTACAGCAGGACTTGGGATTCGCGCACGGTCAAGCTCTCGCGGCGCGTCGAACCCCTCGCCGGCAGCCTCGTTCCTCCCTGAGGCACGAAGTCGCGGCGCAGGCGCTCCCGAAGGCGGCGCGAGAAGTACGGCTCTCCCGAGGCCACGCTCTCCAGTGCCTCGAAGAGCACGGCGAGGGAATCGCCCTTGGAGACGAAACCGTGCGCCTCGACCGACAGCATCTGCTCGATGTGCCGGTCGTGGCAGGTGGCGGAGAGGAAGATCGTTCGCACGTCCGGCAGGTCTGCTCGGATCCGGCGCAGCGCTTCAAAACAACACAGGCCGGGCATGTCTACGTCCATGATGAGCAGGTCGGGACGCGCGACGCCGGCCAGCTCGACGGCATCGTCGGCGCTGCTCGCCTCTCCCACGATGTCGAAGTCGACTCTCTCGCCGATCACCGCGGCGAGGGAGTCGCGAACCAGCTCGTGGTCGTCGACGAGGAAGATGCGCGTGGCGCTCACGCGTCCACCTCGCGCGGATGGTCCCGCCGCGGCTCCGCCGCACGACCGACACGAGCGCGGTCTGCGCCGGTCCGCACGCGGGCACGTTTCCTCCCTAGGACCTCGCTCATCTCCTCTCCGCCGGGGAGCGCGGTCCTCCCCGGCATCGGCCGGTCATGGTAGCGCGAGATCGGAAAGTTCGTATGGTCCCTGCATGGCCGCCCCCACACGGTCGCCTTTGCGCTCCATGTTGACCCTCCCGCTGACCCTCGGCGCGCTCTACGGGGGTGTCTGCCTGCTGGCCTTCCTGGGCCAGCGCAGGATGGTCTACTTCCCCGGCGGACCGCCGGCAGCCGACCCCGGTGACGTGGGCCAGGCATTCGAGGAGCACTACTTCGAGGCCTCCGACGGCGTGCGCCTCCACGGTTGGTGGATCCCCGCCGACCCGGGTGCGGGCGCGGTGCTGTTGTGCCACGGCAACGGCGGGAACATCGCCGGCCGCCTGCACATCGCGAGCGCCCTGCACGAGATGGGCCTGGCCGTGTTCCTGTTCGACTACCGTGGCTACGGGAACAGTGAGGGCGCTCCCGACGAGGAGGGCACCTACCTCGACGCCGTCGCCGCCTGGGAACGGGTGACCGGGCCCTTGGGGGTGGCCGCGGAGCGCCTGATCCTCCAGGGCGAGTCCCTCGGCGGGGCGGTCGCGGTCGAGCTCGCCGGGCGGCGCGCGGCCGCCGGCCTGGTCGTGGAGAGCTCCTTCACCTCGCTCGCCGACATCGGCGCAGCCGCCTACCCCTGGCTCCCGGTGCGTGCCCTGGCACGCATCCGTTACGGCACGATCGACAAGCTCGGCGCCCTCGATCTGCCGATCCTCCTCCTGCACAGCCCGGCGGACGAGATCGTTCCGTTCTCGCACTCCGAACGCCTCCTCGCCGCCGCCGGGGGAGACGCGCGCTTGTGGCGCACGAGCGGCGGCCACAACGACGGCGGATTCACGCGCCGCGCCGAGGACCTCGAGACGGTGCGGGAGTTCTACGAGGCCTGCCTGGAAGGCGAGCAGCGGTGAACGACGGCGAGCGGGAGGGCGCGATCTTCGCGCGCGGCCTGTGCCGCTCCTACCCGATCAAGCTCGGCTTCGCACGGCGCGAGGTGCTGCGGGGCGTGGACCTCGAACTCCCGCGCGGCGCGGTGCTCGGTCTGATCGGGCCCAACGGATCGGGCAAGAGCACGCTCCTGCGACTGCTGGCCGGAGTGGACGCGCCGTCCTCCGGCGTCTTGGCCGTGCTGGGCGGAAGCCCTTTCGACGCGGTCGTGCGCGCGCGCACGGGCTACCTGCCCGAGGACTCCCCCTTCCCCGGCGAGCTCTCGGCCCGGGCCGTGCTGGAGCTGATCGGCACCCTGGGTGGCATGACGCGCTCCGCCGCCCGTTCCCGGGGGGACGAGCTCCTGGAGCGCGTGGGCCTCCACGACCACGCCCGCCTCGCCCTGCGGCGCTTCTCGCGCGGCATGGCACGCCGCTTCGGCCTGGCCCAGGCCTGGCTGCAGTCCCCCGACCTGATCCTGCTCGACGAGCCGAGCGCCGGCCTGGACGGAGAGGGCTTCGAGGCCCTCGATGACCTGCTCGCCGAGGCGCGCGGGCGCGGGGCGACGATCGTCCTCGCCTCGCACCTCTCCGCAGACGTGCACGAGCGCTGCAGCGAGCTGGCCCTGTTGCTCGGCGGCCGGGTGGCGGCCCGCGGAACGCCGGCCGAGCTGCTCTCGCGGCCGGACTGCTGGCGATTGGAGATCGAGGCGCTCGAGCCGGCGCTCGTCGAGGAGCTGCGCGTCTGGGTGGACGACCACGGCGGGCGCGTGCGCTCCCGAGTACCGGGAGGTCGCACCCTGCTCGAGCTGTACCGCTCCGCCTCCCCCGGCGGCAAGGGTGTGACGGGCTGACGCGCGGCGTGCCGCGACGACCGCCCGAGGGAAACCTGGTGCCGGTCGCGAGCGAGGCCCTATCCTCGGCCGGCGTGTGGGTGAACCGGTCCCTGTTTCTGCTCTCCCTGCGGCGCGCCTTGCGAGGGGGGTGGCTGGTGGCAGCCCTCGCCCTGGTGTGTGCGCTGTGGGTCGCGGACTCGCCGTCGGGCGGGCTCGAGCTGGGCGCGGAGAACGGCCCGCGCATCGAGCGCGGCCTGGAGCGCCGGGCGATGTGGACCGCAGTCTGCCTGCTCGTCGTGCCCGCCCTGGTGATCGCCGCCGCCCGTGAGGCGGCGATGCGGCGCGAGGGTGGTGCGGCCTGGCTCACCTCGAGCGCAGCTCCGCAGCGGGTGGTCCTGGCCTCCACCTGGTCGGGGCTGTGCGCCGCCGCCGGCGTGGGCGTGCTCGGCCTGTCCGCCGCCGCCGAACTCGCCGCGGGCGCCGCAGGGGCGACCGCTCTGCGTTCCGCGGGGAATCTGCCTATCGAGGCCGACGAGGGGGCCGTCCGCGCAGATGGCCTGCACTGGCGCTCGCCGGCGCCAGCCGACCTCCCGCCCCGAAGCCGTGCGCGCCTCGAGCTCTCGACGTGGTCTCGGGGCGGCCCGGCGACCGAGATCACCCTGAAGGTGGAACGGGAGGGAGGCGGCGAGGGGACGATCCTCGAGGACAGGCTGGCTCGTGCGGCGATCGTTGAGCTCGACCTGCCCCCGGGCGAGGGCGACTTCCTCTTCACCCTCGTCCGTCGAGGCGGCGGTGCCGCGGTGGTCCTCGAACCCGCCGCCCTGAGCCTGCTCGTGCCCGCTGCGAGCGAGCGGCTGGCGAGCGTCGCCCTCGCCTCGCGCCTGCTGTTGGCCCTGGCCGCCTGGTGCGCCCTCGGCCTGGGATTGGGAGCCTGGATGAGCGCGAGGGGAGCCGTCGCCGTCCTGGCCGGAGCCCAGGCGCTCGTCTGGTTGTCCGCCGGCCCGTCGGGGTCGTGGCTCCCGGCGGCGGACTGGGCTGAGGCCCTCTCGTGGGTCGGCGAGGGGATCGTCCCACCGCCGCCCACAGCAGCCGCCTGGCTGGGGACGGGCGCATGGGTCCTGTTCGGCCTGGGGCTGGCGCGCCTGGGCGCTGCGTGCGGGTGGAGTCGCGCATGAAGCACGTCCGCCGCTGGGTCGCCTTGGGAGTCGCCTGCGCCCTGGTCATGGCCCCGCTCGCGCCCGGCCGGGAGGTGCCCCCCACGCCGCTCGGCCGCCTGCTCGGGCCGATCGGGTCGCTGGCGGCGACGGTGCAATGGGTGCGGGTGGACGCGGAACTCGACGCTGGGCGGCCGCAACGAGCCTACGCCCTGGCCGAGCGTGCCCTGGCCCTCGCTCCCGCCGACGAGGGCGGCTGGTTGCACCTCGCCCGCCACCTCGCCTACCAGCGCGGTTCCCCCGAGGTCGAGCCGCTGCCGGCGCGACGGACGCAGTGGGTGAACAAGGCCCTGGCCGTCCTGGCGCGCGGAGAAGCCGGCGTGGACCAACCCCATCTGCTGCGCTTCGAGCGCGGCCTGCTGCTCCTGCACGTCGGGCTCTCCGACGGCGCCGTTCCGTGGCCGGGAGGCACGGATGCTGCACTCGAGCAGGCAGCCGCCGCCATGGAGGAAGCCGCACGCCTGCACTCGAACGGGAAGCGAGCGAACTAGCGCTTCTGGGTGGATTCCCCCCCCGGCGGCGGCGGCGACCGGTAGCATTCCGGCCGTGCTGGCCCTGGTGATCGACGGACTCCCCGAGTGGGCCGACGTACTCGTCGGTCGCTCCCACTACATCGGGCCGTTCGTGCTCCTGTTCCTGTGCGGCGTCGGCCTGCCCTTGCCCGAGGAGGTCACGTTGATCGGCTCGGGCATCCTGCTCTACCGCGAAGAAGTCGAGTTCGTGCCGATCACTCTCGTGTGCTCCGCGGCCATCTTGCTGGGGGACTCGGTCCCCTACTGGCTCGGGCGGCGCTACGGGATGTCGGCCGTGCACGTGGGCTGGGTCGCCCGCATCCTGCACCCCGAACGCTTCGCCCTGATCGACCGTCGATTCCAGGAGCACGGCAACTGGGTGACCTTCACCTGCCGCTTCCTGCCCGGCATCCGCATCCCCGGCTACTTCACGGCGGGCACGCTGGGCATGCCCTACTGGCGCTTCTTGGCGCTGGACCTGTGCGGCGTGGCGATCTCGGTTCCCACCTCGATCTGGCTCGCGCGCGTCGGCGCCCACGAGGTGCAGGATCTCCACCAGCGGATGAACGAGACCCTGCACCTGATCCTGGCCTTCGCCCTGGTCTCGGGCCTCCTGACGCTCCTCGTCCGCCAGCGGATGCGGCTGCGAGCCCGCCAGGCGGCCCAGTTGAGCGCGGCGGCGGCCCCTGGGGAAGAGAGCCCTCCCGCGGGGGGCGCATTCGGTGGGCGGGGCCGGTAGAATCCCCGGCCAAAATCCCGAGGGCGACCGATCCCCTCACCACCCCCCCCAGCCGACACCGCCCGCGGCGGTTCCCAGCCCCAATACTCGATGCCTGCACCCCTGCCCGCCGTCAGCGCGCTGCTGAACCTGAACACCTTCGCCGGAGCCTCCCTCCTGGCTCTCGTCTTCGCCCTGGTCCTCTACAAGAGGATCATGAGCTACGAGCAGGGTTCGGAGCGGATGGCCGACCTCTCGCGCATGATCCAGGACGGCGCCGCCGCCTTCTTGAAGGCGGAGTACAAGTGGCTGGCCGTGTTCGTGGTCGTGGTAGCGGCCGCGATCGGGCTCTCGAGCGAGGATGGCGGCCTGGGGCCGAAGACCGCCCTGGCCTTCGTCTGCGGCGCGACCGCCTCCGCCCTGGCGGGCTACTTCGGCATGCACACGGCGACGCGCGCGGCCGTCCGCACGACCCACGCCGCGAAGACCAGCCTGCAGGACGCCCTGAAGGTCGCCTTCTCCTCCGGAACCGTGATGGGCATGAGCGTCGTCGGCCTCGGCCTGTTGGGCGTGGTCGTCTTCACGATCCTCTACTCCGGCGGCGGGGAGATCACCGAGGAGGTCCTGAAGCAGGTGCTCGGATTCAGCTTCGGTGCGTCCTCCATCGCCCTCTTCGCGCGCGTGGGAGGCGGGATCTTCACCAAGGCCGCCGATGTGGGCGCGGACCTCGTCGGCAAGGTCGAGGCCGGTATCCCCGAGGACGACCCGCGCAACCCGGGCACGATCGCCGACAACGTCGGCGACAACGTGGGCGACGTTGCGGGCATGGGCGCCGACCTGTTCGAGTCGTACGTCGGCTCGGCGATCGCCGCCATGACTCTCGGTGCCTTCCTGGGCGGTGAACACGCCGGAGCGCTCGTACTGCTGCCGCTGGCCGTCGCCGCCTTCGGCATCGTGGCCTCGGTGATCGGCACGTTCTTCGTCTCCGCCAAGGACGAGCACGCCCTCCACGCCGCCCTGTTCCGCGGCCTGATCGTGGCTTCTGTCATCGTGGCCGGGACCGCCTGGTGGCTGACGCACCAAGCCCTGGACTTCTCCGGCCTGATGATCGGCGAGAAGAGCGTGACCGCGACGGGCCTCTTCCTGGCCGTCATCTCCGGCTTGGGCGTGGGGGTGATCATCGGCAAGATCACCGAGTACTACACGGCCATGGAGGCCAAGCCGGCCCAATACATCGCCGAGCAATCGGAGACGGGCCCGGCCACCAACATCATCCACGGCCTCGCGACCGGCATGGAGTCGGTCGCCCTGCCGGTGCTCTTCATCTGCCTCGCGATCTTCCTCTCCTTCCACTTCGCCGGCGTGTACGGCGTCGCGATCTCGGCGGTGGGCATGCTCTCCACCCTGGGCATCTCCCTCGGCGTCGACGCATACGGCCCGGTCGCGGACAACGCCGGCGGCATGGCCGAGATGGCCGAACTGCCGCCGGAGGTTCGCGAGCGCACCGACGCCCTCGACGCGGTCGGCAACACGACCGCGGCGATCGGCAAGGGTTTCGCGATCGGTTCGGCGGCCCTGACGGCCCTGGCGCTGTTCAGCGCCTTCTGCGCGGCGGCGGGAGCGAACGCCACGCCCCTGATCCTCAACATCAACAACCCGCAGGTGATGATCGGGATGCTGATCGGCGGCATCCTGCCGTTCCTGTTCAGCGCCATGACGATGCGCGCGGTCGGCAAGGCGGCCTTCGAGATGGTCGAGGAGATCCGCCGCCAGTTCCGCGAGATCCCCGGGATCCTCGAAGGGACCGGCAAGCCCGATCCGGCGCGCTGCGTGGAGATCTCCACCCAGGGCTCCCTGAAGCAGATGATCCTGCCGGGCACCCTGGCGGTCATCGCCCCGATCCTGGTCGGGATCTGGGACGTCCAGGCCCTCGGCGGGATGCTCGCCGGCGCGCTGGTGACCGGAGTCATGATGGCGATCTTCATGGCGAACGCCGGGGGAGCCTGGGACAACGCCAAGAAGTACATCGAGAACGGCGCCCAGGGCGGCAAGGGCTCGGAGGCCCACAAGGCCGCGGTGGTCGGCGACACGGTCGGCGACCCGTTCAAGGACACCTCCGGGCCGTCGTTGAACATCCTCGTCAAGCTGATGACGGTCGTCTCCCTGGTGTTCCTGCCCTGGTTCATCTAGCCCCAAGACCGTCCATCCGGGCTAGCCCGGATCATTCATGAAGACGTGCACGAGACACAGCAACTCGGTTCGGGGTGGTGCTTTGCGGGTTCTGGCGACGCAGGCGACCCTGAACGGGTCGTCGAGGAAGCCAGGTTCTCGAAAAGCGCCGCCAGGGGCCGAGAGGCCGTCGAAG
>JASLMK010000099.1 GCA_030746555.1 Planctomycetota bacterium | reverse complement strand
GGGTTCTGGCGACGCAGGCGACCCTGAACGGGTCGTCGAGGAAGCCAGGTTCTCGAAAAGCGCCGCCAGGGGCCGAGAGGCCGTCGAAGACGGCCGGTTGCGAAGTCTGGTGTGCGTGTTCATGAATCATCCGGGCTAGTGCCCTCCGTGGGGACACTCTGAGAGAACCTCAGATGCGCTTCCTTCGCCCCTCAGCTCGTCGATTCTCACTGCCGCCGACCCGAACGGGTTGTTCCAGAGGTTGCCGTTGGCGTGGCAGTAGGCATAGGGGTTGCCTGTGATGGTCTCTGTGTAGTAGTTGACACATGCTTGACCGTAGAAGTCCCTGACCTGGTGGTCGGTCTTGTGTGTGTCCCCATGGAGGCCTCCGGTGATCGGAATCCGTATCGAGAATCCGCCGTAGCCCATGCCGATGTCACCGGCGTTCGACGATCCAGTTGCCCCTTGGGACTTCGTGAGGCGCGCTGTTGCAGTTGGGGCCACATTGCAGACGACATCCATGTACCCGATCGCTGCGCCTTCGCAATCCGGGGCGATGAGGTAGAGATCACCCCAGACTTCTGCCTTCACATCTGCGCTGGCGAAGCCGCCGGGGTTCTCTTCTGAAACCTCGTAGAGGCAGGTCACCTTGCGGTAACCTGACTCGGTTGCATGGACGGTGATGTCGCATCCTATCTGACCATCCACGGCGTAGGCGTCTCCGGTGAAGGATCCGTCGAA
The DNA here is from genome assembly GCA_030746555.1 of Planctomycetota bacterium. Taxonomy (GTDB): domain Bacteria; phylum Planctomycetota; class UBA1135; order UBA1135. The sequence goes on along the minus strand of JASLMK010000099.1, from coordinate 20,816 downwards.
CTTGACGTTGACCCAGGCTTCGCCCCTGTTGCCGTTGCCGCACTCGTCATCGTCAGAATCGTAGGCAGGGGAGCTGACCACGTCGCATTCCTGCCAGCCGCCGCTAGCGATTGCTAGGGAGGAGAAGAAGAGCGTGCACAGTGCGATCAAGAAGTGCTTCAAAGCTATCTCCTGTTTTCAGGTTCTTCGAAACTCGAATAGCCACCCTTCTGCCAGCTCCGCTTCGGCCCTCTTGTGGGCTCGGCGTGCATGGTGTCGGTAGTTGATCTTGACCATCGGGGCCATCGACGGAGGTCCGCTCGCTTCTGTTAGGCAACTCGCCAGTCATCCCCCGGCATGATACGGAGCATGAACTCGTCGAAGAGTGGAACGGTGAAAGCGGTGTCTCCGTGACTTGGGCTCCAGACCATGCCCTTCTCGATCAACTTGCTTCGCACGGGACCAAGAGAGGTGACCTTCCGCTCCAATTCGTCGGCGATGTCGCCGGATCGATGCGGCCCCGGTCCAAGCTCCGCCATCGCGCGAAGATAGCGCTTCTCAGACGGAGTGAGACGATCGAAGCGTACCCGGAAGAAGCTCTCGTCGAGCGAGGCAACCGCAGCCGCGGAGGCGGTCTCGACATCGTGAAAGGAGATCGGAGAAGTCTGCGCGACGTCCCAAACATGCTTGCCCCACTCTTGCAGGAAGTATGGATAGCCATGCGTTTCTTCCACGATGCGACTCAGCGCCTCCGGCTCGAACTCCGCTCCTTCGGCTCGCGCCGGCTTCGCGAGCGCGTCGCGAGCATGCTCGGGAGAAAGTGAGCCGACTTCAGGAAAGTCGAAGAGGCGCTCTGCGTATGACTTGGCCTTGCCGGTCCGCCCGCGCAGCTGAGGATGCCCAGCGCCAACGAGTACCACGGGAAGTTGTCGTTGCCCGACGCGGTGAAGTGATGTGATCAGCGCCGCAAGCTCGTCTTCGGGAACGTACTGCAGCTCATCGACGAACAGGACCAGGGCAGTGCCAGCGGCCTTGGCTGCCTCACCAGCGGCCTCAAGGAGAGACTGCAGGTCGTGTTCGAGATCTCCAGCATCAGCCAGCCCAGGCTCCGGTTTGAAGTCGAGGCCGACTTGGATGTCTTCGTAGGTTGCCTTCAATGCGCCCACGAATCCGGCCAGCCCTCTGAGGGCTCGCCGGGCGAGGTCACGAGCCCTCTCGACGGTCGAGAGCCGGATCAGGGCCTTGCGGAGCTCGGGAGCGAGGATGCCCGGCAGCGACCTCCCCTCCGGTGCTTCAATTCGCATTGTGTGCAGACCGGCCCCCTCCGCATCCCGGGCGAACTGGTCGAGCATCACAGTCTTGCCCACCCCACGAAGCCCCACCATCAAGACGCTCTTGCTGGGCTTGCCGTTGCGGATGCGTTCCAGGGCGATGCGTACCCGCTCCCGCAACTCGTCCCGTCCGGCGAGTTCGGGGGGCGGGGTACCGGCACCAGGGCTGTAGGGGTTGCTGATGGGGTCCACAGCGGAACTATACGCAGTTTCGTCAGTTTCTCCCACTGCGCTAACTCGCCAAATCTCCGCATACACGGGGCAGGAGAGGCCGCATGGGGGCCCCTAACCTGCGACGCGACAAAGCCTTATGACCCCTAGCAGCTTACTGAGAAGCTCGAGATTCCCCTCGCCGGGCGGCCCGACCTGAGCCTCCATGGGGTGTCCCACCCACCCCACCATGCCGAAACGACGCCCCCAGGCGCTCAACGACCGGTCCGGGCCTCAGGTGGCCGTTGGCTACCTCCGCCGCTCGACCGACCGCCAGGAGCAGTCCATCCCCGACCAGAGGAAGGCCATCGAGCGCTACGCCGCCGAGCACGACCTCGAGCTCGCTCGGTTCTTCGTCGACGACGCCATCAGCGGGACGAGCGCGGTCCGGCGGCCGGCCTTCCAGGAAATGGTCGGCCTGGCTCAGCAAGAGCGCCGGCCGTTCTCGTACGTCATCGTCGACGACGTCAAGCGCTTCGGCCGGCTCGACAACGACGAGGCCACGACCACCTGGCCCGCCTCGCGGCCGAGACGTGGGAGCGCCTGCAGGCGCCGCTCGAGGAGAACCACAACTACGGCTACGGGTGGGGCTTCTACCCGCGCGCCTGGGCCGACGGCGTCACGATGAGCCACTCGGGCAGCAACACGATGTGGTTCTGCACCGTCTGGATCGCACCGAAGAAGGGCCTCGGTTTCCTGATCGCGACGAACGTGGGCGGTGCCGCCGCGGCCGAGGCCTGCGACGAGGTCGCGGTCGCCCTGGTGCGCCGCTACTGCAGCCCCGACAGCGCGGGACGCTGAACCCAGCGGCAAGGCTCCCCAGGTGCCCGCGACCCCACCCCCCCCCTCGACGTGCCCCCCGAATCCGGATCCACCCAAGACGTCGGGATCCCGGATCCAGGAGGACAGCCATGGCACGGAAGGGCCTGCCGGCTCGTTGAGTGGTAGCGGGGGCAGGATTCGAAGTGCTCCAGCCGCGCCAGCGGATGGGCCAACAGGATGGCAGGTTCGAATCCTGCCTCCGCGGGAACGAGACGAGGGCGGCCGCAGGGCCGCCCTCGTTGAGTGGTAGCGGGGGCAGGATTCGAACCTGCGACCTCCGGGTTATGAGCCCGACGAGCTGCCTGACTGCTCCACCCCGCGATTCCAGGGGAGGATTGTCGGGACGGGGGGGAGGGGGTGCAAGAGGGAGGGCGGGAATCGTGCGAGATCGGGGCCTGGGCGGGCGAGGGCGGGGTCAGCCGCCGGTGAGGAGCCGCCAGACGTCCTCGGCGACGACCACGTAGGCGTTGCTCCAGGCGCCCTCGCGGAAGAAGCGGGTCGGGACGCCGGGGGCCCCGACGAAGGGACGAAGGACCCAGGCGAGCTGGATGGCGACGAACACATAGAGCAGCACCCAGGCCGCGTAGCCGAGGCGGTGGCGGGGGTCGGTGGCGAAGAGGGGGCGGTAGTGGCGCGCGAGGGTCACCTGGCCGGCCAGGGTCGCGACCGCGAAGTAGACGCCGTTGACGAGAACGGCGAAGTTGTAGTCGCGGGAGGCGACGTAGGTGAACAGGGTCACCGGGACCAGGCCGACGAGGGCGATGGCCACCGTCATCCCGGCCGACACGAACGGCTACCAGGACGTGTTCGTGCGCACGATGGCGACGGGGCAGAACGAGTGCGTGAGCGTCGCCAGCGACGGGTCCCAGTCCTTCCGCGGCGCCTACGAGGGCATCCTCTCCCCCGACGGCGGCTTCGTCGTCTACCACAGCCACGCCTCGAACCTGGTCGCCGACGACTTCAACGCCTCGCGGGACATCTTCCTGCGCGACCTCGCGGCAGGGATCACCGAGCGCGTCAGCGTCGGGTGTTTCGGGCAGGAGCCCACGGTGGGATCCGACTACCCCGCGGTCACGCCGGGCGGCCGCTTCGTGGCGTTCGACACCTCCTCGCCCAACCTGCTGGCGGACGACCTCAACGGCCAGCGCGACATCTTCCTGCGCGACCGCTTCGCGCCGTTCACTCCCTTCTGCGCCGGCGACGGCTCCGGCGTCGGGTGCCCCTGCGGCAACGTCGGCCACCCCGGCCACGGCTGCGAGAACTCCGCCGGCAGCGGCGGCGGGACGCTGGTGGCGCGCGGCGAAGTGAGCCCCGACTCGGTGGTGATGGACTCGACCGACCTGCCGGTGGGCGTGTTCACGCTCCTGGCCCAGAGCACCTCGTACCACTCCGGGGCGGTGTTCGGCGACGGCGTGCTCTGCATCCAGGGCGGCCTGCGGCGCCTGTACGTGAAGCTCGCCGTCGACGGCACGACGAGCTCGCCCGGTCCGGGCGACCCGTCGATCAGCGACCGCTCGGCGAGCCTGGGCGACCCCCTCGCACCGGGGACGACCCGCCACTACCAGCTCTACTACCGCGACCCCGCCGGGAGCTTCTGTCCCCCGGCGTCGTTCAACATCACCAACGCCGTGGAGGTGCGCTGGTAGGGCGCGCGCGAACCGTGGGACGCCTGGCCCTAGCGCTCTGGTCGCTGTGCTGTGCGACCGCGACGGCGGTGGCCCAGGACGTCGTGTACACCTTCGTCGGCGACTCCCCCGACGACCTCCTCGGGGGGAGCGTCGACGTGGCGAGCGACATCGACGGCGACGGGCTGCCGGAACTGGTCGTGGGCTCACCGGGGGATCCGGTGCGTCAGGTGCGCGTCTTCTCCGGCGCCGACGGCGGCTTCCTCTTCGCCCTGCACGGCCCCAACCCCGGCGAGCAGTTCGGCCGCTGGGTGGCCGGCCTGGGAGACGTCGACGGCGACGGGAGCGGGGACTTCGCCGTCTCCGCCCCCAGCGGCGGCTACACGCGCGTCTACTCGGGCGCGAGCCAGACGGTCCTGTTCCAGTGGAACGTCCCCAGCCAGCGCCTGGCCAACGTCGGCGACGCCGACGGCGACGGCTTCGACGACCTGGCCGTGGCGAGCTCGTTCCATCCCAACCACCAGGTGCGCCTGTTCTCAGGCGGCACCGGGAACCTGCTCCACCACTGGACCGGAGGCATCAGCTTCGGCACGTCCGTCGACGGGGCCGGGGACGTGAACGGCGACGGCTACGCCGACGTGGTCGTCGGCTCCCACTTCGAGTCTGGGACCGGCGGACCCGAGAGCGGCCGCGTGTTCGTCTACTCCGGTGTCGACGGCGGCCTCCTGCACCTGTTCGAGGGTGACGACCAGTACCAGTGGTTCGGCGAGACGGTCGCCGGGGTCGGCGACGTGAACGGCGACGGGTACGACGACCTGCTGGCGACGGCGGAGATCGAGCACCTGTTCGTCTGGGACGATCCGTACGTGCGGGTCTTCTCCGGCCTCGACGGCTCGATCCTGCACGAGTTCGTCTACCCCCTGTGCATGGGCTTTTTGGGCGCGGCGGCCTCCGACGCCGGCGACGTCGACGGCGACGGGCTCGACGACTTCCTGCTGGGCGGAAACGACGGCTGCGGCGACGAGTTCCTCGCCCTGCACTCCGGCGGCAGCGGCGCCCGCCTGTGGACGATCGACGTGAAGATGACCCACGAGAGCCTCGAGCCCACCGGCGACGTGAACGGCGACGGCATCGCCGACTTCATCACCGGCGACCGCGGCGACACCTTCGGCGGGGACGACGCGGGGCGGGCGGAAGTGCGCAGCCTGTTCTGCTCGGTGTTCCCCCAGCGCTACTGTCCGCCCGCGCCCAACTCCGCCGGGCCGGGGGCGTCGATCGGCTGGGGCGGGTCCCTGTCCCTCTCGCAGAACGACCTGCGCCTCTCGGCGGCAGGCTGCCCTCCGGGAGCCTACGGCGTGTTCTTCTACGGGCCGCTCGCGACCCAGGTGCCCTTCGGCGACGGGTACCGCTGCGTGGCCGGCGGCGGCCTGGGGATCTTCCGCCTCTACCCACCGGTCCCCACCGACCCCGGCGGCGCGGTGGAGATCGCGACCGACTCGACCGCGCCGCCCATGGGCTCGGGCCCGGGCACCCTCGGCGCGGGAGAGACCTGGCACTTCCAATTCTGGTACCGCGACGTGCCCGCCGGCCTGAGCGGCTTCAACCTGACTGACGCCCTCGGCCTGACCTTCTGTCCGTGACCCCAGGGCCCCGACTGCCGGGCGGTGAGAGGGCCCGTGCGGGCTAGGGTGACCGCCTGGGCGAGGGGTCGCCGCCGGAGACCGGCTCCGGGCCGGGGACGGGATCCGGGTCGGGGCCGGGGACGGGATCCGGGTCGGGCTCGGGCGCCGGCTCGCTGGGCGGGGCGGGATCGGGCGTGGGGCCCGGCTCGGGATCGGGCTCGGGCACCGGAACCGGTGCCGGCTCGGGGGCGGGCTCCGGCGCCGGTTCCACCTCGGGTTCGGGAGCGGGCTGCGGTTCGGGCTCCGGAGCGGGTTCCGGATCCGGGGCGGGACGCTCGCCGAGCAGGTCGCTGAGGCGGCCGGCGAGGGTCAACAGGGCGAGGTGGCGCTCGCGGTCGCCGAGCAAGCCCACCCACAGGGCGCCGTCGGCGTCGGCCGCCGGAGTGGGTGCGGGCTCGCCCTCGGCGGGAGGCAGGGGCAGGCCCTCGAGCAGGCCGAGAGCGTGGGCCTGGCGCGCAGGGTCACCGCTGGCCACGGCTCGCTGGCCGAGCACGAGCAGGTCCCGGCCGCGGATCACCACCGTCTCGTTGCGCCAGGCCGGACGCTCCACCAGGGTCAGGGACACGCCGAAGGCCTCCCCCGCCGCCGCCCGAGCCGCGGCGTCGTCGGCCGCCTCGACCGCCGCCATCCGCTCCGCCGCGTCGCGCAGGTCGGAGAGCTCCAAGAGGGAGGGCGGCGCCTCGCCCGACTCCGCCTCGGCGGCGCGGGACTCGGCGGCGAGGACCTCGCGCCAGGCCGTCAGGGCGCCGGTTCCGTCGCCGCGGGCGTGGAGGAAACGCGCCCTGTCCCGCAGGACGAGCTCGGGCCGGACACCGGCGGAGCCCTCGCGCGCCTGAGCCAGGGCGGTCTCGAAGAGCTCGTCCACCCGCGCCGCCTCGCCCTCCTCCGCGCCGTCGGAGACCAGATCCGCCAGGAGCAGGGCGGAGACGTAGGAGAGGGACGCGGCGTCGCGGCCGCCGGGGGCGACGGAGAGGGGCGCGTGGACGTCCACCAGGCGGCGCGGGAAGGTCCCGCCCCCGCCGCCGACCTCGGCCAACGACGAGCCCGCGGCGCGCAGCTCCAGGGCCCAGTCGAGCACGGCCGCGTGTTCCTCCGCCGCCAGCTCGATGGCATGGTCGTGGGAGAGGCCGGCCACCAGACCGACCGCCTCGCGCACGCGGCGCACGCGGGTCGCTTCGTCGGTGAGGGCGATCAGGCGCTGGGCGATGGCGAAGACCGGCGCGGCCTGGTCGCCCGCCATCGCGCGCAGGGTCGAGACCAGCTCGGTCACGCCGCCGTCCTCCCAGCGCACCAGGGCGCCGAAGCCCTCGGCGGAGAGGATGCCCGCCACCAGGTCCGACCGCTCCTGGCGGCCGAGCAGGGAGAGGAGCTGGGCCTGGTGGGCGCCGACGGGCTCGACCACCAGGCGCTCGGCGAAGGCGGCGGGGTCCGCCTGGGAGACCAGGGGTGCGAGGGCATCGGCGGCGAGGTGGGCCAGGGCCCGGCCGCGCAGGTCCGGATCGGGATCGCGCAGGACGCCGATCAGGGTGTCGAGCACGCGGCGGCCCGCCTCCCCCGCCGGGTCGAGGCCCGCCGCCAGCTCCCCCAGGGTGCCGACCAAGGTGTAGCGCAGGTCGACGGCCCCCGCCTCCTCCAACACGGCCGTCAGGCGCTCGACGTCGGCCACGTCCGCCAGGCGAGCCATGAGCCGCGCCGCGGCGATGCGCACGCCGCCGTGCTCGAGGGGATCCTCGAGCAGGGAGAGGGCGATCTCCCCGACCCCGCGCGTCGTCTCCCCGTGGTCGAGCCCGGCTCCACCCGCGCGCTCGCACAGCTCGAGGAGGGAGCGCAGGGCCCCGGCCAGGGCGTCGCCGTCCACCAGGGCATCGGAGAGGACCGGATCCTCGAGCTGCTGGACGCACCACTCCACCGCCCGCAGGAGGCTGTCGGTCCCCGCGGGCGAGGCGACGTCCCACGGGAGGCGACCCAGGGCCTGGGACACGGGCACTTGGAAGGCGGGGTGGCCGGCGTTGATCACGCCGAACAGCACCGCGCGCAGGCGGCGCAGGCCCGGGGCGTCCGGCGGCACCGCCGCGTAGCGCTCCACGAGCGCCTCGAGGAGGGCCTGGAAGGCGATCGGGGCCTCCTCCCGCTCGAGCCGGGCCAACAGGGCCTCGCTCACCGCCTCGGCCCGGGCCGGCTCCTCGATCACGCCGCGGGTCAGGGCCCCCGCCGCGGCGGCGCGCAAGCGCGGGTCGACCGACGCGAGGCCCGCGACGGCCTGCTCGGCGTCGGCGGCCAGCGCCTCCACGGAGAGGCGGTGCACGCGCTCGGAGAGGGCCGCGAGCTGGACCAGGTAGGCCTCCTCGGGGGCCCGGCGCGCCGCCAGGCTCCAGTGGGCCTCGAAGTCCTCGCGAGAGGCGAACCACTGCAGGAAGAGCTCGAAGAGGGCGGCCCGCGCCGAGGCGCGCACGGCGGGACGCTCGGCGGAGAGCCCGGCCCCCACCGCGTCCGCCAGGGCGTAGCGCCGACCGGCGCCCACCACCGAAGCCGCCGCGCGCCACAAGAGGGGCCGCGCCGCGGGATCGGCGAGCTGCAGGGCCAGGCGAGCGTCCCAGGCCTCACGCGCCCCCTCGTCGACCGAGGCCCGCAGGTTGATCCACTCCCGCGCCTCGTCCCGCATGGCCTCGCGCTCGGAGCGGCGCGCGGCGGTCAGGAAGGTCGGCAGGCCCCGCCCGGCGCAGAGGACCGCGACGTCCATCGTCGTGCGAGCGTCGAGGGCCCACAACTCGTCGAGGCGCTCGCGCAGCTCCGAGTTGCGCAGCTCGCGCACGGCACGGTAGTACTCGGCCAAGCCGCTCGGCGCGGTGTGGGCGGCCTCCACGATCTCGACCGCGCCGCCGACCTCCGGCGCCTCGGGCGCCTGGGCCTTCTCGGCCTGGGGGCGGCGGACGCCCTCCGCTCCTGAGGGCGCAGCCGGCCCCGACGGCGCGAGCGACGCGATCCAAAGCGCCACCGCAAGACTCCCCCTATGCAATCCGTTCACCGTCCGTTCCGTCTTCATGCGCCCATGCCAGGGGCATCGTACCAACGCCCCGGCGGCGGCGCTCCCCCCAAGCGCCTCGGGGCGTCGCCGGCAGCGTGCTCAGCCCGCGCCGAGCGTCTCGAAGACCTCGCGTGCGACCTCCTCGACCTCCGCCTCCCCGCTCTCGACCACACGCCACGCCAGCTCTACGTACCAGCGCTCGCGTTGTTGGGCGAGGTCGGAGAGCTCGTCGGTCGCCGAGCCTCCGCCGAGGGCCGGGCGCGGCGTCGGGTCGGCCTCCAAGCGGGCGGCGAGCACCGCCGGGTCCGCCCGCAGCCAGACGCACCGACAGCGCGCGAGCAGGGCGCGGCACGCGGCCCGCTCGACCGTGCCGCCGCCGGCCGCCAGGACCGGCCCGTCGTCGCGCCCGAGGAGGCTGTGCAGGACGGCTTCCTCGAGGTCGCGGAACGCGGGCTCGCCGAGCTCGGCGAGCAACTCCCCGGCGCGGACCTCTCGACCCGTGCGCCGCTCCCACTCCGCCTCCAGCTCGCGGTCCAGGTCGGCGAAGGGGCGGCCGGAGAGCTCGGACACGCGCCGACCGACGCTCGTCTTGCCCGCGCACCGCAGGCCGATCAACACCACCGGCCTCCGGGGGCCGTCCATCAGTCCGCCTCGTCCACGGCGTGCTCGAAGGCAGCGCGCATCAGCTCCTCGTCGGCCCCGCGACCGGTGAAGAGCCGGAACTGCGCCGCGGCCTGGCGCACGAACCACTCGCCGCCGGGGACGGGGGTGCAGCCGCGCTCGCGGGCCGCGGTGAGCAGGGCCGTCCTCACCGGGCGGTAGACCGCGTCGAGCACGACGGTGCCCTCGCGCAGCCAGTCCGCGGGGATCGGCGACTCGCCCTCGCTCCCGACGCCGCCGACGGGCGTGCACTGGACGAGCACGTCGTGCTCGACCGTGGGGATCGCCTCCCAGGCCACGGCCTCGCCGCCGAGGGCGCGCGCCAGGTCCTCCGCCCGGCCCGCGTCGCGTCCGGCGACGGTGAACCGCCCGCCCGCCTCCGCCACCGCCAGGCAGACCGCCCGCGCCGCGCCGCCGGTGCCCAGGACGAGGGTGCGGGCCTGGGCCGGCGCCACGCACCGACCCGTGCGCCGAGCGTGGACCACCAGGGCCCCGGCGAGGGTCTCGGCCACGGCCCCGACGTCGGTGTTCAAGCCGCGCCAGCCGCGGCCCTCGCGGATGAGGGTGTTCGCCGCCTCCGCCCGCTCGCTGGCCGCGTCCGTCGAGCTCGCGTACGCCGCGGCGGCGCCCTTGAACGGCGCGGTGACCGAGAAGCCGCGCAGGCAGTCGTCGGTGGCCAGCTCCAGGAACGCCTCGACCGAGCGCGGCTCGAAGGGCAGGTAGATCGCGTCGAGGCGCGCAGCCTTGAGGGCCATACCGTGGACCCGCGGCGACCACGAGTGGCGCGCGCTCGCGCCGAGGACGCCGAAGACGGCGGTCTCCTGGGACAACCCGCCCGGCGGCGCGACGGCCAGCAGGTCGTTGACCCGCCACTGGCCGGGGGCGGTCGCGTCGCCGGGCTCCTCGCCGGGCAGGTCGGCGGGCGCTGCGTAGGTGAAGGGCGAGCCGAAGATCGGCGCCAGCAGGCGCGTGAACGAGCCGGCCTCCCCGGAGCAGAAGGCGACCAGCCCGCAGCCCTCCTCGCGCAGGTAGCCCATCAGGCGCAGGCCGTCCTCGGCGCACCCGGCGTGGCAGACGAGCTTCATCACGTCGCCCTCGTAGAGCACCTCGCGCAGGCTCTCCTGCAAGGCGGCGAGGTCCTCGGGGGTCCCCTCGAGCTCGTGCCGGGAGACGATCCGGTGGCAGGGGTCGGGCACGTCCCCCAGGTCGAGGGACAGGTCGCGGTCGATGTCCACGAAGCGGCAGCCGGCCTCGGCCGCGGCGAACAGGCGGCCCAGGCGCTCGTCGAGGGAGCCGGTGAACTCGCCGAAGGCCTCGGGACCCGGGCAGGCGGCGATCACCGGCTTGGGACAGGCGCTCACGAAGGCCGCCAGGTCCGCGGGCCGCAGGTCCGCCAGGCGGTCCAGGCGCACCTCCACCAGGTCCGCCAGGGCGGCCTGGCGCAGGGCGCGGGACGCGAGGCGCTCGAGGTCCGCGTCGATGTGGGAGACGACCACCGCCACGGCGACAGTCTCCCCTTTCGGCGCTCTCCAGGGAAGGCGCGCGCCGCCGGGCTAGCCCGCGGTGTACTCGCCCCAGGAGTCGTAGTCCATGTCCTTGAACTCGGTCGCCACGTAGCCCTCCTGCTGGGAGTACTCGAACTCCTGGGCGTAGGCCGAGAGGATCGCGTCGGAGATCGCCCCGCGCGAGGACTGGTTGATCGGGTGGGCGATGTCGGCGTACAGGCGCGGCCGCCCGCGCTCGTCGAGGTGGGCCCGGTCCCCCGCCAGGCGCCCGCCGCAGTCGTTGCAGAAGCGGGCGCGGATCGAGTTCTTGCCCCCGCAGCGCTCGCAGCGGTCGCAGAGCTTGCGGCTGGGCATGGCGACGAACAGCCCCTCGCCGCCCTCGATGATCTTGATGTCGCGCACGACGAGCGCGTCGGCGAGGGTGACGCTGGCGAAGCCTCGCAACTTGTCCCTCGTCCCCGGGACGATCTTGATCCGGATCTCGGTGATCTGCAGCACGACGGATCCCGCGTCCGGGCGGTGGCGGCGGGCGGGGCTTCTTTCCCCGACGAATCCGCGCCCGTCCCGCATCGAGGACGCTCTCCCGACGCCCGACCCTCAGGCCCGCGGCCCCACGAGCCGGGCGCCGGCCCCCGCCGGGCGGGTGACGAGGGCGGCCCGCGGAACCAGCCCGGCGGCGGCCGCCGCCTCCTCGACGGCCGCGAGGGCCTCTCGCGCCCGCGCGTCGTCGTCGAAGAGGCCGAAGAAGCTCGAGCCGCTGCCCGCCAGGCGGAAGTGGGCCGCGCCGGCTCCGTCGAGGAGCTCGCGCCAGGGCGCCAGGGCGGGCACGGCCCGCAGGGCGGCGGCCTCCAGGTCGTTGTGCAGGGCGCCGCGCGCGGCGGCGGCGGGGCCGGCGGGCAGCGCGCGCGGTTCCCCCCCGCCCTCGGCGGGCGCGAGGGCGGCATAGACCGCGCCGGTCGGGCAGCCGGGCTTTGGGGTCACGACGACGATCGACCAGTCCCCCTCCGCTGACGCGGCCAGGGGGCGCACGCGCTCGCCCCGTCCCTCGCACAGGGCCAGGCCCGAGTCGGCGGCGGCCAGGAAGAACGGGCAGTCCGACCCCAGGCCGGCCAACAGGTCGGCGGCCCACGCCGCGCGCTCTGCGCCGCGAAGGTCCAACCCGAGCACGGCGGCTGCCGCGACGAGCGCCGCCGCCGCGTCCGCGCTCGCCCCGCCCAGGCCCGCCTGGGCCGGGATGCGCTTGACGAGCTCGACCTCCAGGCCGGCGACGTCCGCCGCCCCCTGCTCGCGCGCCGCCGCCCAGACCGCGGCGGCCGCGCGCCAGGCCAGGTTCTCCTCGCCGCCGGGCACGCCCTCGGCGCGGGGCCCGCTCACGGCGAGGGCGACGCCCTCCCGGCCCCGGGCGCGAACGCACACCTCGTCGGCGAGCGCCAAGGCCAGCAGGTGGGTGCGCAGCTCGTGGAACCCGTCGGCACGCCGGCCGCGCACCTGGAGGGTCAGGTTGACCTTGGCCGGCGCGAGGGCGCGGGCGCTGGCGGGGGGCGGCGCGCTCACGCGCGGGCGACCCCTCCCGCCCCCAGCTCGAGGTTGTCGATCAGGCGCACCCCGTCCACCCGCGCGGCCACCAGGGCCACGGCGCGCTCGAGGAGCCCCGTCGGCGCCTCGGCGCTCCAGGCGAGGGGATCGCGCAGCTCGGCGTAGTCGAGCTCGACGCCGTCGCGCGCGAGGCCCTCGCGCAGGAGGGCCGCGAGCTCCTCCGCGTCCCGCGCGCCCTCGCGCCAGGCGGCGTCGACCGCTTCCAGGGAGCGCGACAGGCAGGCGGCCCGCGCGCGACCGGCTTCGGAGAGCAGGGCGTTGCGCGAGGAGCAGGCCAGGCCCGTGGGCTCGCGCACGATGTCGCACACGACCACCCGCGGCCCGCCGCGGCGGCGCGCGAGGTCATCGACCACCAGGGCCTGCTGGTAGTCCTTGCGGCCGAAGTAGACGCGCGCCGGCTCGACCAGGTCGAACAAGCGCGCGACGATCGTCGCCACGCCCTCGAAGTGGCCCGTGCGGAACGCGCCCTCCAGGCCCGCGGCGGCGGGTCCGGGATCGACGAGGCGCTCGGGGGCCAGGGAGCCGTCGGCGGCGAGCTCGCCGGGAAAGAACTGCGCCAGGGTTCCGGTGAAGACCATCGCCGCGCCGGCGCCCTCCAAGAGACGCGCGTCCCCCTCGAGGTCGCGCGGGTAGCGCTCCAGGTCGCGCGGGTCGTCGAACTGCAGGGGATTGACGAAGACGCTCACGCAGACCGCGTCGTTCTCCGCCACCGCGCGCTCGACCAGGGAGAGGTGGCCGACGTGCAGGGCGCCCATGGTGGGCACGAAGCCGATACGCTCGCCGCGCTCCCGCCGCAGGGCGCACCAGGCGCGGGCCTCGGCGGGGCTGTCGAGGAGCTCGATCACAGCGCCGCCCCGGCGGCGGAGCCGGTCAGCTCGGCGATGCGCGCGCGCACGGTCAGCCCCGAGCCCGGCAACGGCAGGTCGGGCGCGAGCTCGGAGAGGGGCTCGAGGACGAACAGGCGCTCCTCCAGGCGCGGGTGCGGCAGGGTCAGGGCCTCGGTCGCGCTGCGCGCGTCGCCGTGGAGCAGCAGGTCGAGGTCGAGGGTCCGCGGCCCGTCGGGGACCTCGCGGCTGCGGTCGCGGCCGTGGCGCGCCTCGATGGCCTGCAGGCGCTCGAGCAGGACGGCGGGAGCGAGGCGGGTGTGCAGCTCGACGGCACCGTTGAGGAACGGGCGCTGGCCGACCGGGCCGCCCACCGGCGCCGTCTCGATCCAGCGCGAGACGCCGGCGACCTCCACCCCTTCGGTCGCGCGCAGGTCCTCGACCGCTCCGTCGAGGTGCGCGCGGCGGTCGCCGACGTTGCCGCCGAGGGCGACGAAGGCGGCTGTGCCCGCCCACGGACCGGTCACGGCAGCGCGTCCCCGTCGGGGGCCGCGGTCCGTCGGTCGCGAGCCAGGCTCCACAGCCAGCGCACGACGCCGTAGAGCACGAAGCCGTTGAAGGTCACGAACAACAGCGGCACCGGCGCGAGGTAGAGGCCGAGGCCGACGAACACCAAGGTCACCAGGGCGAAGAAGTGGCTGCGCTCGGTGGTCACGTGGGAGGCGGCGTGGACGTAGCGCACGCGGCTGACCATCAACAGGCCGATCAGGGGCAGGGCCAGGGTCAACAGGAGGGGGATCCAGGTCAGCACCCAGCCCCAGTCCACGTCGCGCGTCCAGCCCATGACGCGCCCCAAGGGCGTCGGCGTGCCCTCTGAGAGCTCGAGCTCGGGGCGGCTGAGGATCAGGTGGATCCAGACCGTCGAGGCCACGGCGCCGGCCGCCGCCGGCGAGGGCAGGCCGCGGAAGTCGGCGTGGGCGGAGGCGTCGTGGTCCGACTCGAGGTTGAAGCGCGCCAGGCGCAGCATGGCCATCAGCGCGTAGCAACCCGCCGCCGCGAAGTGCAGGCGCGGGGAGGCCAGGACCCCCGCCGCGGTCTCGGTGTGCTCGAAGAAGGCCTTGGCGATCATGGCCGGCGCGACGCCGAAGGTGACCACGTCGGCCAGGGAGTCGAGCTGGCCGCCGAAGTCCGAGTAGGAGCGCGTCAGGCGCGCCACCCAGCCGTCGAGGCCGTCGAACAGCATCGCCAGGAAGACCAGGAAGCAGGCCGCCTCCATCTTCTCGTAGAACACCCCCGGCTCCTGGTCGTGCCAGGCGAGGGCGTCGATGCTCTTGGACAGGGCCAACAGGCCGCAGGCCCCGTTGGCCAGGGTCAAGAGGTTGGGGAGCATGGCGATCGGCTTCATCGCTCTCCCGTTGTAGCCGCGCCGCCGCCGCCCGCACAACCCCGGGAGGGCACGGGCGGGGTCCCGCGCCCCCCCAACGGCCCGCCGCCCTCCCCAGGAACGCCCGCGGGAAGGAAGAACTGGATCGGAAGGGCCTGGAAGGGCTCGGCACGGCCGATAGCATCTGGAGCATGAGCGAGATCGCGGCCGTCCACGCCCGGGAGATCCTCGACTCCCGGGGCAACCCGACCGTCGAGGTGGAGGTGTGCCTGGAGAGCGGCGCGCAGGGCCGGGCGGCGGTCCCCTCCGGCGCCAGCACCGGCGCCCACGAGGCCTGCGAGCTGCGCGACGGCGAGGGGCGCTACGGCGGCAAGGGCGTCCTGAAGGCGGTGGCGAACGTGAACGGCGAGGTCGCCGAGTGCCTCCTGGGCCTGGAGGGCCTCGACCAGGGCGCCGTCGACGCCGCGATGATCGCCCTCGACGGCACGCCCAACAAGGCGCGCCTGGGAGCCAACGGCATCCTGGGCGTGTCCCTGGCGACGGCGCGCGCAGGCGCCCAGGAGTGCGGCCTGCCCCTGTGGCGCTACGTAGGCGGCGCGAGCGCGCGCATCCTTCCCGTGCCGATGATGAACATCCTCAACGGCGGGGAGCACGCCGACAACAACGTCGACCTCCAGGAGTTCATGGTCATGCCCTTCGGCGCGACGAGCTTCGCCGAGGGCCTGCGCATGGGCGCCGAGGTGTTCCACGCCCTCAAGTCCGTCCTGCGCGAGGCCGGGCTCTCGACCGGGGTCGGCGACGAGGGCGGCTTCGCCCCCGACCTCGGCTCCAACGAGCAGGCGGTCACCTTGATCCTCTCGGCGGTCGAGAAGACGGGCATGCAGCCGGGGAGCGACGTGAGCCTGGCGATCGACGCGGCGGCCAGCGAGTTCTGCTCCGAGGGGCGCTACACGATCGAGGGCGAGGCGCGGAGCGCCGAGGAGCTGATCGAGTTCTACGCTGGGCTCGTGGACCGCTACCCGGTGTTCAGCATCGAGGACGGCCTCGACGAGGACGACTGGGACGGCTGGTGCGCTCTGACCGCCGCCATCGGCGAGCGGGTGCAGCTCGTCGGCGACGACCTGTTCGTGACCAACACCGAGCGGCTGGCCCGCGGCATCGCCGACGGGGCGGGGAACTCGATCCTGATCAAGGTCAACCAGATCGGGACCTTGACCGAGACCCTCGAGACGATCGCCCTCGCCCACCGCAGCGGGATGCGGTGCGTGATGAGCCACCGCTCGGGCGAGACCGAGGACACGACCATCGCCGACCTCGCGGTCGCGACCTCCTGCGGCCAGATCAAGACCGGCGCGCCCTGCCGCAGCGACCGGGTCGCCAAGTACAACCAGCTGTTGCGCATCGAAGAGGAGCTCGGAGCCTCGGCGCGCTACGGAGCCCGCGACCTCGCTTGAGCCGACGCCGAGCGCCATGAGCCCCTCCCCCGCCCAGCCCGAGCGTCGCCGCGGCCTCGCCCTGCGGCGTGGCGTGGGCGCCCTGTGCGGCGGCGTGGTGTTCTGGATGCCGGTCTGGGCCTCCCTCGTGCTCCTGGCCCAGGTCGGCCTGCTCGGCCTGCGGCCCGCGCGCATCGAGAGCCGGCGCCTGGCCGAGCGGGGGGTCGAGCTCGAGGAGCGCCTCGCCGGGCACCTGGAGCGGCGCGCGACCCTGGAGGCCTGGGGCGAGGCCCTCGACGACCCGCTCTACCGCGAGCGCATGCGGCGCTTGCTGGACGGGCGCTGAACCGATGGTCACCGCCGGTGGCCTCGCCGCCCTCTGGCTCGCGGGCGCCGCGCTCGCCACCGTCGGCGCACCGGCGATGGATGCGCCCGACGGCGACGGCGAGGGCGCGCTCTCCAACGACGCCTGGCTGCCGATCGACGAGGAGGCGGAGCGCCGGCTGGCCGTCGGCGACCGCGACCTGGGGCGGCGCCTCGCCGGCGCGGGGGACGGCGCGGACATCTCCCACCTCCCCGACGCCGACCTCGCCGCGGTCTTCGACGCCTGGAACGACGCCCTCGCGGCGAGCGCTCCGGGCGCCGGGGTGTCCCTCGCTCCCGCGGTCGCGGCCGACGGCGAGGGGTGGAAGCCCGCCGACCCCGACGGGACCTCCTCGCGCCGGACCGAGTCGGTAGAGGTGGCGGTCCTGCGGCGGCTGGCGGCGCTCCCGCCCTCCTCGCGCGCCGCCTGGCGCGCGCGCTTCGCCCCGGCGGCCGCCGAACGTCTGGCGCGCGCCGGCGGCCGCCGCGAAGCGCTCGCCGCCCTCGAGCGCGAGCTGCCCGCCACGCCCGCGGCCGCGCTGGCGGCCCTGCGGCTGTTCGAGCTGGAGCTGGAGGCGGGACGACGTGTGGCCGCCGAGGGCTGGCTGGAGCGCGCCGCCGACCACGCGGAGCTGTGCGGGGAGGACGGGCCGCACGGAGCCCTCGCCCGGCGCCGCGCCCTCTCCTCCTCCCTGGCGTCCCCGCCGCCGCCGGCGGCGGCCTGGGAGCGGGCGAGCGAGCTCGAGCTCCTGCGCACGGTGCCCCTGGTCACCAGCGGTCGCCAGGCGCCGCCGGAGACCGCGGGCGCGGCGGGCCTGGCCTTCCTCGACGGCGGGCGCGTCGCCGTCCAGGACCCCCTGTACACCTGGATCGTCGGGCCCGGCGGCACGGCGCGTGGGTTCCGGGCCTGGAAGCTGGCCCTGGCCCGCGGCTTCGAGGTCCCCGCGCCGATCGCCGAGTTCGGCGAGGTCTGGCGCACGCTCCCGGCGAGTGACGGCGAGCGCCTGTTCCTCGTGGAGGGCCGGGCCGGCTGGCGTCTGTTCGAGGTCGACCCGGCGGTCTCGCGCATCGGCGGGCCGCGCACGAACCTGTTGCTGTGCGTCGAGCCGCCTTCGGGCCTGCGTCTGCCCGAGCTCGTCTGGTGCATCGGCGCCCAGGGCCACCTCGCCCCCGACGGCACGCGCACGCCCTTGGCCGAGGTCCTCGGAGAGGGGGTCTGGGAATTCCAGCCTGGGCCGGCCTTGGCGGGCGAGCTGCTGCTCGTCGCGGCCCGGAGCTGGCAGAGCGAGGAGCGCGAGGGCCGGCGCGTGCTCGTGGCGCCGGGCCAGGCGCGCGGCTTCGCCCTGGCCTTCGCTCGCAGCGACGGACGGCTGGTGTGGAAGCGCTCCCTCGGTCGCGGCACCGACGTGACCCTCGACCTCGGCGACCGCTTCGGCGTCGAAGCGATGGTGCGCACGGCCGCCCTGCCCCCCTCGGTGATCGGTCCGCGGGCCTTCTTCGCCACGAACCTCGGTGCGGGGTTCCTGATCGAGCTGTGCGACGGGCGAGGGGTTTGGGGGTTCCGCTCCCGGCGCCGCGCCCCCCGCGAGCCGGGCTGGCGCGCCGGCGCGCCGGCGCCCGCGGCGCAGGCGGGGTCGGCCGCGCCCTGGCCGTCGGTCCTGTGGGCCCCGGCGGACTCCGACCACCTCTACCGCCTGCGGGCCGAGCCCGACACCGACGGCGCGGGCCTGCTCGCCTTCCCGCCCCATCCCATCGGCGAGGGCACCGAGCTCGTCGGCGGCGACGCCGCGCGGGCCTTCGTCCTGGGCCGAGCCGGCTCCAGACGGACCCTCTCGGCCCACGATCCGGCCACGGGGCGGCGGACCGACTCGGTCTACCTCGGGCGCGAGGAGCACCCCCTGCGCGGCGGCCTCGTCGGTGCCCAGCGCGTCGTCTTCGCCTCCGACCACGGTCTCTACCTCCTCGACCGCGAACGCGAGTTGTACCTGCTCGCCACCACGCCCCTGGGCGTCAGCGGCCTGCGAGGCGGCGGCGGTCTGTGGGCGAGGGGCGACCGCGTCCACCTCCTCGCCGGCGGCGCCCTGTGGACCTTCCAGGCGCGCTAGGGGTTCGACCACCCGGCCAGGCTCCGCTACACTTCCGACGCTCGTTCAGGCTCGCGGACGCGCGATGAATGTCTTCATACTATGCACCGGGCGGTGCGGGTCCGTGACGTTGAGCAGGGCTTGCGGGCACATGACCAACTTCACCAGCGCCCACGAGTCCCGCACCGGATTCCTCGGAGCCCGGCGGCTCGCCTACCCCGCCGACCACGTCGAGGCGGACAACCGCCTGTCCTGGCTGCTGGGGAGATTGGACGAGGCCTACGGGGACGAGGCGTTCTACGTCCACCTGCGGCGCGACGCCGACGCCACCGCGGCCAGCTTCGTCAAGCGCTACCGCAAGGGGATCATGCGCGCCTACACGCGGCGCGGCATCCTCCACGGCCTGCCCCGGGACGCGGATCGGCTCGAGGTGGCCCGGGACTACTGCCTGACGGTCGGGAGCAACATCGAGCACTTCCTGCGGGACAAGACCCACACCCTGGCCATGGACATCGAGACGCCCCTGGAGGCCTTCGAGCTCCTCTGGGATCGGATCGGAGCCGAGGGGGACTTCGAAGCGGGCGCGAGGGAGCTCGGCATCCGGCACAACGCGTCCTAGCCCGTGTTATTCATGAAGGCGTGCACCAGGAACCGAGTTGCTGTGTCTGGTGCACGTGTTCATGAATAACCCGGGCTAGCCGCGCTGGTAGTGCACGTGCTCTCCCGAGCGTCGCGCGCTGTTCCAGACCAGGCCGAAGCCGCGTTCGCCGAGCCAGTCCGCGATCGTGCCGCCCCCCGGCATGCGGTCGCGGTCGCCCTTGGAGTGGATCTCCAGGAACACGTCGCGCGGCGGAGCGTCTTCCATCAGCTCCTCGAACCCGGCGAGCACCCGGCCCTCGGCGCCCTCGACGTCGATCTTCACCACCGTCGGGGACTGCCCGCACTCGGCCGCGAAGCTCGCGGCCGTGCGCGAGGGGACGCGGATGCTGGCGGTCGAGCCGCGCTCCTCGGCGATCGAGTGCCGTCCCTCCCCGGCCCGACCGCGGACGAACAGCTCCACCTCACCTTCACCGGCACCCAGCGCGATGCGGTGGGCACTGACGCTCGCGCCGAGACCGTTCTCCTCGATGTTCCGCTCGAAGTGCTCGAAGTTCCGCGGCTCGGGCTCGAAGCCGTGGACGCTCACGCCCCTCCCCGCCGTGTGCAGGCCCATGAGGAGGCTGACGAGGCCGATGTTTGCGCCGACGTCGAACAACACGTCGCCGTCGTCCAGGGTCTCGCGCATGCGCTCGATCAGGGCGCGCTCGTGCCACATCTGGCGGGCGCGACGCAGCTCCCGCCGGGTGGTGACGACGAGCCGCAGCGGCTGACCGAGGACCTCGATCTCGAGGAGGGTCTCCCGCCCCAGGAGGCCGTTCGCGTAGAGCTTCAGTGTGTCCATGGCCGGGATCGGCGGGCGGGCTGCGCCCAGCCGGCTCCGCCCCGGACGGTACCCGGATCGACCGTCGATTGTAACGGGCGGCCGGGACCCCTATAAGGAGACGGGGTCTTCGGGGGCTCGCGCCACGGCGTGGGCACGCCGCCGCGAGCGTCTCCCGGGCCCGCATCCGCCGCCGAATCCGCCCGCCGTCACAGCCGATCCGTCCCCCACCTCCCCCAGCGGGTCCACAGCACCGAGAAGCCAACGATGTCCCAAGCACAGCTCGATCGCCTGCGCGAGGTCCACGCCCGGATGAAGGAGGAGCTCCAGCGGGTGATCGTCGGGCAGGACGAGGTGCTCGACCAGCTGTTGATCGCCATCCTCGCCCGCGGACACTGCCTGCTCGTGGGCGTTCCGGGGCTGGCCAAGACGCTCATGATCTCGAGCCTCGCGCGCACCCTCGACCTGGGATTCAACCGCATCCAGTTCACCCCCGACCTGATGCCGAGCGACATCACGGGCACCGAGCTGCTGCACATCGACCCCGAGACCGGGGCGCGCACCTTCCGCTTCGAGCCGGGGCCGCTGTTCACCAACGTGATCCTGGCCGACGAGATCAACCGCACGCCGCCCAAGACCCAGGCGGCGCTGCTCCAGGCGATGCAGGAGCGGGTCGTCACGGTGGGTGGTCGTACCTACCGGCTCGACCCGCCCTTCTTGGTGTTCGCCACGCAGAACCCGATCGAGCAAGAGGGCACCTACCCGCTGCCCGAGGCGCAGCTCGACCGCTTCATGTTCATGGTCCAGGTCGGCTACCCGACCGTCGAGGAAGAGCGCGAGATCCTCAAGCGCACCACCGGCGGCGAGGAGGTC
>JASLMK010000098.1 GCA_030746555.1 Planctomycetota bacterium | reverse complement strand
TTTGCGGGTTCTGGCGACGCAGGCGACCCTGAACGGGTCGTCGAGGAAGCCAGGTTCCGCAAAGCGCCGCCAGGGGCCGAGAGGCCGTCGAAGACGGCCGGTTGCGAAGTCTGGTGTGCGTGTTCATGAATCATCCGGGCTAGGGGCAGAACCCCACGGCCAGGCCGTCAGAGAAGTTGAAGCCGCTGCCGCCGGGCCCGGCGGGGTCGCGGTACCAGAACTGGAAGTTCCAGTCCGCGCCGGCGACGACCGCTCCGGGGCCCGCGGCGGCGGGCGGGTCGTTCACGTCGAGGGGGAAGCTCGCGTCTCCGAAGGCGTCGGTGGTGATGATCGGCAGGCGGAAGGTGCCCGTCGAGCCCGCCCCGACGCAGCGGAACCCGTCCCCGAAGGGAATCTGTATCTGGGTCGAGCCGTAGTAGAAGATCCCGAACTGCGAGGGGGTCGCGCCGGTGACCTCGAGCACGAGGTCGTTGGCCACGACGCTGGGCGAACCAGTGCTGTAGATCAACGCTCCGCCTCCGACCGAGTTCGGCGCGGTCTGGCAATAGGAGGTCGGGGTGAGGCAGTCGAAACCCGAGGTGAACTCGAGCTGGACGATCGCCTGTCCTGAGACGCCCGAGGGCGTCGTGACCTGGAACACGAGGGAGTCCGGTCCGCTCGCCCCGGCATTGGGCCGGAAGATCCGGTACGGCCCGGAGCCGCCCGGCGCCAACGAGCCCTGGCTCGGAGGATGGATGATCGAGAAGGAGGCCGAGGCGAGATCGTCGTCGAAGGCGGAGGGCAGCTCGACCAGGGTCGCCACGTCGTCGCGGACGCGCTTGGTGTAGCGGAAGGCCTGGGGGGCGATGCCCGCGACCGCGCCGGAGCTGTAGTCGATCGAGAGCTCCAGGGGCGCGCTCCGCACACGCCCGCCGCCGGAGAGCACAGCCTCCGCCTGGACGCGCACCGGGCCCGCGCCGAGGTTCTGGCCAAAGACGCTGATCACGCCGGGGCTGGTGGAGACCGTCCCGAGCACCCGGCCCGCACCCAAGAGGCGCAGCTCCGCCACGGCCGACCCCGGCGCCTCGACGGTGAAGTCGAAGCGGTCGGTCAGGTTCCCGCTCGTGGCGGAGGCCCCGATCGTCGCCGTGGCCCCGGCGTTGTCGACCACCAGCGCCCCGATCCAGCTCCCCGCCGAGCGAATCGTGCTGTCGTCGTACGCCACGACCCGCAGCTCGTGCCAGCCGTCGTCGAGGGCGGTCGTGTCGATCGGCAGGGACTGGCCGATCACGCCCGTGCGCACCAGCCGCCCGTCGACGAAGAGGTCGATGTCCTCGACGTCGGCCCCGGGCATCGTCGTGGCGCCGACGGGCGTGACGGAGACCACGCCGCCGACCGGACCGCTGGGAGCGTCGGGAACGTCGACGCTGGGGATGTGCGCGTAGGGACGGGTGAGCGGATCGCCGTAGAGGAGGTTTTGGAAGACGTAGTAGCGCATGCTGCGGAACCACGCCTCGCCCAGGGACAGACCCTGGAACGCGTACAGGTGCAGGCGCGCGTGGGGGAACTTCCCCGGGTAGTTGCAGGGCTCCTCGACCGCGCCCGAGGTCGCGCTGGCGCCCTTCTCGATCCACCGTGACATCTTCGTCTGCGAGCCCACGTCGAAGGCGCCCGCATAGCTCGTGAGGTGGTCGCAGAAGGCCCCCGGGAGGATCGTGAAGTCACCGCCGACGACGTTGGGATTCGCCAGGCCGGTCATGATCCCCTGGCAGTCGTGGCGGCCGACGGGGAGGTCCGCCAGCAGGTGCTCGGCCATGCCCCCCAGGGCGTTGATCGCGGCGCTGACGGCGGGGTAGTAGCCGTGGCGCGGACCGCTGCGCAGGATGTCGTTGGTCTCGCAGAAGAAGTAGGTGCTCGTCGGCTGCGTCCCGTCGGCGGCGACGCTGGTCTCGATCATGTCGAGCAGCTCGTCGAGGGTGTTCCCGCGCAGGCCCGTGTAGCCCAGCATGGCGCCGATGAAGTAGCGCTCGGCGCTGGACGAGTTGCTGGGCTGACCGCCGAACCAGGCGACCGAGCTGTCGAAGGCGACGGCGGAGTCGTCGTTGGCGAAGTAGCGATTGGGGATCCCGACTCCGGTGCCGGCCAGGATCTTGTCGGCGTTGAAGCTCAGGGCGAACGGCGCCGCGATGCTGAAGCGGTTGACCGGCGAACAGCTGTCGGCCACCAGGCCCGGCGCGCTCACGTAGAACGCGTCGGTCGGCATGACGACCACGAAGTCGACGTGGCCGAGGCCGCGGCCCTCCAGGGTGCCGAGGAACCCGGCCTGGTTGTCGTTGACGAAGGTCGGGTAGTCCGGCGCCGCCGGGTCCATGAACAACAGGTTCGTCGCGGGGATCCCCCGGGCCGCGGCGTAGGTGTTGGCGACGTAGAGCGACTCGGCGTCGGTGGGATCGACGATCAACACGGCACTCTCGCCCGAGCCGCCCGCCGAGGAGCTTTGGGGAAGGCCCGCCAGCAGGGCCGCGGCGCAGAGAGCGGGCAGGGAGCGTGAACGGTTCATGGTGTTCCTCGGGTTCGCGCGCCCCCGGGGGCGCGATGCCGGCAGGCGGCGTGGGCCGCTTCGGCCGGTCGCCGAGCCTAGGCGCGACGCGCACATTCCGCCATGCGAACCCCGACGCCGACGCCGCGGCGGGGGCCTCACCGCCCCTCGCGATCGCTCCGCTGCCTACCAGGCGGCCGTCAGTCCGACGGTGATCGCGTCGGAGTCACCGTCGTCCGTGCTCGTCTCGGCCCAGTCCAGGCCCCACTTCAGGCCGTGGCCGTCGATGAAGCGGGTGACGCCCGCGCGGACGCGCTCGCCCCCCCCGCCGTCGTCGAAGTCCTCGTAGCGCAGGGCGACCTCGTAGTCGGCGCTGACGGCGTAGGCGAGGGTCACGTCGTAGGGCGTCGTGCCCGCGCGGCCGGCGGAGCGGCCGGTGTTGCCCGAGGCGGGGACGCCGTCGACGAAGCCGTCGCCGAAGTCCACCGACTCGGCGTGGAACCAAAACGGCCCGCTGTGAGCCATCACCTCGAGCGCCAGGGCGCCGCCGTCGTCGATCGACTGCTCGTCGAGGTAGGAGACCCCCAGAGTTACCTGGCGCGGCGCGTCCGTGCCGTGGCCGCCGGCCCACTTGCGGATGCCCGGCGCGCCGTCGAACAGGTCGTAGGTGGCCCGCGCGGTCAGGTGCAGGTCGTCGGCGGGTCCGTCGCCGCCGTCCTGGGCGCAGAGGGTCCAGCCGAAGCGATCGACGGCGCCGCTGAGGGCGAAGCCCGCGTCGCGGCCCGCCCAGTCGCCGCCGATTGCGGTGCGGTCGTAGAAGACCGTTCCGGTGAAGGGCGAGAGGCCGCTGAAGAGGAACGGCGTCTTGAACGTGCCCAGGGTGCCGCTCACCCCCGCGGCCACGGGGAACTTCACGAAGGCGTCGCGCAGGGAGGCGGCGCCGCCGCCCAGCTCGACGGAGACCTTGTAGCTCGCGTCCCCTACGGCGCCGGTGAGGTTGGCGCGCACCGAGTTGAAGCCGAAGTCGCCGGTGTCGGTGTCGGAGGAGTTGCGGTAGTCGGTCTTGATCCAGCCGCTGATGTCGACGCCGTCGCGGGCGGTCGTGAAGGCGGGAGCGGCCAGCGCCGCGTCGAGGGCCGGCCAGGCCTCTTCGGCCATCGTCGGCTCGCCGCCGAGGGGGCCGGCGAAGGAGACGGGAGCGGAGAGGGCGACGAGGAACAGGGCGCGCTGGGTGGAGTTCATGGGCGCGGAGTATAGGACCCGCCGCATCCGGCGCGGTGGCCGGGGCGCGGGAATCCCGCGTCCCCCGGCGCACCGCGCATCCCTCGCCGAGTCCGCCCGCGCCGGGCTAGCCCGGGTTATTCATGAAGACGTGCGCCAGACACAGCAACTCGGTTCCTGGTGGTGCTTTGCGGGTTCTGGCGACGCAGGCGACCCTGAACGGGTCGTCGAGGAAGCCAGGTTCCGTAAAGCGCCGCCAGGGGCCGAGAGGCCGTCGAAGACGGCCGGTTGCGAAGTCTGGTGTGCGTGTTCATGAA
>JASLMK010000097.1 GCA_030746555.1 Planctomycetota bacterium | reverse complement strand
AGCCTGCGCGTGTTCCACACCGACGTGGACGTGCGCTTCTCGGGGGACCTGGTCACCGTGGGCAACCGCATCTACGCGGTCGCCGAGTCCGGCGACGGCTCCACCTACGGCGTCGCCACCCTCGAGCCGCGCCGGCCCGCGAGGCTCGAGCTCGTGGACTTCCTGCCAATCGAGGGCATCGAGGGGAGGTACGGGCGCCTCGCGTGGCTGGACGATGGCTACCTCGTTCTCGGGGCCGAGCGCGAAGGCCTCGTGTTGCTCGAGCTCGATCCCGACGGCTCGTTGCAGCCTCGGGATCGGCTCGGGCTGCCGGGGGTCGCGTGGCGCTTCGATCTGAGCGGAGAGCTCATGGTCTCAGCGGAGCTGGAGTACGGCCTGCGTTGGGTTCGGGGCCCGCTCGACTCCGGAAGGCGCGAGTTCGGGAGCTCCCCTGAGGATGAGTGGGACGGCGTCGCCATCATCCCAGGGACGGAGTGGATCGCCGGGCAGCGCTCACGGAAGACAGTGGAGGTGTTCCGGCTCGAGGACGAGCCGGTCTCGGTCTCCTCCGACTCACTGGGATGGGACGGGAGCATCAACCACATCGAGGCGATACCGGGCTACGTGGCCGTGACGGGATCGATCCAATACCAGCTCCTTACGGTCGGTCAAGAGGGACACCTGTCCTCCGTCGAACACGTCCACGGCGTCCCAGCCATCAACATCGGTCTGTCGCTCTGGTCCGACACCCTCGCGATCGTCTCCCAGGGCTCGCTTCGCATGGAGCTCCGGACGTACGTGCCCGGCGACTCGGTCACGATGCAGCGCGCCAACTGGGCGCCCGCCGTGGGCACCCCCTTCGACGTGGACGTGCTCGGGCGAGAGGCCGCCTTCGCTACTGGAAACGGCGTCGAGATCTACGACCTGTCGGACCCCGACTCCCCCCGCCTCGATGGCCGGTGGCACGTCGCCTATCAGCTCGTCAAGGACGTGGCCCTCTCCGCCGAGCACGTCGTCGCAGCCACCTGGGACTCCCTCTACGTCCTGGATCGAGCCGGAGCCGAGATCCGACGCGTGGCGGCTGCCCCGATCCCGACCGACCCCGTAGACGTCCAGCTCGCCCGTGACGACCAAGGCCGCCCCCACATCGTCTGCGGCTTCTTCCACAGCGGTTACCTCGTCTTCGCGCTCCGGGAAGGCCAGGTCGAGCTCCTGCCGGCACCCCCGCCGGAGCTCTGGGGGTTCGAAGACCGCCGCGCCGGGTCGCCGGTAGTCGCACCTGTCCACCCGGGGACCACTGGCCTCCATCAGTAGTCCGCTACACCGACAGCTCAGATCCACCGCGGATCCGCCCAGGCGCCCGGCAGCGCCCAGCTCCGCGGGTCTTCGAGCAGCCCGCTCGGCGCGCCCTCGGGACGCCTGGCGAGGATCATGGGGAGGGGATCGCTGCGTCCGTGCAGGAAGGCGTGGCGGGCCAGCACCCGCGCCACCACCGGGTGCCGGCAGTCGCGGACCCTGAGCGCGATCGCCCCGCTCGAGCGGGCGTGGTCCACCGCCGCGCCCAGGGCCGCGTCGAGGGCGGCCGGGTCGTCGGAGCGGGCGAAGAGGTCGCAGAGATAGGCTCGTGTCCGCGTCCGCTCCCCGCCGTGCACCTCCACCACCGCGAACCCGGCCGGGGCCCCGCCCCGCTCCACCGCGAGGATCCGGTGGGGGCCCAGGGGGTCGTCGGTGTACAGCCAGTTGCAGGTGGCCGCCGAGCGGGCGAGGGTAACCGGCCACGTGCGGGTCGCCTCCGCGAGCCACTGGTCCCAGGAGCCGGGGAAGCGTGGCATCTCCGTCACGGCGATCCCCCTCGGTCGCCACCAGCGCCGGACGCCCGACGCGAGCGAGTCGGCCGGAACCGCCCAGGCGTCGACCCACCCCCTGCCCGTGGCGAGAGGGCGCACCCGCAGCCCCAGCCGGTCGACCACGTGCGACTCCTTGTAGGTGTCCACGCGCTGCCAGACCCGCAGCATCCGCTCGGTGGGGAAACCCGTGGAGACCCGCAGCTCGGTGCGCGCCTTCCTTGCCATGGACAGCACCCGCCCCCGCCAGCCGGGGTGCAGCGCCGTGGCACCGATCCAGGCGACCGCGCCCACGCGGCCCGCGACCGCCAGGGGCGCGTTCGTGCCCAGCATGCACCCGACGAGGCGCCCGCCGGCGGCTTCGAGCACGTAGGCGGGGGGACGTCGGCCTGCCAGGTTCGGGTTCGCGACGAAGAGCCAGTCCCACCGGGCCTCGAGCCTACGCGCGGGCTCCGGGCCCCAGGTGCGACCCAGCAGGTCCACGATCGCGGATCGGTCGGACGGGTCGAGGCGGCGTACGTGGGCGACTTGTTTCGGCCCCCGGGCGTTGCCTCGGGTCGGCGCCTCCCGTGGGGGCGAGGAGTCGGCGGTGCGGTCGGGCCGGGGATCCGGGAGCGCACCTTCGCTCTCGGGCAGGGGCTCTCCCGTCACCGCGGCCCGGAGTAGCGAGGCGAGCCGCTCCACGGAGACCGCCGGGTCGAAGCGCCGTCGCACCGCCTCCCGACCCGCGTCGCCGAGCCGGCGGCGCAGCGCCGGGTCCCCCGCCAAGGTCTCGATCCGCCACGCGAGGGCCGCCGGGTCCTCCGGGGGGACCTGGAAGCCCGTCTCGCCGTGGAGCACCGCCTCCGGGATGCCCGAGATCCTCGACGCCACGACGGGCAGCCCCGCGGCCATGGCCTCGAGGATGGCCACGGGCAGGCCGTCCATCTTCCCCGACGCCTCTCGCCTCGCCGGGGCCACGAAGACGTCCGCGTCGGCGAGCAGGCGCCGAAGCTCCTCGCGGCCGACCGCGCCGGCGAAGCGCACCGAATCCCCGAGCCCCGCCCGCTCCACGTCCTCGCCCAGGCGCCGCCGCTCCGGGCCTTCGCCCGCCACGACCGCGCTGCAGTCGACCCCGCTCCAGCGGAGGAGCCCGAGGCTGCGGAGGAGCACGTCGATCCCCTTGTAGGGGCGGAGCTGGGCCACGCTCAGGAGGGCGACGGGGCGCCGCGTCCCTCCCGCGTCATCGGGCCGTGACGCAGGGGCGCTCCCGGTGGAAACCGTCGCTACCCCGCAGGGCAGCACGGGCAGTCGGGCCAGCGGTAGCCCG
>JASLMK010000096.1 GCA_030746555.1 Planctomycetota bacterium | reverse complement strand
CGCCGTCGCAGTCAACCACATCGAGCACGCGTTACTTCGCAATCTGGCAATCCTCCAAGTCGCTCATGTTCTCCGGTGGATCCTCTCGCACGCTGCTAGCGGCCAGCGCAAGATACATGCCACCAGTCGGTCCCCACGGGCGACGGCCTAAGTCCCTGATTTTCAAGGACCTATGTCGAGCGGCCCGCTTTCGCAGACTGGGAGCGCTCCCGAGCCCGGCCGCATGTGAGACTTTTTGCCCAAGGAAATGGGTCATATCCCGCACCCACGGACGCACCTGGCGATCGGTAGGGAAGAGCTTTCCCATGCGAAGCTGCCGGGTGCTGCCGAAGTCACTGAAAGCGTAACCCACCGAGTGGCAATCTGCATGGGCGCCGTGCGAAATGCACGGCTCGACGCTGGTCGGACTTCGATACGAGCCACTCTCCGACATGCCAACTTCCGATTTTTCAATGACTTACGCCACCCTCTGGCAGATCGTCCGCAATGGTATGGGCTTTGCGTGTTTCCCGTAATCCACCCGGTCGCCCGTTGCCCGTCCGGGAGACGGAGAAGAGAATGCCCACGCGCGCCCTCGAGAACTTCCCGCGGACCGCCCGCCTCGCAGACCGGGCCGTCACGGTCCTGTGCCTGCCCTCGATCCTCGCCATCGGATTCCTCGAACGCACCGTGGCCGGGATCCGAGGAAGCTCCGGCCCCCGCGGACGCGACTCCCTGCGCCGGGAGATGAGCGAGCGCATTCGGGCGGCGTGCCTCGACGAGGCTCCGATCCGCCGCAGGGGCCTCGTGCCGCCGCGGGCGGCCTCACTCCGCGACGACGGGCCCCGCTTCGTCCCGATCCGCCCGGTCGGCCCTCCCAGTCTCAACTAGCGCTCCTCTCCCGCCGGCTCCGTCCCCGCTCGCCGGGGGACGCAGGCGGGATCCGAAGGCGGCGCCGCCATCCGGGCCGACGCCGAGCTCGCAGACCTCCCCGACCAAGGGGTCGATGATCCCGGGCCTCATGCCGTCCACCACGAAGCGGTAGGCGCGGGCCCCACGGGGTGGGAGCACCCGGCCGCGCCACACCCCGTCCTCGCCGAGTCGCAGGGGATGCAACGCGGCCAGGGTGTCGAAGGCGACGTCCACGCTCCATGCATCGGGCCGCCACAGGGAGAAGCGCGCGGCGCCGTCCGCGGGGGCCGTCCCGACCCCCGCGGCGGCCCTCCGACGCTCAAGGACCGCCAGAGCCCGCCGGGCGAGCTCCCTGGAGCCCTCCTCGTCGGGCCCGGCGAGGGCGTCCTTCAGCAGGCGCTGCGCCTCCCCCAGGTCTGCCGCCTCGTACCGCAACCGCGCCCTGCGAATGGGCACCAGGGCCGCGATCTCGGAGGGCACGCCCTCCGCCCGGCCGGCCGCGGCGTAGAGGGAGTCGCACTCCAGGCCGACGCGTTGCCGCAGGCGCGCGCGAAGCCACGCGAGCTCGGCTCGTTCGGCGGCCTCCAGCGACAACTCCTCGGCGGCCAGGGCCTGCAGGGCCCCGAGACGCTCCCGCAGGCTCTCCCCCTCGCGGTCCATCAGGGCCGCCCGCACCAGCACCCTCTCTCTCTCCACGGGCCCCAGGGGGTTCTTCCGCCGGCGCTCGGCGAAGGCGCGGGGACCCCGGTTGCGGGCGAAGGCCTCCGTCGCGAGGTAATGGGCCTCGGCGTCCCGAGGTCGCCCGGCGAGCTCGTCACAGTAGCCCAGCCAGAATCGGGTCCACGCCGCCACCCAGTGGTCCCGCCCTCCGAAACCCGCGAGCGCCCGCTCGAGCGCGACCCGCGCACTCGCCAAGCGGCCGGCCTGCACCAGCTGCCGGCCCGTCCAGTAGTCCATGGAGGCGCGCCGATCTCCTTCCGGCAGATGCTCTCTGGCGGCGGCGAGCACGGCGAGGCCCGCGTCGACCTCGCCCACCGCTCCCAGGGCCTGGGCCTCCTGGATCGCGAACCCGTAGGCCTCCGGGTGGCGGCTCCTCAGGTCCCTGGACAGGGCCAGGGCCTGCCAGGGGCGCTCCTCGAATTCGTTGTAGAGCACGGTCAGAACGAAAGCCGCCTGGTCCCGGGTGTAGCGCCCCTCCCTCCTCGCCCTTCTCAGCTCGGCCAACCCCTTCTCCCGGTCCCCCCCGAGGCCGACCAGCCGACCGAGGACACCCACGATCCCGGGGAGGATGTCTGCGTAGTAGTGGTAGAGGCCGAGGCCCAGCTCGACGTCGCGAAGCCCGGGGTCCAGCCGGCGGGCGTGCTCGAGGAGCCTCCTGCCCTTCACGGCGTCCCGATAGGCGGCGAACCAGGAGCCCCGCAAGGCGGCCAGGCGAGCTCGGTAGCCGTAGGCCCCGCCCATGTGGAAGAGGGCCCGGGCGCGCATCGGGTCACCGCGGCGGTCGTGGGGGCGGGCCGCCTCCAGGGTGAGGCGCATGGAGGCCTCGAAGCGCTCCGCGTCGCTCGGGTCCACCTCGAACCCCTCCGTGAGGCGAAGCCAGTGGAGCATCGCCTCGAAGAAATAGCCTTCGGGGTCGGCGGGATCGAGGGCGGTCCTCGCGGAGAAGGCAGCCCGCGCCGTGCCGAACTCGGTTCGCCACAGCGCCGCCAAGCCGGAGCGAATCAGCGAGTCGGCTTGTGTGGACGTCGGATCTTCGCTCGACGCCGCGCCGGTGTCGCTCCCCCCGGAGGTGGGCCCCGGCCTGTCGTCCGCCCGGCCCAATGAACCCTGAAGCAGCAGGGCCAGGGCGAGGGCGAGGATTCCGGCGGTCGCGACCCGCGTCGCAAGCGCAAAGGCCCCGCCACGACGCACGCCGGCGTCGGGCGGGGCCACCTTGCGCAAGGCCGTTCTAGCCCGCCTGCAGCTTCTGGATCTCCGAGGTGAGCGCCGGCACCACCTCCAGGAGGTCACCCACCACGCCGTAGTCGGCGACCTTGAAGATGGGCGCGTCCGGATCCTTGTTGATGGCGACGATGCACTTGGAGGAGCGCATGCCCGCGAGGTGCTGGATCGCCCCCGACACTCCGCAGGCGATGTAGAGCGAGGGGGACACGGTCTTGCCCGTCTGTCCCACCT
>JASLMK010000095.1 GCA_030746555.1 Planctomycetota bacterium | reverse complement strand
TTGCGGGTTCTGGCGACGCAGGCGACCCTGAACGGGTCGTCGAGGAAGCCAGGTTCTCGAGAAGCGCCGCCAGGGGCCGAGAGGCCGTCGAAGACGGCCGGTTGCGAAGTCTGGTGTGCGTGTTCATGAATCATCCGGGCTAGCCGGGGCGCTCCCCTACTCCTCGGCCTCTCGCAGGGTCACCAGGGGGTCGCCGTTGGTCACCGACCGACCCTGCTCGACGTGCACGGTGGTGACGACGCCGGGTCCGGGCGCAACGATCTCGTTCTGCATCTTCATCGCCTCC
This sequence comes from Planctomycetota bacterium, assembly GCA_030746555.1. Taxonomy (GTDB): domain Bacteria; phylum Planctomycetota; class UBA1135; order UBA1135. Next base: position 62,130 of record JASLMK010000095.1, on the reverse strand, counting down.
AGGATGAGCAGGGGCTCCCCCTCCTCGACCTGTTGGCCCTCCCCGACGAGCACGGTCACGACGACGCCGGGCATGACGCTCGAGACGGTCCCCCCCGAGCCCGCGGCGCGGCGCTCGGCGGCATGGGCCGCCCGTTCGCGCTCGTCCTCGATCTCCACATGGTAGGTGTGGCCGGCGATGGTGACGGCCACCCGTTCCCCGCCGCCCTCGACCGAGGCGCCGAAGCTCAGGCCGTCGGTCAGGACGCCGACCTGGCCGAGGGCGTCCACGGGCTCGTACTCGAGCGGGAAGGGCTCCCCGTCCACGGACACGCTCAGCCTCCCGAGGCGCTCGACGAGCTCCACCTCGATCTCCTCGCCGGCGATGCGCGCGAAGTACTTCATCGCGGCCAGATCCTCTCCGTGCGGTCCCGTGCGACCCAGCCGCTGCGATCGCCCTGCTCCGCCCCCAGGGCCCGACGGCGCGCTTGGTCGTGGCGGTGCACGGCGGCGATCGCCGCGGCGAGCCGCACCCAGGCGCCGTGGGGACGGGACAGGTCCAGGCTCTCCAGGAAGTGGGTGTCGAAGTCCCCCTCCCGGAAGGCGGGCTGGTCCAAGACCGTCAGGGCGGCCGGGACGCTGGTGCGCACGCCGCCGACGTTCAGCTCGGCGAGGGCGCGCCGCATGCGCTCGATGGCCGTCCCCCGGTCCTCGCCCCAGACGACGATCTTCGCCAGCAGCGGGTCGTAGTTCAGGCCGACCTCCATCCCGCGGTAGAGGGCCGAGTCCACGCGCACCCAGGGTCCTCCCGGCAGCCTCAGGTTCTTGACGGTGCCCGTGGACGGCAAGAAGCCCGACACGGGATCCTCTGCGTTCACCCGCACCTCGAAGGCGTGTCCGCGCATGACGACGTCCTCCTGGGCGTAGCCGATCTCCTCGCCGCTGGCCACGCGCAGCTGCTCGCGCACGAGGTCCACTCCCGTGACCATCTCGGTCACGGGGTGCTCCACCTGCAGGCGCGTGTTCATCTCCAGGAAGAAGAACTCGCCCTCGCAGAACAGGAACTCGACCGTTCCCGCTCCCTGATAGCCGACGGCGTGCCCGGCGCGCAGGGCGACCTCGCCCATGCGCTCGCGCAAGCCCTCGTCGACCACCACGGCCGGACACTCCTCGATCAGCTTCTGGTGCCGGCGCTGGATCGAGCACTCCCGCTCGCCGAAGTGGACCGCTCCGCCGTGGTGGTCGAAGAGGACCTGGAGCTCCACGTGGCGCGCACGCTGGACGTAGCGCTCCATGTAGAGGCGACCGTCGCCGACGGCCGAGGTCGCCTCGCCCGATGCGGTCCGGAACGCGACCGCGATGCCCGAGGGTTCTCTGACGATCCGGATCCCCTTCCCGCCGCCGCCGGCGGCGGCCTTGAGGGCTATGGGGAAACCGATCTCCCCCGCCGCCTCAACAGCGGCGTCGACGTCGTCGATGGGGTCCACCAGCCCCGGCACCACGGGCACGCCGGCCGCCTGCATGGCCCGGCGGCTCTCGATCTTGTCCCCCATCACGGAGATCGCGTCGGGGGGCGGGCCGATCCAGGTCAGGCCCGCCTCGGTCACGGCGCGGGCGAACGCGGCGTTCTCCGCCAGGAAGCCGTAGCCGGGGTGGATCGCCTCCGCACCACTCGCCCGGGCCGCCTCGAGGATCTTCTCGCCGACCAGGTAGCTCTCCGAGGGCAGCGCGCCGCCCAGGGCCACGGCGCGGTCCGCCAAGCGCGTGTGGAGCGCGAGGCGGTCGAAGTCGGAGTACACCGCCACGGTCTCGACCCCCATCTCGCGTGCCGTGCGCATCACCCGCAGGGCGATCTCTCCGCGATTGGCGACGAGGATGCGGCGGAACATCACAGGGGCACGTTGCCGTGCTTGCGCTTGGGGACGTCGGCACGCTTGGAGGCGAGGACCGACAGGGCGCGGATGAGGGCGGGCCGCGTCCGGGAGGCCTCGATGACGTCGTCCACGAACCCGCGCTCGGCGGCACGGAACGGATGGTTGAACTTCTCCTCGTACTCGGCGGCGTGCAGGGCCTCGGCGGCGGCCGGCTCGGCGGCCCCGGCGATTTCGCGGCGGTAGATGATCTTCGCCGCTCCCGCCGCCCCCATGACGGCGATCATCGCCCCCGGCCAGGCCAGGTTCAGGTCCGTCCGGACGTGCTTGGAGCCCATCACGACGTAGGCTCCTCCGTAGGCCTTGCGGGTGATGACCGTCAGCTTCGGCACGGTGGCCTCGCAGTAGGCGTAGAGCAGCTTCGCGCCGTGGCGGATGATGCCGCCGTACTCCTGCTCGGTCCCCGGAAGGAAGCCGGGGACGTCCTCGAAGGTCACGATGGGGATGTTGAAGGCGTCGCAGAAGCGCACGAAGCGCGCTCCCTTGGCGGAGGCGTCGATGTCCAGGCAGCCGGCGAGGACCGCGGGCTGGTTGGCGACGATGCCGACCACGTGCCCGCCCAGGCGGGCGAAGCCGACCATCAGGTTCCTGGCCCAGGCGCCCTGGACCTCGAACCACGAGTCCCGGTCCACGACGCGCTCGATCACCCCGCCCATGTCGTAGGGCTTGAGCGGATCCTCGGGGACGAGGTCGTCGAGCTCGGCTTCGCAGCGATCAGGAGGATCGTCGCTGGGTACGAAGGGAGGATCCTCGGCGTTGTTGAGGGGCAGGTACGAGAACAGCCGCCGCAGGAGGGCCATGCAGGTGCGCCCGTCGGGGGTCGTGAAGTGGGCCACGCCGGAGCGCTCGGCGTGGACCGCCGCGCCTCCCAGGGCCTCGGAGTCCACGTCCTCGTGGGTGACCGCCTTCACGACGTCGGGGCCGGTGATGTGCATGTAGGAGGTGCCCTCCACCATGCAGACGAAGTCGGTGATCGCCGGGCTGTAGACGGCGCCGCCCGCGCAGGGCCCGAGGATGGCCGTGAGCTGGGGCACGACCCCCGACAGGCGGGTGTTGCGCCAGAAGATCTCCGAGTACCCCTCCAGGCTGTTCACGCCCTCCTGGATGCGCGCGCCGCCGGAGTCGTTCAGGCCGATGACCGGGACGCCGACCCTGGCGGCGTGGTCCATGACCTTGCAGATCTTGGCCGCCTGGGTCTCGGAGAGAGAACCGCCGAAGACGGTGAAGTCCTGGCTGTAGAGGAACACCTCCCGACCGTCGATGCGCCCGTGGCCGCAGACGACGCCGTCACCGAGGATCGCGTTCTCCTCCATGCCGAAGTCGTGGCAACGGTGGGTCACGAAGCGGTCGAGCTCGACGAAGGACCCCTCGTCCAGCAACAGGTCGATGCGCTCCCGCGCCAAGAGCTTCCCCTTGGCGTGCTGGGCGGCGGCGCGCTCGGGGCCGCCCCCCGCCAGGGAGGCCTCGCGCATGCGCTGCAGGCGCTCGAGGGGTGTCTCGCCCGTCATCCTTCGTCCTCCGTCTCGCTCGTCCGCGGGTCCTCCACCAGCTCGATCAGCACGCCCCCGGTGCTCTTGGGGTGCACGAAGGCGATGCGCGTCCCGTGGGCGCCGGGCCCCGCCCCGTCCCCGGCGATCCGGGCTCCGCCCGCCCGCAGGTCCGCGACGGCCGCGTCCACGTCGGTCACCTCGAAGGCGACGTGGTGCAGGCCGCCGCCCCGGCGTTCGAGGAAGGCGTGGACCGGCGAATCCGGCGCGGCGGGCTCCACCAGCTCGATGCGCCGCCCCCCCGCGTCGAGCACCAGGACGTTCACCTTCTCCTCTGGGACGGGCTCGATCTCGCCCGCGGCCAGCCCGAGTCCCTGCTCGTAGACCCCGCGGGTGGCGGCGATGCTCGGCACGGCGATGGCGATGTGGTGCAGGTCGGTGACCATGCCGGCGATGTCCTCGGGGGGCTGCACTCAGATCACCTCGGGGGGCTGGTAGCGTCCGAAGACCTCGCTCAGGGCGCCGAACACCTCGCCCACCGTAGCGTAGGCCGCCGCCGCGTTCAGCATCGAGGGCATGATGTTCTCGTCGCCGCGCGCCGCACGGACGACGGCCTGGAGGGCGGCCTCCACCTTCCTCGGGTCGCGCCTCGCCCGCACGGCGGCGAGGTCGGTGAGCACCCTCTCGCGCTCGGCGTCGTCGGGACGGAACACCTCCGGCGGCCCCTCCTCGTCCCCGAAACGGTTCACGCCGACGATGACGCGCTCACCCGCTTCGACCGAGCGCTGCCACTCCATGGCGCTGCGGTGGATCTCGCGCTGGACGTGGCCCGCCTCGATCGCGGGCCCGGCTCCTCCGCGGCGCTCGACCTCGTCGAGGACCGCACCGGCCGCCGCCTCGATCTCCCCAGTCAGGGCCTCGACGTAGGGAGCCCCGCCCAACGGATCGATCACGTCGGCCACGCCGGACTCGTGGGCCAACACCTGCTGGGTGCGCAGGGCGAGGCGCGCCGAGGCCTCCGAGGGCAGGCTGAGGGCTTCGTCACGGCTGTTGGTGTGCAGGGACTGGGTCCCGCCGAGCACGGCCGCCAGCGCCTGAACAGTGGTCCTGACGACGTTGTTGTCGGGTTGCTGGCTGGTCAGCATCGACCCCGCCGTCTGGGTGTGGAAGCGCAGCTGCCAGCTGGCGGGATCGGCCGCCCCGAACTCCTCGCGCATCATGCGCGCCCAGATGCGCCGCGCGGCCCGGAACTTGGCGACCTCCTCGAAGAGATCGTTGTGGGCGTTGAAGAAGAACGACAGGCGCGGCGCGAAGGAGTCCACCGCCAGGCCTGCCTCGAGGGCGGCGCGCACGTAGGCGCGGGCGTGGGAGAACGTGAAGCCCAGCTCCTGGACCGCCGTCGCCCCCGCCTCGCGGATGTGGTAGCCGGAGATGCTGATCGTGTTCCAGGCGGGTACCTCTTCGGCGCACCACGCCATCAGGTCGGTGGTCAGGCGCAGCGAGGGACCGATCGGGAAGCGGTAGTTGCCGCGCGCCACGTACTCCTTGAGGATGTCGTTCTGCACCGTCCCGCGCAGGACGCGCGGATCGATCCCACGACGGGTGGCCAGGACCACGTAGCAGGCCAGGAGGAAGACTGCCGTGGCGTTGATCGTCATCGAGGTCGAGACGCGCTCGAGAGGGATGTCCTCGAACAACAGTTCCACGTCGTGCAGGCTGTTCACGGGCACACCCACGCGCCCGACCTCGTCGCGAGCCAGGGGGTCGTCGGAGTCGTGGCCGAGCTGGGTCGGTAGGTCGAAGGCCGTGGAGAGGCCGGTCTGGCCCCCTTCGAGCAGGAGCTGGAAGCGGCGGTTGGTCTCCCGGGCGCTGGTGAAGCCGGCGTACTGGCGCATGGTCCACAGGCGACCGCGGTACATCGTGGGCCGGATCCCACGCGTGAACGGGTAGCGCCCGGGCATCCCGCCGTCGCTCGCTCCGCCGTACAGCGGCCGGCGCTCCAGACCGGAAGGGGTCCTGAAGGCCTCCCGGCGTTCGGGATGCCGCGCCCGGGCCGGGCCCCAGGTCTGCTCGAGCCAATCCGCCGTCTTGGCGGCCGGCTGGGGATCGGCGTCGGCGTCGTCACTCATGGGGTGCTCGACGGGGATTCTATGCCCGCCAACCCACACCGATCCACCCGCGCCACGGCTCTCCCCCACGGCGAGATGGGCGCCCCGTCGGGGCGTTCAGGATGGAATACTCCCGGCCGCGGTGCGTATGCGCCGGCCCCGTAGCCGCCTCCCCCCAACCCCAGCGCATCCATGAAGGCCCCGATCACCATCCTCTCCCTGCTGTGCGTCCTCGCCCTGGGCATCGCCGGCCTGCTGATGCTCGGCTCCGACGATCCCGCCGAGCGGAGCGCTCGTGCCGTCGAGACGGGCACCTCCGCGGTGACGCAGGCAGGCGACCCGGCGGCGGCCGGACCGCGCGCGCCGTCGGAGGGCGAGCCGGCCGCGGGAGGCGGCCACCGGGAAGCGCAGGACGCAGTCGCCATCCCCGGCGCCGCCACGGTCCACCTGCGCGGGCGCGTGGAGAGCGACGGGCCCTGCGGCGGGGGCGACCCCGAGCTCACCGTCTACGCCCTGCACGAGCCCTCCACCGTGGCCGTGCTGGTCGCCGCCCTCGGTGGGGAGGATGACGAGCGCGCACGGGACCTCGTCAGCGCCTCGGCCCCGGTCTCCCCCGACGGGACGTTCGAGCTCTCGGCGCCAGAGGGCGAAGAGGGCCTGCACCTGATGGCCCTCGGTCTCGTCCTCTACGGCGAGGCGTCCGTCGCCGTGGACTCCGCCCGAGCGAGCGAGTCGGTCACCCTCCCCGTGCGCTGTGGGGCCGCGGTCGTCGGGAGCATCGCTCCCCCGGAGGGGAGCACGGAGGTCGATCTCACGCAGGCCGAGCTCGAGGTCGTGCCCGCCGCCGCCGTGGATTCCCGCGACCGGTTCCAGCGAGGGCACCGCCGAGCGATCCACGCCCGGGCCGACGGTCGCTTCACCCTGCCGGCGATCTCCGTGCGCGGTCCCTTGCGGTTGGTGGTGGACCACGCCGATTTCGCCCCGCAGCGCATCGATCTCGGCGCCCTCGAGCCGGGAGCGGTTCGCGAGGTGGGCCTGCGGCTGACGGCCGGCGCCACCCTCGCCGGGCACGTCGTGGACGGGGCGGGGGCAGGGGTGCAGGGAGCCGAGGTCCACGCCGTCGTCGACGTGCAGATCGGCGCCGAGGGCTACGGCGCCCGCGAGACCGAGTCCGGGCCTGACGGGGCGTTCTCCCTCGAGGGGGTCGCTCCGGGAGACCTGACCGTCCAGGCCGAGAAGCGGGGCTACCTGGAGGGCCGACGGTTCCTGACCGTCGCCGAGGGACAAGCGGTGGCCGATCTCGTGCTCGAGCTCGATGAGGGCAACTCGGTCGCGGGTCTCGTCCACTGGAGCGACGGCACGCCCGCGGCCGGAGCTCACGTCAGGGCCCGCTTCGACCGCAGCCAGCTCTTCTCGGGCGGGGGGCTCAACGCCGCCAGCGGAGCGGGTGGGAAGGCGGAGTGCGACGAGGAGGGACGCTTCACGATCACCGGCCTGGGGATGGGCCCGTTCGAGCTGCGGGCCTCGTCCGAACGAGACGCCGGCGGATCCGCGGCGGGCGACGGGGAGGCGCAAGACGGTTCCTGGTCCGCCCGCCTGGAACACGTCCGGCCCGGCAGCGAGGACCTGCTGTTGGTGTTGGAGGCTCCCCTGGGGATCGCCGGGCGCGTCGTCGACGAGGACGAACGGCCGGTGACCGCCTTCGAGGTGCGCGCCGTCAAGACCTTCGAGACGCCCGTGGGGCCGGTCGAGCAGACCCGCGAGGAGCGGAGCTTCGAAGGCGAGGACGGGACCTTCCTCCTGAGCGGCCTCGAGCGGGGGGACTGGGTCCTCCACGCCGTCGCCGACGGCCTCGCGGGGACCGAAGGGGTGTCCGTCGCCCTCGCGGAAGAGGGCGCCGAGGGGATCGTGATCCCGCTCGTCCACGCGGGAACGGTGAGCGGGACCGTCTACACCCCCGAGGGCGTCCCCGCCGCCGACGCAACGGTGTTCGTCGGCGCCGAGGGACCCGGCTGGAAGCACCAGGTCTCCGGTGCGCCGGATCTGCCCAGCGCGACGACCGATGGCGACGGGGCCTTCACTCTCGAAGGCGTGCTCCCCGGCCAGGTCGAGGTCCAAGGGCGCGCGGAGGGCTTCGCCACCAGCGTGTCCGCACTCGTCGACCTCCGGCCGCGTGAGCACGTAGAAGGGGTCGAGCTCTTCTTGACCGCGGGCGGGACCCTGACCGGCGAAGTCATCGGCGACGACGAACGGCCCGCGGCGAGCGCCACCATCCAACTCGTGCACATGGGTGAGTTCGAGATCCGCTTCACCACGACCGACTCCGAGGGGCTCTTTCGGCTGGAGAACCTGGATCCGGGGGACTACCAGGTCAACGCCATGCCCCGCGCCTCGCGGATGATCGAGATGGCCGACGGCGAGTCCGACAGCCTCGGCAAGCTCGTGGCCGAGCTGAAGACGGCCATGGTGGAGATCAGCGAGGGCGAGGAGACGCACGTGGTCCTGGGCACGCCCGCCCAGGATCCCGTGGAGGTCAGCGGGCGCGTGACCCTCGACGGCGAGCCCTACTCCCCCGCCTTCGTCACCTTCTTCCGCGAGGGAGGCGACGACCTCTCGAAGACGCGTCCGGCGACGACCGACGACGAGGGGCGTTACACGATCACGGTCGATGGCGCGGGCTCGTACCTGGCGCTCGTACAGCAGATGAGCGGCGCGCTGGGAGGCCAGTCGTCGGTGGAGTTCACCGTCGAGGTTCCCGAAGGCTCCAGCTTCACGCGCGACCTCGAGCTACCCCTCGGTCGGATCAGCGGTCTCGTCCGGGGTTCGGACGGCTCGCCCGCCCCCGAGGAGCGCGTCACCCTCCTGCCGGGCGGCGCGGCGCACACCGGGATGTTCTGGGGCGGGCGCTTCCACGGCGAGGTCCGCACCGACGAGGAAGGGCGCTTCGACCTGCGTGGCCTCGCTCCAGGCGAGTACGTCCTGGCCGTCGGCGGCATGGCCGGTGGCGGGCTGTTCGGCGGGGAACCCGCCCATGGCCGCCTCGTGCGCGGGGTGCACGTCGGCGAGGGGGAGTGGATCCGGGACCTCGAGCTGCGCCTCGAGCTGCCGGGAGCGATCGAGGCCACGGTGACCGACACGTCGGGGAATCTCGTCGAGGGAGCGACGCTGTTCGTGCGCAACGCCGAGGGGAGGCCGGTCGACCTCATCTCGACCCTCACGACCGACGCCCACGGCCGGTGTTCCTACCGGGGCCTCGAGCCCGGTGTCTACACGGCCAGCGCGCGCCAGACGAGCGGCTTCGCGAGCCAGGAGAGCGAGCCGGTGCGGGTCGAGGCCGGGCATGCCGCCCAGCTCTCCCTGACGGTCGAGGAGGGCACCCTGCTCGTGGTGCAGCTCGTCGACGGCGAGCGGCGACCGGTGCGCGGCGCCGTCAGCGTGGTCGACGCCGAAGGCCGGGAGGTCGGGAATCTGTTCGGCCTCTCCGACATCCTCGGCCTCATGAAGGAGGGCGGCGCGGGGATGACGGCCAACGTGCACCGCGCGGGGCCCCTGGCGCCCGGACGCTACCGGGTGACGGGCACGGGCCCCGACGGCCGGCAGGTCTCCAAGCCCCTCAACCTGACCAATCGCCCGCGACGCACGCTCACCCTGCGCTTCAAGGACTGACGCCCAGCCGTGCCCCCGTCGCCGTCAGCGCGGCACGGAGGTGTCCCCGGTGGGCGGCGGTTCGCCCAGGACCATCTCGATCCCCCAGTCCGCGTCCGGCGACAACAGCTGCACGCTGCAGCCGGTGACCATGGAGCCGTCGGTCAGGCGCGAGGCGTGCCAACCCTCGGGTCCGGGGCGGTCGGCGCGCAGGCCCTGACGGATCGAAAGGGCGCACAGGAGCTCCGACAGCCGCGCCGCTCCCAGGGCGGCCTCGGCCTCGAAGGTCAGGTCCTTTCGCCCGCGGCTCTTCGTGTGCGGATGGTAGGTCGAGAGGCCGATGTGGATCTGGGCGGTGTCCCTGGTGACCAGGGGCGCCAAGAACCGCACCTCTTGGGGGGCCGCTTCGCAGGAGGTGGCCGTGCCCCAGATCCCGCCGCCCAGGCGCAGGCGCCCACGGGTCGCGCCCTCGATGAACACGTGCACGGCCTCGCGCCCGACCGAGCCCTCCTGGGGCAGGACGACCCGCGCCCCGCCTGCTCTCAGGCGCGCACCGACGAGGCTGGCGAGGTCGTATGCGGTCGTGCCCTCGGCAAGGTGCAGGTGCATCGGGATCGTCCGGGCCTTACCCGCGCCGCCGTCCCAGACGCCCACCTCGACCTCCACCGAGCTGCCGCCCTGGGCGTGGATCGCCCCTTGGAACGAGAGCTGGAGCAGGCCCTCCGCGGCGGCGGCGGGGGCGAAGAGGGGCAAGGAGAGCGCGCAGCACAGGCGGATCATGTCGGGACTCCCTTCTCGGGTCGGTGGCGGCCGCTCCGGCGAGTGGCCGACGGAACAGACGCGGCGCCGGGACTCGTCTTCCGGGTTTCCCGCCGCCGAGGGTCGGGGCTCTCCGCCCCGGAGCCCAGGGCCGGCCGCGATCCTCGCCCGCCGAGGCACGAACCCTGCGGGCCGTTCCAGAGGAACGAGTTGGTTACCCCGCCAGGACTTGAACCTGAAATGTCTGGACCAAAACCAGATGTGTTGCCAATTACACCACGGGGTAACGCCGGGCCGCACACGATAGCAATCCCGAGTCGAAAGTCACGCGTCCCTCCCCTGCTCCAGGGCCGAGCGCAGAAGGTCCAGAGCCGTCAGAGCGGCCCATTCCTGGACGACACGCCGGCCTCGGGGGGGGAACGTCCGCCGCTGGGCACGCACCGCACCGTCTCGGGCGACGGCGAACCAGACCAGGCCGACGGGCTTCGCCGGACTCCCCCCGCCCGGCCCGGCGATCCCCGTCGTCGCCACCGCCAGTCTCGCCCCGGCGCGCTCGGCGGCGCCGCGCGCCATGGCCTCGGCCACCGGAGCGGAGACGGCCCCGTGCTCGCGCAGGAGGTCGGGCGCGACGCCCAGGCGCGCGGTCTTCGCCTCGTCCGCGTAGGTCACGAAGCCCTCCCGGAACACGGCGCTGATCCCCGGGACGGCCACGAGCTTGCGAGCCACCAGGCCCCCGGTGCACGACTCGGCCACGGCCACCGGTCGCGCTGCGGCGATCAGGGCCTCGCCGACCACCGTCGCCAGATCGGCTCCGTCCGCGCCGAACACCCGGGAGCCGAAGCGCGAGCGCAGGTCCGACAGGCGGGCCTCCACGAGCCGCTCGCCGTCGTCGCCCGCCGGCGCCTCCACCTTGACCGTCAGGATCCCCGCGTGGGCCAGCACCCCCATGCGCGGGCGGGCGTCGCGGCGCATCCACTCCCCCGCGCGGTCGGCGAACTCGCTCTCGGAGACGCCGAACAGATGCAGGCGCCGGCGATGGCGCTGGGCGCCGCCGCCGGGGAGCGAGGCCAGCCGGGGCGCCACCGCTCCCTCGAACACCGCCCGCATCTCCAATGGCGGCCCCGGGAGGGCGAAGAGCCATGCACTCCCCACTCCCACGGCGAAGCCCGGCGCCGTGCCGACCGGGTTGGGGAGCACTTGGGCGCCGCGCGGGAAGAGGGCCTGGCGCTCGTTGGAGGCCGGCATCGGCAGGCCCCGCTCCCGGTGGGCCGCCTCCAGGGCTGTGAGCACCGCGGGGTCGACGACGAGCTCGCGAGCGCTCGCGCGGGATGCGGCGTGGCGGGTGACGTCGTCCAGGGTGGGCCCCAGCCCTCCGGTCGTGATCACCAGGGGGTGCTCGCGGCAAAGCTCGCCCAGGACGCGAGCGATGAGCTCCTCGTCGTCGGCGACCAGGCGCACCTGTTCGACGCGCCGGCCGAGAGCCGTGAGGTGCTCGGCCAGCCAGACGCTGTTGCGGTCGGCGAGCTCTCCGTCGAGGAGCTCGTCCCCCACCGCGACGATCGCCGCGCCGGGGCCGTTCACTCCGCGCCGGCCGTTTCGCTCGCGCTGCGGCCCATCCCCGACAGGCGGTAGCCGATCTCGTACAGCAGGACCATCGGCACGGCCATCATCATCTGGGTGATGGGATCGGGCGGCGTCATGAGCGCCGCGAACAACAGGGCCACGAGCAGGAAGTGTCCCCGGTAGCGGGCGAAGAACGACGGCTCCACGATGCCCATGCGCGCCAGGCCCATCATCAGGATCGGGAGCTGGAAGACCAGGCCGAGGGCCAGACACAGGCTCTTGATGAACTGGAAGTACTCGTCGACCTTGGGGTCGTAGCGGAACTGCTCGAGGGAGAAGCGCGCCAGGAAGTACTGCCCGTAGGGCACCATCACGTAGAAGCCGAACACGATCCCGGCTCCGAAGAGCAGCAGGCTGGCGGGGAAGTAGCGGTGCACAACGCGCTTCTCAGAGCTGTACAGCCCCGCGGCGATGAACTGCCACAACTGCCAGAGGATGACGGGGGCGGAGCCGAGGAAGGCGAAGTAGAGGGAGACGCGCAGGTAGAAGAAGAAGCCCGAGCCCGCGCCGTCTCCACGCAGGTCGGATGGGATCGGCCGCAGGAGGCGCTCGGCGGGGGGCGCGTCCTGGGGGAGGCCGGTGCGGAAGAAGCGGGCCGGCGAGGTGGCCTCCTCGAGGACCTCGGCCTCGTGCAGCTCGACCAGGTCCGCGTTCAGCCATTCCACCGCCCGGCGCAAGGGCTCCTGCACGACGTCGCTGAGGGTCTCGTGGAATCCCCAGGCCACGGCCAGGGCCAGCACGAAGGCCACGGCGGAGCGGATCAGGCGACTGCGCAGCTCCTCGAGGTGCTCCCCCAGGGTCATGCGAGTCTCCTCCAGGCGCGCCGTTTCGCTCTGGTGGGTTTGGGTCGCCATGGGGTCTCTCCGGAATCGGAGCGGGCGGAGCTCGTTGAGCCCCGCCCGTCCATCATGCTTCGCCGCCGGGCACGGGAGAAGGCCGCGCCCGCGAGCGGGTCCGCTGCCCGGCCGCCCCCGTTGGATCCGGGGTGGTGGTGACTACCCGCGCCGGAAGTACTCGCGCACCAGCTTGAGGGGCACGATCTGCACGCCCATGGCCTCGGCCTCCTTGTAGACCGAGAGCTCGGAGGGCTGGAGCGGGTCTTCGAGTATCTCGCCGTCCTCGTCGTGGTACAGCTCCGAGCCGACGATGAGGTAGTCGGTGGTCTTGTCCAACACCCCTTGCACGTTGACCTGGATGCCGTCCAGTAGAGTGCGCAACTCCTTCTCGTTGTAGGTGCCCGAGAAGCGCCCGACGAGGACCGCATTGCGGTCGCCGGCCGGGTCGTAGAGCGGGTTGAAGATCACGTCGCCCGGCGTCGGCGGGTTGAAGCGGTCGGCCTGGGCACTGAAAGCCACCTCGGCCATGTCCTCCTGCACCGAGAGCACCTGGCACCAGGCCTTCACCCGGTGGTCGCCGGGCGTCCCGTCGACCACGCGGAAGCTCATGCCCTCAAACAACCGGTTGCGTTCGCCGAGGTTGATCCAGCCCAGGCCCAGGTCCTTCGACACGGCCAGGATCTCGCCGTCGGCCTTCTCGGGCTCCCGCAGGAACGCGAGCTTGGAGCCCATCTCGCGGAAGCGCGTGGACATCTCGACCTCGCGGTCGTCCCAGCCGCGCTGGACGTCTTCCTTCTCGCCGGTCAGGCGGGCGAGCTGGCGCTCGGTGTCCCCGAGTGTGTTGCGCACCGAGGCGACCTCGGACTCGAGATCGCTCTGGCGGGCGGCGGCGGCCTGCTCGGCGTCGGTCAACTGCGACCGCAGGTCCGCGAGCTGAGCGTCCTTGGTCTGCGCCAGCTCGGTCAGGGTCTGGTTCTTGGCGGCGATGTCGGCCTGCAGCTGGCCCACCTGCTGGTTGAGGTCGGCGACCTCGCGCACCTTGGCGTTCCAGGCGGGGATGATGCGGGCGGTGGCCTGCTCGAAGTTGGCCACGGCCGGCCCCATGTCGGGGAAGGCGGCCTTGACCTGGTCGAGACCGGCGGTCGCGGCGGTGACGTCCGACTCCGCCGAGGCGGTCGTCTCGTCGTAGTGACCGAGGACCTCGGAGATCTCCCGGATCGTCTGGCGCGACTGCTGGGCGGTCAGGTTCGCTGCGTCTCGCTCGGTCTTCATGGCCGCCGCGGACTCCTGCGCCTTGGCCGCTTCGTCGTTGGAAATGAAGACCAGGGCGAGGGCCACGAAGAAGGCGACCATGACGGCCACCATCCAGATGATGGGGACGCGCGCTGCGCCGCGACGGGAGGGATGGATCATGCGGTGAACCTTGGGGATTCCGCCTCCAACGCCGTCCGAGAGGGCGCCGGGGAGGGTTCTTGGGGACGACTGAGGGGTGCCTGGGGGACCTGGAAGGGAGCGCGCCCTAGCGGACAAAGCCCCCCGATTTCGCTCGGAGGTGATAACCGACGAGGATCGCTCCCGGCAAGGGAAATCGGCCTCCTTGACCGGTCGCCCCGGCGTCGTAACCTCTGGTGACATCGGCTTCCAGGACGGCTGTGGAACGGACCGCCGCCGAGGGGCGCCGGCCTTTCCGACACCCCCTACCGCCCGGGCGGGGCTTGGTTTTCGATCCGCTCGGTCCCGAATGGAGGATTTTACGAAAGAGGGGCTCGTCGTCGTCGGCGTCCTGGGGGGCATTGCCTCGGGGAAGTCGGTCGTGGCGCGCCTGTTGGCCGGGGAGACGGGAGTCGTGCTGGACGCCGACGCCCTGGCCCACGAGGCCCTGGCCGACCCCGACCTGGCGGCGCGCGTGGGCGCGGAGCTGGGGGCGGCGCTTGTCGACGACCAGGGCCGGGTGGACCGGGCGGCCCTGGCCCGCAGGGCCTTCAGCGAGCCCGAGGTACGAACGCGGCTCGAAGACTGGATCCATCCGCTCGTTCGTGGGAAGATACTGGCTGGCCTGACCGATGCCCGCGACCGCGGTCGCGGGCCGGCTGTGCTCGACGTGCCGCTCCTGTTGGAGAACGAGCGCGAGCACGGCCTCACGGGCCTGTGCGACTTCCTGGTCTTCGTGGCGGTCGACGCCGCGCGACGCGACCGCCGAGCTGTCCGACGGCGCGGCTGGGAACCCGGGGAGGTCGCGCGCAGGGAGAACACCCAGATGCCTCTCGAGGAGAAGATGGCCCGCGCACATCACGTGATCACCAACGAGTCGGGGCTCGATGAGCTCGCCGAGCGGGTGCGCGAGGTCCTCGCCGCGGAGGGACTGGGCTAGCGATCGCACCACCCACCACCCCCACCGACAGCCCGCCGAGGGCAGCCAGAGAACCAGCCGCACCCAGACCATGGCCACCGCCCAGAAGAAGCGCCCGTTCCAGAAGAAGAAGCCCTTCTACCGCAAGAACAAGGGAGGCGCCCGCCGTCCCGCGAACACCGATCCCGAGGTGCCGCGTATCGACTACGACAACCTGCCCGCCGACCTCGACGAGGAGGGCGTGGCGGAGCTCGTGGACGCCCTGCCGCCCTACAAGAAGAAGACGAAGCCCAAGCCCGTCGAGCACGCGTTGCTGCAGGCCCAGAACCTCTCCGAGCTGATCGAGGTGGCCGCCAAGGAGAAGGTGGCCGAGCCCGGCCGCAACCGACGCGACGTCGTGTGGGCGATCACGTGCCGGCGCCTGGAGGGCCACATTCCGGTGATCGCCGAGGGGCTGGTCGACATCGTCGCCGAGGGGCACGCGTTCCTGCGCTTCCCCTTCACCGACTACATGCCGAGCCTGGAGGACGTCTTCGTCCCCCCCTCCCTGGTGGCGTCGGCCAACCTGCGGGCGGGCATGTGGGTGCGCGGCGCCCTGCGTCCGACGAGCGCGGGCGAGACCCTCTTCACCCTGCGCACGGTCGAGGAGATCGACGGCAATGCCCCCGGGGACATCGAGGGGCGCACGACGTTCAAGGAGCTCGTCCCGATCTATCCCGAGCAGCGCATCCTCCTGGAGGGGACCGACGAGAACCCGCTGGAGATGCGCATCGTCGATCTGATCACGCCGATCGGCAAGGGCCAGCGCGGCCTGATCGTCGCCCCGCCGCGGACGGGCAAGACCGTCCTGCTGCAGATGCTGGCGAACTCGGTGGTCACCAACGCCCCCGAGGCGCACCTGATCGTGCTGCTGGTGGACGAGCGACCCGAGGAGGTCACCGACTTCGAGCGCAACGTGCCCGGCAAGCGCCGCGAGGTCATCAGCTCGACCTTCGACGAGCCCGCCTGGCGCCACATCCAGGTGGCCGACATGGTGATCAAGAAGGCGCGCTCGATGGTGGAGGCCGGAGAGGACGTCGTGATCCTGCTCGACTCGATCACGCGCCTCGCCCGAGCCTGCAACGTCGAGGCCCCCAGCAACGGCAAGCTGCTCTCCGGCGGCATCGAAGCCACCGCCCTGCAGTTCCCCAAGCGCTTCTTCGGCGCCGCACGCAAGCTCGAGGACGGCGGCTCGCTGACGATCCTGGGGACGGCCCTGATCGAGACCGGCTCGAAGATGGACGAGGTCATCTTCGAGGAGTTCAAGGGCACCGGGAACATGGAGCTCGTCTTGGACCGGCGCCTGTCGGACCGGCGCATCTTCCCCGCCATCGACATCAACCGCTCGGGGACGCGCAAGGAGGAGCTGCTCTTCAACGAGGAGGAGATCCGCCGCGTCTGGATGCTGCGCAAGGTCCTCAACGAGCTCGACCCCGTCGAGGCCATGGAGATGCTGATCCAGAAGATGCGCAAGACGCGCGTGAACGGCGAGTTCCTGCTCTCGATCGGCTCCTGAGGGCCCTCGGGGGCAGGTTGGGTAGAAGGGACTTCCTTTCACAAGCAATTAGGAATTCCTTCCAGCGGCGCGCGTTGGCCGGCCGAAGTGCCCCTTGTGAGTGGTGGAACAGGATGGGCGCGCCCCCGCCGGGGCGCCGGGCCGGGTGCACGCCGCCCCCGGAGGGCGGGCTTCACGATGATGGAGCTCAGCTTGGCGGTGACGGTGCTGATGGTGGCCCTGTTGGCCATGAGCGCCTCCACCCTCCACACCCACTCCCTCAGGCGCCAGAACCGCGAGCGCGCCGTGGCCCAGAACGCCGTGCGCCTGATCTCCGAGGAGATCCAGGCCTTCTCCGCCCGCACGCTCACCGCCAACCCAGGACAGTGGTCGGTGGACCTCGTCGCGGCCTTCGAGCCCGGAGGCGCGTTCGGACCGAGCTTCGACGTGACCGGCCTCGGTCCCGCGGACGGGGAGACCGCCGTCGGATCCGTGATCGTCGTCACCGACGAGCAGCTGACCGACGCCCAACTGGGGTTCGAGCTGGGGATGCCGCGCGACCTCGACGGTGACGGCGAGGCCGACAACGACGACGTGACCACGGGGGCGCGCATCCTCCCGGTGATCGTTCGGACGCGCTGGAAGGGCGTTTCGGGCGAGGTCCGTCTGGCTCACCCGTTCTTCATCATCGGCTACTGAGCACCGCCATGGGACCGCGCACCACCAGCCCCGCCCCCTCGGGCGGCTTCAGGCACCGGCGAGGCATGACCGTCGTCGAGTTGCTCGTCGCCTTCAGCATCCTGACCGTGGTCATGCTGTCGATCTTCAACGTCGTGCAGCGCGACACCCAGCTCGCCCAATCGACTCTGGGCATCTCCGTCGCCGAGATGAACGCCCAGCAGATGCTGCGCGAGCTCGAGAGTGAGCTGGCGGACGCCCGAGGCGCGAACCCGATCGCCTCGATCACCCAGACCGTCTCGGTCGGCACGACGACCAACATCCAGGTCGACTCCACCCTCGGCTTCCCCGACGACGGGATGCTGCTGGTGGAGCGCGGTGGGGAGGACGAGGAGCGCATCCTGTACGCGAACCTCGAGGCTGGCCAGGTGCGCTTCGTCGGTCTCGTTCGCGGCCAGCAGTGCACCACGGCCTCCTCCCACCCGATCGGCTCGGAGCTGATGTGGGCCGGGCTGGCGGAGACCCTCGAGGAGCAGGAGACGCCGCCGCCGGGCTCCTGGGACGGCGTGGCGCTCAGCGCCCTGGGGCCGAGCTACTTCCGCGGCGACGGCACGGGCTTCTCCTACCGCGTCCCCGTGGATCCCTCCGACTCGACGCCTCCCGACTACCTCGACGGCGACGACCTTCAGTGGGGTGCGGAGCTCGACGGCCTCGGCACGCTCGATGGCTGGATGGCCCTCTCCTTCGTGCCGCGCGACGTCCTCTTCGAGTCCGCCACCGGGGACGACCTCAACGGCGACCGCGACACCGACGACGCATTCGACGTGGGACAGCTCAGGCGCTCGTGCTGGGACACGACCGACCCGACCGCCCAGCCCTCCAGCCTGGGCATGGGGCCGGCCAACGTCCTGCAGGAACGCTGCAACTGGGGCGGAGACCTCGACGGCGACGGCTTCGACGACCCGATCTTCCTGTGGGACGAGGACGCCCGCCGCCTGCACGTGCGCCTGTTCATCGTCGGGCGCTCGGTCTCCAACATCCCCATCGTACGCCGCGTGGAGTCCGTGATCTTCCTGCGCAACGACCCCGCGGGGTGAGCCCTCCCGAAAACACCGATTCGCTCAAAAACCCCGTCATTTCGGGACGATCCAGTACACAGACGGGGGCGGCCGCGGGAGGGAGCGGCGGCGAGGGACAGAACGAGGCAAGAACAAGGGAGCGGCAGGGAATGAGCGTAGTGATCGACAAGCCGACGGTGAACGGGCGCGAACGACGGCGCGGGCTGGCGCTGATCCCCGCCCTGATCGTGACCTCGATGGTGGCCATGATGGGCTTGGCCATGCTGATGGCGAACCTCAGCGGCGCGCGCGTCGTGAGCTTCCAGAACGACGAGTACACCCTGACCAGCGCCGTCGAGAGCGTCGGCATCCTGGCCACCGAGCGGCTGTGGACCGACTACCTCGCCGCCGAGGGCGGCGCGTCCGGAGACATCGCCTCCTTCCGGTCCTTCCTCGACGACGCGGGGATCGCCGACAGCGGTCCTGGCGGCGCGCCGGGAGCCGGCCAGGGCGTCGACCTCCTCGTGGAGGCGGGCATCCCGGGCGCGGACGTGCAGGACGCGGAGTTCGACAACGTGAACGTCGATGCACTGCGGGTCGTGCGGCGCGACGAGGACGAAGCGACCAGGCTGTACGTCACCGTCTCCGCCAGCACGAACCGCGGTCAGGGGATCGTGAACCCCGTGCTCAACCGCGCCATCCAGATGGTCTACACCATCGAGCCCGAGCAGTTCGAGGGCTTCCAGTACGGCGTGCTGGCCAACAACGTCAACTGCGTGTTCTGCCACACGCAGATCGACTCGGTGGAGCGCTACTACAACACCGACCCGGCCAGCTACGGGAGCTTCGAGCGCATCAAGGTCGGGACCCTGGAGAGCATGATGATCCGGGACAACTGGGACAACCGCCCCGACATCAGCGACTGGGACGCCGACTCGTTCATCGCCGGCTCGCTCTACGTGCGGGGGCCCGTGACCGACCAGGACGGCCTGCCGATCGGGGTGTGGTCCGACCAGACCCTCAAGTCGTTCGAGTTCGACACGGACGGCGACCTCGTCGAGGACGGCTGGGGCGAGTTGACCGTGGCCGACTTCCAGCCAGCCGGCGATCCCCCGCAGCCGGGAGAGAACCTGTACTTGAACTACCCGACCGAGCACAGCGACATGCCCGATGGGCAGCTTCCGACCGCGTTCCCGCCGCCCTTCCCCGACGACGGCGGCATCGATCCCGAGACGGGCGAGCCCGACCCGACCGGCGCCGACAACCGCATCGTCGATCCCAACGAGTTCTACGCCGCCTCCCAGAGCGCGGAGGGAGCGATCATCGCGGGCGTCATCAACGTCACCGACCACGACTTCATCATCGACACGACCCAGGAGTACGCGAACGCGCTGTTCAACGGCAACCAGCCGTCCTTGCCGTCGAGCACGTCGGGCAACGTGATCCTCTCGGGGACCGAGCAGAACCCGATCGTCATCGACGGCACCGTCGCGATCGAGGGCGACGTCGTCATCAACGGCTACGTCAAGGGTGAGGGGACGATCATCGCCAGCGGCAACATCTTCGTCCCCACCGACCTGCAGTACCTCGACGGGCTGGAGTACCTCGAGGGCGATCCCCCCGGCGCACCCACCGGACCGCGGACCTTCGGGATCGCCGAGGACGGGACCAAGAACGCCCTGGGCCTGGCCTGCGGCGGCAACGTCCTCCTGGGCGACTACCTCAAGCCGCAGGTCTTCCTCAACCCCGGCCCCCTGGACATCATCACCGGCGACGCGGCGGGAGACTGGAACTTCGCCCTGGCCGAGCTGTCCTTGTTCAACCGCGGCGAGTGGTCCAAGACCCAGGCCGTGCTGCCCGGCAATGGCGAGGACACCGCGGATCCCTCGACCTGGACGATCGTGAACCCCGACAACCGCACCCTGGCCGTGCTCCCCGGCCCTGGCGAGGATCCCCAGGACCCGGGCACCTGGACGATGTCCAACCCCAACTACGATCCCGACTGGATGCCGCGCTACTACAACTTCGGTCCGGGCGACGAGATCCCGGTCTACAACAAGGGCGGGCTGTGGTTCGACCCGGCGACCGGGACCTGGCGCGGCGACGAGGAGGTGCCGCTGGCCTGGGACCCCGCTCGCCTGAGCATCTGGGACCCGACCGACACCTCCAACGGCGCCCTGTTCGAGGGCGGGACCGGCCTGCCGGTGGCCGCGATCTCCCAGCTCACTCCGGGCGGCGCGTGGCTGGACGACTACCTCCAGAAGCTCGCGATCGAGTACTTCGAGAGCCTCCACGAGGACGACACGCCCATGGAGATCGACGGGCTGCTCTACACCAACAACGCGATCTTCGGCATCGTCCACCGCAACGACCGCATGCGCGGTCAGTTGCGCCTCAACGGCGCCCTGGTCTGCGCAGACCTGGGCGTGCTCACTCCGGGGCGCTACTACCCCGAGGGCGAGGGAACGAGCTCCAATCCGCCGGGATCGCCCTACAAGATCGGCCTGCAGCTCAACTACGACCGGCGCCTCAAGGACATGCTGAACGTCACCAACCCCAATACGGTGGTGATCAAGCGCACGCTGTGGAACCCCACGGCGAACATGCTCTGAGCGGAACGGGTCAGGACTCCAGCCAGCGCTCGGCGTCGATGGCGGCCATGCAGCCGGTGCCCGCCGCCGTGACGGCCTGGCGGTAGACGCTGTCCGCGACGTCTCCCGCCGCGAAGACGCCCTCGACCGAGGTCTTGGTGCCCTCGTGCACGCGCAGGTAGCCGACGTCGTCCATCTCCAGGGCCCCGGCGAACAGCTCGCTGTTGGGCTGGTGTCCGATGGCGATGAAGACGCCGTCGCAGTCGAGCTCGGACTCCTCGTCGCTGCGGGGATCGACCAGGGTCACGCTCCGCACGCTGCCCGCTTCGTTGGCGTGGATCTCCTTCACGGTCCGATTGAGGGCCCAATCGATGCGCTCGTTGGCGCGCGCGCGCTCGAGCATGATCTGGGAGGCGCGCAGGCCCTCTCGCCGGTGGACGATGGTCACCTTCGAAGCAAAGCGCGTCAGGAACACGCCCTCCTCCATGGCCGTGTCGCCGCCGCCGACGACGATCACCTCCTTGTCCTTGTAGAAGGCTCCGTCGCAAGTGGCGCAGGCCGACACGCCGCGGCCCATGAGGCGGGTCTCGCTCTCCAGGCCGAGCAGCTTCGCGCTCGCCCCGGTGCAGACAATCAGGGCCCGGGCGCGGAAGGAGTCGAAGTCGGTCTCGACGGTGAACGGACGCTCCGACAGGTCCACCTTCGTCACCTGCTCGAAGCGGATCTCGGTCCCGAAGCGCTCTGCCTGGTCCTTGAAGTCCTCCATCATCTGGGGCCCCATCACCCCTTGCGGGTAGCCGGGGTAGTTCTCGACGTCGGTCGTGATGGTCAGCTGGCCGCCGGGCTGCATGCCCTGGAACAGGACGGGTTTCAGGTTGGCCCGCGCGGCGTAGATCGCCGCCGTGTAGCCCGCCGGACCCGAACCGATGATGATCACCTCGTGCGCGTCGCTCATGGTGGCGGCAGGATACCCTTGCCGCCCTGCCCGCCGCGATGGTTCAATCGCGCCCATCGCCTGCCGAGGTCCGCCCCGGCGAGGCTGAGCCAGCCACCATGCCCGGCCCCCGCGTCTTCGAGTTGCACGAGGCGAACCAGCTCTTGGGGCAGGTCGAGGAGGTGCTGTGCGAGATGGACGGGATCCGCGGGCGCCTCAAGGAGATCAAGATCCGCATCAACGCCCTGGAGATGATCTGGGGACCGGGGTTGAAGGAGCCCGACAACCCCGACCGGACGGAACTGGAGCACCACCTCGGGGAGATGAAGGCCGCCGAGGCGGAGTTCGAGGCCTGCGCCGGCCGCATCGCCGAGCTGGGAGGCGCGCTGAAGGGCTTCGAGCCGACCCTGGTCGACTTCTACGGCGTCCATGAGGGGGTCCTGGTCTGCTGGTGCTGGAAGCGCGGGGAAGAGGAGATCCGCGACTGGCACCACATCGACGAGGGCTTCGCCGGGCGCCAGAGCGTGTAGGCGGGCAGTGGGCTCGGTGCGCGACCACGACCACGATCCCTGGGAGGGGCGCCTCGCCGAACTGTGCGACCGCATCCGGGTCGCCGCCACGGACGCGATGAGCGCGGCCCTGGCCGACGGAGCCCTCAGCGCCGTCGATCGCCCCGTGGGCGAGGGCGCCGGGGACGTGACCTACGGCCTCGACGTCCCCACCGAGCAGGTCCTGACGGCGTGGCTCGAAGAGTGCGCCCGCGCAGGACCGCTCTCGCTCTTGACCGAGGACGCTGGCTGGCGCCACCGCGGCCCCGCTCCCCTCGGCGGCGAGAGCGTCGCCCTGGACGGCTTCGACCACGGGGGTCCGCGCATCCTCGTCGACCCGGTGGACGGAACCCGCAACCTGATGGCCGACCTGCGCTCGGCGTGGACGGTGATCGCCCTGTGCCCCCCCGGTGCGGCCCAGCCGCGCCTCTCGGACGTGACCGTCGGGGTCCTCGCCGAGCTCCCCACCTCCCGGGCCTCGTCCTGGCGTCGGCTGGCGGCGCGCCGCGGCGCCGGCGCACGCCTCGAACACCGCTCGGCCACCGACGGCGCTCTGCTGGAGGAGTGCGACCTCGCCTGCGACACGGACGACCGCCCCGACCACGGCTACTTCCCGTTCTTCTGCTTCAGCCACGCCATGCGCCCCCTCGTCGCCTCCCTCGCGGCCGCGTTCTTCGAGCGCGTCGCCGACGCCGAGGGCGCCGACGTGCGCCACTGCTACGACGACCAGTACATCTCCAACGGCGGCCAGCTTGCCCTGCTGGTCCTGGGGACCTACCGCATCATCGCGGACTTGCGCGGCGCCCTGCTGTCGCGCGTGCCCGCCGAGTGCACCAGTTCCCGCCCCTACGATTGCGCCGGAGCGATCCTCATCGCCCGCGAGGCGGGCTGCGCCGTCGTGGGAGCCGATGGAGGCGAGCTGGACTTCGACCTCGACACGACGACGCCGGTCTCCTTCGTGGGCTTCGCCAACGACGCGACTCGCGCGCGCCTCCAGCCGCACCTCAGCGCGGCGTGGGTGGAGCTGCACGCCACGGATCCCTGAGGCTCAGGAGAGGGACCGCGCCACGTCGAAGCGCCGCACAGACCGCCCTCCGATCCACACGAGCCCGGCGTCCACGCAGAGCAGGGCGACGACCCCCGCGGCGATGGCCCAGGCCCGCGCGGCGCCCTCCCCAAGCCCCGCGCCCGCTCCAGCGGCGAGGTAGACCGCTGTCGAGGCGAGGGCCACCAGGGCGAGGGTGACCGCGAGCAGCGCCATGCGCACGCACATCAGCGTCATCGCCCGCCCGACGTGGTGCAAGGCTCCGTCCTGGCCCGGGACGTAGCGCACCGGCGCGTAGAGGAAGACGATGTTGTCCACGGCGACCCATGCGACGGCGCAGGCCGGCAGGGTGGCCAGTACGAGCGCCAGGGCAGGGTGGCCCGCGCCCACGAACGCCACGCGCAGGCCGATCGCCGCGGCGATGAGCAGGCTCATGGCCCCGACGCCCGGCAGGACGGTGGCGCAGAACAGGCGGGCAGGCGCGACCGGCCAGGCCTTGATGCGCTCCATGCGATCGAAGTCCGCGCGGAAGTCGAAGCGCATCCCCGCGCCGAGGTAGACCACACCGACCCAAGCCACGATGAGGTGCCCGCCGAGGGCGCCGGCTTCCTCCACGGGAGCCACGTAGCCCGCCGCGACACAGACCAG
Organism: Planctomycetota bacterium; assembly: GCA_030746555.1. GTDB lineage: Bacteria > Planctomycetota > UBA1135 > UBA1135. Next base: position 38,377 of record JASLMK010000095.1, on the reverse strand, counting down.
GCCGAGGACCATCGAGGAGCGCAGCAGCGTGCCTCGCGCCCGGCGAGCGATCTCGGCGCAGCGGATCCAGACGACCGCCCGCGCCGGGCCGCGCCCGAAGATCCAGGGGATGCGCCGGGCGGCGAGGGCGCTGGTGGCCTCGCCGCTCCCCAGGGGGCCGGAGGACCTCAGGCGCGAGAGGCGGCGCTCGATCACTCCCGCGGTCCGGATCGAATCCTCGCGGTAGTCCACCCGCAGCCTCGCCGTGACCTCGTAGAGCACCGGTACGAACAGCGCACAGGGGAGGGCCCAAGTCAGGAACTCCTGCGCGGTGTCGGCGACCATCATCCCTGCCCACGGCCGCCAAGGCGCCACCAACGCGACCACGAGCGGCTCCTCGAGAATGCGCGACAAGCCCGAGCGGATGGCGGGGCTCTGCTCGGGCAGGAAGAAGGTGTCCCCGAAGAGCACCATCATCAGGCCCAGCCAGAGCGCGATCCCCAACGCGGCCTGGAACAGGCCGATCGCCCGCCCGCCCAGGAAGACCGAGAGGCGCCCGCGCACCCCGCACAGGGCCAGCGCGGCGAGCTGGCGCAGGACCGAGAGGGTGATCAGGGCCAGGAGGGTGCCGGCGAATCCGAACATCGGGTTCGGAAGGCGGCTGACCGCCAGGACCGAGAAGACCACAGCGCCGAAGAGGGAGCGACCGAGGTCCACCTGTAGGCGGTGGCGCACGAGGTCGCCTCGCGAGACGGGGGCCGAGAAGAGGGTCTCGAGCTCGTTGGGCGCCAGAGCGATGCCCCTCATGTTCGGGGCGCTGGAGAGGATCATGAGGGTGAAGGCCGCCAGGCAGGCCTCGACAGCCACCACGGAAACCGGCCCCCGCGCGGGCGCGAAGCCGGCCCCCACTTCTCGATTGAGGAGGATCGCCACGAGCCAGGCGGCCATCAGGACCAGACCCAGCAGGGCGAAGAGGATTCCCGAGGGCGTCCGCAGCCTGCGCGCCTGACGCCGCAGGAAGCCTCGGAGCTTGAGGCGCGCCAGCTGCCGCAGGCCCTGGTGGCCCAGGATCACTCGCCTGCCCCGTCGAGCCCGCCGTCGGTCGACGCGGAGGGCGCGCTCCCCTCGCCGGTGATCGACAGGAACACCTCCTCCAGACTGGCGTGGGCCCCGTCCGTGACCCGTTCGCGTGCCTCGCGCAGGCTTCCCAGGAACAGGCCGCGCCCGCGGTCGAGGATCAACAGCCTCCCGGCCAACTCCTCGATCAAGTCCAGCAGGTGGGAGGAGAGGACGACCGCCGTGCCGGATGCGGCGAGCTCGGCGATGGCCCGCTTCGCCGCGCGGATCCCCCGCGGATCGAGGCCCGAGAGCGGCTCATCCATCAGGAGCACCTGAGGCCGCGAGAGCCAGGCGCAGCAGCAGGCCAGCTTCTGGCGCATGCCGCGCGAGAGCTCCGCCCCCACGACGCCGCGCTTCTCGGTGAGCTCGAAGCGCTCGATCAACTCGTCCGCCCGCCCGCGCCACTCGCCAAGGCCGTACAGGGCCGCCGTGAACTCCAGGTGCTCCTCGACGGTCAGGACGTCGAAGGGCCGCGGCTCGTCGGGGACCCAGGCCAGGGCCTGCTTGGCGGCGACCTCGGCGCGAGCGATGTCGTGACCGGCCACCTCGACCGTGCCCGCCTGCATGGGCAGCACACCGGCGATCGAGCGCAGGGTCGTCGTCTTCCCGGCGCCGTTGGGGCCGACGAGACCGAGGATCTCCCCCGCGCCGACCTCGAAGGAGAGGTCGGCGACGGCCACGGTCTCCCCGTAGTTGCGGGCGAATCCGCGCACCGACAGGGCGGGCTGCTGGAAGGCGGCGGGCGCGCCGTCGCGAGCCGTCTCTCCCCCGCCCATCGGGCTCAGATCGGGACAGCCAGGGTGCCCATGAACTCCCGCGCGGAGACCTCGCCGATGCACTCGATGGCGGCGCGGATCGCGGTGCGGCGGTCCTCGCCGACCTCTTCCCCGCACAGGGCCGTGAACTTGGAGTCCATCTGCTCGGCGCTCATCGGCTTGCGCGGATCCCCGATGGGGAAGTCGATCTGCTTCTCGAAGGAGCGGCCGTCGGTCGTGTCGAGGGCCACGTGGCAGCGCTGGATCTTTGGGAAGGCGGCCTCGAACTCCATGTTCGCCGAGACCTTGATCTTCTCCAGGCTCATCCGCACGCGCGGGTCCATGATCGCCTCCTCGTCGAAGAGGTCCGGCGTGACGCGCCCGTGGGCCAGGGCCGCCGCGATGCAGTAGGGCAGGGAGTGGTCCGCGGTCTCCCGCGTGCGCGGATCGTACTTCGAGGGATCGGAGAGGATGTCGGCGGCCTTGACCAGGGTCTGGATGCGCACCTCCCCCACGTCCTCGGCGGAGATGTCGTTCTCCGCGGCGATCTCGAGCACGCACGAGATCGGGGCGTGGGTGAGGGCCTCGGTCGGGAAGGCCTTCATCCCGCACTCGAGGATGCGCCAGCTCTCGCCGAGCCCCTCGGTCAGGATCTCGAGCTTCCACTCCGGCCCGTAGGCGTCGGAGAGCCCTTCCTTGCCGCAGAACACGTGCTCGGGTCCCTCGTAGCCCTCGGCGGCGAGCAGCGCTGCCCAGGCGCCGGCCTGGGTCGCCATCGGGTCGACGGTGTTCTTCATCATCGTCAGCTTGCCGGCGGTCACGCACCCCAAGGTCGCGTGGCGCGAGCCGGCGATTCCGATGGCGTGGGCCGTCTGCTCCGCGGTGAGCCCCATCACGCGCGCGCAGGCCGCCGCCGCGGCGAAGGCGGTCAGGGTCGCGTGGTGCCAGCCGCGCTCGCGGATGCCGGGGAAGGCGGCCTCGCACAGGCGCATCTCGAGCTCGTAGGCGAGCACGATGGCGCTCACCACGTCCTCTCCGCTCGCGTCGACCAGCTCCCCGCAGGCCCAGACGCCGGGGATGATGTCGGAGGGGTGGCTGGGGTCCTGCTTCCAGTAGATGTCGTTGTAGTCGAGCGCCCGCACGGCGAGGGCGTTGAGGAACGCTCCCGAGAGCACGTTCGCCTTGCGCTCCGAGCCGATGATCGTGCACTGGGGCTCGCCGCCGAGGGCGCGGTCGACCTTGTCCGCGATGGAGTAGTCGTGGGTGCGCACGCCGCCGAAGGCGCAGCCGACGCTGTCGTAGACGAACCGGCGCACGGCGGCGACGACCTCCTCGGACAGGTCGCCGTAGCGGACGGAGGTGGAGAACTCGGCGAACTCTTGGCTGACGGTGGGCATCGGAGTCTGAAGGAGCGGGGGCTGCGGGGGATCAGGCGAGGCGGTCGGCCACGGCGCGCGCCAGCTCGATGGTCGAGTGGCTGCCGCCCATGTCGTAGGTGCGGACCTCGCCGGCGGCGATGGTCTCCGCCACGGCGGTCTCCAGGCGCATCGCCTGCTCGGTCTCCCCCAGCCAGTCGAGCATCAGCTTGGCGGTCAGGAGCATGGCGGTCGGGTTGGTCTTGTACTTGCCCGCATACTTCGGTGCGGATCCGTGGGTCGGCTCGAAGACCGCGAGCTTCTCGCCGATGTTCCCCGAGCTGGCGAAGCCCAGGCCTCCCACGAGCTGGGCGCAGAGGTCGCTCACGATGTCGCCGAACATGTTGCTCGCGACGAGCACGCCGTAGTCCTGGGGGTTCTTCACCAGCCACATGCACATCGCGTCGATGTTGGTTTCCCACAGCTCGATGCCGGGGTACTCGGCAGCGACCTCGCGCGCCGTCCGGACCATCAGGCCCGAGGTCTCGCGCACCACGTTGGGTTTCTCGACGACGGTCACGGTCGGGTAGCCGAACTGCTTCGCGTACTCGAAGGCCGCCTTGACGATGTTGCGGCAGCCGTTGCGGGTGTTGATGCGCAGGCTGACGGCGATGTCCTCGAGGTCGTTCTTCTCGATGAAGCGCGCCCAGCGCGGGTGCTTGGTGAGCTCCTCGGAGAGGCTCTCGGGAACCGGGTGGTACTCCACCCCGACGTAGAGGTCCTCGGTGTTCTCCCGGAACACGACCAGGTCGATGTCCTCGCGGTAGTTGAGCGGGTTGCCCGGGTAGGCCTTGCACGGCCGCAGGTTGGTGGCGAGGTTGAAGGTCTGGCGCAGGCGCACGATCGGGCTCTGGTAGGTCAGCCCCTTGTCCTGGAGTTCGCTCGCCAGCTCGGCGTGGGCCTCCTCCTTGGGCTTGGAGGTGATCGCGCCGAACAGGGCCGCGTCGACGTCGCCGAGCAGGTCGATGGTGCGCTGGGGAAGGGCGTCACCTTCCTTGCACCAGAACTCCCAGCCGATGTCGCCGTGGAGGTACTCGGCGTCGAACTGCATGGTGTCGAGTACCGTCCGGGCGGCTTCCATCACGTCGTTGCCGATGCCGTCTCCGGGCATCCAGGCGATCCGATACTTGGCCATCGAAGGGTCTTGGAGGGGGATGTGGGGTCGGTCGAGATTCCGATCGGCGGCCGTGGGAGCCGTCGGGGGGCAGAGGGTACGATCCGCGCGCTGAGCCCGCCACCGTCGTTCCGCCCCCTCCCGTGAGCCTGCCCACCCTCGTCGCCCACCGCGGCCACGCCCTCCGCTTCCCCGAGAATACCCACGCGTCCGTAGCCGCCGCCCTCGCCGCCGGCGCGGCCCGCGTGGAGGTCGACGTACAGCTCTCGGCCGAGCGCACCCCGTTCCTGTTCCACGACGCCGACACCGCCCGCGCCTGCGGGCGAGCGGGGCGGTTCGGCGAGCTCAGCGATGCCGAGATCGGCACGCTGCGCGTCCGCGAGCCGGGACGGCTGGGAGAGCGGTTTCCCGACGAGCCCGTCTGCTCTCTGGCGCGCCTGGCCGGCCTGCTCTCCGCCTTCCCCGCCGCCCGCGCCTTCGTGGAGGTCAAGCCCGACCCCGTCGAGCGCTTCGGCGCCCAGGCCGTCCTCGGGGCGGTGCTCGATGCCCTCGGCTCCGCTCTGGACCGCTGTGACCTGATCTCCTTCTCGGTCCCCTTCCTGGCCGCCGCTCGCGCGGCGAGGACCGGCGATCTGGGCCTGATCCTGGAGCGCTGGAGCGACCTGGATAGCACACAGGCCCGCGCCCTGGGCTGCGAGTACACCTTCTGCAACGTGGACAAGATCCCGCCGGAGGCCGACCTCGCCGGCCACCCGACCCGCTTCGTGCTCTACGAGGTCGTTGACGCGGCCCTGGCCCTCGACCTTTACCGGCGGGGGGCGGAGTTCATCGAGACCTTCGCCTGGCCCGAGCTCACCGCGGCCCTGACCGAGCGCGGGGACGAGCGTTGAGCGAACCCGACCTCGACATCCTCGTGATCGGAGGCGGCATCCACGGCGTGGGTGTTGCCCAGGCCGCGGCGGCGCGCGGCCACCGGGTGCTGGTCCTGGAGCGCACGACGCTGGCTGCGGGCACGTCCTCGCGCTCGAGCAAGCTCGTCCACGGCGGCCTGCGCTACCTCGAGAGCTTCCAGCTCCGGCTCGTGCGCGAGTCCCTGGCCGAGCGCGAGCTGCTCCTCTCCAACGCTCCCGACCTCGTGCGCCTGGTCCCCTTCTTCATCCCCGTCTACGAGGACACGACGCGCAGCCCCCTCGAGATCCGCGCCGGCCTCTCGCTCTACGCCCTGCTGGGCGGGCTCTCGGCCCACGCACGCTTCACGGAGCTGGAGCGGGCGCAGTGGGACGACCTCGACGGCCTCTCGAGGGCTGGACTGCGCGCGGTGTTCCGCTACTTCGACGGCCAGACCGATGACGCGGCCCTGTGCCGGGCGGTGATGCGCTCCGCCGTCGAACTCGGGGCGCAGTTGGCCTGCCCGGCGAGCTTCGTCGGCGCCGAGCGCGCGGCCGGCGGATACCGCGTCATCGTCGGGGAGGGCGGGCGGGAGCGCACCGTCTTCGCCCGCACGGTCGTCAACGCGGCCGGCCCCTGGGTCGAGCGGGTCCGCGAGCGCGTCCTGCCGCCGCCGCCGGGCATGGCGATCGACCTCGTCGGGGGTACGCACATCGAGCTGCCCGGGCGCCTCGAGCGCGGGGTCTACTACTCAGAGGCGCGCGCCGACCGCCGCGCCGTGTTCACCATGCCCTGGAAGGACCGCACGCTGATCGGCACGACCGAGGCCGCCCACGAAGGCCCGCCGGACGAGGTCGCGCCGAGCGCGGGCGAGATCGCCTACCTGCGCGAGACCTTCGCTCGCCACTTCCCCGACCGCTCGACCGAGGTGGTCGACGCCTGGGCCGGCCTGAGGGTCCTCCCCGCGGCGGACGGCACGGCCTTCTCGCGCCCCCGCGACACGCGCCTCGTCCCCGACGATCCGGCCTTCCCGCGCTGGATCGGGGTCTACGGTGGGAAGCTGACGGGCTACCGCTCGACGGCCGAGAAGGTCCTCGACCGTCTACGGCCGAGCCTGCCGGTGCGCCCGCTCGTTGCGGACACGCGCCGGCTACGCCTGGCCACCGACTGAGCCGCCGCGGGCTAGCCCTCGACCGCGCGCACGCAGTCGATGGTCGTGCCGTCGACCCACTGGATCGCCGCCACCACGCGCTCGGACGTGCGAGCCCTATCGGGAGGGCCGCCGCAGATGGCGTCGACCTCGCGCTTGAGCTCGGCGATGTCGAGGATCGGCACGCTCGAGCCGCGCGCCGCCTCGACGAGGTCGGTGCGCGCGGGGTTGATGCACAGGCCGCGCTCGGTGGCGATGACGTCGACGAGCTCACCGGGTCCGCACAGGGTCGTCACCTCGTCGAGGACCACCGGGATCCGGTTGCGCAACGCCGGCACGGCGAGGATCGTGCAGCCGGCGAAGAGGCAGTTCTGCCAGCCGCCGATCCCGTGCAGCAGGCGGCCGTCGGTGTGGGTCACGACGTTGGCGTTGAAGCCCACGTCCACCTCGGTCGCGCCGAGGATCACCACGTCGACCATCGAGGCGAAGTTCCCCTTGCCGTGGAAGTTGTAGGAGGTGAACGGGCTCGTGTTCTGGTGGCCGGCGTTCTCGCGCATCGAGCGCACCCCCTCGAGGTCGAAGGTCTGGCCGTCGAGGATCACGGGCGTCAGGCCCTCCTCGAGCATGGAGACGAGGTACTCGTTCGAGCCGCCGCGCACGAAGCCGGCGGTCACGCCGGCCTCCTGCATCATCTCCTTGAGGAAGATCCCGAACGCGAGCGCAGTACCCCCGGCACCGGCCTGGAACGAGAAGCCCTCGCGCAGGATGCCGGTGTCGCGCACGAAGCGCGCGCAGTACTCGGCGATCAGCAGCCGGTCGGGACTGGAGGTGACGCGGGTCGTCCCCGAGACGATCTTCTCGGGCTCGCCGACCTTGTCGACCTCGACGACGAAGTCGACGTTGTTGCCCTGGATCTGCCACGGCAGACAGGGGAACGGCACGAGATGGTCGGTGACGACGATCACGTGGTCGGCGTAGAGCGAGTCCGCCAGGGCGAAGCCCAGCAGACCGCAGGCGCTGGGGCCCCTATCGCCCGTGGCGTTGCCGAAGCAGTCCGCCGCGGGCGCCGCGATGACCGCCACGTCCACGTGCACCTCGCCGTCCTGGATCGCCTGCCAGCGACCGCCGTGGGAGCGCAGCACGCCCATGCCGCGCATCTTCCCCCGGCTGCAGTGGTCGCCCAGCGGGCCGTTCATCGAGCCCTCGATGTGGTGGATCACGCCGCTTTGGAGGTGGGCGATCTGGGGCTCGTGGCAGGGGAAGCTGGCGGAAGGGAACCAGCGCAGGTCCCGGCAGCCCATCGCCGCCGCCTCCTCGAAGACGGCGTTCGCCACGAGGTCGCCGTTGCGGAAGTGGTGGTGGGTGCCGATCGTCATTCCGTCGCGCAGACCGCAGCGCTCGAGCGCCTCGCGCAGGCTCCCCACGCGCTTGTCTCCCAAGACGGGGTAGTCGCTCGCGCGCCGGATCGGCGGGCCGACCTTGTTCCCTTGCGGGAGGTGGGCGCCCACGCCGCAAAACGGGACGCTCGCGCGCTCGTTGATGCGCCTGGGGACGAGCCGCCCGGCCGCGTTCTCGACCAGCTCACCTGCGGCCGCCGTCTCGGTCGGTGCCATCCCTAGTCCTCGCTCTCTTCCCAATCCGCCGCCAGGAGCCCGCTCTCGACGGCCTGGGCGAGGGTTTGCAGGGCGCGCTCGACCACCGGCGGGTCGATCATCTTCGAGCCCAAGCTCACCACGCCCAGGCCGCGCTCGGAGGCGCCGCGAAACGCTCGCACGATGCGGCAGGCGCGCTCCACCTCCGCGGGGGTGGGATCGAAGGCCTCGTGCACGACGCGGATCTGGCGCGGGTGGATGCAACCGGAGCCTTCGAAGCCCATCGACTTCGCCTCCCCCACGGCACGCCGCAGGCCGTCCATATCGGAGACGTCGGAGAACACCGAGTCGATGGCCGCGACCCCCGCCCCCCGGGCGGCGTGGACGATCATGGACCGCGCCCAGCGGCTCTCGTCGCCCTGTTCGGTGCGCGGCACGCCGAGGTCGGCGGTGTAGTCCTCCAGGCCGATCGTCAGGGCGGCGACGCGCTCCGAAGCCGCGGCGATCCGTGGTGCTTGCAGCACGCCCCGGGCTGACTCGATGATCGGCATCAGGTACACGGTCTCCTCGGTCCGCGCCCGCAGGCGCTCGTCCACCTCGAGGACATCTTCAGCGCTCTCGACCTTGGGGATCAGGACCATGTGGACGTTCTCACCGGCGACCTCGTCGATGTCGGCGAGGCCGAGGGAGCCGGGGTTGATGCGCACGGTGCGCTCGGCGCCGCGGAAGTCGACCTGACGCAGGGCGTTGCGCACGAGGATGCGTGCCGCGTCCTTGGCCTCGGGCGCCACCGAGTCCTCGAGGTCGAGGATCACCGCGTCGGGGCCGTGCAGGCCCGCGTTGGTCATGTACTTGGGCTGGTTGCCGGGCAGGTACAGGCGCGAGCGGCGCCGGCGCTCCCGGCACGCCGGCGTGGGGGCGGCCTCCGTGCGCTCGGGGACCCAGCGCCCGGCGAGATCGGGCAGTGCCCGGCGCGCGGCAGCCTCCAGGCGCGCCATCAGCACGAAGGGCAGGGCACCGCCGTCCTCGACCTCGATGCGGGCGTGGTCGATCCCCAGGGCCCGCGCGCCCTCCTCGCAAGCGGCGCGGATCGAGCGACCGTAGGAGCTCTCGACCGTGCTCGAGACCTCGAGGGCGATCCCGCCCGATTCCTGAGGGGTGAGCCCGACCCAGCAGTCCGAGCGCACGCGGGGCCCCCGCGGGCCGGCCTCGGCCGCGCGCCGCTCGCCGGTGGAGGGGGTCGCCGTCTCGCTCATCATCCGCCGCGCAGGGAACCGATCAGGACCCCCCGCCCGGAGTGTGAGCCTAACCCGCGCCGGTGACGCAGGAAAGCACGCTCACCCCGCCGCTCGCGCCCGCCCGTCGCAGGGGATTCCAACTTCCCCGTTCCGGTGTCATGATCGCCGCGCCGTGCAGCCTCTGATCGAACTCCTCGAGCGCTTCACCGACAGCGCTCCCCTCCAAGCCCTGATCGTCCTGGGTGCCGCCATGGGGGTGGCGGTCGTCCTCGACCTGTTGGTCGGCTGGCTCCTGCCGTGGCTGGCGCGCCTGACCCACCACGACCTCGACGACGAGCTGGCGCGCCTATTGCGCGGGCCGACGCTGAAGACCGTCGTGCTCCTGGGGCTCTTGGGTGCGGCCTCGATCCTCGACCTGCCAGAGCAGGCCGAGGTGACCACTCGGCGGGGCATCGCCACGGTGCTGATCCTGGTCTGGTGCGCGTTCGCGGGGAGGGCGGGGAAGGTCCTGTTGACCTCGGCCAGCCAGGCGACCGACCGCTTCTTCGCCGTCGAGGCGCGCACCTATCCGCTCTTCGACAACCTGATCAAGCTGCTGCTGTTCGCGCTCTGCACGTTCCTGCTGATCGACACCTGGGACCTGAACGCCGGCGGCTGGATCGCCTCGGCGGGGATCGTCGGCGTGGCCTTCGGCTTCGCGGCCCAGGACACCCTGGGGAACCTCTTCGCCGGGGTGTTCATCATCGCGGACGCGCCCTACAAGATGGGCGACTTCATCAACCTCGAGTCGGGCGAGCGCGGCCAGGTCGTCAACATCGGCCTGCGCTCGACGCGCCTGTTGACGCGCGACGACGTCGTGGTGACGATCCCCAACGCGGTGATGGGACAGGCCCGCATCACCAACGAGACCGCGGGCGACTCGCCCCGTCACCGGATGCGGGTGGCGGTCTCGGTCGCCTACGGCTCCGACCTCTCACAGGTCCGCCGCGAGCTCCTCGAGGCCGCCGCGGGCGAGGAGCTCGTGTGCGAGCAGCCCGATCCCCGGGTGCGCCTGCGGCGCTTCGGCGAGTCGGGTCTCGACCTGGAGCTTCTGTGCTGGATCCCCCAGCCGGTCCTGCGCGGGCAAGCCCTGGACCGATTGAACACGGTCATCTACGAGCGGTTCGGCGCCAGCGGGATCGAGATCCCCTACCCCAAGCGCGACCTGTACGTGAAGGAGCTGCCCGCGCCTCCGGCGAGCTCCTGAGTCGTCGGGCTCCGCGCGAGGCTCAGCCCGCCAGGCGCAACAGCTCCCCGACCGTGCGCTCGATGCCGCGAGCGAGCTCCGCGATCCCCCCCGCCAGCATGTAGGCCGGCGAGGTGACGATGCGATGGGTCTCGTCGACGCGGAACTCGTCCACGGGGCAGGCGAGGTGGCGCGCCCCCATGGCCTCCAGCGTGCCGGCGGTGGCGGCGTCATTCCCGATCGTGAGCTCGCCCTCCAGCCCCGCGTCGCGCAGGACCGCGGCCAGCATGGCCGGGGCGATGCAGACCGCGGCGATGGGCTTCTCGGCCGCCAGCATCTCACCGACCAGGCGCGCCACGTCGGGATTCACGGTGCACTCCGCTCCGGACACGGCGAAGTCGCACAGGTTCTTGGCCGCCCCGAAGCCGCCGGGGAAGATCACGGCGTCCACGTCGGCGGCACCCAGACGGGAGAGTTCGAGGATCTCCCCGCGCGCGATGCGGGCCGATTCGACCAGGACGTTGCGCGTCTCGCCGGTCTCCTCGCCGCTGGAGTGGTCGATGACGTGCATCTGCTCCACGTCCGGCGCGGCGCAGACGGCCTCTGCTCCGGCAGAATCGAGGGCCAAGAGCGTCAGCACGGACTCGTGGACCTCCGCGCCGTCGAAGACGCCGCAGCCGGACAGGACCACCCCAACCTTCACCATCGTGAACTCCCTTGTGTGCGTGTGCGCCGGCGACCGAACGCAGCCCAGGATAGCGTCCGGCGTGCCGGCCGTCGAAGACCGGGGCCTACGCCCCGTCCTGCCGGATGGTCACGTCCCCGTGGACCTTGACCAGACAGCCGAGGCGCGCGCCCTCCTCGCCGGTGCACATCTCCAGGGTGTCCCGTTCCTCGTCCTCCATCTCCGAGAGGTTCTCGGCTCCCGACTCCGGCACGAAGCAACAGGTGCCGCAGCTTCCGACCGTGCAGCCGAAGCGCATCGGCGTCTCGTTCTCCAGGCAGAACTCGAGCAGGGAGGTTCCCTCGGAAACCTCGAAGGACTGGCCGGCGGCGCTGAAGGTTAGGGTCGGCATGGGTTGCTCCCGAACGGGGGGTCGGCGAGGATGCGCGAGTACGGGGTCGAGGAGCCCGCCCGCGAGGGGAGACTCTACGCGTCCGACGCCACCCCGCAAGCCCTCTCCGCCACTCTCGGTTCCTCTCGATCAGCAGGTATGAAACTCCTCGAGCCGCCTCGACCTCCCGGTGGCCGGCCGACGCCGCCGCCTCCTCCGCCGCCTCCCCCGGCGCCCGAGGGCGCGGCCATGTGGCTCGTGCGCCATGCCCAGGTCGACGAGGCCTTCCACTCGATCGCCTACGGCAGCCGGGACGTGGCCCTCTCCGAGGAGGGGCTGGCGAACACCCGCGCCATGGCCGCGAGCTTCGCGGGCCTTCCGGTCACCGCGGTGCTCTCCTCCGACCTCGAACGCGCCCTCTCGATGGGCCGCGGCGTGGCTGCGGCCACGGGCGCGCCCCTGCGAGCCACGCCCAGCCTGCGGGAGATCGACCGCGGGGAGTGGCAGGGCATCGAGCGCGACGATTTCCACGAGCGCTGGCTCGCGAGCGCCGAGGCGTACTGGCGCGACCCCTTCCGCTGGAACGCGCCCGGCGGCGAGAGCGACGAGATGCTCCTGTCCCGAGTCTGGCCCGAACTCGAGCGCGGCCTGTCCGACGCCGCCGGCGGGACCTTGGTGGTCTGCGTCCACGCCAACGTGATCCGGGTCGCCCTGGCCCACGCCCTGGGGCTCTCGACCCCCGACAGCTACCGCTTCGCGACCTTCCCGGCCCACGCGAACCTGCTGGCGGGCACGGCGGACGGCTGGCGCCTGGAGGTGGCCAACGTCGAGCGTCCGCGGCAGGCAGCCGGCTGACCGAAGGCCCTCGGCTCGGAGGATCGTGACGATCGAGCGCGGCTCCATCGGGTTCGTCGGTGAACCGGGGCTCGAGCCGGCCCCGGACACTAGACCCAGCCGGGCCATGCGCGTCTGAGCTGGGGTGGGAGCCGGAGCGACCGTGCGGGCAACTCCAAGCCGGACCGTGTTCCCCTCGACCACGTCCGTCGCGAGCAGATCTCCCGGCGAGCGTGGACGGCCGCCGGGTGTCCGCTCCGGATCGGGATCAGGGCGGGGCGGCCACCAGGCCGCGCTCGACCAACTCGGCCCGCTGCGTGGGGTCGAGCTCGTCCTCGCGCCAGGGTGCGGGATGGTAGGCGTCCCGGGCGCGGGCGATCCAATGGAACCACTCCTCGCCCGCCGCCCGCAGGATCGCCGCGGCTTCGGCGTCGGTCGAGGAGGGCTCGAGGCTCCCCGGGCCGGCGGTGCGGCGGTCGCGCAGGTGCTCGCGCCAACCGCCGCCGGGAGGCGTGCGCTCACCGAACCAGGAGCGCATGAGGCTGGGAGGTCCCTCGCTCCCCGGGCGCGTGTGCAGGAAGCTGTAGGTGGCGTCCCGGGCGGAGAAGCCCTCGGACAACCCGAGGGAGGAGAAGGCGTGTTCGCGCACCGGACCCGTGCCGGAGCGGGCGACGGGGAGTTGGGACACGCCGTGCATGCCCGAGGGCCGCGGGATCCCCGACAGCTCCAGTAGGGTCGGAGCGACGTCGAGGGTGCTCGCAAGGGCGTCGATGTCCCGCCCGCGCTCGATGGCCGCCGACGCCGCCGGGCGCAGGATCCAGGGCACGTGCACGTCTACGTCGGAGAGGGTGCCTCCGCCCACCAGGAGTCCTGATTCCCCGAAACCGATGCCGAAGCTGCCGACGACGCACACGGTGGTCTCCTCGAGGCGTCCGTGCCCCTCGAGGCGATCGAAGAGGCGGCCGAGGCGCTCGTCGAGCTGGCGCAGGACGCCGTCGTAGCAGGCCTCGTACTCCGCGAGGGTCTGGAAGCGCCCTCCGCTCGTCCGCCACAGGTCGCCGGGCAGGGCGAAGAAGGCGCGCTCGGCCTCGGCCACGGGCGGAACGAAGGAGAGCGCCTCGCGCGGCTCGTAGTATCCCGCCCAGCGCGGCTCCGCTTCGGTCCAGGCCCGGCCGAGGTCGCCCAGGGTCAGGTAGGCGAACCAGTCGCGGTCCTCGTCTTGTCCGCGCAGCCAGCGCATGAAGCGCCCGGCGACGCCCTCGAAGCCGTAGTTGGGGGTGTCGCCGGTGCGCCCCTCGACGAAGCCGTGGAACTCCTCGAATCCGGTGTCGAAGCCGAACAGCTCGGCGATCCGCGGGTGGTCCACGAAGGCGGCGGTCGCGTAGCCGGCGGCCAGGTACTCCAGAGCCAGGCGCGGGACGGCGCTGGGTACGAGCCAGTCGTTGACCAAGGCCAGGCGCGAGCCGTCGGGAAGCAGGGGTCGGCGGGCCAGGCCCGGATCGCAGCCGGTGAGCAGGGCCACGTGGGCCGGGATCACCTCGGGGGCCGCGGAGAAGGTCTGGGTGAAGCGCAGGCCGTCGGCGGCCAGGCTCGCCAGCTTCGGGGTCGTGTCACGATCGTAGCCGACGTCGCTGACGTGGTCGGCCCGCAAGCCGTCGACGACGACGACCAGGACGCCCCGTCCCTCACCCGGAGGCGGGGAGCACGCCCAGGCGGCGAGGGCCAGGACGACGATCGGCGGAACGGGGGCTCTCACGGCAAGAGCATCCCCCACCGGCGGGGACGGAGCAAGTTTCGCCTCGTCCGGGCTCCCGAGTCAGGGCGCAACCCAGAGGGCCGCCTCGATGGTCAGGGCCGGGTCGCCCGAGCGAGCGGTGCGCGCGATGATCGCCAGGCTGCGCTCGGGCGCGATCGTACGCGGCTCGCCGCCGTTCACGATCAAGGTCACGCCATCGGCGAGCTCGACCAACTCGTCGTCGAGGAGCACGGCGAGCCCCTCGGGCGCCGCCGTGTCCACGCGGATCGTCCGACGCCAGCGCGGCGCACAGGACGACGGCCGAGAAGAACACGGCGGCGCGCGGGACGGGGATCATGGGCGCCAGCCTAGCCCGATCCCCCGCCGCAAGCAGGGGCACACACACCGAATCGGCTCGTCCGTCCGGGACGGGTCCGCCGTGGATCCGACGCGCGCAGGGGCTAGATTCATGAAGACGTGCGCCAGGCACAGCAACTCGGTTCCTGGTGGTGCTTTGCGGGTTCTGGCGACGCAGGCGACCCTGAACGGGTCGTCGAGGAGGCCAGGTTCTCGAAAAGCGCCGCCAGGGGCCGAGAGGCCGTCGAAGACGGCCGGTTGCGAAGTCTGGTGTGCGTGTTCATGGATGATCCGGGCTAGGCTGCCCAGATGCCCCTGAACACACAGGTCGACCTCGACCTGCCCGTGGCGCGGGCGATGCTGCCGGTGCAGACCGCCGTGCGCTGCGACCAGTCGGTCCGGGAGGCCCTCGAGGACCTGCGCTCCCGGCGCATCGATCACCGCATCGTCTACGTCTACGTCCTCGACGCGGGCGGACGGCTGGCGGGTGTCCTGCCGATCCGGACCCTGTTGTTGGCCCAGGGCGAAGAGCGCGTCGACCGCTTGATGCAGCGCCGCGTGGTCTCGGTCCCGCGGTCCGCCTCCATGGGCAACGCCTTGGCCCTGTTCGCCTCCCAGCGCCTGCTCGCCCTGCCGGTCGTCGACGAGGGAGGGCGGCTGCTCGGCGCCATCGACGTCGGCGCCTACGCCGAGGAGACGATCGAGCTGGCCGAACGCCAGCGCCTGTGGGACTTGTTCCAGATGATGGGCGTCAGCGTGGCCAGCGCCCCCCTCGACGGCGTGCGCTCGGGCTTCCGCATGCGCATCCCCTGGTTGGCGGTGAACCTGGCAGGGGGGGTCGCTTGCGCGGTGATCGCCGCCTCGCGCGAGGAGCTCCTGGTGGAGGCGGTTGCCGTCGCCACCTTCATCCCCCTGGTCCTGACCCTGGCCGAGGCGATCGCGATGCAGGCCATGACCCTCTCCCTGCAGCACCTGCACGCCACGGGCGTTCCCTGGGGAGCGGTCCGCCGGCGCATCGGCGTCGAGGCGCGCACGGCCGTCGCCCTGGGTCTCGCCTGCGGCGCCTGCGTGGCGGTGGCCGCGTCGCTCATCGATCCCCAGGCCGCCCTCGCCGCGCCCCTGCTCGCCAGCGTGGCCGCCGTCATGGCCCTGGCCGCCCTGCTCGGCGCAGGCCTGCCGGTGCTCCTGCACGCGACGCACCTGGACCCGCGCATCGCCGCGGGACCGGTCGTCCTGATGGTCACCGACGTGACCGCCATGGCCGTCTACCTCGCCGTGTGCGGCACCTGGCTGGGATGAGCGGCGCCGCTCAGTGGTCCTCGACGTAGCGCAAGCGCTCGACGGGCTCCCCACCCTTGAGGTGGCGCTGGACGATCTCGTCGGCGTCCTCGGCGCTGGCGCGCGTGTAGAAGACGCCCTCGGGATAGACGACGACGTTCACCCCCTGCTCGCACGGGCCGAGGCAGGTGCAGCCGTTGACGCGCACGCGCTCGGAGAGGCCCTCGTCGAGGATCCCGAACTGCAGGCGCTCGATCAAATCGCGCGCGCCTCCTGCTCCGCACGAATCTCCCGCACCGGGCGGGCGGTTTGCGATGCAGACGAAGACGTGGCGCTCGGGGAGGGGCATGGATGGAAGTGCGGAGGAGGTGGAGGGGAGAGGGCGGATTGTGAACGCCGGTACGAGATGCCGCCAGGGCGAATCTGTGGCTTCAGCGTCCCAGGGGGAAGACGGTCTCGCCCGGCACCCAGCCGGAGCGGCCGCCGGGCAGGGCGACCTTCACCCACCCGGGAAGGGCGTCGAGGCGCTCGATCTCGCTGCCCGCGGCCAGGGTCCCCACGCCGGGAGCGTCGGCACGCGGTTCGCTGTGAACTCCGACGTCCTTCTCCGAAATCACCAGCAGCGGATCGTCGTCCGCGCGCGCCAGGTTCCAGGACCAGGGCACCAGACACAGCAGGAGCCAGGCCGAGCTCGCGAGCGACAGGCGGCGCCACAGGGCGCCCCCGCGCAGGGCCTCGCCGGCCAGGCACAGGGCCAGGGGCACGAGCGCGAGCAGCGCCAGCCAAGCGCTCTCCTCCAGGGTCAGCGAGGACAGGGCGCGCTGCAGGGTCGCGGAGAGGTCGCCGCGGTCCTGGGGTTCCAGCCCGGCCTTCATGCGGGCGAGCTCGACGTCATGCCACGTCTCCGCGTCCCGCGGCCGCAGGCGCAAGGAGGCCGCGTACCAGCCGACGGCACGAGACCAGTCGTCGCGGCGGGCGTGGACGTCCCCGAGGTTGTGGAACAGGCGCGCACGCTCCGCTCCCCGGGGGCCGTCGTCGCCGGCGAGCAGGGCCAGCCAGGCGTCGCGGGCACCCTCGAGGTCGCCGGCCCGGTAGCGCTCGACCGCTTGCGCGTCGGCCTGCACGCCGTCCGACGGCGCGGGGAGCGCGCGAGCGCCGGGTCCGATCATCAGCGCCAGGACGAACCAGACGGCCACCATCCCTAGAACCCCCCTTCCATGGCGCGTTCGGCGGCCGCGATCAGGCGCGCGGAGTCCAGGGGGGCGTCGTCCCCGTCCCAGTGCCGCGCCTCGAGCTCCGCGAGGACGGCCGCGAGTTCGCGCGGACCTTCCTGGGGCGGCGCTTCCCCGCCCCCGGGTTCCAGGGCGCGGGCGAACGCGACCGGATCGCTCCCCTCCCAGGCCTGGGCGGGTCGGCCCGTGCGGGCCGCCAGGAAGCGGTGCACGGCGGTCGCCTGTCCGCCGGCTCCCGATGCGCCGCGCAGGTCGCGCACGAGGCCGCGCCGCGCCCCGCGGCGCGCCCGCGCGCGCGCGGAATCAGGGTCGCCCCGGCGCCGCACGGTCGTGCGCGCGGCGAGCCAGGCCGCCAGGACGGCCAAGGTCGACGCGCCGAGTGCCGTCGGAGTGGGTCCGCTCGCCGCGCCGTCGCGCTCGGACGCGGTCTGGATGTCGGTCAGGGCCAGGGCCTCGCCGTCGGCCCCCTCGACCATCGCCAGGGTCGACGCGCCCGCCAGGGCCCGGACACGGATCGCGATCGGCTCGGTCTCGACGGTCACGTAGGCCCGCTCAGCGGGGTCGTAGACGCTCAGGGGCAAAGACGGGATCTCGGTCACCTCGCCGGAGATCGGCGCGAGGTCGTAGACGATGCGCCGGCGGTCCCCCGAGAAGCGATCGGTCGTGCCGTAGAGGCGGAAGCGATCGAAGGCCCCCAGGCGCGAGGGGTCGGGCGGCTCGAGGAACTCGAGGTTGGCCTCCCCGAACCACTCGACCGAGAACTTGATCGACTCGCCCGCCTCCACGTCGCGCCGGTCGACGCTCGCCAGGGCGCGCACGCTGCCGACGGCTCCGGAGAAGTCGAAGGGCCGGCCCTTTTCGGGCAAGGGCTCGACCTCCAGCTCGAAGGCGGGGAAGCCCACGTGGTAGGTCTCCTTGCGCGTGTCGAAGAACCCGCTGCCCACGAAGCCGAACTCCAGGAAGCTCTCGGGGAAGGCGAGCGGTCCGGGGCGCGTGGCGATGAACGTGCGTCGCAGCCGCAGGACCCGGAAGGGCCTGCCCCGCACGTCCAGGGTGCCGAGGTCGCGCACGTCGATCCGTCCCTGGGAGTTCAGGTTCACCTGGATCAACTTCGAGCGCGTGGCGGTCGCCGCGGTGGAGACCTCCAGCGTCCCCGGCAGCTCCCCCCACCAGGGCAGGATGAGGTTGGCCATGTTGACCTTCTGGTCGATGCCCTGATCCCAGCCCAGGCGCAGGTCGATCACGAAGGGCTGGCCCTCGATCACGCGCGCGGGCCGCTCGACGAGTTCGAGGTAGCCCAGCTCCATGCCGTGCAGGTCCTCCACCACCTTGAGGGTCAGCTCGCGGGTGAGGAGCTCGTCGCCGTCGGCGGTCAGGCGTATCGGCGGGATCGTGTACTCCCCCACCGCCGCCGGTCGCAGGACGACGCGCCAGGAGATGCTGCGGGAGATCGTCCGGCGGCGGTTCGTCCACTCCTGGGAGACGGAGACGCTGGGGCCCGCCACGCCCTCGACAGCCAGGCCGTCGACGCGCGGGACCCCCAGGAGGCGGGCGTCCTCGACGCCCGCCACGGCGATCTCGATGCTCACGGTCGAGCCGAGCTTGGCCACGCCCGTGGAGAGCTGGGCCGTGACCCGCGGAGCGCCCTGGGCGGCGGCCGCGGGCGCCGCCAGGCCCACGCCGAGTGCCAGGACCGCCAGGACCGCGCCGGCGCGGCGTGTCGTCACGAAGCCGATCCCCATCACCAATCCCGCTCCACTCTCTGGCGGCGGTTCCGGTAGAGCCGCGCCTTGACCTCCTCGCCCTGTTCCTCGTGCTCGGCGAGCTTCTCCAACATCCGCTGCACCTCCTCGCGGGTCAGGTAGACCTCCTGCGGTTCGGCCGTGCCGGCCTCCTCGCCGTCGCCCTGCGCGTCCTCGGAGGACTCGCCGTCGTCGGCGGAGCGGTCCTCGTCGGGACGCTCCTCTCCCTCCTGCTCCTGCTCCCCTTCCTCGTTCTCCTCCCCGTCCCCTTCCTCGGCGCTCTGCTCACCGTCCTCGGAGGGGTCCCCCTCCTGCTCGCCTTCGGGCTGCGCGTCGGACGAGTCCTCCTCCGAGTCCTGCTCGTCTTGTTCCTGCTGCTCCTGCTGCCGCTCTTGCTCCTCGTCCAGCCAACGCAGGCGGCGCTGCACGAGCTCGACGTTGGCGCGCGTGTTCGCGTCGCGCCAGTCCGCGCGCAGGCGCTCCACGAGGTGCTCGCGAGCGCGCAGGTAGGCAGCGCGCGCCTCGGCCAGAGGGTCGGGCTGCTCTCCGTCGGGAGCGGGAGCCGCTCCGATCAATCCGGGCCGCCCGGCGGGCTGGTCGAGCAACAGGCCGCGCCACTCCTCCCCCTCGAGGAAGGCCGTGACCCCCAGGTCGTAGGTTGCGTCCAGGCGCAAGCCGCCCGGACCGCCGAGGCTGCGCGCGAGGTCGAATCCGCGCAGGGCCCCCGGGGCGTCCTCGGCCTCGAGGCGGACGAGCCCCCGGGCGTAGAACAGCTCGCCGCGCACGGGCTCGGGCAGGGCGCCCAGGCCGAGGCGCTCGACCGCCGGTGCGCAGAGGTCGACCGCCCCCGCCAGGACGCGCGAGCCCTCCGCCTCCAGGCTCGCCCGCCAGCGCTCGAAGGCCGTCGGTGCCAGGAGCTCGTCCACCAGGGCCGTCGCCCGTTCGAGCTCGCCCGCCGCGGTGCGCTCCTCGATGCGGGCCAGGCCCTCGGCGAGGTCGGGAGCGTCGCCGGCGGCGGGAGCAGCGTCCTGGGCGCAGAGGAGCGAGGCGGCGAGGATCGGGAGCGTGCACTTCATCGCCGGTCCGCTCCCTCCCGGCGCGCGCGCCGCTCGCGCAGGCCCGCCTCGATCAGCAGGCAGCCGACCGCCAGCACCAGGGGCCACTGGTAGCGGTCATGGGGAATGCGCACCTTGCCCGCCCAGAGATCGCGCGCCTCGAGCTGGGAGATGCGCTTGGTGTAGAGCTCCTCGAGGGGGATGGCGGACGACTCGGCCGAGAGGTAGGCGCCGCCGGTGGCGCCGGCGATCTCCTCCAGGGTCGCGCCGCCGAGCCTCGTGATCACCTCGCGCCCGCTCTCGTCGCGCACGAAGCCGCGCGCGCCGTCGGCGATCTTCCCGCCCTCCGCCGTGCCCATGCCGACGACGAAGACGCGGATCCCGCGCTCGGCGGCGACGCGCGCCATCTCGAGCCCGCGCCCCTCGAGGTCCTCGCCGTCGGTCAGGAGCACGATCGCCTCGTGGGCGCCGGTGCGGCCGTCGAACAGGGCCAGGGCGCGCTCGAGGGCGCCGCCGAGGTTGGTGCCGCCGACGAGGTTCTCCTCGGTCGTGAGAGTGTTCGTGAAGTGGGTCAGGGTCACGCGATCGTGGGTCAGCGGCGCGACCTCCCGCACGTCGCCGGCGAAGGCCAGGAGCGCCGTGCGATCCCCCTTCAGGCGGCCGAGCAGGCCGACGATCTCCCGCTTGGCTCGCGTGAGCCGGTCGGGCTTGAGGTCGCCGGCCAGCATGCTGCGGGAGGTGTCGATGCAGAACACGATGTCGAGACCCTTGCGCTCGACCTCCCGCAGGGTGTACCCGCGAACCGGCCCGAGCAGGGCTAGGCCGGCGAACAGGGTCCCGCCGCAGGCGAGCAGGATGCGACCGCGGGCGCGGGCGGGTGAGCGGTCCGGCAGGAGGCGGTCGAGGTGGCGCTCGTCCGCCAGACGCCGCAGGGCGGCGCGCCGCGCCCGCAGGCTCCACAGACCGGCCGTGAGAACGAGGGGCGCGGCCAACAGCCAGACCGCCGCGTCGGAGCGCAGCACCTCGAACGGCAGGAAGGCGTCGTTCATCCCGTCCTTCTCCCCAGGACGAGCGCCAGGAGCCACGAGACCAGGTAGGCGGCGAAGGAGGGCGCCAGAACCCTCGGGTAGAGATCGAAGTGCTCGACGAAGCGCACCTCCTCGCGGCGCGTACGCTCCAGGCGCTCGATCTCCTCGTAGGCCGCCTCCAGTCCAGAGCGGTCCCGGGCGCGGAAGAAGCGCCCGCCGGTGAGCTCGGCGATCATCTCCAACTCGCGGGTCCCCACCGCCTGGTCGAGCTCGCGCTGGCGCCCGAAGGCGTCGAGGACGAAGCGGCCGGCGAAGACCGTGTAGACGCGCACGCCCTCCTCCGCGGCCAGCTCCGCGGCGTCGAGGGGCGCGATCAGGTCGAGGTTGTTCTCGCCGTCGGTCAGCAGGACGATGACCTTGGACTCGGCATCGGTCTCGCGCAGCACGGCGACGGTCTTGGCCAGGGCGATGCCGATGCCGGTGCCGTCCTCGGCCTTGAAGGAGACGATCTCCAGGCGCTCGAGGAAGCCGGTGATCGCGTCCACGTCCAGGGTGAACGGGCACAGCTCCTGGGGGTACTTGGCGAAGGCGAACAGGCCGACGTAGTCGGAGGCGCCCTCGCGGTCGGTCATGCGTCGGCGGGCGAACTGGGCGACGACGTCCTTGACGACCTCCAGCCGCGTGCGTCCCGCCTCCATGTCCCGGTAGCCCATCGAGCTGGAACGGTCGACGACCAGGGCGATGTCGACGCCCTCGGAGACCGAGCTGGTCTCGACGGCGCCGCGCAGGGGCCTGGCGAGGGCGACCGAGAGGCCGATCAGCCCGGCGACCTGCAGGGCCGTGGGGACCCAGGCCAGGCGCTGGGCCACCGAACGCGGCGGGGGCTGGCCGGGCAGGACCGGCATGCGCGCGCGGCTGCGGCCGGCGCGGGCGCGGCCCCACAGGGTCACGGCGACGGCGACGGGGATCAGCAACAGGAACTCGGGATCGGCCAGGGAGAGGTCGCCGAACAGGGTCAGGCGGCCCTCGGCGGCGCTCTGCACGGCGTCGACGACGGGGGTGGCGGGCGCGACCGAGCTCACGCGGCCTCCTCCTCTCCACCCGCGAGCACGGCGACGAGGTCCTCGGCCGCCGCGACGGTGGCCTCCACGGCCCAGCGCGTCGGGCGCTCCTGCCCGTACTTCACCGCCGAGCACTCCGCGAGGAACTCGCCCAGGCGCTGGCGTGTCTCGCCGTCGACTGCGCTCAGGGACGCGAGCCACTCCTCGTCGGTCTGCGCCTGCCGCCCCTCGCCCGCGCGGGCGTCCGCAGCCGCGCGCACGAGGGCCGTCAGCTCGTAGTGCAGCTGCGCGTCGCCTTCGAGCTCGCCGAGGCGCCCGCGCAACTCGGCCAGGCGTTCGGCGGTCGTGGGCTCGCCCTCGGCGCTCCGCACCCGACGGCGGGTGCGCGCCCACCACCACGCCGTGAGCGCGCCCGCGAGCACGAGCCCCGCCAGGACGAAGGCCCCGGCGACGGGCGGGCGCTCCCAGTCGGGCGCCGGCCGGAACCCGGCCGCGGGCCGCGGCTCGTCCTCGCCCTCCGAGAGGGAGCCGAGCACGGCGAGGGTCGCCGGCGGCGTCTCGAGTTCCGCCGGCGCGCCGTCCCGGAACAGGCGCACCGCGGGCAGGGCCACCGCGCGCTCTCCGGGCTCCAGGGACCTCAGAGTCCACGCGACGCGGGTCACCCGGCGGTCGATGGCGGCTGGATCGGTGGTCGTGGTGGTGCGCGGCTCGCCCTCGACGACCCACGAGTCATCGACTCCTGGCGCGTCGTCGCGGAGGCGGACGAGGACGTCGCCGGGGTGCTCGACCCAGAGGGAACAGTCGATCGGCTGGCCAATCTCCGCCTCGGCCGGCTCGCAAGCGCTCCGCACGCGCACGTCGGCGGCCTGGGCCACCAGCCCGACGGCGGCCAGGGATGCGAGGAGGGCGGGCATCAGAACACCCTCCCCCCGTGGCGCTGGACGCGCCGCCGGAAGAAGGCCACCAGCGGATCGGCGATGTCGCCGGCCGCGTCGATCTCGACCAGGTCCACCCGCGCGCGGGCCAGGATCGACTCGATGCGCTCGCGCCGGAGCGCGGCCTGGGCGAGCCACGACTCCCGAACCCGCATCGAGCGCGAGTCGATCTCCATCCAGCGACCGCTCTCGATCTCCGAGAGGGGCAGGAGCCCGGCGGCGGGCAGGTCCTCTTCGAGGGGGTCGACGACGCGCACGCAGATCACGTCGTGGCGCAGGCCGAGGCTGGCGAGGGGGTCGGCCCAGGCGGGCTCGTCGGCTCCGCTGGACTCGGCGAACGACGGCTCGAGGAAGTCGCTCACGACGAACAGGAGACCCCGCCGGCGGTGGGCGCGCAGGTGGTGCTCGAGGGCGGCCTGCAGGTCGCCGGGCCCGTCGGTCGGCTCGGCGGCGAGCACCTCGCGAATCACGCGCAGGCAGTGCCGGGTGCCCTTGCGCGCGTCGAGGTGCAGCCCCGGTCGCTCGCCGAAGAGCGTCAGGCCGACCCGGTCCTGGTGTCGCAGGGCCACGAACGCGATCAGGGCGCAGAGCTGGGCCGCCGCCTCGCGCTTGGTCCAGCGCCGACTGCCGAAGTCCATCGAGCGGCTCGTGTCGACGAGGAAGTCGATCGTGAGCTCGCGCTCCTCGGAGAAGGTCTTGATGAAGGGATGGCCCGTGCGCGCCGTGACGTTCCAGTCGATCGAGCGCACGTCGTCCCCCGGCTGGTAGGGGCGCACCTCCTCGAACTCCAGGCCGGTCCCGCGGAAGGTGCTGCGGTAGCCGCCCGACAGGGCCGTGTTGACGAGCTTGTGGGTCCGGATCCGGATCTGCTCCACGCGCGCCATCAACTCGGGCGCGAGCAGGTTCGGTGTGCTCCGTGCGGTGGCCTCGGACTTCGCCATCTTCGGCAGTGCGCTCCTCAGGGCACCGGGACGGTCTCGACGACGCGCGAGACGAGCGCGTCGGCGTCGAGCCCTTCGGCCTCGGCCTCGTAGGTCGGGATCACCCGGTGGCGGAGCACGTCGAGCGCGACGCCCTTGATGTCGGTCGGTGTCACGTAGCCGCGCCCGTGCACGAAGGCGTGGGCGCGCGAGATGATCGAGAGCCAGATCGTCGCCCGCGGGGAGCCGCCGTAGTGGATGCGGCCGACGAGCTCCTCCAGGCCGGCCGCAGCCGGGTCCCGGGTGGCGAGCACCAGGGAGACGATGTACTCCTGCAGGCGCGGGTCGAGGGTGATCGAGTCCACCATGCGACCCGCGGCGAGCACCTGTTCGAGGTCCACGACCTCGCGCATCTCTTCGACCGCCTCCGTGCGCCCCCAGCGGTCGAGGATCGCGAGCTCGTCGGCGCGGTCGGGGTAGTCGACCACGACCTTGAGGGCGAAGCGGTCGAGCTGGGCCTCGGGCAGGGGGTAGGTCCCCTCCTGCTCGATCGGGTTCTGGGTCGCGAGGACCACGAAGGGCCGCGGCAGGCGGAACGACTCGCCCCCGATGGAGACCTGCCGCTCCTGCATGGCCTCGAGCAGGGCCGATTGGACCTTGGCCGGCGCGCGGTTGACCTCGTCGGCGAGCACCAGATTGGCGAACACCGGCCCCTGGCGCACCGAGAAGGTCCCTTCCTTGACGTTGTAGATCTCCGTCCCGATCAGGTCGGAGGGGAGCAGGTCGGGGGTGAACTGCAGGCGCGAGAACTCCCCGCGCACCGCCTTCGCCAGGGACGCGACCGCCAGGGACTTGCCCAGGCCCGGAACGCCTTCCAACAGGACGTGCCCGCCGGTCAACAGCCCCAGAACCAACCCGCGCACGAGGCCCCCCTGACCGACGATGACCTCGGCCAGGGAGCTCTCCAGCTCGCGGATCCAGGCGCTGGCGCGCTCGATGTCTTCGGAGGTGGGGGCGGCGGCTGTCGGTGTGCTCATGGGGGCGGGAGAGAGAAGTACGAAGCGGGTGGGTCGCGTACGCAGAGCGACGGCGGGCTGTTGGCCTCGATGAGGGACTCAGTCGATCACGACGGGCGGGGGCTTCTCCCCGCCGAAGGGAGCCAGGCCGCGCTCGGCCACCGCACGCCCCGCGGCGCGCCCCGCCTCGACGCCCGCCGCCGCGTCCGCCGGCCGGTCGGGATGCTCGAGGTCGCCCGGCTGGGCCATGTGCAGGGTCTGGGTCGGGAAGGCGAACTCGACCTTCAGGTCCTCGGCCACGCGCAGGATGTCATTGAACAGGCGGTGACGCTCGCGCAGCTCCGTGCTCCAGTCGGGAGTCTCCACGAAGCAGTAGAGCATGATGCCCAGCGACGAGTCCGCGAAGGAGTTCAGGTACACGTGGTAGGAGTCCTTGCGCGTGTAGGGGTGGGTGCGGATCAGCTCGCGCACGCCCTCGCAGAAGGCCTCGATCTTCTCCGGCGGCGTGTCGTAGGTCAGGCCCAGGGTGGACTTGATGCGCCGGTAGCGACGCCGCCCCCAGTTGTCGACGTGGGCGCTGATGAAGCGGCTGTTGGGCACGCTGATGACGCTGTTGTAGAAGGTCCTGACGCGGGTCGAGCGGAAGCCGACCGCCTCCACGGTGCCGTCGATGTCGCCCACCGTGATCCAGTCGCCGAGCTGGAACGGCTTGTCGAGCAGGACCGTGAAGGTCCCGAACAGGTTCTCGATCGAGTCCTTGGCGGCAAAGCCCACGGCCAGGGTCCCGATCGAGAGCCCGGCGATGATCCCCATCAGGTCCTCGGAGAGGAACGACGCCAGGTAGACCAGGAACAGGATCGAGAGCAGGATCTTCAGGGTGCGCCGCAACAGCGGCACGAGCATGTCGTCGAAGCGATTGACGCTCAGGCGTGCGCGGTCCGCCAGGAAGGCGCAGACGACGTCCACGAGACGGAACGAAGCCCAGGCGCCCGAGACCGCCAGGACGAACCCGGCGGCGACGGTCAGGATCGTGTCGAACTGGGGGTCGACGCCGACCAGGGGCAGGCCGGACTTGAGCACCAGGGCCGTGACGAAGATCCCGAAGGGTCGCTCGAAGTTCCCGAAGACGCTGCGGTCCAAGGACAGGCGCTCGTCGGAGGCGACGCGCGCCGCCACGCGCTTGATCACGGCGCACACCAGGCGGTCGAGCACGACGCCCCCCACGACCAGGACCAATAGCGCCAGCCACTGCCAGTTCTCGATCAGGAAGGAGCGCTTCAGGAGGGTCTGGGGCAGGACCTCCCGGATCTTCCAGTGCAGGCGATCGAGGGGAGCGAGGCCCTCCAGGACCTCCCCCACGATCGGCTCCTCCTGGACCGCCTGCCACCAGTCGTCCACGCGCTCGAAGATCGAGGCCGCGATCCGCCAGTGCGTCCCCTCCTCGACGAAGCGCACCTCGATGCCGGCGCGCTGGACGCGCGGGTTGTGGGAGTAGGGCGCCCAGGTCCACTCGCGCCCGGTGAACAGCTCGGGGTCGCCCGCGGCGGGAAACTCCTCGAGGTCGACGAGCTCCGCGCGGTCCAGGGCCCACTTCAGGCGCGCGACCTTGCCCTTGTCCGGCGGGCTCCCGTCGGGGAGCGTCTCCAGGGCGGTCCGCGCCAGGTCCCAGTCGGCGATCGGGTTCCCCGAGCCCACACCGCGCAGGAACGCGCCCATGGCCTCCCGCGGACTGGCGTGCTCGACGGCGGCGGGCGCCGCGGCGGCGGGCTCCTCCTCCTGGCCGGGAAGGAGCCCTCCGGCGAGCGCCGCCGCGGCGAGGAGGGCGGAGCCCAGCTCGGGGAGTCCCCGGAACCTGGGCCGGGGGTCAGGAGTCCGGGTCGGTTGCAGCATCGTCGCCTCGTGAACGGTCGGGACCATCGATCTTTCCCCGCGCACGCAGGGTCTCGCGGCACGCGAGCACTCCGAGAGCGTAGGTCAAGACCCCGGAGTCCCCGTCAGCGAGCTGGCGCTCGCGCCAGAGAGTGTAGCTGCCGGCCGCCTTGATCCAACGGCGCAGGGTGGTCCGCCCAGCGTTGTAGGCGACCAGGGCGCGCTCGACCTCGCCGTCCTCGTGCTCCAGGGTCCAGGCCAGGTGCCGCGCTCCCAGGCGTAGGTTGAGGCGGGCGTCCGAGCGCAGCTCGGCCCTGGTCGGCTCCTCGAGGCCCAGTGCGCGCGAGGCGTCGGCGGCGGCGTCGGGCATGAGCTGCATCAGGCCCGCCGCGCCCACGCTCGAGAGGGCGTCCACGCGACCGCGGCTCTCGGCGTAGCAGACGGCGCCGATCAGGCAGGGGTCGAGGCCCGACTCCGCCGCGGCGAGGCGGATCGCCGCCGCGTGGGCCTCGACGCGGCCGAGGGCGAGCTGGTCGAACAGGCCGCCCACGGCCCGTTCCAGAGCGCCGCGTCGGGGGTTCCCCATCGGCCACAGGGCGATGGCGACGACCGCGGCGAGCCCGAGGGCCGCCACGACCCAACGCACGGCACCGGGCCGCGCGGCCCTCGCCGCCGTGCGCTCCTCCGCCGAGGTCACGAGTCCCAGCTCTCGGCGAGCTCCTCCCGCAAGCCGTTGAGCCACAGCGCGCGCTCCCCGGACTCGCCGGGAGGGGTGCCGACCGCGCGGCCGAGCAGGTGCTCGAGCTCGCGTCTGGCCCGCTCGACCAGGAACGCCTCGGGACGCTCCATCACGTCCGCCAGGAGCAGCGCCCGGGCCAGTCCGGGCTCCGCGCCCAGGACCTCGGCGGCTCCCTCGACACCGCGCCGCTCGAGAGCCGCGGCCAACCACGCGGTCGCGTCGTCGTGGACGACGGTCTCCCACCAGCTCGCCCACTCCGCGGGCGCGTCCGACGCCTCCGACAGGTCGATGCAGGAGAGGATCGTCACCTCCCGTTCGAGGACGACATCCGTCGGGTCCGCCCGCAGCAGGTCGATCATGACCCCCAGGGCATCGGGGCGTCCCTGGTACGCAAGGAGCAGGGCAGCACCACGCCGGGAGCGGTGCAGGGGCGAGGCCATCGTGCGCGCCAGGTCCGCGTGCACCGTCTCGCCCAAGCGCAGCAGACCTCCGAAGGCGTGGGCGTAGGAAGGCGTGTCGGCGCCGCGGCCGAGCAGAGCGATGAGGTAGGGCGCCGTGCGTGCGTCACCCAGGGACGCCAGACCCTCGGCCGCGGCCACCCGGATGCGCTCGTTGCCGTCGGTCGTCGCCAGGACGAGGGCGTCGAGCACGAACTCGCCGCCCATCATCCCGATCGCGCGCAGGGCCGCGGCGCGGACGCCCTCCTCGGCCAGGCGCGCCCGCACGAGCAACTCGGTCAGCGCCCCCTCGACCCGCGCGTGGCCCAAGGCCAAGGCCGCGGCGGCCTCGACCTGGGGCTCGGGGTCGCCGAGTAGGCCGACCAGGAGCGCCATGTCCGCGGCGCGCCGTTGGGGGTCGGCGGGGCCGTCGTCGGCCAGGCGGCGCGCCAGCTCGGTCACGCCGACGGCGCGCAGCAGGGGGCGCTCGTCGGCCACCAGCCCGCGCACGTGTTCCTCGCCGCAGGCGGAGGAGACGCCCGCCATCGCCTCGGCCGCCTGCGGGCCGAAGCGCGCGCGCAACAGCTCGATCAGGCGGTCGCCCCACTCCGCGCCGACGACCGCGCTCTCGTCGACCGAGCGGGCGGCGACCAGGGCCAGCTCGACGAGCCTGCGCGCCCTCTCGGCGAAGAAGCCCTCGTCGCGCAGGAGTTCGCAGAACAGGGGGAAGTCCGCCGGCGAGGCGACGCCCGCGGTCTCGTACAGGAGCGCGAGCTCGTCGTAGAGCGCCGTGCGCAGGGAAGGTCGGCTCTCGGCGACCCGCGCCAGGACGAGCTCCTTCAGGCGCAGGTCGCGCTCGAGGGGCTCGCGCTCCTCGCTCCACCAAGGGGCCTCCGCCTCCCAGAAGGCGCGCGCGTCGGCGTGAGCGGCGAGGTCGGCGTAGGCCTGCCAGCGGTTGCGGTCGCGCAGATCCGCGAGCGCCGCGCACACGCGCTCGAACCAAGGCTCCGACTCGGCGGGTCCGAAGGTGAAGGTCTTCCCGCGCCCGTCGACGAGCACCTCCACGGTCCGAAAGCCGCTCGTCCGCAGGCCGCGCAGTCCCGGCAGGCGGTCGGGGCCCAAGGCGCCCTCGCGGCCGAGCAGGGCGACGACCTCCCGGCACTCGCGCTCGGTGAGCCAGCGGTCCTCCCCCGGGCCGCCGTCCGCCGACGGCGCCGGCGCGTCGGGTCCCCTGAGGGTGAACACGCCGGCGGCGACTCCGGTGCCGCGGTAGCGCAGCACCGCCCGGCGCGCCCGCTCGCCCTCCATGCTCAAGCTCACGCGCCGCGCGTAGAACCCGTCGCGATGGTCGATCCACCAGCTCGCCCAGGCCGGTCCGTCGGTCCCGAAGGACTCGCCGGAGATCGCGCGCAGGCGGCGCAAGGCCCGCGGTTGCAGGGCGCTGAAGTCCCTGTGGAACTCGCGCCCGGCGACGGCCGCCACGAGCCGGCCGGTGACCTCGCGATCGAGCCAGGCCGTCTCCTCCGGTCGCCCGCTGCGGTAGCCGATCCCGGCCAGGGCCGCGGCGCAGGTTCCGTAGATCAGGGGATCGGACGACTCCAGCCCCGCCAGGAGCGGCTCCGCGTGCCGCTCGTCGAGCATCGGTGTCAAGGTGCGATCCTCGCGGTCGAGGATCGCGAGCAGGGCGTAGGCGTTGTCGCGCAGGATCCATCGGCTTCGGAACGCCCGGCCCTCGAGCTCCAGGGCGACCCGCGGGTCCTCGCTGTCGGCGACGGCGGCCGCGGCGCGGGAGGCGACGCGGGCAGACGGGTCGTCGAGGCGAGCGAGGAGGAGGTCGAGCACGCCCGGGTCCTCGATGGTGCACAGAAGCTCGAGGGCGCGCAGGCGCGTCTCGGCGCGCGCCGACTCCAGGGGGACGGTGAGCAGGCCCTTGAGCTCGGCCGAGCCCATGGTCCGCAGGCGCCTCAGGGCGGCGTTGCGCATCGGCTGCTGGGGGTGGTCGAGCAGGTCCACCAGCAGGGCCGGCGGCGCGTGCACCGGGTCGCGCTCGATCAGCTCGGTCAGGATCCGGGGACCCGCCGCGGCCGGCAGGCGGCGGCGCAGGCGCTCGGCGACGCGCTCACCGTCCTGCGCCTGGCCGCCCCGCAAGAGGACGCGGGCCGCGGTCACGACGACCCCCCCGACGTCGCTGCCCAAGGCGCCGCGGGCAGCGGCGAGGCCGTCGTCGCCGAGGGCCAGGAGGCTCTCGACCGCCTGGTGCGCGAGCGAGCCGCCCAGGTCGGTGAGACCGGACACCTCCTCGAGGATGAACGCCGCCGGCGTCCCGCGCGGGACGGCGGGTGCGGCGGGCGCGCGCGCCGCTTCTCCCGGCGATGAGGGATCGGCCGCCCGGCGGGCTCGCCCTCCGCCGCCGGGCAGGGACAGGGCGCCCCGCGCGGCTGCGACCGTCGAGGAGCGATGAAGCGTGTCGCGCGCGCACAGGGTGCACCAGGCGGTGAAGGTCCCGTCGGCGATGGCCGGCCTGTCTCGGGGGGAGGTGTAGTTGCGCTCGCTGCAGATCGTGCACACCAGGTGCGGCACGATGCCCCGGCCGCGCTGGGCGGGAGGGTCGGTCTCGCGCTCGGCCGGCGAGGATCGCTGCTTGCTCGCGGGGAGGTCGATCTGGGCCGTGGATACCGGCCCGCCGAGCAGCATGACGCCGGCGAGAGCGAGGCCGCGGGCGAAGCGGCCGCGTACGGAGGGCTGGGGCTGGAACATCGTGGGAGCCGTGGAGGGGAGCGGTGGTTCTGCCTACCCCCACGCCCGGCGCCAGGATACGCAATCGCCCGCTGGCTTGCGCGCCCGGCGGCGCCTTCGCCCGCGATCCCATCCGAGGGTGCGCTCCCCGTCGGTTCCTCCGCGGCCCGCTCCGCCTATGCTAGGCGACCTCCAACCGACGATCTCCCCCCGCCAGCGACCACGACCACCCCATGCGCCGACGCCTGCCTCTGCTCCTGCTCCTGGCCGCCCTCCTGGGGTGCGCCGCGATCGGCTGGTGGTGGAGCGGGGTCTCCGCCTCGGGGCTCCCCCGCCGTTTTGGCGCGGCGAGCCTGGCCGGGCTGCGCGCGGAGGTCACCGTACGATTCGACCACGACGGAGTCCCCCACATCCGCGCGCGGAGCGAGCTCGACGCCGTCCGCGCTCTGGGTTGGCTGCACGCCAACGATCGCTTCGAGCAGATGGAGCTGATGCGGCGCTGGGCGTCGGGCCGCCTGGCGGAGGTCGTCGGCGAGGGCGGCCTCGCCAAGGACCTCGACGCGCGCAGATTCCGACTGCGTCACGCGGCGAGCGAGCACGCCGCGGCCCTGGAGCCCGCGTCACGGGCGCTCGTCGAGGCCTACGCCGAGGGCGTCAACGCCTGGATCGCCGCCAGGTCCGACGACTTGCCGCCCCTCTTCCGCATCCTGCGCTTCGAGCCCGAGCCTTGGACGAAGGTCGACTCCCTGTGCATCCCCGTGCTCCTCGCTCGGGGCCTCTCGTTCACGATCGGCGTCTGCGAGGAGGATCGCTTCCGCTGGCTGGGAGCCCTGGGCCCGGCGGCACTCGACGACCTCGTCGCCGGCGCGCCCCTGGTCGTCGACGAGGAGCTCGTCGGCCTCGCGCGCGCGGCGTGTCCGCCCGCGGAGGGCGGCGCCGTGCCGCGGGGGGCACCGGTCGTGTCCGAGGGAGGCGGCGGGAGCAACAACTGGGCGATCGGCGCGAGTCGCACGGCGACCGGCGCCCCGCTGGTCGCCAACGACCCCCACCTCGCCCTCGCCGCCCCGCCGACCTGGTACGCGGTGCATCTGGAGAGCCCCGAGGTCTCCGTCGCCGGGCTCTCCCTGCCCGGCGCGCCCGGAGTGATGATCGGCCACAACGCGAGCGTCGCCTGGTCGTTCACCAACGCCCGCCTCGACGACGTGGACCTGTTCGTCGAGGAGCTCGACCCCGACGGCGAGCGCGTACGTCGGGGCGCCGACTGGGTCGCGCTGGGACGGGAGAGCGTGACGGTGGACGTGCGCGGCGCAGACCCGGTGACCCTCGAGCTCGCCCGCACCGATCGCGGCCCGCTGTTCCCCGCCGATCCCGGCCGCGGCCTCCCGGCCCGCTCCCTGGCCTGGTCGGCCTACGAGCCGGCCGACCCGGTGCGGGCCTTCGCTCGCCTCTCCCGCGCGCGCGACGTCGACGAGGTCCTCGCGGCCATGGAGCTGCACCCGTTCCTGCCCATGAACCTCGTCGCCGCAGACCGCGCCGGCGGCCTGCTGTTCACCGTCGTCGGCCGCCGCCCGGATCGGCGGGGGATGAGCGGGCGCTTCCCGGTCCTCGGGGCACAGTCCAGCGTCGGCTGGGACGGCTTGCTCCCCCACGACGCGAACCCGACCGTCCTGCGGCCCGCCGTCGACTTCCTCGTGACCGCCAACGAGGACGTGCGGCCGCCGGGCTACGACGCTCCCTACAGCGACTACTTCGACACGGCCCAGCGCGGTGACCGCATCCGGCAGCGCATCGCCGCCGAGGACGGTTGGACCGCCCAGGGCGCGGCGGACCTGCAGCTCGATGCCCGCTCCCTGTACCCCGCCGACCTGCTCGCGGCCTTGGGCGGCCCGTTCGAGGGCGACGCCCGCCGCTGCTACGAGGCCCTCGCCGCCTGGGACGGGACGTTCTCCGCCGAGCGCGGCGAGCCCGCCCTCTTCGCCCTGGCCGAGCGCGCCCTGCTCGAGGCGATCACCGAGGACGACTTCGGGCCCCACGGCCTGCCGCGCCTGCCGGCCCTCAACCGTCGTCCGTTCCTGCTCGCCGCGCTGCGCGGTGAGTGCGCAGCCGACTGGTTCGACGACCGGCGGACTCCGCGCCGCGAGGCGCGCTCCGACGTCGTCGCCTCGGCCCTGGCCTCCGCCTGGCGGGCCGGCGTCGCGCGCTGGGGAGAGGACCTCGAGGAGTGGCGCTACGGGGACCTGCACCGGCTCACCCTCTCCCATCCCCTGGACGCGGTCCCGCTCGTCGGCGGCTGGTTCGACCGCGGGCCCTTCCCCGTCGGCGGCTCGGGGACGACGATTCGGGCCTTCGGCGGGGACTGGCGGGGCGAAGAGCTGCCGGCGGCGTGGGGCGCTTCGGTGCGCGTGGTCTTCGACCTGGCCGATCCGGACCACTCGCGGTTCGTGCTCCCCATGGGTCAGAGCGGCCACCCCGGCGACCCCCACTACGACGACCTGCTGCCCCGCTTCCTGGCCGGAGAGACGGTCCCCCTCGCCTGGAGCGAGGCCGGGGTCGAGGCGGCCTGCGCCTCGCGCCTGGTCCTGCGCCCGGGACCGTAGGGCTCAGGTCGAGCGGGCGGCGCGCTTGGCCCGCACGCGCAGGTTCAGGATCTCCACGACGAGGGAGAAGGCCATCGCGAAGTAGATGTAGCCCTTCTCGATGTGCTTGCCGAGGCCCTCGGCGAACAGCATCACGCCGATCAGGATCAAGAACGCGAGGGCGAGCATCTTCATGGTGGGGTGGCGTTCGATGAACTCGCCGATCGCGCCGGCGAAGATCATCATCACCGCCACCGCTGCGATGACGGCCGTGATCATCACCCACAGCGCGTCGGCCATTCCGACTGCGGTGATGACCGAGTCGAGGGAGAAGATCGCGTCGAGGATGATGACCTGCAGGAGGACCGAGCCGAAGGTCGCGGTCTCGCCCTCGGTCGCGTGGGGGCCCTCGCCCTCGAGCTTGTGGTGGATCTCGAAGGTCGCCTTGCCGATCAGGAACAGGCCGCCGGTCAACAGGATCAGGTCGCGCCCCGAGATCTCGTGGCCGATGACCACGAAGAGCGGCGCCGTGAGCTTCATCACCCAGCTCAAGGCCAGGAGCAGGACGATGCGCATCAACATCGCCAGGGCCAGCCCGATGCGCCGCGCCGCGGCCCGGCGCTCCTCGGGCAGGCGGGAGGCGAGGATCGAGAGGAACACGACGTTGTCGATCCCCAGGACGATCTCCAGCAGGGTCAGGGTGCAAAGCGCGATCAGGTTCTCGGAGGTCAAGATCTGGTCCATGGCGGCGGTGTGGTCTGTGGGCGGTGGTGGTCTCAGGGATCGTCAGGGCGCGTGGGCCGCCGCGGTCGGGGGTCGGGGGGATGCGTAGGCGCCGAGGAGCGCGGGCTCGTCTGAGAGCAGGTCCCGCGCAGCCGTGAGCAGGTCGAGGTCCGCGCCCAGCCCCTCCATCACGGCGCCGGACTGGCGCAGGCCGCTGAGCTCCCCCATTCCCCGGCGGCGCAGGTCCTCCTCGGCCAGCTCGAAGCCGTCGTGGCAGCGCTCGAGGAGCTCCAACCGCTCGCTCGCCGCGTCGGAGCCGCGCAGGAGGCACCAGGCCTCTCCTCCGCCCCGACCGACGCGCCCGCGCAGTTGGTGGAGCTGGGCCAGGCCGAGACGATCGGCGTCCTCGACGACCATCACGGCGGCCTCGGGCACGTCCACGCCGACCTCGATCACGGTCGTGGCCACCAACAGGCGCGAGCGGCCGGCCTTGAAGCGCTCGAGGCGCCGCGCGCGCTCGGAGGCCCCCAGGCGGCCGTGGACGAGCTCGACGCCGAAGCGGCCGAGGGAGGAGCGCTTCAGGCGCTCGAAGGCGCGCTCGGCGCCGGGGGAGTCGCGGTCACCGATGCGCGGCGAGACCCAGAACACGCGCTCGCCGGCCTCGAGGCGCTGGGTGAGCAGGCGCTCGGCACGCGGGCCGTCCGCCTTGCCCCAGCGGCGCGTGCGCACGCGCTGCCGGCCGGCGGGGAGCTCGCGCAGGGTGCTGATCGAGAGGTCTCCGTAGAGGGTCAGGGCGAGGGTGCGCGGGATCGGCGTGGCGGTCATCAGGAGCACGTGGACGTCGCGCCCCTTGTCCATCAGCCGCGCGCGCTGGGCGACGCCGAAACGGTGCTGCTCGTCGATCACCGCCAGGGCCAGGCGCGCGTAGCGCACGTCGGGACTGAACAGGGCGTGGGTCCCGAAGAGCACGTCGATCGTCCCCGCGGCGAGGCGCTCGAGCAGCTCGCGCCGCCGGCGGGCGCGGAGCGAGCCGCACAGCAGATCGGTGCGCACGCCCGCGCTTTCGAGGAGTTCGCGCAGGCCGGCGAAGTGCTGCTCGGCCAGGAGCTCGGTCGGCGCGAGGAAGGCCGCCTGGGCGCCGGCGGCGGCGGCGGCCATGCAGGCGTAGGCCCCCAGGATCGTCTTGCCGCTGGCGACCTCGCCCTGCAGGAGCCGGCGCATGGGCGTCGCGCGCGCCAGGTCGGCACGCAGGTCGGCGACGACGCGCCCCTGTCCCGCGGTCAGGACGAAGGGCAAGCGAGCGCGCAGCTCTGCGTCGGCCGCCTCGTCCACGCCGATCACGAAGGCGTCGCCTGCCTCGGAGCCGGCCGCGCGCGCGAGGACCCGCGCCTGGATCGGCAGCAGGGACTCGAGGACGACCCTGCGCCGCGCGGCCTCGTAGTCGGGGACGCTGGGCGGTGCGTGCAGGGCGCCGACCGCCTCGGGGAGGGAGGGCAGGGCCAGCCGCGCGAGGGCGGCGGCGGGGAGCGCCTCCTCCAGCCGGGCGGCGGCGCGCTCAACAGCCTGCCGGCACAGCCGCCCCATGAGGTCCGAGCCGATCCCCTCGGCTCCCGCGTAGACGGGTCTGCCGGCGCGCCCACTCTCGGCCGAGGGATCGACCCGACGCGGCGAGACGAGCGCCGGCCCGCGGCGTCCCGTGCCGACATCTCCCGAGAGGGTGACCTCCTCCCCGGCGGAGAAGTGATCGCGCTGCCAAGGCTGGTTGAAGAAGAGCACGTCGAGGGCGGCGCCCTCCGCCTCGAGGGAGAAGCGCACCGTAGAGCGTCGCCCGAAGCGCGAGAAGCGCGGTCGCGCCACCGTGCCGCGCACGCGGACCCGAGAGCCGACGCGCTCGAGGGCCTCGGCGACGCTCACCTGTTCGCCCGGCGTCTCCAGGCGTCGCGGCAGCAGGAGCATCAGGTCGCGCACGGTCTCCAGGCCCGCCTGCGCCAGACGCTCGGCGCGCACCGGGCCGACGCCGGCGAGGACCGCCGGGGACTCGAAGGCCGGGTCGGGCGCGCTCACCCTCGCCCCCCACCGCCCGGCGCGCAGCCAACGCGACGGCCCCTCTCGCCCGCGGCGCTCAAGGCGCTCGAAACATGGGCCGCAGGAGGGCCTGCGCCGGCTTGCCGCAGGGAGTGAAGCCTCGGTCGAGGCGCCCGCCGGGGTGCAGCTCGCTGCGCCAGCACCAGACGAAGCAGCCCGCCAGGGGTGCGTCGGCCGCCCAGGCCGCGGCCCGGGCGCGCGCGAAGCCGTCCCACAAGAGCGCCTGCTCGTCGAGGTCGAGCCCACCGGTGGCGAGCTCGGGCTCCAGGGCAGCGTCGGTCGTCGAGCGGAACCCGACCTCGACGATCAGCGCCCCACGGCCCTGCTCGAGGGCCAGCTCTCCAACCTGCTCGAGGGTGCGGGCGATCCGCCCGCGGATCCGCCCGAGCCGTTCGGCGTCCCGCGGCACCTCGAGGTCGGGGTAGAGGGTCACGCCGACCAGGTCGACCGCGTCCCAGAACGGAATCCGGCGGGCCTCGCCGGGCCAGCGCGCGGCGTAGGTCAGCGCGCCGTGGAAGTGCTCGCGCACCGCGCCGATCACCTCGCGCCAGCGGGCCTCCTTGAGCTCGGCGAGCTCCGCGCCGCCGCCGTCACCGTGCGCCGGCCAGAGCTCGGTGCCGACGCACAAGACGTCGCAGCCGGTGCGCTCGGCGAGCAGGGCGTAGTGCACGAGGGCGCGCCTGAGGTGCGCGAAGAACTCCTCCCAGTCGGCGCTCGTGGTGCGCTTGCGCCAGGCGGAGTGCCCGGCGCTCTCGGACAGCAACAGGTGCGGCTGCAACAGGACTGAGCGCGCCCCCGCCGCCCTGGCGCGGGCGACGGCGAGGGCCAGGGCGGCGTCCCCTTCGGCGGCCTGCAGACCCTGGGGGTTGCGGTCGCCCGCGAAGACCGGGGAGGGGGGACGCTGGTGGAAGAAGCTCGTGAACGAGACCGCGTCCGCGCCCACGAGCGCGGCGGACTCCAAGCCGAGGTCGAGGCCCGGTGCGCACAGGCCGCCGCCGGGGCGCCCGTCCGAGTCGAAGGCGACGCCGCCGGCGTAGCGCCGGCGGGGGGCGGGGCCGGGGCGGCGGACGGGGAGCGGGGCCTCGCCCAGAGCCGCAAGCCACGCGCGCCAGTCGGCCTCGGAGAGGGCCGGCTCTCCGGCTTCCCAGAGGGCCGGCAGCCCGCCCGCCCCCGGCGCGGTGCGCAGGCAGCGGAAGAGCAGCCCGCGGGCCGGCGCCAGGGCGTGCTGGGAGTGGCGGTCGATCGCGGCGGGATCGACGATCTCCGCCAGGGCCAGGGTCGCGGCCGCGGTCGCGAGGTCGGTGAGCGGCGTGCCCCACCAGGAGCCGGCTGCGTCGATCGCGGCGCCCTCGAGAACCCAGGCGCGCGTCGGCTCTCCCAGGCGCGCGCGCAGGGCGGCGCGGGCCGCGCTGCGCCCGCCGTCGTGGGGGACGCCGCTCGCCAGGAGCACGAGCTCGCGCTGGACGAGGCCGTCGGGAACGGACAGGCCCACGGCTCCGACGAGGTTGCGCTGGATGGCCGCGCCGCCGACGAGGGTCGCAGCAAAGGGCCGCAGGGGCGGACCGGCGCCGACCCATTCGCGGACCCGCGAGCGGGCTGCGGTGACGGCCGCGGCGTACTCCGCGGCGCGCTCCGAGTCCACCTCGGGCACGGCGCTCAACAGCACCTCGTCGTCGGAAGCCGCGATGCGCACGCGGCGCAGGGCGCGGGAGCGCTCGCGGGCGATGTCTCGCAGGGTCTCCTGGCGCGGTGTTCCGTCCAGCGCAAGCTCGACGGCAAGACAGGGCTGGCCCCGGCGCCAGACCCGGGCGGAGGGCCGGGCGGTCGGGCGCAGGTCGTCGACGAGGTGCGCGAGCGCTTCCGGCGAGCCCGCGGCGAGGACGGTCAGGGGCAGGCCGGCGCGCTCGGGATCGGCGAAGCAGGCGGCGAGGGCCTCGCCCTCGCGTGCGAGCTCGATCCCCAAGAAGCTCAGGCCTCCCCCGGCGGTCGGCTCGGCTCCCACCCGGCGGAGCAGGGCCAGCACGGCCGGGTCGTCGAAGAGCCCCCCCACCACCCGCGGGCGATCGGAACGACCGCGATCGCCTCGTTGGGGGAAAGCGACCTCGAGGGAGGTGCGCGCAGAGAGCAGGCGCGCCGCGTCCCGCGCCCGTCGCGCTGCACCTTCGTGGGGCAGGAAGACCTCCAGGGAGTCGCTCCAGGCGAAGGCCCGGGCCAGGGCGGCGGGGCTGGCGCCCGCCCCCGACTCCGCGCCGCAACAAGCGAGGAGCGCGAGCAGCGCGGCGGCGGGGATCTGCGCTCTAGGCACCATCGCCCGCGAGTCTAGCTCGGATGATTCATGAAGACGTGCACCAGACACAGCAACTCGGTTCGGGGTGGTGCTTTGCGGGTTCTGGCGACGCAGGCGACCCTGAACGGGTCGTCGAGGAAGCCAGGTTCTCATAAAGCGCCGCCAGGGGCCGAGAGGCCGTCGAAGACGGCCGGTTGCGAAG